>NZ_SNTY01000008.1 GCF_004377485.1 Alkanindiges illinoisensis
CGCAAAATAATTCGGTACTATTGAACATCAGGACTAGAGTTGTGAGTTTGGTGTGGTAACTCAACTGATGGCTCTAGTCCTCTTATTTTTCAAGTCAATTGCTTATCCGCGATTCGGGTTATTTAATGAAATTTGGCCTAAGAATATTAATTCATTAATAAAAGACTCAGCATCATTAATACTCTGATTTATAGAGCTCTCATCATCACCAAAATTTGAGACTTCAAGTACTGTATGGCCTTCATACTTTGATATTCTTATTAAAGACTGTTGAAGCCAATACTCATCCATTTCATTAAAAGAATTATTTTCTTTTTTATAATTTGTAATTGTCTGGTAGTTTAAATATATCTTTTCTGCAAAAGACAATTTTGTAGTTGAGCATTGCTCATTAAAGTTACCAATTTTAATATTATCAAATTGATAAATTTTTGCAGCCTTTAGTCCTGATACAATAAAATAATGAAAATTTAGATTTGATCGATATTTTTCTAGTTTTTCGATTAAATCTTGAAAGCTTGTAAAAATATCTATCTCATTATTAGCTAAATAATCTTTAAATAAATTTTTCAATTCTTTATCTAGAGTTTTCAATGATATTAGCTTTATAAGCTTTTTTATGTTTAGGATGGAAATAAGAAAATCATCCCATTTGATAGCTGTTTCTCTTGAGAAGCCAAAGCTTACATCACCTAGAGCAACAAAATTTCCGTCGTCTATACCACTCAAAGCTGTTTCAATGTCTAAAGATTGTTTTGCAAAGTATTCAAAACAACTTCGTATTGTTCTTGATTTATCTAGTTTTAATTGGTTGTTGAAATTCATATAAAACCTCATATTTCTATGAGGTTTTATACCACTAAAACAAAAAGTTAAGCAATAAAACTTAACCCAGCAGTTGCTTCATCAACTGATTGACTTGTGCAGGGTTTGCCTTGCCTTTGGACGCTTTCATTACCTGACCAACCAGACCATTAAAGGCTTTTTCCTTGCCAGATTTATATTCAGCCACCATGTTTTCATTGGCAGTGAGTACGTCCTTAATAATGGCCTCAATGGCGCCGGTATCGGTTTCCTGCTTGAGACCCTTGGCTTCAATGATCTGGTCGGCAGTTTGTCCAGCGCCGTCCAGCATCTCGGCAAATACTTGCTTGGCAATCTTGCCGCTAATGGTGTTGTCGACAATACGGCCAATCAGACCACCCAGTTGTTCAGGACTAATCGGAGAATCGGTAATTTCTTTCTCAGACTTATTTAAACCAGCCAGCAATTCACCCATCACCCAGTTGGCCGATGGCTTGGCCTGCTTTTCACCACCAGCGGCTTGCACGGTGGCTTCATAAAAATCAGCCAGATCACGCGAACCTGTTAAGACTCGGGCATCATATTCAGGCAGTTGATACTGGCTGATAAAACGCTCACGACGGGCAACAGGCAGCTCCGGCAATTCAGCCCGGATTTGCTCAATTTGTGCTTCAGAAATTTCCACGGGCAGCAAGTCAGGATCAGGGAAGTAACGGTAGTCGTTGGCTTCTTCCTTGCTGCGCATGCTGCGGGTTTCATTCTTGTTGGGATCATACAGGCGCGTGGCCTGAATCACACGGCCACCGCTTTCAATCAGATCAATCTGGCGCTCGACTTCGGCATCAATGGCGCGTTCAATAAAACGGAACGAGTTGATATTTTTCAGCTCGCAACGGGTGCCGTAGTCATCCCCCGGCTGGCGTACGGATACGTTACAGTCCACCCGAAATGAGCCTTCAGCCATGTTGCCGTCACTAATGCCCAGCCAGCGCACCAGTGAGTGAATCACGCGCACATAAGCCACGGCTTCCTCACTTGAGCGCATATCCGGTTCGGATACAATTTCAAGCAGCGGGGTGCCAGCACGGTTCAAATCAATACCAGTCATGCCAGCAAAATCTTCATGCAGTGATTTACCTGCATCTTCTTCCAGATGCGCACGGGTAACGCCAATGCGTTTGGTGCTGCCATCATCTAATGTGATGTCGACAAAACCCTTGCCTACAATCGGATGATCCATCTGGCTAATCTGATAACCTTTGGGCAGATCAGGATAAAAATAGTTTTTACGGGCAAACACTGAGGCGCGGCCAATTTCAGCATCAATACCTAAACCAAAGCGGATGGCCTTATTAACCACCTCTTTGTTCAACACTGGTAATACACCGGGCAGGGCCAAGTCAATCAGGCTGGCTTGCGTATTGGGTTCGGCACCAAATGTGGTGGAGGCACCGGAAAAAATCTTGCTGTTGGTATTGAGCTGGCAATGGATTTCAAGGCCAATGACCACTTCCCAGCCATGTACTAATTTGGATTTTGCACTGGACTGATTTTTAGCGGATTGAGTAGTAGTTTGCGTCATTATACGTTCTCCTGTGCACTTGCTGCGCTGTTGAGCTGGGCCGCAATCAGCGGTGAGCGTTGCAGGTGCCAGTCAGTGTGCTGCTGGTATTGATGAACAATAGATAACAGCTTGCTTTCAGACCAGTACGGGCCAATCAGTTGCAGCCCTACAGGCAGCTTGTTGTCATCAAAGCCGACTGGCGCACTAATGGCCGGTAAGCCAGCAAGATTCACGGCAATGGTGTAAATATCACCCAGATACATGCTGACCGGATCGAGGTTTTCACCAATCTGGTAGGCGGTGCTTGGCGCTGTTGGCCCGGCAATCACATCAACCTGTTCAAAGGCACGTAAAAAGTCCTGCTGAATCAGGCGACGCACTTTTTGTGCCTTCACATAATAGGCATCATAGTAACCAGCAGACAGGGCATAGGTGCCAATTAAAATCCGGCGCTGTACTTCATCACCAAAACCTTCAGCGCGCGAACGGCTATACAGGTCGGTCAGGTCAGTGGGGTTTTCACAGCGATAGCCATAACGCACGCCATCATAACGCGACAGGTTACTGGATGCTTCTGCCGGAGCCAGCAGGTAATAGGCAGGAATGGCCGCATCGGTGGTGTCAAGGTCAATATCCACCAGTATGGCACCGAGCTGTTGCAGTTGTTGCAGCGCTGCATCAATACGGCTTTGCACTTCACTGTTTAAACCATTGTGGCCAAAATACTGGCGTGGCAGGCCAATACGCAGGCCTTTTAACGGCTGGTTTAACTCGGCAACCTGATTTAGCTCAGCAACATAGTCATCAACCGGACGGTCAACACTGGTCGAGTCCTTGGCATCATGACCTGACATGACTTGCAGCAGATAAGCACAGTCTTCGGCAGAACGTGCCATGGGGCCAGCCTGATCAAAACTGGAGGCATAGGCAATCATGCCAAAACGTGAAACTCGGCCATAGGTTGGCTTGATGCCGGTTAAGCCACAAAACGAGGCAGGCTGGCGAATAGAGCCGCCAGTATCGGTGCCTGTAGCAAAAGGTGCCAGGTCAGCAGCCACCGCCGCCGCCGAACCGCCTGATGAACCGCCCGGAATCCGGTTGGTATCCCACGGGTTTTTGCTGGCGCCAAAATAGGATTTTTCATTGGTTGAGCCCATCGCAAACTCATCCATGTTGACCTTGCCCAGTGTCACCAGTCCGGCATTCAGGCATTTTTCCACCACGGTGGCATTGTAGGGCGCAATAAACGGATTTTTCGGGTCGCCCAGCATTCTGGAGCCTGCTGTGGTTTTGACCCCTTGTGTACAAAAAATGTCCTTATGCGCCAGCGGAATACCTGTCAGGATGCCTGCCTTGCCATCGGTACGTGCCTGATCAGCGGCTTGCGCTTGTGCCAATGCCAGTTCGCTGGTCACGGTGACATAGCTGTTGAGCTGTGGATCAATGGCAGCAATACGCTGTAAATAATGCTGGGTTAGTTCAACAGATGAAAACTTTTTGGCAGCAAGGCCTTCACCAAGCTGGCGTACACTGAGCTGATGCAGTTCAGACGAAGAATGATCGGTCATAATGATTCAGATATATTTTGTTAAAGAAAAAATAAGAAATCCATTGCAGCAAAAAGCCTGATTTTTGGCCTTATTCAATAATTACTCAGCCCGTGGTTACTCAATAACGCGCGGCACCAGATACAGGCCATCCTGGGTGGCCGGGGCTACGGCCTGATAATCATCACGGCGATTTGGCTCGGCCACGATGTCGTCACGCAATGGCTGTGGATGATCAAACGGGCTTTTAAGCGGCTCAACATCCGTGGTATCAATGGCCTGCAATGCCTGCATCAGGGACAGGATTTTATTGAGGCTCTCTGCATAGGCAGTTGCCTTGCTGTCATCAATAGCCAGACGGCTTAATATGGCAATTTTTTCAACGTCATGTACGGTTAATGTGTTGTCGGTTTGGCTTGTGTTTGCTGACATAAAAGCACACCTGCATCATCATAAAAAGTATAATTGCGGCACGTTATCACAAGATGCCGACTTGTCCAAATGGCTTGTCTAAATAATAGCATTTCGTTAAAGTTGCGTCCTTGCATTGTCATCTAATTTGCCACTCATTTTCTTCTGGAATGCCCCGTGATTTTAAAACGTCTTTTTGGCCTGTTCTCCACAGATCTGGCCATTGATCTTGGTACAGCAAACACGCTTATTTATGCACCTGGTCGCGGTATTGTATTAGATGAACCCACGGTTGTGGCCATCCGTCACAGCGGTTCAAATAAAACGGTTGCTGCTGTTGGTATTGATGCAAAACAGATGCTGGGCCGTACGCCAGCCAATATTTCCGCCATTCGCCCTTTAAAGGATGGCGTGATTGCCGACTTTGAAGTCACTGAAACCATGTTGCAGTACTTTATTCACAAGGTTCATGAAAAGCGCCTGTTGCCACCAACACCGCGCGTGGTGGTCTGCGTTCCCTGTAAATCTACACTGGTTGAGCGCCGTGCCATCCGTGAAGCGGTAGAGCGTGCCGGTGCGCGTGATGTGCGTCTGATTGAAGAGCCCATGGCTGCTGCTATTGGCGCGGGCATGCCGGTTGAGCAGGCCTGTGGCTCCATGGTGGTGGATGTGGGCGGCGGTACGACTGAAATTGCCATTATTTCCCTGTCTGGCTGCGTGTATTCTGATTCCCTGCGTATTGGTGGCGACATTTTTGATGAACAGCTCATCAATTACGTGCGCAAGGCACATGGTTGTGTGATTGGTGAAACCACCGCTGAGCGCATCAAGCAGGAAGTTGGTATGGCCTATGCGGATGGCAAGGTACTGGAAATTGAAGTGCGTGGCCGTAATCTGGCCGAAGGGGTGCCGCGCTCCTTTGTAATTAATTCTGAAGAAGTGCTGACCGCTATTTCTGATCCATTGTCCAGCATTGTCAGTGCGGTTAAAACCGCGCTGGAACAAACCCCGCCTGAATTGTCTGCCGATATTGCCGAGCGTGGCATTGTATTAACAGGTGGTGGTGCATTATTGCGTAATCTGGACAAGTTATTGTCACAGGAAACTGGCCTGCCAGTGGTAGTGGCCGAAGACCCGCTCACTTGCGTAACCCGCGGTGGTGGCAAGGTGCTGGAATACTTTGACAATCCAAACTACGACATGCTGTTTGTAGGCTAAGGATTTTTAGTACTCCATTTCTTGGCCAAATAGAATCCTTTGCCAAGCTAAAGGTTACTATTTAAAAAAGGCTATTATCCTTCGATCGTTTCTGATCTTGTCGAACTACAAGATCAGAAACCTGAACAAAGCTGCGGTTGGTGAGCTTGCCGAACCACAGTAATCATTTTTTAAATCTAAAGGCGGTTCGGTGCAGTCCAATATTTTCAGCCGTCAGCCGCCAGCGATTCGTTCTTTTACGCTGGCACTGATTGCCTGTTTTGTCCTGATATTCATTAACTGGCGCTATGAAGATTACGTAACGCCAGTGCGCAGTCTGGTGCACCGTGCATTTAACCCGATTTATGCACTGGCCAGCTATCCGGTATTATCAGGTGACTGGTTTCGCCAGCAAAGCAAGTCAGAAGATCAGCTACGGCGTGAAAATACCGCCATGCGTGCTGAACTGCTACAAAACCGTGTTCGCCTGCAAAAGCTGTCCGAACTGTCTGCTGAAAATACCCGCCTGCGTGGCTTGCTGAACACCCCGCTGATTATTGATGGCCGCATGCTGATTAGTGAGGTCATTGGCACTGACACTGATCCGTTGCGCCAGATTCTGATTATCAACAAGGGCCGCCTTGAGCAGGTTAAAACCGGCCAGACCATTCTGGATGATAAGGGCATTATGGGGCAGGTGATTGATGTTTATCCGCACAGTGCCCGGGTAATGCTGCTGTCAGACAAGGAACATGCCATTTCGGTGCGGATTGAGCGCACTGGCATGCGCGGCATTGTGGCAGGTACTGGCGATAGTGGCCGACTCGCCATGCAATATGTACCGAATACTGCAGATATCAAGGTTGGTGACCGGTTAATCAGCTCAGGTTTGGGGGAGCAGTTTCCGGCGGGCTATCCGGTGGGTAAGGTTACTGCCATTGCCCGGCATGGTGCAGGCGAATTTGCCAGTATTGATGTCAAGCCACTGGCACAACTGGAAGGTGGCCATCATGTGGTGGTGCTGTTTTCCGAGCCTTTAGCCCTGGAGCAACCCTATGCCACTTCTTGAGTTTGGCCGCCGCTTAAGTGGTCGTACGCTGGGTGGCGGCAACCAGTCGCCTGATCCACTCATCGCCATTATTAGCAGTATTGTGGTAGCTTCAGTGCTAATGGTTTATCCCTTGCCGTATGATGTCGCTTCCTGGCGTCCGCTGTTTTTCCTGCTGATTATGCTGTTCTGGGTGCTGTGCCAGCCGGCCTGGTGCGGGATCTGGTTTGCCTTTAGCCTGGGCGTGGCCACTGATTTCATGATGGATGCGATACTGGGCCAGTATGCGCTTAGCTTTGTCATTATTGCGTTTTTGGCACGCTATTTTACTCATAACCAGCGCATTTTAACCTTCGGCAACCTGTGGATTATTGCTGCCGTTGCCGTGTTTCTGCATTTGCTGATTCAGCTGTTTTTTCAGAAAATGGCCAATATCCAGTTTCCAATTATCAAGCACTGGCGGCCCTTATGGAGCAGCATTGCCTTGTGGCCACTAATTTATCTCATATTGCGGCGCTGGAGAGCCTAGTGGTTCGATATCCAAATCATGGCGAGCTGGATATAGCTCGGCTGCTGGCGTAAGACACTATGTGCCATAGTCAAAAACTTTTTAGGAACTCGCAATGATTGTTCTGGCTTCAGGATCACCACGACGTAAAGAACTGTTAGAGCAGGTTGGTATGGAATTCACAGTGCAGGTATTTGAAATTGATGAAAGTCCGCACCTGCATGAAGCACCTGCCGATTATGTGGTGCGCCTTGCCATTCAAAAAGCACAGGCCGCTATTCCTCATCTGCCAGCCGATACCATTGTGATTGCTGCTGATACCACCGTCACCATTGATGGAAAAATTCTGGGCAAACCGCAAAATCAGGCGGATGCCTTTGCCATGTGGCAGCGGTTGTCTGGCCGTGACCATTTTGTGATGACTGGCGTGGCTGTTGCCCAAAACCAGACTGTATTACATCGCCGGGTAACCACCGAAGTGCATTTTGCGCGGTTAAGTCTGGCGGACATGCAGGCATACTGGCAAACCGGAGAGCCGATTGGGAAAGCAGGAGGCTATGCCATTCAGGGACTGGGCGCTGCGTTCATTCCAAAAATCCATGGCAGCTATAGCAATGTGGTAGGATTACCTTTATTTGAAACACTCGATTTACTGAAAGAAATTCAATCTATAAACCATTAAACCTGTTTGCTGGAAATTTCATGTCTGAAGAGCTCTTGATAAATATAACGCCAATGGAGTGCCGTGTTGCGTTAATTGAAAATGGCGTGGTGCAAGAGCTGTTTGTTGAGCGGACTGCGCGGCGTGGTCTGGTTGGTAATATCTATAACGGTAAGGTCGTGCGGGTTCTGCCGGGTATGCAGGCGGCCTTTGTGGAAATTGGCCTGTCGCGCACCGCATTTTTACATATTAATGACATGGTCTGGCCACGTCACCAACCCATTCCTAACGTGATGGAAATCCTGCATGCAGGCCAGCAAATTACCGTTCAGGTGATGAAAGACATGCTGGGCAGCAAAGGTGCGCGCCTGTCAACCGATCTGTCCATTCCATCCCGTTATCTGGTGCTCATGCCGTATGGTCATCATACCGGAATCAGCCAGCGCATCGAACAGGAAGAAGAACGCGAGCGTTTAAAGGCTTTAATCGAAGAAATCCAGCCGCAACACAAGCTGCCAGGCAGTGTGATTGTGCGCACCGCAGCCGAAGGCGTGGCACGCGAGGATATTGAACAGGACATGCGCTATCTGGCGCGACTGTGGGAATATATCCAGAAACGCCAAAAGCAGATTGCAGCACCCGGCCTGATTTTTGAAGAACTGCCACTGCCACAACGCATCATCCGTGATCTGGCTAACGGACAAACCGCCAAGATTTATGTGGATTCGCGCGAAGTACATGCCAAGCTGACCGAATTTGTCGATGAGTTTGTGCCCGGCTTGCAGGACCGTTTGCATCATTATCCCGGTGAGCGTCCGCTGTTTGATTTGTACAATGTTGAAGATGACCTGCAAAAGGCACTGCAAACCCGTGTGGCGCTGAAGTCTGGCGGTTATCTGATGATTGACCAGACCGAAGCCATGACCACTATTGATGTGAATACCGGCTCATTTGTGGGTGGCCGCTCGCTGGAAGATACGGTATTTAAAACCAATCTGGAAGCCACGCATGCCATTACCCGCCAGTTACGCCTGCGCAATCTGGGTGGCATTATCATTATTGATTTCATTGACATGCAGGAACTGGCACACCGTGAAGAGGTGATGAAGTCACTGGAAAAAATGCTGGAACGCGATCACGCCAAAACCAAGATTACGCAAGTGTCCGAGCTGGGACTAGTGGAAATGACCCGCAAGCGTACCCGTGAGTCGCTGGAACATTTACTGTGCGAATCCTGTCCGACCTGTCAGGGCCGCGGCTACGTGAAAACCGCTGAAACCGTCTGCTATGAAATCTTCCGCGAGGTACTGCGGCTGGCCCGGGCTTATCAGGCGCCCAATGGTTATACCGTGGTGGCCAGTCCTGCGATTATTGACCGGTTACTGTCAACTGAAGCCACTGCCGTTGCTGATCTGGAACATTTTATTGATCGTGTAATCAAGTTTCAGGTGGAAAACCTGTATACGCAAGAACAATACGACATTGTATTAAGTTAAGGGTTATCTGGCGGAATAGTTAAAATCTAATCATCTTATCCGGCTTGAAAAGTGCCAGATGCAACAAGGATTTTGCGCATCAAAATCCTTTTTTACCGCAAAATGATATAAGTCCTTACACATTGGGTTGTATTTTATTTAACGCCATCACACTTTGAGTTTTATACTAATCCTAGAGCCAATGACACGGGCATGTCTGGTAGCGAGGTGTAAGTATGAATGCTAAAAGCAAAGTGTTTGAAACGTTAAGCACCGCAAAACTTACCGCTGGTGATGCAGCAGGTTATGTCATTAATGAGCAGGGCGAAATGTGCAAAATTACAGACGCCATGATTAAGCTGGCCTGCCATGAACTAAAGGCACGCTGTCATCTGCCAGCAAAAATAAATCCTGATAAATAGCTCAAGGGTTTAATTTAAATTAAATAAAGAATGTATTAAAAAAGGTGACATTGATATTTAATCAAGTCACCTTTTTTTGTGGCTCTTTTAAGACCATCCTTAAGATGGCCAGAACGATATTTAAACGTTAATGCTGGCAGGATGTTCCATAAAGCGGGTCAAGTGTTCAAACGTCTGGATTTCTTCTTCCAGCAGCGCCAGTAGGCTTTGCACCCGTGGCAACACATGACGGCAAGCCGTAATGCCCACTTCCAGTTTGTCCATATAGCTGGTCAGGGTAATATTTAGCGCCTGACCATCCATTAGTACCGAAGCAGGGTAGAGTGCATCCAGTTGTGCGCCATTCCAGTACAGTGGCTCACGTGGCCCCGGTACATTGGAAATCACCAGATTAAAGGCTTGATGACGCGGCAATGCCCCTGAAAGCAGGTTCAGGCCAGCCGTAGAATATACCAGACCACTATAACTTAGAATCTCACTAGGTTTCATGCGGCCAAAACGGTTTTTGGCATTTAAAACACTACGCTTGATAATTTCCAGACGCTCCAGTGGGTCGCCTTTGTGCGTGCCTAGATTGGCCAAAATCATGGAAATCTGGTTACCGCTATGGCTGTCATCGGTACGCAGCGAAATGGGCACCATAGCAATCAGTGGTTTTTTGGGCAGGGCACGCTGGGCAATCAGATAGGAACGCAACGCACCCGAGCATACGGCCAGCACAACATCATTAATGGTCACACCCAGTTTTTTGGCCACATTGCGGAAACGCGCCAGATCATAAGACTGGGCAGCAAAACGGCGCGACGCACTAATGGGCTGATTAATGATACATTGCGGTGCCTGAAAGGTAGATACATAATCTGGATTTTTGCCCATTTCCTTAAAGACGGTATTGATCAGCTCACGGCTAAGGTTGGGTACGGTCTGGATTTGTTCGGTCAGGACACGCACCAGCTTGGCTGTCTTGCTCAGTGGATTTGCAGTAGGACGCTTGAGTTTATTGTTCTTCACTGCCCATGGTGGAACAATACTGTTCTCGGTGGGAGAGTGTGACAGGGATTTCTCCAGCAGGCGCATACCGGCAACCCCATCAACCATGGCATGGTGCATCTTGAAGAACATGGCAAAGCGGTTGCCTTCAATCCCTTCAATAATATGACATTCCCAGAGTGGCTTGGCGCGGTCAATCAGGGCACTATGTTCCTGTGACACATAAATCAGCAGTTCACGGATACGGCCCGGGCGTGGCAGCGAGATATGCCGAAAATGCTGGTCAAGGTCAAATTCTTCATCTTCGCCCCAGAAGATACCATTTAATACCTGATTAAATGGCGCTACCGGAACTGCCCGGGAATTACGGATATCTTCCACCAGTTGATGCACAAAATCTGCCGGTGCATTTTCGGGAAGTTTAAATAGGAACAATCCACCAACATGCATGGGCTGCTGACGTTTTTCCAGTGATAAGAAAATAAAGTCGATAGGACTAAGCGGACGCATGTTAAACCTCTCCAAAAAACCTAGCTTATTATTAAATTCAACCTGTACAGGGATATCACACGATGTGAATAGCGAACATCTAAATAATGTAAGACAATTTAAGCATTGTAGCATGATATAGGAACTAAGCATGAGCTATGCCAAGAAAAGTAGATGACTAGCAATTGCATTGTTTTTCAAGCAGCTATCTATTAGAAATATTTTTAAGTGAAATATTAAAATACAGTTTTACTTAAGTGAGGCTTTAATTGTCAGACAATATAATCGGGTTTTCTGTGATAAGAACTACAAAAAATAGCTAAAAATAATGCCCTGTTCCTTATGAAAGCAGGGCATGAGCAGTTCATTTACTCAACGGCTTGTACCGTTGGCGGCTATCAGGACTGGATATTTCCGGCATGCAGGCCACACTCTTTCTTGGTATCTTCTTCCCACCACCAGCGGCCTTCACGTTCATGCTGGTTGGGCAAAATGGGCTTGGTGCAAGGTTCACAACCAATCGAAACAAAGCCTTTTTCATGCAGCGGATTATAGGGAATTTCCATCATGCGGATGTAGTTCCATACATCGCTACTGCTCCAGTTGGCCAGCGGATTATACTTGATCAGCTCACGGCCGGGGCCTGCCATACCGGGATCAGCCTGAATCACGGGAATGGCGGTGCGGGTGCCCGGGCTTTGATCCTTGCGCTGGCCTGTAATCCAGCCATCCAGCCCTGCCAGTTTCTTACGCAGCGGCTGTACCTTGCGAATTCCACAGCACTCCTTGTGATCATCCACATAAAAGCTAAACAGTCCCTTTTCATTTACCATGGCCTGTACCGCCTCAGGCTCAGGAAAACAGATTTCAATTTTGATGCCGTAATGCTTGCGCACGGTTTCAATAAACTGGTAAGTTTCACGATGCAGACGACCTGTGTCCAGACTAAACACCCGAAATGGTTTGCCAATCCGTGATGCCATGTCAATCAGCACCACATCTTCAGCGCCACTAAAGGAAATGGCAATTTCACCGGGCTGGTTTAGCGCCAGTTCAAGAATTTCACGTGGTGAACGATCGGCATAGACCTGGGCCAAGGCTTCAGTTTCGTTAATAGTGGGAATAACAGTCATGAGAACTCCTGGCAAAATGGCGGAACAGAACCGGCTGGGATACCAACAGGCCTGTAAAACATTAACTGTTCAGGCAAAACGGTGGAAGGGCAAGCGCTCAATTATAAAGTAAAGTGCCCTTATTTTTTAGTAGCTCAACGCTCTAGATAAAAATAAAACCAGCAAAACAAAAGCGCAGCTACATTAGCACTCGACCAAATACAAAAACCCATGTACAGTTGCGACGCATAAATCTGGCTTAGTTAAATATTTTTTAAGATTTGGAGTCATCATGGAACTGGTCTGTTTGGATTTGGAAGGGGTTTTAGTACCTGAAATCTGGATTAATTTTGCCAAGAAAACCGGCATTAAGGCGCTAGAAGCGACTACCCGTGATATTCCAGACTATGACGTATTGATGACCCAGCGCCTAAATATCCTGCGTGAACATAATCTGGGTCTGCCAGACATTCAGGAAGTGATTGCTGACATGGGTCCACTACCGGGTGCCAAGGAATTTGTAGAATGGGTACGTACCCATTTTCAGTTAATTATTTTATCTGATACGTTTTATGAGTTTGCCCATCCATTGATGCAACAGTTGGGCTGGCCCACCATTTTCTGTCACAAGCTGGAAGTGGACGACAAAGGCATGATCACCAATTATAAACTGCGTCAGCCTGACCAAAAGCGTGAAGCCGTTAAAGCCTTGCATCAGCTAAATTTCCGTGTGATTGCAGCAGGTGATTCTTACAACGATACCACCATGCTGGGTGAAGCCGATCATGGTTTCCTGTTTGACGCACCTGCCAATGTAATTGCCGAGTTTCCGCAGTTTCCCGCCATTCATGGTTATGATGCCTTAAAAGAAGCCATCCGCGCTGTATCCCAGCGTAATATTCCGGCTTAACCAATATAAGTGCAAAGTTCTGGTATAGACTGCTGAAATCAGAAAAGCAGGCAATAAGTAGAAAAGCACCCAATAAAAAAAGGGCGAATCGATCGCCCTTTTTTATACACTTTAATTTTACATTTAAATCATGAAAAATTAGAAGCGATAGCCCAGTTTCAGGCCATAAGCAAGTGCATGGTTGCCTTCAAAATCGCCTACAATAGTACCGCTACTAATCTTGGCATCAGCATCACCCAACCAGAAGTATTTCACCCCACCAGACAACTCAACTTTTGGGGTAGGACTGTAGCGTACACCTAAGCCTACATTCCAGTAACCTTCTGTCGGCCCAAGGGTAGTTACCGGGTTACCAGCACCAGAGTCCCAGCCTACAGACACATTACCTGCCCATTGATCGTTAACCTTACGGCCTACACCAACGTTAGCAGACCACTGGTCATCAGTGTAGTCAACCAGGTTTAATCCACTCGTTGCTGTAGCAAACAATGGTGGCTGTACACTAAATTCTGACCATTCCACCCAGCGCACATTCGCAAAGGCAACAGTATTAGCCATAATCCCTGTTTGGAAATCCAGATTAACGGATTGCGGGGTAGTTACTTTGGTACGGGTATCAGCAGTAGCAGGAAGTGCAGAAGGTGCTGCTAAGGAAGTTAAAGCACCTTGAGCTGTAGCCAAACGGGTTTGCTGGGCTGTTAGCTGAGCTTGTTGAGCTGTTAGCTGAGCTTGCTGACCAAGAAGAGTTGTATTTCCTGGGTTAGCTTGTAGTGCTGTATTAACCTGTGCCAAGCCAGCATTGACAGAATTTAATCCATTTGTAATAGCGGTTAAGGTTGCCCCAAGCTGAGAAGGATTCACACCAGCATCAGTAAGGCTTTGATTAATACCAGAAACAATTCCTCTAGCTGCATTACCCAGCGGTAAAGTTTCACGTGAACTGCCTTCATGTTCAATGTCTGAACGGTATGTAATAGAGGCTTTTAGGGCAATCTCAGGAACTTCATAAGCAGCACCCGCAATCCAGCCAAATGCACTGTCTTCGTCAATATTAATATCATAACCACTTAACGGGCCATAGGATGCGCCGCGTAGATTCACCTTGCCTTCAACTTCCTGATAAACCAGACCACCATACAAGGTAAAGTTGGTCATTGGCTTAAAACCAAAAAGGCTGGTGATATTACGGGTGTCCACATCAACATGTGTTGAACCACTAATACCAAGAGTAGAGTTTAGTGGAGCATTTGGACCAAAAGTGCTTGTCGCAAAAGCCTGGTTTGGTTGAGCGACAAAATTATTATTTCCTTTATAGGTTGCCGCTGCACCAAAAGGTTCGTCATATAATAAGCCAAATGAAAAGTAGTCAGTAGGCTGTACTTTAAGAGCAGCATTCCAAAAATTATAAGTGTCGGCCATATCATTAACTGGGTTACCACTTGTATCTTTACCATCTACGGTCGGTTGTAGAGAAGAGATACCAATTTCTGCATAATTACCTGGTTGCAAGAAGGCAGCAACCGACTGGCCAGAGCGGTCAAGGGCAGCAGCAAATACAGTTGAAACTGGCACAATCGTGAGTGCGATAGCGGCGGCGAGGGACTTCATTTTCATTGGTCGTCTTTCCATGATGAATAAAAGGGTAGAAAATGCACATTGAGAAAATATAGAAACATTTTCAATGCGAAGTGTATAATAATTGTGGTAGAACAACCACCAAACTTTAGCTTTAAAAGTGAATTGAAAATTAAGGAAAGTGCTGATAGCTCAATTATTGACACATTCTAATCTTAACTGCTCTACAGAGACTATTTACTAAGAATAAATAAAAATTGTACATTTCGATATCGAATGTTAGCCAAGGCATTATAAGGATCAAAAGAAAACCTTCTTAAAGAATAGGTCAAATTTACACAACAGTATTGACCATTAGGTCACTGACAGTAAGCCTGTATTTTATTAAAATCTACTCATTTGATGTGTTACGGGTTATTGACCTGTTGCTTGCGCTTATTGATGAAAAATAAATAGGTGCTACTGCTTTTTCCTATTGCATGAGAGATTGCTTGATGACGCCATATTCGCATTTGCTAGAACCGCTAAATCTCGGGTTTACCCAGCTTAAAAATCGTGTGGTCATGGGCTCAATGCACATTGGTCTGGAAGATCGTTTCTATAATTATCCCAAACTGGCGGCCTACTTTGCTGAACGTGCCAAGGGCGGGGTAGGCCTGATGATTACAGGCGGAATCTCACCTAATCGTCAGGGCTGGTTATTACCGGCTGGTGGCACCATGAATACGTTGGCTGATGCCATTAATCACCGGTTGGTCACGCATGCAGTTCACCGGCATGGTGGCAAAATCCTGATGCAGATTTTGCATTCGGGACGTTATGGCTATCAGCCGTTTGTGGTGTCGTCCAGCCCCATTAAATCACCCATTTCCATGTTCAAGCCACGTGCGCTTTCAGATAAGGAAATCTGGTCTACCATTAGTGATTTTGCCCGTTGTGCCAAGCTTGCCAAATATGCAGGTTATGACGGGGTTGAGATTATGGGCTCGGAAGGCTATCTGTTAAACCAGTTTCTAAGCACCCATGTTAATCAGCGTACTGATCGCTGGGGCGGCCCTATTGAAAACCGCATGCGTATTGCTGTCGAAATTGTAAAAGCAATCCGTAAGGCCGTAGGTGACAAGTTTATTATTTCATTTCGCCTGTCCATGCTGGATCTGGTGCATAACGGTAATACCATGGCAGAAGTCATTACGGTTGCCAAGGCGCTGGAACAGGCTGGTATTACCTTGCTGAATACTGGCATTGGCTGGCATGAGGCCCGTATTCCTACCATTGTAACCTCAGTACCGCGTGCTGCTTTTGCCAACGTTACGGCT
This sequence comes from Alkanindiges illinoisensis, assembly GCF_004377485.1. Taxonomy (GTDB): domain Bacteria; phylum Pseudomonadota; class Gammaproteobacteria; order Pseudomonadales; family Moraxellaceae; genus Alkanindiges; species Alkanindiges illinoisensis_A. The sequence continues at coordinate 16,033 of NZ_SNTY01000008.1, forward strand.
GAAGTTAAAAAGCATGTGTCTGTCCCGGTTATTGCGTCCAACCGCATTAATATGCCACAAACTGCCGAGGCCATTCTGGCAGAAGGCAAGGCTGACCTGATTCAAATGGCACGTCCGTTGCTGGCTGATCCGGAATGGGTCAACAAGGTGGCCACCAACCGGATTGATGAAATTAATACCTGTATTGCCTGTAATCAGGCCTGTCTGGATCATGCCTTTGAAAACAAGCGCGGTACTTGTCTGGTTAACCCGCGCGCAGGCTATGAAACCGAGCTTGTGTATGTCAAAACCCGTAAGCCCCGCCGTATTGCAGTGGTGGGTGGGGGTGTGGCAGGCATGACTGCTGCGACGGTTGCTGCCGGACGCGGTCATCAGGTTACCTTGTTTGAAGCCAATACTGATGTGGGCGGGCAGTTTAATCTGGCCAAGGTGATTCCGGGTAAGGAAGAGTTTCATGAAACCATCCGTTATTACAAAACCATGCTCAAGAAAAATGGAGTGGAAGTACGGCTGGGCACCCGGGTGAATCGTGAGCAACTGGAACGTGAAGGCTATGATGATGTGGTGATTGCCACTGGCATTGCACCGCGTGCCTTAAAGCTGGCCGGGGCAGAGCTACCCAATGTGCTGACTTATCCGGAAGTACTGCGAGGAGCACCCGTAGGGCAGCGGGTTGCAGTCATTGGTGCGGGTGGTATTGGGTTTGATGTCAGTGAATACCTGCTGCATAACCCAGCTATTCCACAGCCGCAGCCATTGGCTGACTGGCAGCGCGAATGGGGACTTGATCCTCAGCCCAATTATAATACAGAGGGCGGTACAGTAAGACCTGAGGTACATCCGCCATATCGCCAGATTTACCTGTTGCAGCGCAAATCCACGCCCGTTGGTGCAGGACTGGGTAAAACCTCAGGCTGGGTGCATCGGGCACAGCTTAAAAAGCATGGTGTGCGCATGTTGCGTAGCGTGAATTATAATGCCATCACCCCAGAAGGCCTGTGGATTACCGTAGATGGCCAGTCACAATTGCTGCGTGTCGATACGATTGTAGTGTGTGCCGGGCAGGAGTCTGTGCGAGAGCTAATGCCAGCAGAAGGTGAGCAACTGGGCGCACGCTACCATTTGATTGGTGGTGCATCGCTGGCTGCCGAGCTGGATGCCAAGCGGGCAATTCGGGAAGGCGCCGAGCTGGCCGCCCGACTGTAGAAATTAATGACAATTCACTGGTTATAAAAAAGCCCTGAATCATTCAGGGCTTTTTTGTAGTTTGGATTTCAAAAGTACGACATTGAGCAGGCTAAGCCTTAATGCATATTTAACTGTTGCAAGGCAGCCACGCGCTGTTCAATGGTTGGATGACTATGGAACAAGGCGGCAATACTAAAACCTTGTTCTTTACCTTCATTAATGGCAAAGGCTTTCATTTCCTGTGGCATTTGATCAGGTAGCTCATTCTCGGCACGCAAGCGCAGCAGGGCAGAAATCATCGCATCCTTACCAGCAAGGCGGGCGCCCGCTTCATCAGCCCGGAATTCGCGCATCCGTGAAAACCACATCACAATGGCTGAGGCCAGAATACCCAGTACAATGTCCATAATGATGCTGGTGATAAAGTAACCCATGCCCGGACTATCGCTTTCATTCTTGAAAATGGCACGATCCACAAAATTACCAATGATCCGCGCAAAGAACATCACAAAGGTATTGACCACACCTTGTACCAGTGCCAGCGTGACCATATCGCCATTGGCAACGTGACCAATTTCATGCGCCAGCACAGCACGCAGCTCGTCCTTATTCATGCGCTCCAGCAAACCGGTAGATACTGACACCAGTGCATCGTTTTTATTCCAGCCTGTGGCAAACGCATTGGATTGATAACTTGGAAAAATCCCCACTTCTGGCATCTTAATGCCTGCACGACTGGATAACTCAGCCACAGTACTCACCAGCCATTGTTCTGCCGGATTTTGTGGTGTTTCAATGATCTCGGTGCCTGTGGTTTTCTTGGCAATAAACTTGGACATAAATAGCGAGATCATTGATCCCACCATACCAAACACAAAACAGATCACCAACAGGTTAGTGTAGTTCAGGCCACCGGGACCATGAGTTGAGCCAACGCCCAGTACAGACAGGATAATACCAACAACTACCAGTACCGCGAGGTTGGTCAGCAAAAACAAACCAATCCGCATCATGTACATATTCCTCTTAAAATAATAGGTAAAAAAATGATCTTATCAGGCTGAAAAGCCTTGATCATGATGTAGATAAAGTAGAGCTTTATAGGACTTTTTCAATAGCTCAAAGGGCAGTAGGGGCAAAATGAAGTGAGTTTTTATAATAAATTAAGATGGGTTTAAGGCTATTGCTGCTGCCATAAACCCGAATCAAGGCATTAATAGGTTTCAATATTAGAGGCGGTATAAACGCCATCCACGGCATACACCTTTACCGGTGCCCGTGATATCACATTGGAGCTACTGCTGACCGCACTGACTGGGGCAACCTGCTGGGCTTGTGCCAGCGTATTATACGAGGCGCTCATGGCTGAGGCAGACATGGGTGTGGTACTGATATTCCCGGCGTACAGATTTTTGTAGCGGCTCATCACCCGGCGCACATAATCCTGGGTTTCGCGGAAGGGCGGAATACCACGGTATTTGTCCACATTGCCTTCGCCTGCATTATAGGCTGCTAATGCCAGCTCGGTATTATAGTTAAAGCGCTTGAGCAAAAAGCTCAGGTATTGGGCAGCACCCAAGACATTTTGAGCCGGATCATAGGCATTGCTTACGGCAAAGCGGCGTGCGGTGGCGGGCATCAGTTGCATCAAGCCCTGTGCGCCAACGGGTGAACGTGCATTGGGATTAAAACCGGATTCAGTATGCATGACGGCTTTAATTAAGCCAGAATCCACCTGATGGGTGCTTGCAGCCTGAGCAATAATACCATCGTACAGATTTTTATTCTTGCTATAGCTGGGTAGCACTGCAGATTCACTGCCGCCCCAGTTCCGGTAACTATGGACATTGGTGTCGGGATAATAAGTGACTTTTACCTTGGTATTGTATTCGCCAAAGCTTTTATCACCCCGAACATTGGTGAGTAGGGTATCACCATTCTTGTTTTTGTAGACATAAAGGTTGCCTGCCTGTGCAGGAACAGTAGACAATAGAGCAATGCTACTTATTAAAGAGAGTAGTAAAGATCTTTTAGAGTGAAAAAACGCAGTTAAAGTCGGCTGAACTTGCATTGTAAGTTTTACCCACGTCCTTGAGATTTTGGAAGAGTGTAGCAAAAATATTTCTTTAGGTAACCCTTTTTGCGTCTGTAGTTACAATGTAATAGTCTATTTTTTAGACAACATTGAAATAATTGCAGAATTAATGAACATTTAGGTCAAAACAACGTTTTAAATTAAAAAAAAATAACTTGAAATTAATAAGTAATTGATTTTTATTGAAAATATTAATTGGTTAAAAAATATACAAATTGTGTCAAACCCTTACAGAATCGTTGCGAAGCGATGTCAAGTTTTTAGTTATCCCCATTGTTATCCACAGGATCTGTGGAAAACTTAAATGATGAATGAATGCACAACTATGGGGAAGATTTTGTGTTTAATGGTTGACAAAGCTGCACCATTTTGTGACTGTGAAGCAAATATGAAGGATTTTTGAAGTCAAAAAAGCCAATTGTGATTTATAAAGCGTCTAACTTTTAATAAAATTTCGGGTACAATATTGGCCCAAAACCGCTTAACCGACGTGCTAAAAACATGTTTTCACCTGTTGCTGATTCTGTAAATTCTTATCCGATTCCTGAAGTGCCAACTTCGACGGCCTATCATCGCCTGTTAAAAAAGATACGGCGTCAGGTTGGGCATGCAATCCGGGATTACAACATGCTAGAAGACGGCGACAAGGTCATGGTGTGTATTTCCGGTGGCAAGGACAGCTATACCTTGCTGGATATTCTGCTTCAATTTCAAAAGATTGCGCCCATCAATTTTGAGGTGGTCGCGGTTAACCTTGATCAGAAACAGCCTGGATTCCCAGAAGATGTACTGCCAAACTACTTAAGCGAACGTAATATCCCGCATTATATTCTGGAAAAAGATACGTATAGTATTGTAAAGCGACTCACGCCTGAAGGAAAAACCTTTTGTGCCGTATGTTCGCGCTTGCGCCGTGGTTCACTGTATGGTTTTGCACAGGAAATTGGCGCAACCAAGGTGGCATTAGGACATCATCGTGATGACATTATGGCAACCTTCTTTTTAAACCTGTTTCATGGCGGTAGCCTGAAGGCTATGCCACCCAAGTTACTGTCTACTGATAAAAAGAACATTCTCATTCGCCCGCTGGCTTATGTGGCCGAAAAAGACATTATCAAATATGCACAAATGCGCGAGTTTCCGATTATCCCGTGCAATCTGTGCGGCTCACAGGAAAACCTGCAACGCGCCATGATTAATGACATGCTGCGCGACTGGGATCGGCAGCACCCCAAGCGACTGGCCAGCATTTTCGGCGCATTACAGAATGTCTCGCCTTCGCAACTGGCTGACCGTGAGCTGTTTGACTTTGAAAGCTTGCAGGTAGAAACCGAAGTACCAACTGCTGAGGAGTTGGACAATCTTAAGCAACGCTTGGATGTAGTTAACCTGAGCTTAAGTTAAGGCTGGGTTTAATTGCTTCTAAATATGCCTAAAAACTGATGTTAAATTAAGCATGCCAAGTTTTGACACATTTTTTAGCGCGAAGATACAACTTTTGCCATATTCAGTTGAATAAGAGTCTGCTATAAAGCGGAACAAGCATTGCATTTTGAATGGCTTAGCTTATTTTTTTGCTGCCAAGTAATGTTAAATACTGTTTACAATGAATGAATAGAGGATCTAGCATGCCTGCATTTTTAAGTAATGAATGGTTTGATACCGTAGACAAACTGACTGCTGAAGCAGGTGACCTGAATCTGCCGCCTGCACTGGCTGGACTGGCACTTAACCTGACTGTTACTGAGCCTGGTAGAGACAATGTTGATTTGTCTTTGGATGGCGGCAAGATCCAGAAAGGCTTATCTTCCAATGCAAAAACCACGCTAACCATGGATGAAGAAACCCTGCGTAAAGTGTTTCTGGAGTTCGACATGGCTGCTGCCATGCAGGCTTTCATGACTGGCAAAATCAAGGTTCAGGGCGACATGAGCCAATTGATGGCTCTACAAACTGCACGTCCGAGCCAGGAACAAAAAGATCTGTTCCAGCGCGTATTGGGCATGACTGAATAATTTTCAGTACAACCAGAAAAGCCTGCATTATGCGGGCTTTTTCTTTATCAAAAAATTATTCATGTTGTATAACAGAAGGAAAAGTTAGATTTAGAGATCATTTGAATATATTAATATTATAATGAGCGTATTACATAGTGGCTTTAAAACAGATTTTAAAATGTAGGGGAAGTTAAGGCAGCACAGGGAGTAGGAAGCTGGCTGCCAGAAAGGTGCTTATATAAGCTGAGTACCGCAAACGCTTTTAAATTCAGGCAAACAAATACTGCATAAAAAAGGCAGCCAGAATCATGCCAATAATAAAAAACAGGCAAGCAGTTTTATCAAGGGCAAGACGATCAATGGATTGAACCAGTTGTTGCTGAGCGGATTCACGTATAATTTTCATTACCAGCACTCATGTACTATTTAACAAATATTCAAATAAGAATTATCCGTTATTATTAGTAGCATAAATGGTAGCCTGAATCCATATGTTTCCACGAATATAATCACCAACCTGAAAACTGGTTGGCATTTTAGCGTGATTTAAATACGCGAGACGTATTATTACCGGTTTACTCTCCTGTTCACGGATTATGACTACATCAATTAAATCGACTGTTTTGTCCATAAAATCAGTTTGTGATAATCCTACAATTTCTCCCTGAAACCATGCTTCATCTTCCTGACCTAAATGATCACCATATAAATAAGCAACCATCTTGGATAAATCCAGCGTTACGGGAGCTTCATCGTCTGCCGATGCAGGCTGCCAGGCTGCAATTTGAGCCTGCAAGTCTTCTGGCGCTATTCCATTGCTTTTAGCAAGGATATCATTAAGGGCACGATGATGCTTAATGGCAGCCGGATCATCCACGAGTAGCGTTTCACCCGTTTTGACCTTTTCAAGGTTATAAGCAAAACCACCCAGATTGATCTGATAGATCTGATTATGTTGATACTGGTGCTGATTGACGCTAAACAGGTTATCAAACGCGTAAATGGTGGCGCCATCGCTGGTGGTAATATTTAATACCGCCTGCATAATATTAGGGCAGCACATAATACGGCTGATTTTCCCTTGAACGCTATAAGGGCTATTTATAATGGGAAAGGCAGACATTAAACGTACAGGTTGCTGCGCTTTATCAATTTCGATTAACTGGGTAATTTGTAGGGGCTGTTCCGGGCCATTAATCAGCCAGGTTTCCTGCGGCATGTTTTGATTACCACGATTTAAGCCATAAGGCATATGCGCATTATTTAAGGCCAATTGCAGCCATTTTGGCACATCCTGATCCGGCTGGGTGGTTAAGAGTTGCCAGTGATCAGCATGACCGCCCATACAGTCTTGCTCAATACTAATTAATTCAGGGGCTTGGTGCGTTTGAGTCATGGTCTGTTCAGTCATATGGAGGCTTGCTGTTGAATTGGTCTAATTTAAAGTCTATTAATAATAATTGGGAAAGCAGGGTATTTTTCAAGCCTGTTCATGTAAAACCCGCTGAAAATCTTAATAAAATTTCTAAAAATTGAATCATTTGCATTATCACCCTGCATATAACGATGATCTTACGATCAACCATCAATACAAACACAACAAATTAAAATAAATCATGGCTGGTAGTTAAAACAAAAGCTGTTTTTAATCAGTACGGTAATCCCTGAACAATAATGGCGATTATTGCAACAGGATTTGGGCAACTTGACTTGGTATTGGCATGTTCGGCCTGACAAGTATGCTTAAATCAGTTGAGGTGCGATTCCACTTAATCCTGATTTCGATAACTCGATTTCAATAACCCGATTTTAATAAATTATTGATGTCCAGCGTATTTATGTCTTCTTCACCAATACAATCAACAGAATTGTCTGAGCCAATTGCGCCAGTCTCGTCTTATTCTCCAGAAGATCAGCCAGCTTATGCCAGCGGACGCCTGATTTCCATGGTAATGAATACTGGCTCGGGCCATCACGCTTATGGCCATGAGCAACTGGCTCGTCAATTAACAGCTTATTTTAGCGAGCAGGGCTTTGAGGTGGATTTATACCTGCTGACAGAAGCCCGGCAATTAAGTGAAGTGGTGCGTCAGGCGCGTGCCAAGCATGAACGGGAAGGCGGAGTTATTGTGGCAGCAGGTGGTGATGGCACTTTAAATACTGTTGCGCAGGAACTCAAACACTCCAGTATCCGTATGGGAATTATTCCACTGGGTACATTTAATTACGTGGCACGGGCATTGGATATTCCGCTAGATCCATTTGCTGCGGCGCAAGTGATTGTTGAAGGGATAGCACGACCTGTTCATCTGGGCATTGTGAATGACTATATTTATTTAAATAATGCCAGTATTGGCCTATACCCAAAAATTATTGAGCAGCGTGAACTTTACAATGCCCGCTTTGGACGCTTTCGGGTGGTGGCAATGGTGTCGGGTTTTGTGGTGCTCATGCGCGAACAGCAAAAGCTAAAACTTAAGATGACCATTGATGGCGAACAAACTCCAATTGAAACGCCACTGGTCTTTTTTGGTAATAACCAGTTGCAGCTACAGGATCTGAAATTAACACTGGCCGAATGTGTGGCACAGGGCAAACTGGCTGCGGTTGCCATTACGGCATTAACCCGCTGGCAAATGATCAAGCTGATTCATCGCCTACAGGTTGGCCTGTTTGAGCAAGCACCGGAAGTGACCAGTTTTTGTGCTGACCAAATCAAAATTGAGTCACGGGTTAAGCGTATGAAAGTGGCTATTGATGGAGAAATCGTGCAGATTTCAACTCCCCTGATTTTTAAGGTGGCACACAATGCATTGCAAGTGATGGTGCCGCAAGGGGTTACCAAATGATTTTGCATCTGTCTGACCCGCATTTTGGTACGGAACAAGCCCGTCCAGTCCGGGCACTGAAACAACTGTGTGATGAGTTAAAACCTGAACTGGTGGTGGTAAGTGGCGACTTAACCCAGCGGGCACGTCATGGCCAGTTTATTGATGCCAAGCGCTTTCTGGAAAGCTTGGGTTGTCCCTATCTGGTGATTCCGGGCAATCATGATATTCCGTTGTTCCATTTGCCCAGACGAATCTGGCGTCCGTTTCATCGCTTCCAGCAGTGTTTTGGCAGTCTGGAGCCGCAAATTGAAACCGAGCATTTTTTTGTGGTGGGGGTTAATACCATCAAGTCACACCATCATACCAAGGGCAGTATCTCGCTTCGGCAAATTGAGCATGTGGCCGAGCAGTTACAGGCGGCTCCAGCGCACAAGCATAAAATCGTGGCTACGCATCAGCCATTTATAGTAAGTCCGGATGATGATGAAGCGGCCAAGGATATTCCCCGCTTGATGCTGCCAGCCTTAAAGCGCTGGTCGGCCTGTGGCCTGCATGCGCTTTTGCATGGACATTTGCATCATTCTGCGGTGTATGACCTTAACCAGTATTTTCTGCTGGGCCGGTCAAATCCGGTATTGGACATTCATGCCGGTACGGCACTTTCCCAGCGCGTGCGGCATAGCATACCCAATTCAGTGAACATCATCTGTGCTGATTTGACGGTGCGGCGCTATGACTATGATGAAACACAGGTACGCTTTATTGAGAAGAAAATCTTATGGCAGCCGAAAACTGCTGACTAAAAGGATAAAAAACATACAAATATACAAAATTTTTTCATGTTTGCCCTTGAAGCGCATTTTTATATCCCTATTGATGCATCAACCGATTTAATTTCAGCAGTTCACTGCTGATTTCGTCCAATGTTTTGGCACAAAAAAGTGTTTATCAAGGAGAATCTGCATCATGAGTATCAATATTCGTCCATTACACGACCGTGTGGTGATTCGCCGCGTCGAGGAAGAAACCAAAACCGCTGGTGGCATTTTGCTGCCAGGTTCTGCTGCTGAAAAACCATCTCAGGGTGAAGTGCTGGCAGTAGGTAATGGACAAATTACTGATAATGGTGTGCGCGCCCTCGATATTAAAGTGGGTGACAAAGTACTGTTTGGTCAATACGCTGGCTCAACCGTCAAAGTAAACGGCGAAGAGCTGTTGATCATGAAAGAATCTGACATTTTTGCAGTAATTGAAGGCTAATGAGTAGCTTGTAAAGCTTGTTCATTGATTCGTTTTATCTGCTTGAAAACATATAATTAGGAGTTATTCATGTCTGCTAAAGATGTAAAGTTTGGTGAATCCGCCCGTAGCAAAATGATTGCCGGTGTGAATATTCTGGCTGATGCCGTAAAAGTGACTTTGGGTCCTAAAGGCCGTAACGTGGTGATTGACCGTTCTTTCGGTTCACCGCACATCACCAAAGATGGTGTAACTGTTGCCAAAGAAATTACCTTAAAAGACAAGTTTGAAAACATGGGTGCGCAGCTGGTTCGTGAAGTAGCCAGCAAGACTGCTGATATTGCCGGTGATGGTACAACCACTGCAACTGTACTGGCACAAGCTATTTTAAATGAAGGCATCAAGTCTGTTGCTGCTGGCATGAACCCGATGGATCTAAAGCGCGGTATTGATAAAGCCACTCGCGCTGCCGTACAGGAAATCCATAATATTGCTACCCCAGCGTCTGATACCAAAGCCATTGCTCAGGTGGGTGCGATTTCTGCCAACTCCGACCAGACCATTGGTGACCTGATTGCTCAGGCCATGGAAAAAGTGGGCAAGGAAGGCGTAATTACCGTTGAAGAAGGCTCAGGCTTTGAAGACACGCTGGACGTGGTTGAAGGCATGCAGTTTGACCGTGGCTATGTGAGCCCGTATTTTGCCAACAAGCCAGACACCCTGACTGCCGAGCTGGATAATCCGTTCATCCTGCTGGTTGACAAGAAAATCAGCAACATTCGTGAACTGATTCCAACACTGGAAGCAGTGGCCAAATCTGGCAAGCCATTATTGCTGATTGCTGAAGACGTTGAAGGCGAAGCGCTGGCCACACTGGTGGTGAACAATATGCGCGGTATTATCAAGGTCTGTGCGGTTAAAGCGCCAGGCTTTGGTGACCGTCGTAAAGCCATGTTGCAGGACATTGCCATCCTGACTGGCGCAACTGTCATTTCTGAAGAAGTTGGCCTGAATCTGGAAGGTGCTACCTTGCAAGATCTGGGTACTGCCCGCAAGGTTACTGTTGGCAAAGAAAATACCGTAATTGTTGACGGTGCTGGCCAGAAAGACGAAATTGATGCGCGTGTTTCAACCATTCGCAAGCAAATTGAAGAAGCAACGTCTGACTATGACCGTGAAAAACTGCAAGAGCGCGTGGCCAAGCTGGCTGGCGGCGTTGCGGTGATCAAGGTTGGTGCTGCAACTGAAGTTGAAATGAAAGAGAAAAAAGACCGCGTTGATGATGCATTGCATGCAACCCGTGCTGCGGTTGAAGAAGGTGTGGTTGCCGGTGGTGGTGTTGCGCTGGTGCGTGTGATTCGTGCGCTTGAAGGCCTGACTGGTGCCAACGAAGACCAGACTGCTGGTATCAACATTCTGCGTCGTGCCATTGAAGCGCCATTACGCCAGATCGTCACCAACGCCGGTGAAGAAGCCTCTGTCGTGGTGAATGCTGTTAAGAATGGTGAAGGCAACTATGGCTACAATGCGGCAACTGGTGAATATGGTGACATGATTGAGCTGGGTATTTTAGACCCTGCCAAAGTGACCCGTTCTGCACTGGAGCATGCAGCGTCTGTTGCAGGCCTGATGCTGACCACTGAAGCCATGATTACTGATATTCCAGAAGACAAGCCAGCTGCACCTGATATGGGCGGCATGGGTGGTATGGGCGGCATGATGTAACTGGTAATACACAGTTAGCTGTTTAAACCACTGGTTTAGCCAGTGTTCGAAACCTTGCTTTAGCAATAAAGCAAGGTTTTTTTATATTGTGGATACCTGTTAAAAAAAAAGCCTGCTTATAAACTAGAGAACTGGCAGGTAACTGGGATTAAGCGTATCAATTTACAGGGTTAATTGTGCAACAAGTGTAGAAACTTTATTTACTGGTCATATTATTTCGAAATGCTGTTTGATCTTTTGTGGTCTAAGTGCGTATCTTGCTGGGCAGCACTATGCCAGTACCAGTTTCTTTGTAGGAATAACAGACTTGATGTCCCGTTTTTTTATTGATCGGCCAATTTTTGCCTGGGTATTGGCAATTGTCGTCATGGCGCTGGGTGCGTTGTCTATTTTTACGCTTCCGGTAGAACGCTATCCTGATATTGCACCACCAACGGTCAGGATTTCAGCCAATTACAGTGGTGCATCCGCCAAAACCGTGGAAGACAGTGTCACGCAAGTGCTGGAACAGCAAATTCGTGGCATTGATAACCTGCTGTATTTTTCATCAACCAGCAGTGCGTCAGGGCAAGTGCGCATTAGCTTAACTTTTGCACAGGGTACAGATCCGGATACCGCACAGGTTCAGGTGCAAAACAGTATTAGCAGCAGCCTGAATCGTTTGCCGCAAGTGGTACAGCAGCAAGGTGTGACGGTGTCCAAGTCACAGGGTGACAGCCTGATGGTAATTGGCATTTATGACACCAGCCGCAAAATGAGCACGGTTGAGATTTCTGATTACCTGATTAATCACGTAGAGCCAGTGCTGAGCCGGATTAATGGGGTAGGCGAAACCAATGTATTTGGTTCGCAATATGCGATGCGCATCTGGCTTGATCCGCAAAAGCTCAACAGCTACAGCTTGATGCCATCGGACATCCGCAACGCCATTGAAGCACAAAACACCCAGGTTACCGCTGGTGAAATTGGTGCGCAGCCTGCACCACCTGACCAATATTTAAATGTGAATGTTACGGCGTTATCACGTCTGCAAACCCCGGAGCAGTTTGGCAATATTGTGCTCAAGGCCCAGCCGGGCGGTGCCGTGGTGTATTTAAAGGATGTGGCAAGGGTAGAACTGGGTTCAGAAAATTATTCAGTATCTACAGGATTAAATGGTTTTCCATCTTCCGGTATGTCAATTGATCTGGCGACTGGAGCCAATGCACTGGACGTGGCCGACACCATTCGCAGTGAAATGCAGCAACTGGAAAAACAGCTACCGGCCGGGCTAAAAATTGCCTATCCACGTGACAGCACACCGTTTGTAACGGCCTCTATCAAAGGCGTGGTTAAAACGCTCATTGAAGCCATCATTCTGGTGGTGATTGTCATGTTTGTATTTTTGCAAAACTGGCGCGCCACCATTATTCCGGCCATTGCGGTTCCCGTAGTACTGCTGGGAACATTCGGTATTCTGGCTGTGCTGGGACTCAGCATTAACACGCTAACCCTGTTTGCCATGGTATTGGCCATTGGTTTACTGGTAGATGATGCCATTGTGGTGGTGGAAAACGTCGAGCGGGTGATGCATGAACAGCAACTGGATGCACGCCAAGCCACGATTGAATCAATGCAGGAAATTACAGGCGCGCTAATTGGCATTACGCTGGTGCTATCGGCAGTCTTTTTGCCGATGGCATTTTTTGGCGGCTCGATTGGCGTTATTTACCAGCAATTTTCCATTACGATTGTGTCGGCCATGATATTGTCGGTATTGGTTGCACTCACCTTAACACCTGCCTTGTGCGCGACTTTGCTTAAACCCTCTCATCAAAAAGATCCGCATCAAGGTGGTTTTTTTGGCTGGTTTAACCGGAGTTTTGAGCGTTTGCAGCACGGCTATAAAAATGCAGTGGCACGCATGGTCGGCTGGCCAAAGCTATTTATGGCGGGATTTATTGTCATTTCTGCACTGGTAGCAGTGGCATATACCAGTTTGCCCACCAGCTTTTTGCCGGATGAAGATCAGGGATCACTGAATGTGCAATTTACCCTAAAGGAAGGCGCACCTTTACGTGAGACTGAACAAATTGGCAAACAGGTATCAGACTATTTTCTAACCAAAGAAAAAAATAACCTGAATACCGTGATGATTGTGCTGGGACGTAATTTTTCAGGCAATGGGCAAAATGTTGGGCAGGCTTATGTGTCACTAAAGCACTGGGACGAGCGCAGCGGCAAAGACAACACGGCTGCAGCCATTATTGAACGCGCCAATAAATACTTTAAAAAAGTACCAGATGTTAAAGTGAATGTGAATGCGCCGTCTGTTGTCCGTGGACTTGGCCAGTCGAACGGGTTTGAATTCTGGTTACAGGATATCAATAATGCCGGGCGTGATGCATTAATTGCGGCACAGGAACGCATTCTTAACAAGGCCAATGACAATCCTAACCTGCGTAATGTGCGTATGAGCGGGCTTGAAGATAAAACCCAGCTGCATCTGAATATTGACCAGAGCAAGGCTGCTATTATGGGCTTAAGTCAGTCTGATATTAATTCTACACTGAGCGCGGCATGGGGCGGCGTATATGTGAATGACTTTATTGACCGTGGGCGCATCAAGCGGGTATACATTCAGGGTGACATGGGTTCACGCTCCAAGCCAGAAGACTTGGCCCAGTGGTACGTGCGCGGCGCCGATGGCACTATGGCATCATTTGCTAGCTTTACCACCACAGACTGGATTCGCAATCCGCAACTGCTACAGCGTTTTAATGGCATTTCATCCATGCAAATTAATGGTAACGTGGCTGAGGGCTATAGCTCAGGTGAAGCCATGATCACCATGCAGCAATTGGTCAATGCCGAAAAAGGCTTTGGACTGGCGTGGAGTGGCCTGTCCTATCAGGAACAGCAAACCACCCAGCAGGGCATCTGGCTGTATATTGGCTCCATTGCATTTATTTTTCTGTGTCTGGCTGCACTCTATGAAAGCTGGACCATCCCTACGGCTGTCATGCTGGTTATTCCATTAGGTGTACTGGGGGCCGTGCTGTTTACCAAACTTGCTGGTTTTAGTAATGATATTTACTTTCAGGTGGCAATTCTGGCGACTATTGGTTTATCCACCAAAAATGCCATTTTGATTGTAGAGTTTGCCGCCGCTGCACAGGATAAAGGCAGCAGTATTCTAGAGGCTGCACTGGAAGGCGCACGCCTGCGACTACGACCTATTATCATGACTTCACTGGCTTTCGTAGCAGGCGTAATTCCTTTGGTATTTTCCGCTGGCGCAGGAGCAGTTAGCCGACAGGAAATTGGGGTAAGTATTGTGGGTGGGGTATTATTTGGCACAGTACTGGCGGTATTTTATGTACCACTATTTTTTGTACTGGTCAGAAAATTATTTGCTGGAAAAACTGCAAGGGTTTAAAAACTGGAACTTGAGCAGAAAAAGCGGGTAAAGATGGTCAACCAGAAACAGGTTGGCCATCTTTAGCTTAACCCGCCTGATCCAGTTCGCAAAACCACAGGTAATCAGTGTCATTGCTGTCTTCTGCATGGCAATGGTTGCTTTCATCATTGAGAAATACACCGTGATCCTGTGCCTGCGTAACCCGGGGAAACCAGTAGACTTGACCTTGCGGATTAAAACTGGTGGCAGCATTGGGATAGGGTGCTAAACCCAATTCTGCGGTGATGGCACGGTTGTCATCCAGCGTAACTACCAGAAGTTCGGTATTTGGGTCACGGTCGGGATTAATATTACGGATAATTAAAGCCACTGACATGATCATGCTCTCAAGCTGTATAACAGATAACCATTTTAAGAGATTATGGCTAAAAAAAAAGCTTGAAACGTCTTAACCTGTCGCCAATAACTTTAATTATTAGCTTTAAGCCTAATAGAAACTACAAAAGACAGGAAATAAATTTGAAAATTCTTTTAGATTATATACTTAGCCACATGGGATTTTTACTCTATGGATCTAGTATTACAGATCAGTATTTAAAAAATCCACCTCTAAATCTATATAAAATATTAATATATTTTAAATCTGCAAGCTCATTAAGCGTTTAGGCCAGACGCTCAACTTTTTAGTAATGAAGTAAATGCTGTTAAAGATATGACTGGAAAGTTGGGGATAAGCAGATTTTTAAAGTTTACTAAGGACAATAAAAAACCCCTAAGTTCTGTAAAATAAGGGGTTTTCGTACTACATTGGACTGTAGTGAACTATAATTTGGCGGAAGCGGTGAGATTCGAACTCACGAACCCTTGCGGGTCGCCGGTTTTCAAGACCGGTGCATTCAACCACTCTGCCACGCTTCCAGTGGTTGCAAAGAATACAGGGTGTTATTTAAAAAAACAATTATTTTTAGTCAGAAAATCTTGCCAAGTGCACAGCTTTTAAGCAAATAGCGTTAAAATATTCCACCCAGCCAGCGAATCAGGGCAAATAGTGTAAAGCCAAACCATACCAGAATAATGATGCCCAGAATATCGGGAATACGCAGCCACAGCCAGCTTACTACCGAATTACGCCAGAATGCTGAAGTCTGCTGTCGTTGTTCGAGCTTGCGATGCAAAAAAGGATGGACGATATGATCATCATTCTGCAAACCATGCACATCACGCAAATGCGTATGTACAATGCCCAGCGCTTTACGGCTGGGGCGAATAAATACATCCATCACATCACCCACCACGGGGACAAAACCAACGGTGACATCCAGCAATGCAAGGCGTACTGCAGGCATGAGCTTGTGCATTGGCACACCAGCTTGCCATGCCTTAAAAATGGCAAAAGATGCCAAACCTAAGCCTGCCAGATCGCCCACCACTGGAATGGTGCCCAAGGCTGCATCAGCGCCAATGCCTTGTCGGGTAAACGGGATACGCACCAGACTGTCCAGAATATTGGCATAACTGGCCAGTTGCCGTTCCAGTGCTATGGCTTGCTGTTTGGTCAGTGGTTGCCGCTGCATGGTAGTTTTCCAAAATTTTTATTCACTAGACTTCTTTCATAAGTTGTACCAACTCGCCTTCGACAGGCTCAGGCAGCGTTGGTTGAGCTTGTCGAAACCAGACTTATGCAAGAGATCTACTATAACCTAGGGACGAATACATTATCCGGTTAGTTATACATTTGTTTTTTAGCAAGATTGTAAGAGTAATCAGGCCTGTCTAGTTCTATGACTGCCATAAAAAAAGCCTGCCTTACAAGAGATAAGACAGGCGTTGGAGTAACCTTTAAATTAGACTGGTTTAGGTTTTTGGCAATTTGTAGGCATATACATAATCGCCTTTACGAGTGCCCAGTGAACCATGCCCTCCAGCCATCACCAGAACATACTGCCGGCCATCCTTTCCAGCATAGGTCATGGGTGTGGTTTGTGCTCCGGCAGGCAGGCGGCCCCGCCACAGCTCTTTTCCGCTTTTCATGTCATAGGCACGTAGGTACTGGTCGAGCGTACCACTTAAGAAGCCTACACTGCCAGCGGTTGTAATGGTGCCGCCCAGACTGGGTACACCCATTTTAAAGAATAGTGGTAAAGGTGAGTTATCACGCACGGTGCCATTTTTGTGCATCCAGATTTTTTTGCCGGTGGTGAGGTCAATGGCAGCAATATAACCCCATGCAGGTGCCTGACAGGGTAAGCCGGTTGGTGAAATAAAAGGTTCGAGAATTACGCCAAAAGGTGCGCCCTTATTAGGTTGTACGCCTTCAACTTCACTTTTGCGTGCTGCACCGTTGGCCACTGCTTCACGCGGTACCAGTTTGGATTTAAACGCCATAAAGTTGGGGTTTACAAAGGCAATCTGACGTACCGGATCAACTGAAATACCCCCCCAGTCAAACACTCCAAAGTTGCCCGGGTAAACCAACGAACCACGCAAGGACGGCGGCGTGTAAATACCTTCATAATTCATGGAGCGATACTGGATACGGCAAGTGAGCTGGTCAAATGGCGTGCCGCCCCACATGTCTTTTTCCGACATTTTGGGTACAAAGTTAATGGCAGAAATAGGCTGAGTGGGGGAGTAATATTCACCACTGGCCAATACTTCCTTTTCATGACCTTGCGGTACAGGCATTTCCTTAACGGGATAAACGGGCTTACCGGTCAGGCGATTTAATACATAAATACTGCCTTGCTTGGTAGAGGCCATCAATGCAGGTTGCACACCTTGCGCCGTTTTGATATCAATCAAAGTCGGCTGGCCACCAACATCCATATCCCACAGGTCGTGATGCGTCATCTGGAACGTCCAGCGTACCTGTCCAGTAGCAATATCCAGTGCAGTTACGCCAGCACTATAAGTTTCAGATGCCTTGGTGCGCTTACCGCCCCACTGGTCAGGCATCTGGTTACCCATTGGCAGGTACAGCAGGCCGTTTTTCTCATCAACTGCGGTAACCGACCACATGTTGGGGGAGTTACGGGTATAAATACCATTCGCAGCAATGGGTGCAGTCTGGGTTGGATTACCGCTATCCCAGTTCCAGACCAGATGGCCGTCATGCACATCATAGGCGCGGATCACGCCTGAAGGCTCATCGGTAGACAGGTTATCAGTCACATGACCGCCAATAATGACCAGATCACGGGTAACGGCTGGTGGTGAAGTTGAGTAATAGCCGCCAGCTGTAAAGCTGCCCATGTTGGCAGTTAAGTCTACGCTGCCATCCTTGCCAAATTCACGGCACATCTGGCCTGTATCAGCGTTAATGGCAATCAGGCGGGTATCCGCAGTGGGTACAAAAATCCGCTTACTACAGGTAGTTTTTGCAGTATTGGTGACATTGGCGGATGCAGGCGTTACTGTGGTGACCAGCGAATCAGCATTGATGGCAACGGGTGAGGAATTACCGATATTTGCGGTTGCGCTAGCTGTAGTATTTGAAGCTGCGGGAGTAGCGTTAGCAGGAATTTTGATGCCGCTGGTTTGCTGTGCATATTCGGCATCGTCATGGTAGGCCACACCACGACAGGTCATGTGCGCCCAATTTTTAAAAGTTCCAGCGCGCTGGGTACTCAGTTGCGGGTCAAAACGCCAGATTTCCTTACCAGTATCCGGGTCAAGCGCAATAACCTTGCTATGCGGCGTGCAGACATACAGTTTACCATTGACTTTCAATGGGGTATTTTCTGCAGTGGTTTCATGCGGGTCATTCTCACCCGGCACATCACCAATGCGATATTTCCACGCTACTTCCAGCTTTTGCACATTCTCCGGGGTAATCTGTGCTAATGGCGAATAACGGTCACCAAAGGCAGTGCGCCCATAAGATTGCCAGTCACCTGCGGGCTGTGTAGGAGCAGTACTGGTCATATCAGTGCTATTGCGCGCTAAGGTACCTTTGAGTGAATATTTATCCTGATCCATAAACTGGCTAATCAGCGCCGAACCACCGGCCAGCAGTAACCCGATGCTTAGGATGCCAGTGTGTACAGGTGAGGTACTGGGCGTTAACAACGGTTTGCGAAACCACGGTAGAATCAGCAAAAGGCCAAGGCCAAACCAGAGTGCCAGCCGGGGAACCAGTTGCCACCAGTCCAGCCCCATTTCTGACCAGGCCCAAATGGTACTCATGATTAAAAACAGGCCATATAAGCCCAGAGCCGATGCGTTTCGCCATAGCAGCAACAGGCCAGCAATACCCACAGCAAGACCGGCTGGCAAGTAATACCATGAACCGCCCAGCATCAGCAGCTTAATGCCACCAAAAACCAGTGCAAGGCCACTCAGCAATAAAATAACCCCGATAATACGGGGCAGTACTGGATGGCCAGTGGAAGCAGGAATCATTGTTTACCTCGCTAAAGTTGAGGATTTGAATGATGCCGTCTTCGAGCTAATTTATGGGCATGTTTGGCAAAATAGCCATTTCTCGCTCGATTACGTTTGATTTCTCTGGAAATAGTGGAAGGTGAACGATTCAATCTCCAGGCGATATAACGTTTAGAAAAACCTTCACGTAATAATGTATAAATCTGATATCTTTCTTCTTGAGTAAGATGAGTATAGTTCATGATGCAACTTTGACTTTGGTCGGTCGGAAGCAGAATGCTAGCTCATCTTGCTTCCTTCCAATAAATTAATCTCTGTTGCACTTCATTTGAGAATCTAAATATTAAAAAATAATAAGGAAGCTAGTAGATCTCTTGCATAAGTCTGGTTTCGACAAGCTCAACCAACGCTGCCTGAGCCTGTCGAAGGCGAGTTGGTACAACTTATGAAAGAAGTCTAGTACAGTGCAAAATTAGACCGGTTTATAGATGAGTAATCATTCCGGTGCGGTAATGGAAGGATTGGCAGCATTTGCGGTACTCTTAAACATTAAAATCACGGCAAGGCCGCCCAGCATGGAGCGGGACAACTGAATGGTTCCCTGCAATTGCTGCACCGCCTGATGCACAATCGCAAGCCCCAGACCACTGCCAATAATATCCTGTGCATTATTAAGGCGATAAAAACGCTGGAATACATTCTGGTATTCACTTTCATCAATGCCGGGGCCACTGTCTTCAATAATCAGGGTGGTTTGCTGGCTCTGTTCCTTGAGGCTAATGCTAATCAGGCCACCTTTAGGAGTATATTTAATCGCATTGTCCACAATATTCATCACAATGGAATTAAGCTGGTCAGGCCGCGCCATAATCCAGCTTTTTTCAAAGTCGGTGATGTACAGGTTTAGCTGCTTTTTTTCAAGGCTGGGATAAAGCTGCTCAATACAGCTTTTTACCAGTGCTGATAGTTCAACAGGCTGCTTGCCTGATTCATGCCCCAACTTTTCCTGATGTGCCAGTGACATCATCTGATTAACCAGTAGTTGCAGGCGTTGCAGGCGTTCTTCCAGTTCGCTAAACATTTGCTGCTCATGGGGCTGTAAGTGGCCACTACTCATCAGCTCATTTTTAAAAATTTGCAAATGTAGATTCAGCGCGGTGAGGGGCGTTCGTAGTTCATGGGCAGCATTGGCTATAAACTGCTGCTGCTGAATCTGAAACTGGTGCGCACGCTCAAATAACTGGTTTAGGGCATTTACCAGCGAATTCAGTTCGGTTGAAGAAGGGCTGGTGGCCAGTGGCCCAAAAAAGTTGGGTTCACGCTTTTGAATTTCCTGTTCCAGAGAGCGAAGTGGTTTTAAGCTATTGAGCAGAAAAACAAACAGCGCAATAATCGCCAGTGGGGAAATGATCAGGTAAGGCAATAAAATCTGGCTGGTGAGCTTTAACACATAGGCATTGATATGGCTGTGCAACACACTGACCTGAATCACTGAATTGTTGTTGGTATTTGGGCTGCTGGCATTTAAGTAATACGTATCAATATGGTCGTTTTTGAGTTCTTCGGCAATAAAGCCGGAAACCTGATTACAGGCGGCTGCAATCACAGGCGTTACAGGCTGGCGGCAATTTTTCTGCTCAATACGGATAATGGTGGTGACTTCACCAATTTTGTAGCGGCCCTGATAAGACCGTACATTGGCACCGCGTAGTTCCCGCTCCAGCAAAATGCCTACACGTTCAATCTTGTAATAGACTTTTTGTTCGTACTCAGACTTGGTGGTGTTGTAGGCAAAAATAAAAATAATTAAAAACAGCACCAGCACCAGTGCTGCAAACAAAAACAGGATACGGTTGACAAGAGAGAATAAATGCGTTTTTCTCATGGCTTGCCTATCCTGTCCGCTGAACACTTTTTAGCTGAAAACCCGTCATTTGTCTGGCTGTAACCAGCATGCTGCAATGCAAACAATTACTGGTCAAGGTTGCCAATCTTGTAACCCAGCCCGCGAATAGTCTTGATAAAGTTTTTGCCCAGTTTCTGGCGAATATTGTGAATATGTACTTCCACCGTATTACTTTGCAAAATATCCTGTTTTTCAGAAATCTTTTGCTCCAGCTGCTCACGTGAAAAAATGCAGTTGGGCGTGGCAGCCAGCGTTTCAATAATCGACCATTCCTTGGCAGATACTTCAATTAATTGGTCATTTTTATACACTGCATGTGCTGCCGGAATAATCTTGATGTCACCCAGCATATATTCAGTCTGGGTGGCACCTTTGGCACGACGTAGCAAGGCGCGAATACGTGCTAGCAGTTCATCAATATGATACGGCTTGACCAGATAATCATCAGCACCCTGTTCCAGACCGGATACGCGGTCTTCCACATTGTCACGTGCGGTTAAAATCAGGATTGGCAGGTCGCTCACCTTACGGATGCGCTGCAGCACCTGTGTGCCATCCAGGCCGGGCAGACCCAGATCCAGCAGCACAAACTCATAGTCGTGGTTATCAAACAATTGCAGGGCCTGAGTACCGGTTTTGGCCCAGTGCACATTAAATCCTGCCTGTTTTAACAGCACACAGGTGGATTCACCAATCATGCTGTCATCTTCAACAAATAATAAAGTCATGGTGTGATAACAATAAAATAAATAAAAGACCTGAGTTTCATCATACCTGAGTTTGCCAGGCAGGTTTGCTTATTTGGACGTTTTTTATTATAAAACCTAGGCAATAAAAATGGATAAATGTGGTGTGGATGCGCAAAAGTAGCATGCCACCATTTTCTCGTCATTATGGAGTGTGCTGCACATGGCAAGCTATACCTATCAAACCCTGAAAGTCGAGCGTGATGCTGCTGGTGTGACAGTACTGTCGCTAAATCGGCCAGAACAAATGAATGCCTTTACCGTGGAAATGGCCAATGAGCTGGTGGATTTTTTTGAAAAAGCCAGTGAGGACGATGATATTCGCGCCATCATTGTGACTGGAGAAGGCCGGGCATTTTGCGCAGGCATGGATTTGTCCAAGGAAGGCAATGTATTTGGCCTTAACGAAACCCTGCAACCCTCCTTGCAGGACATGCAGGCACGCCGCGATGACGATGAAATCAAGAATGGCGTGTGTGATACCGGAGGCCGGGTAGTACTGTCGATTTTTGACTGCAAAAAACCGGTGATTGGTGCGATTAACGGTGCAGCAGTTGGGATTGGTGCCACCATGACACTAGCCATGGATATTCGTCTGGCCAGCGAAAAAGCCAAGATTGGTTTTGTGTTTGGCAAACTGGGCATTGTACCGGAAGCCTGTTCCAGCTGGTTTTTGCCACGCATTGTGGGTATTCAGCAGGCACTGGAATGGGTGTACAGCGCGGATATTTTTGATGCGCATACAGCGAAAGAAGGCCGACTGGTTAAGCAGGTGTATCCCGCCGAACAATTGCTGGATGAGGCCAAAAAACTGGCGCACAAGTTTGTTGAAGGGCGTTCGCCGGTAGCACTGGCATTGGCTCGCCAGATGTTATACCGCAACAGTGCTGCCCCACATCCACTGGTTGCCCATCAAGTGGATTCACTGGCCATGTTCTATACCAGCGTTGGTGATGGCAAGGAAGGGGTTCAGTCTTTTCTGGAAAAACGTGCGCCGCAATTCAAGCAAAAAGCCTCGCAAATGCCGCCATTTTACCCGTGGTGGTCTGATGTGCAGGATACGTTCTGATTCAATCTAGAAAAACAAAACCCGCAGTCCGAATTCAGGCTGCGGGTTTTGTTTGATGTTTGGGTGGTGAAGGACAGTGTTAAGTGAGGCTTGCAGTTGCTTCGGGCAAAACCCTTGTACTAAGAGGAATGGTAAAGCTAAATGTTGAGCCATGTCCGACACGGGATTTTACGTCAAGTGTGCCTTGATGGTGTTGCAGAAATTGCTGACATAGCAGCAAACCCAGGCCAGTCCCTTTTTCCCCCTGAGTACCACGGGTACTCTGGTTGTGATCACCATTAAACAGGCGCTGCACCTGTTCTGGCGGCATGCCCATGCCATTATCTTCCACTGAAACCATAACCTTGTCATGATGAACTGTATGATAAATCCGGATCTTGCCATATTCAGGAGTAAATTTGATGGCATTGCCCACCAGATTATGAATGAGCGAGTTCAGCATGTGGCGGTCGCCATCCACCCAGATTTCCGGCGCTAGCTGTAACTCAATATGAATATTTTTCTGGGCAGCAGTAAATTGCAGGCCTGCGACTGTTGCCTCAACCAGACTAGCCAGTTGTAGCGGTTTGGGCTGATACGGCATTGCACCATTTTCCAGTCTGGCCCATTCCAGCAGGTTTTCCAGGAACTTATAGGTAGCATGTGAGGATTCGTTCAAATAGCTGGCAATTTCACGTCTGGTGTTGTCCGCCAGTTCATCATAATCAGTGTCCAGGACATCGGAAAAGCCCAGAATGCCATGAAAAGCTGCTTTGAGGTCATGGGCAATAATGGCAAAAAACTTGTCTTTGTTCTTGTTGATTTGCTGCATTCTCACCACAGAGCGATGCAGATTCATATGTGCCACCACCTGATTGGCCAATACCTTTAATGTTTGTATCTGCAAAGGTGTCATGCTTTTGGGCTGGTCATCAATGGCGCAAATTACACCCAGTGGCAGGCCATCTTCTGTTAATAAGGGCGCACCGGCATAAAAGCGCACATGCGTGCTGGGGCAGGTCACCAGTGGATTCTGGTTAAAACGCTCATCCAGGCTGGCGTCTTCGACAATCATCACATCATCATGCAAAATGGCATGGCTGCAAAATGAGCCATCACGCGGACCAGACTCGGCAGCATAATTATAGCGCGACTTAAACCACAGCAAATCTTCACCCACCAGTGACAGCAGCGCTGAACTTGAGCCACAAATCTGCGCAACCAGGCTGACAATTTCATCAAATTGCGCTTCAGGCTGGGTGCCAAACAACTCATAGGCAGCCAGTGCTTCCAGACGTTGTTTTTCCTGCGGGTGTAAAGGTGCAATGCTGAGATCAGAATCTGGCGGCATCATGAACGATTCAACTCGAGATGTTCCAAGGGTAAATTCAATAGATAATAGACGACTGATTTTTTCAAATTTTTCAGCAAAATACTACTATTAAAAGATGGCGCAAAAACTAACATAGCCTGTTATGGCACAATATAGTGAAAATGTATAATTTGCTATAAATGCAAGCCTAAGTATTTCATGGCAAGAGATTTTTTGCACCTGAATCTGCGAACTGACGATGTAGGCAACAAGGCAAAGACCACATAAAAAAGCCAGCCAGCTTATGATTTTAAATCACCGCTCAAACGACAGCTTAAATCACCTTAAAATGCTGCTTTTTGTGCTAAACCCGTCTAAAAATCAGCAAAAACTGCACATTTTCTGAAAATGCTCGACATTGTGCAGCTTTTTTTTGTATAAGATCGCAGCTTGGCTTATACTAGCCGCCTTTAAAATTTTAGCTCAACCTTATACATATATCATCGAGGAAGCCATGATCGTTAAGACTGAAACGGTTTCGGGCGTTGCCCGTCGTCTAAATGTTACTGTTCCAACCAGCCGCATTGACGAACAATTTGAAGCTCGCCTGAAACGTGCAGCAAAAAACGTAAAAATCAATGGTTTCCGTCCAGGCAAAGTACCCATGTCAAAAATCCGTGCGGATTTTGGGCCTGGTATCCGTCAGGAAGTGATCAACGACATTATCCGTGACAGCGTGTTTGAAGCCATCCAGCAGGAAAAAATCAATGCTGTGGGCATGCCGAACATTGAAAAAGTAGACCTGAACAAAGAAGGTCTGGTGTATGAAGCCACTGTTGAAGTGTATCCTGAAGTGACTGTTAAGGGTCTGGAAGATCTGTCCATTGACCGCAAAACCACTGAAGTGTCTGATGAAGACGTAGACACCATGATCGAAAACCTGCGCAAGCAGCGTCAGACCTGGGCAGTGACCAAGGGCATGGCCAAAAAAGACATGCAGGCGACCTTTGATTTTGAAGGCACCATCGACGGTGAAAAATTTGACGGTGGCAGCGCGCAGGACTTTAAACTGGTGCTGGGTTCTGGCCGCATGATTCCCGGCTTTGAAGATGGCATCGTTGGCATGAAAGCCGGTGAAGAAAAAGTGATTGATGTCACCTTCCCGGAAGACTATCAGGCAGAAAACCTGCGTGGTAAAGCGGCCCAGTTCAAAATCACCTTGAAACAAGTTGAAAAGCCAAAGTTACCTGAAATTGACGCCGAGTTTTTAAACCTGTTTGGCGTGAGCGAAGAAGAAGGCGTTGACAAGCTGAAAGCAGATGTTCGCAAGAACATGGAACGTGAAGTAAAAAACAGCCTGCGTCAGCAACTGAAACAAGCCGCTTTTAATGCCGTGCTGGAAAACAACGACGTTGAAGTGCCAGGTGCAATGGTTACCGAAGAAATCGGTCGTCAGCGTCAGCAAATGCTGCAACAGTTTGCCCAGCAGTTTGGTGGTGCGCAAAACTTTGACCAAAGCATGCTGCCGGATGAGCTGTTCCGCGAGCAGGCTGAGCGTTCAGTGAAACTGGGTGTATTGATTGGCAAGGTATTGGAAGATGCCAAGCTGACCGTTGACCAGGAACGTGTAAAAGCGTTTATTGAAGAAACTGCCCAGTCTTATGAAGACCCAACTGAAGTGATTGAATACTTCAATTCTGACAAGCAGCAACGTGCCCAGATTGAAGCGGTGGTTCTAGAAGATCAGGTGGTTGATCATATTCTGGCCACTGCCAAAGTGACTGACCAGACTATTAGTTATCAGGATCTGATCAAGGAACAACAGGCCCAGCGCGCTGGCCGCTAATTTTGGCAAGTTAAGTTCCTGAAAGTAGCAGGAAAGGCGCTTAAAGCGCCTTTTTTGTTGCCCCTGACGTGATGCAGACAGAGGGATTAAAGGGCGAAGGTTGTACTGTTATTTTTCACAATGCAACAGCACAACCCCTTTGCAATTTTGGCTATTATCCGCCATAGTGTGACTATAGTTAAAATCAGCTTTATCAGGAAAAACAACGTGTCATTTGATTTTGAAACTGCAAATACTGCAACTGTAAGCTCAGCATCTATAAATAGCGCGCTCGTTCCCATGGTGGTTGAACAGTCTTCACGGGGTGAGCGTTCTTTTGATATCTATTCGCGTCTGCTGCGTGAACGTATCATTTTCCTGTCCGGTGAAGTTGAAGACCACATGGCAAACCTGATTGTGGCTCAGCTCTTGTTTTTGGAAGCCGAGAACCCAGATAAGGACATACACCTGTACATCAATTCACCCGGTGGTTCAGTGACTGCCGGTATGGCTATTTATGATGTGATGCAGTTTATCAAGCCGGATGTATCCACCACGTGTCTGGGACAGGCGGCCAGTATGGGCGCTTTCCTGTTGAATGCCGGCGCACCGGGCAAGCGTTATGCACTAGCGAATTCACGTATCATGATTCACCAGCCATTGGGTGGTTTCCGTGGTCAGGCGTCTGATATTGAAATTCACGCTCGTGAAATCCTGCAAATCAAGGAAAAGCTGAACCGCCTGATGGCACAGCACAGTGGTCAGGACTATGAGCGCATTGCACGCGATACCGACCGTGATAACTTTTTAAATGCTGAAGCGGCACGTGAATACGGCCTGGTTGATGCAGTACTGTCCAAGCGTCCTTAAGCCTCAGGGTTTAAATGTTTGGTAAATTAACCTATTGGAGTTCTCATGTCCGATTTACCCAAAGGACAAAAAACCTGTTCGTTTTGTGGCAAGCGTCAAGCTGAAGTCAGCAAGCTGATTGCTGGAGAAAATGCGTTTATCTGTAATGAGTGCATTGAAGTCTGTACTGATCTGGTGCAAACCAGCCAGCAGGTCGAATCTGGTGATTGGGCCAAGCGGCCATTGCCAAAGCCTGCTGAAATCCGTGCTTCGCTGGATCAGTATGTGATTGGTCAGGACACTGCCAAAAAGACCTTGTCAGTGGCAGTGTACAATCACTATAAGCGTTTAAAGGCCAGCCAGAATCTGTCTGCGCAGCAAGGCGTTAAAGACGCCATGGTGGAGCTATCCAAAAGCAATATTTTGCTGATTGGCCCCACAGGCTCTGGTAAAACCCTGCTGGCGCAAACGCTGGCACGCTTGCTGGATGTACCATTTGCCATGGCAGATGCCACCACACTAACCGAAGCAGGTTATGTGGGTGAAGATGTTGAAAACATTGTGCAGAAACTGCTGCAAAAATCGGATTATGACATCGAAAAAGCGCAGATGGGCATCATCTATATTGATGAGATCGACAAGATTACCCGCAAGAGCGACAATCCATCCATTACCCGTGACGTATCGGGTGAAGGGGTTCAGCAAGCCCTGTTGAAAATGATCGAAGGCACCGTGGCTTCCATTCCGCCGCAGGGTGGCCGTAAGCATCCGCAACAGGAATTTGTGCAGGTTGATACCAGCAATATCCTGTTCATTTGTGGTGGTGCATTTGCCGGCCTTGAAAAGCTGGTGAAGCAGCGGCATGAAAAAGGCGGTATTGGCTTTAGTGCTGAAGTGCGCAGAAAAGACGAGTCCAAGAAGCTGGGTCAGTTGTTCCGTGAAGTAGAGCCGGAAGACCTGATCAAATATGGCCTGATTCCAGAATTTATTGGTCGCTTGCCGGTGGTTGCCTCATTAGAGGAACTGGACGAAGAAGCACTAATGCAGATTCTGACTGAACCAAAAAATGCCCTAACCCGCCAGTATCAATATTTGTTTGAAATGGAAAACGTGGACTTGGTGTTTGAAGATGCGGCATTGCGTGCCGTGGCTAAAAAAGCGCTGGATCGCAACACCGGAGCGCGCGGCTTGCGTTCGATTCTGGAAAATGTTTTGCTGGATACCATGTATGAGCTGCCATCAGCGGATCATATCGGTACGGTACGCATTACTGAAGCCGTGATCAATGATGGTGCTAAACCAATCCTTGAGCCAGAGCGTTTACCAGTGTCACCAAAGTCGGATCATACCTATTCGGCTGAACATTTAACGCTGGTAGATTCACGTAGCGCCTAATGACTAAGCTGCTTTAGGGGTGTTAAACGTCCCTTATAAAAAGCGTCTCAACTCGAGGCGCTTTTTGATGATGTTTGCTTTATTTATAGCGCCTGGATATTTTTCAGTTAAGCCAGCACGCCTGCTATTATTGACCAGCATGACATGAAGACAGACTGGAAATCAATCCATGCAAATCGAGCACCACGCCACGATACAGCTTTAAAATTGGCTAGTTCCACAGGAGCTAGCCTGCATTCACCAATCGTTGGATGGTGGTATGGGCTGTTTGCTGGACTCTACCATCCTGAAACCAGATCAGCTCACCCGGCTGATACTTATGCCACACTTCATTATCCGTGAGCGGAGCAGTTGCAACCACGGCCACCCGGTCTTCCGGCTTGGTCACCTGACTAAAATCAATTTCAATATCAACGTCCACCAGATGCGCCTGCTGGAATGGCCATTCGCGCACAATCCAGTGCAGGTTGGTGGTGGCGTAGCTAAACAGCGCCTGACCATTGGACAGGATAAAATTGAACGTGCCGTATTCTGCAATTTTGGGTGAAACCTCAGCCAGAAAGTCAAAAATCTGCTGGAGAGAAGGCTCATCCTTGCCAAAACGGTAGCGCAGCTCCTGCAAAATGTAGCAGTAAGCGCGCTCGCTATCGGTAGTGCCAACTGGCATAAACTGCCCGCATAACTGGGGCCAGTAGTCTTTCAGGTCGCCATTATGGGCAAAAATCCAGTGTCGACCCCACAGCTCGCGCATAAATGGATGGTTGTTTTCCAGTTCAATCTTGCCCTGAGTGGCCTTGCGGATATGGGCAATCACATTGCGCGACTTAATGGGATAATTACGGATAAAATCTGCCAGTGGTGAGTGCACGGCAGACTGGCAATCAATAAACAGGCGGCAACCTTTTTGTTCAAAAAAGGCAATACCAAAGCCATCAGCATGGTCGGAAGTTACGCCGGCACGCTGGCTAAAACCTTTAAAGGAGAAATTAATATCAGTTGGCGTGGCACAGTTCATGCCCAGTAACTCGCACATACAATGACCACATTTAAGTAAACAAACAAATAATGACCAGATTCAGCAGGCGTAGAGCCTAGGACATTTTGATCTAGGGATATTGTGCATAAGCTGCATGCAGACTGCAAATCATCATTTGCATTACTTTGATAAAAATAATGTGCAAAAGCATGATGGCAATTGAAAACAATGGATAAAAATAGAAACCTATAAAAATGCCCACTGCTTAAAAAGCAATGGGCAATAAAATAATGACTTCAATAAAAAGAAAAGAAGTTATTGGGATTTGCGCAGGCGATTGCTAATCAGGGTGCCAATGCCTTCATCTGTAAATACTTCCAGCAAGGTGACATGCGGCATACGGCCATCTACAATATGCGCGCTGACGACACCGGCTTTAACGGCATCCAGCGCACAGGAAACCTTGGGAATCATGCCGCCATAGATCACGCCAGTATCGATCAGGTGATCAACATCCTTGGTGCTAAGGCCAGTCATTACGTTCTTGTCGGCATCCAGCACACCGGAAATATTGGTGAGTAATACCAGTTTTTCAGCTTTTAACGCTTCAGCCACTTTGCCTGCGACCAGATCAGCGTTGATGTTGTAGGTGTTACCTTCTTCATCCACACCTAATGGCGCAATAACCGGAATAAAATCACTTTTAATAAACAGGTTTAACACGTCGGTTTTAACGCTAACGACTTCACCCACAAGGCCCAGATCAATTTGCTGCACCTGACCATCATCGGTTTTTTTGTCCAACAGTAATTTTTTGGCACGCAACAGGTTACCATCTTTTCCGGTCAGGCCAATGGCACGGCCACCATGCCGGTTAATCAGGTTGACAATGGATTTATTAACACTACCGCCTAGCACCATTTCCACAATTTCCATGGTGGAGGCATCAGTTACCCGCATGCCATCAATGCGGTCAGATTCACGGCCCAGTTGCTTGAGCAGGTTGTCTACCTGTGGACCACCGCCATGCACAACCACCGGATGCAGCCCAACGGTTTTAAGCAAAACAATGTCACGGGCAAACGAGCTTTCCAGTTCCGGGTCAGTCATGGCATTGCCCCCGTACTTCACCACAATAATTTTATCGGCAAAGCGCTGAATGTATGGGAGTGCCTCAGTGAGAACGTTGGCAATATTCAGGGCGGTCTCGGTGTTCAAGGCCATGGGCAACTCCAGAGGGTGTTTATTCAAGAATCAACTGCGCCAGACGTTCATCTTTTGAGCGTAACAGGCGCGCAAAAGTGGCACGGATCAGGCGCAGGTTTTCAGCCGTGTCGGCATCAAAACGGGCAGTGATAAAATGGCCGGTATTTGACGGACGAATAATGCCAAAACCAGCATCAAAATCAAGTCGTATGCCATCAATGGTTGAAATTTTCGCATCAGATAACTGTACCGCTTCAGCTTCAAAGGCTGCCATAAGATCGGTTACATCAGTATTATCCAATGGTAAATACAGGTCAGGTGTGGACACACGCTGGGGCAGGCTGGCAATGGCTTCTTCTAACGTCTGACCGCTGTTATCCAGCCATTCCAGCAGGCGCAGGGCAGCATAAAGCCCGTCATCCTGCCCATGACCACGATGGTCTTTGAAGAAATAGTGCCCTGAGAATTCACCAGCAAACACCGCTTGATGTTCCGGGTTATTGAGTGCCTGACGCAGGAAAGTATTACCAGTTCGTACCATCACCGGGCGACCGCCATCCTGACTGACCATAGTGGAAACCATGCGCGAGCATTTCACATCAAAAATGATGTCGCTGCCGGGATTGCTATCCAGACAGATTTTGGCAAACAGGGTGATCAGGTGATCCGGTGAAACCACATTGCCCTGACTGTCTAGCACCACCACGCGGTCACCATCACCATCAAAGGCAAAACCCAGCTGGCTGCCAGAAATAACAATATCATTGCTCAGTTCCTGCAAATGTTCAGCCTTGCTTGGATCAGGCGCACCATTGGGAAACATGCCATTGGCTTCGGTATGCAGGCTGCTCACTTCACACCCGGCAGCCTGAAATGCTGCCATTGCAAATTCACCAGCACTGCCATGCATGGTATCAATGGAAATATTGAATGGCTGGCTTAAGATCACATCATCATGAAGCAGGTTCAGGTAGTCTTCGTTATATGACACACTGCGGATTGTGCCCAGACCTTCAATATAATGCTCATCAAGCACGCACTGTTTGATTCCTTCAATATTGTCAGGGGTTGGTGATTGATGTTGAACCAGCCACTTGAGGCCGTTTTCATTGGCCGGATTGTGACTGGCGGTAATCATCACCGCATTGCCGTCATGCTGCGCTGCTGCAAAATAGCAGATCGGGGTGGTTACACGGCCAATATCAATCACGGTCAGGCCACTATCAACAAAGGCCTGCCGGATCAGGCGCGCATAGCCAGAGCTTGATGTACGTGCATCGTAGCCGACCACCACCTGATACTGGTTTTTATAGCGGTAATGTGCCCCAAGCGCACGGCCGATTTTGGTGACCAGCTCATTGCCTAGGTCATCAATGGTGCCGCGAATATCATAGGCCCGGAAGATATGATCAGGAAAGCGGGGCGTACCTACACTAAATTCCATATCTGGTAGCAGGGTTTCATCCAGATTAAATTCAATGGCATCAGAATGTGCAGCCTTGCCAGTATCAACCGGAGGAGGTTCCAGTGTTTCCTGCAACAGATCCAGTTCCTCAAAGGCTTCACTGGCACTGGCTTCTTGTGCAACAGGTGTTGTGCTGGCTGTTTCACTGGTTAATTGAGTTTGAGCCGGGGTAATATTTCCCAAGCTGGTATTTTCTGAATCTGAAAGGCTGGCTGATGGACTGATGTGTTCTGCAACAGTCGCCACACTCACGGGCGAAATAGCGACGTTATTGTTGTAGGACGAGGTTGCCGCCGGGTTAATGGTAGTGAAATCAGGTGTGCTGCTGTTATTTGGATTATCAAGGCTAGAATCAGTAACAACGTCGGCTGTACCAGTAACAGGGCTTTTTCGTAAGGCCCAGATGACCAGCGGAATCAACCCGCCCAGTAAAGTCAGTAGCGCAGCCCACAGTGGCAATTGGCTGCCTGAATCCGCAGACTGAACAGCCAGTTGCCAGCTTTGCTGATTTAATGGAATGGCTTTTAAGCCACCATCGTTACCGGTACTATGAATGCGCAGGACTTCAAGCTGGCTACCGTCACTGAGTTTTTGTGAAAATTTAAGCTCGATATTGGCAGGAGTAATGCTTTCCAGATCCTTGACCAGCGGTGCCAGCGGCCATTCAAAAATGGCATAGCCCCCTGTAGGCATGGCACGCGCCGTGCTGACTACACCCTTGGCTCCTGTCCCACTAATTTCAGGCTGGGTCGGGGCGCTACGGGTTCGGTTAAGCAAATCCTGATCCGCATAGTTCAAAGAAGGCGGTACGCTGCCATCAACCGGAACGACAGCCTTAAGGGTAGCATTACTGCGTAGCATGGGTTGCTGGGCCAGTAATCCAGCCTGCTGCTGCCAGTGCTGTGCATAATGTTCAATCAGTACACCGGCCTGTTTGGTAAACGTATCCAGTTGAGTTTGCGTTTGCTGCTGCTCATGCTGAGCAACCAGATAATAGACGCCGGCACTGCTGGCACCCGTTAGAACAAGATGAATAATCAGGGCAAGTGGTTTATTTATTGTTAGACCTTTATTCGTATTCAAAGGCTTGAGTTTGGGCACGACACACTTCCTTGATCGTTCTTGACCTTATAGGGTGATTAATGGCTGTACTTCACCAGCAAAGCCGCCCTGACAAGGCCGGATTAAGATTTGAATGGTTTTAACAGACTCACGTCACGAGTATTTTATGCAGTACCCGTATGACCAAAACCACCGCTGCCACGTTCAGTTTGCTCAAAGTCATTTACAACTTCAAGTTGAGTTTGTATCACGGGAACCAGCACATATTGTGCCATTCGTTCACCCGGCGCCAAAGTAAAGGCAGCTGTGCCACGATTCCACACTGAAACCATCAGTTCGCCCTGATAGTCAGAGTCAATCAGCCCTACCAGATTGCCTAGGACAATGCCATGCTTATGCCCAAGTCCAGAGCGCGGTAAAATCAGGCCAGCGTAGTGCGGATCGGCAATGTAAATGGCCATGCCGGTTTTGACCAGCACGGTATCACCGGGATTGAGCACAATGTCTTCATCAATGCAGGCACGTAAATCAAGGCCTGCAGAGCCTGGGGTCGCATGCGTAGGTAGGGGCCAGGTGGTGCCAATCCGTGAGTCCAGAATTTTAACTTGAAGTTTCATGCCATGAAGTTCCTATGAGGATTAGCCTCAATCATTAAGTACACTAATCGCTTAAAAAGCAGGCAAGTGAGTCGAATTGTAAAATTATAAGCGCCAAGTGTCGAAACACCTAGCGCAAGTTACTGATATCTATTTCATTAATGCTTTTAAATTGGCCAGGTAGGCAGCAGCCTGCGCTTTTGGGTCAACATTAGACAGTTTTTGTTTCTTTTTGCCAGACCATTCCAGTTCTTCCTCTGGCAGTTCATCCAGAAAACGGCTGGGAGTGGTTTGCCGCATTTGTCCACCAGCCTTGCGCTGTTCAGCCAGCGTGAGGGTTAAACCTTGCCGTGCCCGGGTAATCCCCACATACATCAGGCGGCGCTCTTCCTCAATGGAATCTCCCGCAATGGAGTTGCGGTGTGGCAGCAGTTCCTCTTCCAGCCCCATAATGTACACATAGGGAAATTCCAAGCCTTTGGCCGCATGCAGGGTCATCAGGTTCACCTTGTCGGTGTCGTCTTCTTCCTGTTGCTGTTCCAGCAGATCCAGCAGAACCAGCTTGCGGATCACGCTTTCAATGTTGCGTTCATCCACGTCATCGGCACGGGTAATCAGGCTCTGGATACTGCTGTACAGGGTTTCAATATTGTCCAGCTTGTTCTTTTCTGCGGCTGGTGTTGCTGCCTGCTCACGCACAAAATCAATATAGCCCGTTTCATTAATCATCTGGCGTACCACAGGCACCGGATCATCATTGTCATGCAGGCGGCGGGTATAATCTTCAATAAAACCGGCAAACTCGTGCAGTTGTGAGGCGGCCTTTTTAGCAAACACCATGCTCAGGCGCTGGTCTGCCGAGGCACCTAATAGCGACAAGTGATTATCCTGCGCAAACAGGCCCAGTTTTTCCAGCGTGGCTGGGCCAATGGCACGTTTGGGTGTGTTGATGATTCTTAAAAATGCACTGTCGTCTTCAGGATTAATAATCAGGCGCAGGTAACTCATCACATCCTTGATTTCCGCGCGGGCGAAGAACGATGTACCACCGGAGAGCTTATACGGAATCTGCATCTGGCGTAGCTGGGCTTCTAGCACCCGTGCCTGAAAATTGCCCCGGTACAGTACGGCATAATCTTTCCATGATTTGCCATTCATCAGCTTGTGGTTCATCAGGTCATGTGCCACGCGCTCGGCTTCATCATCGTCATTGCGGCAGGTAATCACCCGGATGGCTTCACCATGGCCTTTGTCGCTCCACAGTTGTTTTTCAAACAAATGCGGATTATTGGTAATCACCGAGTTGGCAGCTTTAAGGATGCGGCTGGTTGAACGGTAATTTTGTTCCAGCTTGATAACTTTCAGGCTGGGGAAATCTTCTGCCAGCAATGCCATGTTTTCGGGTTTGGCACCACGCCACGCATAAATAGACTGGTCATCATCACCTACAGCAGTAAAGCGGCCCATCACGCCAACCAGAAGTTTGACCAGCATGTACTGCGCGGTGTTGGTATCCTGATATTCATCCACCAACAGATAGCGCACGCGGTTTTGCCATTTGTCGCGGATTTCGGCATTTTCCTGTAGCAAGCGGGTGGGCAGGGCAATCAGGTCATCAAAATCGACTGCATTGTAGGCCCGGATATTGCGCTCATACAGCTCGTACAGGTGCGCCAGATGCACATCTTCTGGCGTCTCAGCGGTGCTCATGGCCTGCGCAGGCAGTAACAGGTCGTTTTTCCAGTCAGAAATCCGGCGCATGGCCTTGCCAATCAACTCTTTACTATCGGCACCCGCCAGATTGTCCTTGTGCATTAAATCCATCAGCAGGCGCTTGCAGTCATCAGCGTCCAGAATGGAAAAATTATTTTTGAGCGGCGTATGCTTGAGCTCAATCCGTAACAAATTCAGGCCAAAATTGTGGAATGTAGAAACCGTCAAGCCCTTGGATTCTTCACGCGGAATAAGTTTACTTACCCGTTCCTTCATTTCACGTGCGGCCTTGTTGGTAAAGGTCATGGCCGTAATGCGATGCGCCGGAACACCACAATTTTGAATCAGGTGGGCAATCTTGCGGGTGATTACAGCAGTTTTGCCAGAGCCTGCGCCCGCCAGAACCAATAGTGGCCCTGACACATAGGTCATGGCTTCCTGCTGACGGGGGTTAAGCTGGCTCAGTTTTGCATTACTGCTCATTGTATGTCGTACTCAAGAAAAACATGCCCGGAAAATCAGGCTAAAAAAAGGTAAAAACAGCAACCGGATTATAGGCAAAGCGACTTATTTAAGGGAGCTTTTAATTTTGTAAAAGTTCATGTGTCCATCACATGGCGTCATCAACTGACGTGTAAATTAGAAAATAAAAATATTACATAAATTATTATTAAGGCTAATCAACTGTAAGAATAATTACCAATTGCCAGAATAATCAGAAAAAATAAGTGGTTAAACTCCCATCATTGCTCAATAGATAGCAGAGCAATCCTAATTGAATGCAAAGCAGTGGCTTTTGTCAGGACTATTATTATTTGTAGCAGCCATTGCCGTTGGGGCCGGTATTGCATGGTGGATATTAAATTACCTTGAAATTGGTTTGCCCATTCCAACCAGCAGCCGCAAATACGAATTACAGAGCCTGTGCAGGCCGAAGCAGATATTTATGATCCGCTGGAAGGAAATTACAAAACCCGAATCAAAATTGATACGCCTATTCCCATTAAATTCAATGTGCATTACAAGGGCAGTATCCCGGTCAAAACAATGGCAGAAATCAATGATACTACCGCGCTGGTATTGCCACATTTGCCCAAGATGCCATTAAAGCTTCAAGTACCGCTAGAATTTAACCTGCCATTTGATATGGTGATTCCGGTCAACACCACGCTCCGGTTTGCCTATGAAGGGCCAATCATGCTGGGTTTTGACCAGAATACTTTAACCCGCCTGAATACGGTATTGCACACGCAAACACCGTTAAATCATACGATGCAGGTGCCGCTACTCACCAGTTTTAATGTCAGGGTTTATCCTGAGCCAAAGCCACTAGGTATGGTATTGGATACCCATTTGCATCAGCCTATTCATCAATTGCAGATCAGCCGAAATGGCAATTAAGCCTTAACCAGTCAGTGCTGGCTGGTTAAAAAATACTTTAGCTTTTTAATGGGTTTAAATACATTTTTATAGCCTGTTGTTTTTGAATAAAAAGTTTAAATAAACCTGAGCTAAATGCTTGGTTTTAAAAACAATAGTTTTGGGTTAGGGTAAAACAAGAATTAAGGCACACTGCTGAGGAAACAAACATGGCAATAATGTGGTCACCCGACCTAGACACCGGCATTGAGGTGATTGACCGGCAGCATCAGCGCATTGTGGAATATATCAACCAGCTTGAGCACACCAAGAATCACCATGACCGTAATGTGATGAAACAGGTGCTGGATGATCTGGTGGACTATACCCAGTCGCACTTTGCCTTTGAAGAAAGTTTGCAGGAAGAAGCAGGCTACAAATATGCCAAGCCGCACCAGAAAGTGCATCAGCTTTTTATCAAGCGCATTAATGACTATCAGGAGCGTTTTAACCGGGGACAGGACATTACCGATGAGCTGCATCAGGTGCTGGTGACATGGTTAATTAACCATATCCGCCGTGATGATGCTGATTATGTTGGCTCGGTGAAGCAAAATATGATTGGTGTGATTAAGGCGCAGGAAGCCAAAAACAAGAACTGGTTCCAGCGTTGGTTTTCATAGCAAGTATTGTCTAATACCAGGATCCTGCATAACAGCAACAGGGATAATAGGACAGGGAAGTCCAGTTTAAGTTTAGGATTTAAACAAGCGCTAAACTGGTTTTAGACGTACTGTCTTTATAAGAAAAATAATCTTTGGCAATTTCTGGTTTCGACGATTCTCTGCTTTCAAGCGCATATATTTTGGTCTAAAAATGTAAAAAAAACCGTCATTAATAAGCGTTTTGCATTAGCATTGGCGCAGTTAAAAACCAATGTGATGTGGAATACAACGCCCATGAATTCACCCGTAATATTGCGCGCAAGCAGCATATTGGCTGGCCTAACCATGACCTTGTTGCTGGCTGGCTGGATTGTTCCATTTATTCAGTTTAGCAGTGCCAGCCAGTTTGATTTCTGGTCGGTCTGGCTGCTGTGTATGGTTATTCTGGCGCTGCCATTTAGCCTGCTGGAAATTGCACTGGCCAAGCGCAGCAAGGCAACACCTTTACCTGCCCTGATGGTACTCACCCGCGAAGCCGATACCAAACCAGCGTGGCGGATTACTGGCTGGATAGCAGCAGCCGTAATGGTGCTGCTTAGCGGTGGCTTGCTATATCAGTCGGCCAGCATGCTGTTTGAGGGCATGGGCCATAGCCCGGATGAGATGATGGGTTATTTATCCATTGGCCTGATTGTCGCAGGCGTGGTGTTGTCATTTGTGCCACGCGCTGTGCTGATTATTGTGGCTAGCATTGCGGTCATTATTGCCAGTATTTTAAGCTTTATGCAAATGGGTGTGGGCAACTGGCAATGGACTGCTTTTAGCTTAAAGGAATGGGCATGGGCGGTGAGTCTGGCGCTGATTGCCACAGGTTTGGGCTATGGCATGTACTGGCAGCTGAATGCCAGCCAGCCAGTTGAAAAAGCCAGCAAAACTGCATTGCCAATCTGGGCAGGCCAATTGCTTGGCGGTGTAATGATTGCTGTGATACAGGGCTTTCATGGCACACAAACTTTATGGCTATATGCCATTGCGTTGCTGGCTGGTGCAGGATTTTTAATTTCATTGCTACGCGAACAACTCCACGCGCGCGGTTTAAATATTGCGCTGCAATGGCTATTTGTACTGGCTGGCCTGCTGTTATGGCTGGTGCCCATGCAGCCTGTACTGACCACGTTAACTGTCATTCTGGCACTAGTGGTATGCCTGCTGTATGCCATTTTTAGTGGCTGGATGATGAAAATTAGCCATTTGCGCAAGGCACTCAATTTTGAGCAGGAAGGGGTGTATAACCTGTGGCGCATTGCTGTGCGTGTGCTGATTCCACTGGCGATTATTGTGGCTCTTATTGGTCTGGTTTTACCGGCTTAACTCTTCAGGACAAACTGCATGGCTGAGCAAATCACCCAGGATAAAAAAATAGTGCAGGTGGCGTATGTAGATGCCACCGGACAATATCTGGTGAGTCTGGACTGGCAGGAAGCACTAACCGCCATGCAGGCGCTAGAGCAATCCGGCTTACTGGCAAAACTGCCTGCCGGACAAGCTTTAGCTGTGGGTGTATTTGGCATAAAAATCGACCAGCCTGAGCAGTATCTGTTGCAGGCTGGTGACCGGCTGGAAGTTTACCGTCCGCTCACCCGTGACCCAATGGCAGTGCGGCGCAAGCGAGCGCAAGCGCACCCAGTAGGGCGCTTAAAACGCAAGCTGTAACCCATAAAACAACATCATATTTAAAATCATTCGCTGGCTTAATATTAAAAAAGTTTACTTGCCTAAGCGGTAAAAAATAGCAAATCAAATGATAACTTCAGTCCAATTATTGCTGCATAATTTGCCAGAAACCTTAAGGTTTCTTCACTCAGAATTGCTACACTACAAACACAATAAACTCTGATAACTGAATAATGAAAAAACAGCATATTGCCATTATTGGTGCAGGCACTGCCGGACTGGCACTCGCGCGCATTCTGGCGCACCAGCAGCATGAAATCACAATCATTGAAAAAGCCAGTGAAATGGAAAACGTCGGGGCAGGGATTTTGCTGCAACCCGCCGGGCTGGCCGTATTTGAACATCTGGGTGTACTGGATGAAGCGCTAAAGCTGGGTTGCCGCGTGAATGGACTCGAAGGCCAACTGGCTAATGGACATTTGCTGGTCAACAGTCATTATCGCGAAGTAGCACCACACTGTTTTGGTTTGGGCATGCATCGTGCCAGCCTGTGTCATGTGCTGATGCAAAACCTGCAACACCCCAGTAATAATAGAGAGATGATTCACTGGCACATGGGCACAGAAATTAGTGAAATTGTGCCCTCGGGCCAGCGTATGCAGCTTATCGGTCAGACCAGCAATCAGCACGCATTCCAACAGACTTTTGACGCCGTCATTATTGCCAATGGTGCGCGTAGCCAGTTGCGGCCAAAGCAATGGGTCAAACTGGACAAGCCTTATCCGTGGGGTGCTGCATGGTGCATTGTGCCTGCTTGTACTACGCTAGATGGCAATATTTTGCACCAATTCTATGATGGAGCCAGTACCATGATGGGTATTTTGCCAACCGGTGCTGTGCCTCAGCAGACTGATCAGCCCTTATCCAGTGTGTTCTGGAGTATGCCCACGCCGCATATATCTAGCTGGCTAAAAGACAATAGCAACCGTGATATTTGGTTAAAATCCGTAGAGCAGCGCTGGCCAGTGGCAGCGGAGTGGCTAGCGCAAGTCGTGGTTTCGCATCAGCAATGGCTACCTGCGCATTATCGCGATGTCGTGCTCAGTCGCTATGGGGAAGGGCGAATTGGTATTATTGGCGATGCAGCCCATGCCATGAGTCCGCAACTGGGACAAGGCGTTAATATGGCCTTACTGGATGCCTGGGCACTGGGTAAGGCAATTGGACAGGCCAGTGAGTGGGACAAAGTCTGGGACAATTATCATCAGCAGCGCTTAAGTTCCATCCGATTTTACCAGTGGTTAAGCCGTACGCTTACCCCATTTTATCAATCGCACCGACGCGATCTGGGCTGGCTGCGTGATGCCGGATTTAGCTGGATGTACCGTATTCCATGGCTACGCAAGCAAATGGCGCATATCATTGCCGGGATTACGCGCAATCCATTGCATGACATGTCTCTGCAAGAAATTTCAAGGCCATTGATTGAGCAACAGTCGATAGACAGTAATATAACCAGCGTGCAGGTATGACGTACCTGCAATTATATAACGTACAGCCCTAAAAAACGCCAGACCGGATTTAGCCCGTCTGGCGTAGAACTGAATGCTAAATCCAGGAAATTATAGCGGCGGCGCAGACAGGATGGCATCCTTGCTTTGTGGCAGGCCGGGCTGCTTTTCAGGCAGGGTTTCCAGACCTTCAATCCGGGTGACAATGCCCTGAGCATCAAAATAAACCCGTAAATGCTGGCCGGAAGTGGCAGGCAGTTTGGCCTTGCGTGCATAAGTACCGGGAATGTAATTATACAGGTAGTCCCAGCGATCTGGATTCAAGGTATCCGTAATGGCTGGTGAGCCCAGCAGGAAACGTACCTGTTGCTGGGTCATCCCTACTTTAATCTGTGCGGCCTGTGCTTGCGTCAATGGCGTACCCTGCGGCACATCAATTTTGTAAACACCAAACACAGAACAACCCGAAATGATGGATGAGGCAAATAAAGCCAACATGATTTTTTGCATTTTGCTACACTATCCCGTTAAATAACGATGCACACGGCGTAAAGGTCGATCATACTTTATTTGTGATTTAATTGCCCGTGACGTGTCAACAATAGATTACATTGAGAGACATATTTATGCCAATCACCAATCAGGACTTGCGTAAGGCTGGCCTAAAGGTAACCCTGCCACGCATCAAGATTTTAGAGTTACTGGAAAACTCAAGTGATCATCATTTAAGCGCAGAAGATATTTATAAAACGCTACTGGAACAGGGCGAAGATGTTGGCCTGGCAACCGTTTACCGGGTGCTGACCCAGTTTGAGGCTGCGGGCATTATTGAGCGTCACCACTTTGAAAACAATCATTCCGTGTTTGAAATCATGCAGGAAGACCACCATGATCACATGGTTTGTCAGAGCTGCAACAAGGTTGTGGAATTTACCAATCCGGTGATTGAATCCGAACAGCACAAAGTGGCTGAAAATCTGGGCTTTACCCTAACTGGCCATTCCCTGAACCTGTACGGTTACTGCAATAAGCCCGAATGTCAGGATGCAGCACGTAAAAAATAACTACGCTTGAAGCTGGTTGTTTGTCTTTGCAAAAGCATCTCTGAATTGGCTAGAGATGTTTTTTGCAAATCTGGTCAACATTAGCCTAAAACATGATAAAGCATTGTCCAAAGCCAGAATCGTTACCAAATACTAACAATTTAATTTTTATCATTTCTCTTCATCAAGTTAGCTAGCACTGTGTTCTTGTGTAAAAATGCTAGGTACTTAACTACTTTGCTGGATGTCTTCAAATACCGGCAGCATATCGCGAGCATTTAATACTTCACCGCATGCTGAACAGCACATCTCGGTTTGGGTCTTTTTGCCACAGCTTTTGTGAATATAGGAAACTGAGGCAAATTCACCTTGGTCATTGAGCCAGGAATTGCCCCAGTGACTAATGGCTAAAATGATGGG
The DNA here is from genome assembly GCF_004377485.1 of Alkanindiges illinoisensis. GTDB lineage: Bacteria > Pseudomonadota > Gammaproteobacteria > Pseudomonadales > Moraxellaceae > Alkanindiges > Alkanindiges illinoisensis_A. The sequence continues at coordinate 57,662 of NZ_SNTY01000008.1, forward strand.
ATACAGCGCCAAACCGCGTTCAGTAAGCCGATATTCATAACGTTTTGGGGCTTCCTGATAGGCCACTTTTTCCAGAATTTTGGCATCTACCAGTCGGTTCAAACGTTCTGCCAGCACATGGCGTGTTATTCCAAGCTGCTTTTGAAAATCATCAAAGCGCCGGATTTTTAAAAAGCAGTGCCGGATAATCAGTAATGTCCACCGATCACCAAAAATTGCCAGACTGCGTGCGATAGGGCAATTTAATTCACCTTGTTCTTGCCATTTCATGCCATACCCTCCGTGAGTTGATTTTAGCATAACTCTGCTTTCTGGTATCCCCATGGGCCAGTGCTGTCCTGATTTGATATTCACAGCAATTTACGAAAAACCTACTCTGGCCTATAAGTTCTAAAAAGCAACTTAAGTTTTTAATAAATTGTTTATTACCAAAATACCCTTCGTTCCAATGAGGTTATGACCATGTTTCACTCTGTATCAGCACCTACAAAGAAAAGCATTCCAACTAAAATCAGCCGCACTAAAACCAATCTAACGCAAGCCAGGCAGATGCAAGCCAAGCCATCATTTCCGGTACGGCGAATGGATTATGAGTTTGCCGCCATGCCACGCTACTGGTTTGCCAATGAACCCTCCTTAACCCATCTGTTTACTGGCATGTCGACCTTGTTTCCTGAGAGAGAAGCCTACTTTATGCGCTCGGTACGCGCCTTGCGTCACCAGATTCAGGATAATCCGCAACTGGACAAGGACATTGGTGCGTTTATCGGGCAGGAAGCCATGCATTCGAAGGAGCATCATGCCTTTCATCAAAGCGCTGAGCAGTTTGGGCTTGACCTGGCGTCAATGGAAAACGCAACTGGCTTAATCCTGAAAACCCTTGAAAAGTTATTAGGCAAAAAGTGACCATGATGGACAGTGTCAATGAACTGATGACCGATGATACCGTGCGTAATTTATGGCTATGGCATAGTGTGGAAGAAACCGAGCATAAGGCGGTTGCTTTTGATATGTACCAGCATTTATATGGATCAGGGTTAGATGCCTACTTGCACCGAATCATGATATTTAGTTTTGCATTGCTGATGATTACCAGCATGATGATGGGCTACACCGCAGTGCTGATGAAGCGTGACAGGCAATTGCTCAACCTGAAATCATGGAAAAAACTGGGCCAGATGATGGTGAGTAGCCACAAAATTTTCATTCCCAGGTTTATGGATTATTACCGGCGTGATTTTCATCCTAATGATACGGATGAAAGTGAGCTGGTTGCCAGGACTAAAGCCAAGCTTGGCCTGTTAAAACCAGCAGATGCTCTTGCTTGTTAATACTACTGCTACGCCTATGAGCCGTAAGTATTTTTACTATCAATCTCTTATTAACAAATTTATCTATTATTGATTTATCACTGAGCGGAAAGTTACCCCATGAATCCAAAAGAAATGACTGGCTTGCAAATTATGCAGGCGTTTGCCCAAGGCCTGTTTCCAACTCCTGGAATTGCCAAAACCATGCCGATGGCACCTGTGGAAGTAGAGCAGGGTCGTGTGGTGTTTACAGCAACAGCCAATGAAAGTCATACCAATCCACTGGGCGGCGTGCATGGCGGTTTTGCTGCAACCGTGCTTGATTCAGTCACAGGCTGTGCCACGCATACAGTGCTGGCGGCTGGTGAGAGTTATGGCACCATTGACTTAAATATCAAGATGTGTCGTCCCATTCCGTTTAACAAAACGCTGCGTGCTGAAGGCAAGGTAATTAATGTCAGTAAAAGTCTGGTCATTTCCGAAGGCTATATTCGGGATGAAAACGATAAAATTTATGCATTTGCCACTGCAACCAATATGATTATCCGCTAGAAAAGCAGTAAAAATCAGACATGAAAAAAGGCGATAGCACATGTTATCGCCTTTTTTTGTCGCAGGTGAATACCTAAAAAACTATTCGCTATCCTCAATGGCCAGACCTTTGGTGGCCTGATCCAGAAAGCGGGTATCGGCATTTTTGCCCAGCTTGATCATCAGGCGCAAATCATTGGGTGCGTCGGCGTGCTTGATGGCGTCCTCATAGGTGATTTCACCGCCCAGATACAGGTCATACAAAGCCTGGTCGAAAGTCTGCATGCCCAGTTCGCGCGAGCGTTTCATTACATTCTTGATTTCATGGATTTCACCCTTGCGGATGTAATCGGATACCAGCGGTGTATTGATCAGCACTTCAATACAGGCGCGGCGTGCCTTGCCATCCGGGGTTGGAATCAATTGCTGGGCTACCAGCGCCTTCAGGTTGAGCGACAAATCCATATAAAGCTGGCCATGACGATCCGCTTCAAAGAAGTGAATGATGCGATCAAGTGCCTGGTTGGCATTGTTGGCGTGCAGGGTTGCCAGTACCAGGTGACCCGTTTCAGCGAAGGCAATGGCATAGTCCATAACTTCGCGGGTACGGATTTCCCCAATCAGGATGACATCCGGCGCCTGACGCAGCGTATTTTTCAGGGCAATTTCAAAGGATTCGGTATCAATGCCCACTTCGCGCTGGGTAATGATGCAACCGGAATGCTGGTGCACAAATTCAATCGGGTCTTCAATGGTAATAATATGACCGCGTGAGTTCTTGTTGCGATGACCAATCATGGACGCCAAAGAGGTAGATTTACCCGTACCGGTAGCGCCCACAAAAATGATAATGCCGCGCTTGGTCATTGCAAGGTCTTTGATGACTGTTGGCAGTTTGAGGTCTTCTACCGAAGGAATATGGGTTTCAATCCGGCGCAACACCATGCCTGGCATATCACGCTGCACAAAGGCACTCACGCGAAAACGGGCGGTTTCATCCTTATCGGTAATGGCAAAGTTGCATTCACGCGTTATGCGGAATTCTTCCCGCTGCTTGTCAGACATCACGCTATTAATCAGCTGGCCAACTACTTCCGGGCTTAAGGCTGTCTTGGTGACTGGAATAATCTTGCCATTGATTTTCATTGATGGCGCAACACCCGCAGTGACAAACAGGTCTGACCCGTTTTTTTCGACCATCAGTCGCAATAAATCATTAAATTCCATGATACATCCCTGTGATGCTTACGAATAAGGTGAAAAAAATCAGGTAAAACTTTCTGGAACTTTAGCTGCACTGCGTGCAGCTGCCGGGCTAATTACACCTTTGGCTACCAGCGTTTTTAAGCTTTGATCCAGTGTCGTCATACCATAGCCTGCACCAGTCTGGATTGCAGAATACATTTGGGCGACCTTGTTTTCACGGATCAGGTTACGGATAGCCGGAATACCAATCATGATTTCATGCGCTGCCACACGACCACCGCCATTTTTCTTGAGCAGGGTTTGTGAAATTACTGCCTGCAATGATTCAGATAGCATTGAACGAACCATATCTTTTTCTTCGGCCGGGAATACGTCCACTACACGGTCAATGGTTTTGGCGGCTGAGGTGGTGTGCAGGGTTCCAAATACCAAGTGGCCGGTTTCGGCAGCAGTCAGCGCCAGGCGAATGGTTTCAAGGTCACGCATCTCACCTACCAGAATAATATCCGGGTCTTCGCGTAGCGCTGAGCGTAGCGCTTCATTAAAGCCATGCGTATCACGGTGCACTTCACGCTGGTTAATCAGGCATTTTTTTGGCGTGTGTACAAATTCAATCGGGTCTTCAACGGTGAGGATATGGTCAAAACGGGTATTGTTAATATAGTCCAGCATGGCAGCCAGTGTGGTAGATTTGCCAGAACCTGTTGGCCCGGTTACCAGCACAATACCGCGTGGATAATCACTGATATCCTTAAAAATCTGGCCGAGTCCCAGATCATCCATGGTTAGGACTTTGGATGGAATCGTCCGGAAAACCGCACCTGCGCCACGGTTCTGATTAAAGGCGTTAACACGGAAACGCGCAATGCCGGGAACTTCAAAGGAAAAGTCGGTTTCCAGAAATTCTTCATAGTCACGGCGCTGCTTGTCATTCATGATGTCATAAATCAGCCGGTGAACTTCCTTGTGTTCCATTGCTGGCAAATTAATACGGCGTACTTCGCCATCTACCCGGATCATGGGCGGCAAGCCTGCCGACAAGTGTAAGTCTGATGCACCATTTTTGGCAGAAAATGCAAGTAATTCGGTAATATCCATGTAAACCTCGTAATGCTTAAAGCAAATCGATGGTTAAAATGACTGATGAGGTGGCAGCGCAAAAATAATGCGTTATGCTAGGTCACCGGGCACATTCCATCGCGTCTTTTATCTATAGGCAGATCATGACTGATTTTGCGCTAAAACGGCAACAAATACTGAGTAAAATTGAAGCGGCTTGCAAAAAAAATGCAAGAAAATTTGAAGATGTTCAACTTTTGGCCGTCTCCAAAACCCATCCGGCAGAAGTGCTACGTGCAATGCATGCCGCAGGCCAGTGTCGCTTTGGTGAAAACTACTTACAGGAAGCATTGAGTAAACAGGAGCAATTGCAGGATTTAGACCTTGAGTGGCATTTTATTGGTCATGTGCAGCGCAATAAAACCAAGCCACTGGCAGCACATTTTGACTGGGTACATGGGGTAGACCGGCTGATTATTGCCGAGCGATTATCAACTCAGCGCCCGGAAAACCTCAAGCCATTAAATATTTGCATTCAGGTCAATATTGACGGGCAGGACAGCAAGGATGGCTGTGTGCCAGCGGAAGTTCCAGAGCTGGTGCAGCAAATCAGCCAGCTTGCCAACATTCGCCTGCGTGGCCTGATGGTAATTCCAAAACCAGATAATACGGTTGCTTTTGCTGACGCCAAAACATTGTTTGATGAGGTAAAGGCACAGCACACCAATCCTGATGATTGGAATACCTTAAGCATGGGTATGTCGGGCGACTTAGAGGATGCAATTGCTGCGGGTTCAACGATGGTGAGAGTAGGGACGGCATTGTTTGGAGCGCGTGACTATAAACTGGACAAATGACCTGTCCGTGTTGACCTATACTTCATAAAAATTTCTAGCACGCCATTGTTTATTTATTTTATAAGGCAACCCATGAATCAACTTGAGCAAAAATTTCTGAATAACCTGGACGACAAACTATGGAAAGCCGCCGATAAATTACGCAGCAGTCTGGATGCCGCCAACTACAAGCATATTGTACTTGGATTAATTTTCCTAAAATATGTATCAGATGCCTTTGATGAACGTCAGTCTGAACTCAAGACTCTATTTACACAAAAAGATGACAACGACATCTACTACATGCCGCGTGATCATTACCACAGCGAAGAAGAATATCAACAGGCGATAAATGATGAACTGGAAATACTGGATTATTATCAGGAAAAAAACGTATTCTGGGTGCCCAAGGCAGCACGCTGGTTAACTATCCGCAGTGCTGCAGCGCAAGCAATTGGCGCTATCATTTGGCAGGACGAACAGGGGCAGGACGTTAAACTGCGCTCGGTATCCTGGCTGATTGACAACGCCTTTGATGACATTGAAAAAGCCAATCCAAAACTAAAAGGCATTTTAAACCGTATCGGACAGTACCAGCTAGACAACGACAAATTACTGGATCTGATCAATACCTTCTCGGATACCAGTTTTAGCCAGCCGGAATATCAGGGCGAAACGCTCAGCCTGCATAGCAAGGATATTTTAGGCCATGTGTACGAATACTTTTTAGGCCAGTTTGCCCTGGCAGAAGGCAAGCAGGGCGGCCAGTATTACACGCCCAAAAGCATCGTCACTTTAATTGTTGAAATGCTACAGCCCTACAAAGGCCGTGTGTATGACCCAGCAATGGGTAGCGGCGGATTTTTTGTGTCCAGTGAAAAATTTATTGAGCAGCACGCACAGGAAAAACACTACAAGGCGTCTGAGCAAAAAAAGCATATCTCTATTTATGGGCAGGAAAGCAACCCGACCACCTGGAAGCTGGCGGCCATGAACATGGCGATACGCGGCATTGATTTTAATTTTGGTAAAAAGAACGCCGATAGCTTTTTGGACGACCAGCATCCTGATTTACGTGCTGACTTTGTGATGGCTAATCCACCGTTTAATATCAAGGACTGGTGGCATGCCTCATTAGAACACGATGTGCGCTGGCAATACGGCACACCACCACAAGGCAATGCCAACTTTGCCTGGATGCAGCACATGCTGCACCATCTGTCCCCTACCGGTAGTATGGCGTTGTTACTGGCTAATGGTTCCATGAGCTCCAACACTAACAACGAAGGCGAAATCCGTAAGAACCTGATTGAAAAAGACTTGGTGGAATGTATTGTCGCTTTACCAGGGCAATTATTTACCAACACGCAAATTCCAGCCTGCATCTGGTTTTTAACCAAGGACAAAAAGAACGGCCTATCGCTGGATAAAAAGAAAGCCAACCGCGCAGGCAAAACCTTGTTTATTGATGCCCGTAATTTGGGCTATATGAAAGACCGGGTATTGCGTGACTTTAGCGATGCGGATATTGCCAAAATCACCCAGACCTTACACGCATGGCAGCAAGGGGAGAATTTTGCAGGACAAGCTTATCAGGATGAAAAAGGTTTTTGTTTCTCGGCGGAGTTAAAAGATATTCAAAAACACGACTATGTGCTGACACCGGGGCGTTATGTAGGTGCAGTGGAACAGGAAGATGATGGCGAACCGTTTAGCGATAAAATGCTGCGCTTGACCACTCAGCTAAAAGAACAATTTGCACAAAGTGCGGTGCTGGAAAGCGAAATTAGAAAGAACCTAAAAGGCTTGGGCTATGAGTTCTGATCATCCCTTATGGCTGGAAATCCAGAAGGGTGAAAGCAAAACACTGGAATTTAAACAGCAATTACCCAAAGGCCAGCACATTGCCAAAACCTTAATTGCTTTTGCCAATAGTAGTGGCGGTAAGTTGATTATTGGAGTCACTGATGATCGGCAGCTCATCGGTATTCAGGAAGATATCTTTGAATTACAAGATAAAATTACCTCCATGATTTATGAGCTGTGTGCCCCACAACTTGCAGCGCAAATCTATATTGAGAATATAGAGGGCGTAGAGCTATTGGTTGTGGAAGTCGCACGAGGTAGTTTATTTCCGTATTACCTTAAATCTGTCGGGCGTGAGCAAGGCACCTATATCCGCCTTGGTGCTAGTAATCGGGTTGCTTCGCCAGAAAACATTCAGCAATTGGAATTACAACGACTCAATATAAGTTTTGATGCGTTAACCAACTTTCAATATCCTTTAAAAAAACTAAATTTAATGCCATTAGAAACCGCTTTTAAAGCTGCGGGGAAAGCACTGACTTTAGAAAAAATGCTCAATCTCAAGCTGGTGATCGAAGAACAGGGACAGCATTATGCCAGTCACGGTTTATTGATACTGCTTGGTGAATATGAACATGTGATGACTCAGTGTGCCCGATTTAAAGGCACCAATATGAGTGTGTTTTTAGACCGTAAAGAATATACGGCCGATCTATTTTCTCAAATTGAGCAAACCGAAATCTTTATTAAAAATCATTTATCTTTACGAGCCGAAATTCGTGGCTTAAAGCGTTATGACTATCTGGAAATTCCAGAAAATGCCATGCGCGAGGCTTTGGTCAATGCCTATGTGCATCGGGATTACAGCAATTTTGGGCGTAATATCAAAGTGGCTGTGTATGATGATCTGGTCAATATTGTGTCGCCGGGTGGATTGCCCAATGGTTTAACTCAGGCAGATTTATTGCAGGGGCGTTCGGAAATTCGGAACCGGGTGCTGGCTCGCGTGTTTCGGGAGCTAGGTTATATTGAGCATTGGGGCAGTGGTCTGCAACGGATCAAGCAGATGTGTGAAGCTGAAAAACTGGCAACGCCTGAATTTTTAGAGACTAATGATTTTTTTGATGTGAAGTTATACCGTCCTGTGATTGAGTTGGAAGGTGGTGCAATAGGTGGTGCAATAGGTGGTGCAATTGATCATTCAAGTGGTGTAATCGAGGATTTAGGTGGTGCAATCGAAGCAAATCAACTCACCGAACGCCAACAAGAAATTTTAGTTTTAATTCAGCGTAATCCGAAAGTTTCTTATCGCTCTTTGGCAGAGCAACTCGGCATTAATCAGTCTGCCTTACAAAAGCATCTGAATCATTTAAAAGATGCAGGCTGGATCGAGCGTGTTGGTGGTACTCGTGGTCACTGGATGATTAAGAAAGAATTTGGGGGTATGGAATGACTATGTTAAAAAACATTCCTTTGAGAGAAGTTGCTAATTTTAAATATGGTAAGACAATAAGAAAACAAGATATTTCAGCCAATGGTTTATATCCTGTGTTTAGTGGGTATCAAATAGTAGGTTTTGATTCTAAATACGCTTTTGAGGAGCCACAATTAGTTATTGTCTGTCGAGGAGCAGGCGGGACAGGTGATATAAAAATGTCTCCTGCAAAATGTTCAATAACAAATTTAGCAATAGTTATAAATTGCGATAAAGAAATTATTGACCAGAATTATTTATATTGGGTTTTAAAGTTATCAGATACCTACAGTCTTCGTACAGGATCGGCGCAACCACAAATTACAATTGGTTCATTAGAAAATTTTAGAATAGAAATAATTGAAGATATAAATACGCAAAAGAAGATATCTAAAATTCTTTCTGACTTAGACGACAAAATCCATCTCAATAACCAAATCAACCAAACCCTAGAATCTATCGCTCAAGCCATTTTTAAAAGTTGGTTTATCGACTTTGACCCTGTACGTGCCAAAATTGCAGCGAAGCAAGAGGGTAAGGACCCTGAACTTGCCGCGATGTGTGCTATTAGTGGGAAAAGTGAAGCTGAGCTTGAGCAAATGGCAGCGGAAGATTTTGCTGAGTTACAAGCGACGGCTGCACTTTTTCCTGATGAGTTGGTCGAAAGTGAATTGGGGGAAGTGCCGAGGGGGTGGAGGGTTAAACCATTAGATAAAATTGCTCATTATCAAAATGGATTAGCTTTACAGAAATTTAGACCTGAAAATGAACATGAGTTTTTGCCGATTGTAAAAATTGCACAATTAAAATCAGGTATAGCTACAATAGAGGAAAAAGCATCGCCTAATATTGATAGTAAATCAATTATTAATAATGGTGATGTGGTTTTCTCTTGGTCAGGTTCATTAATGGTTGATATTTGGTGTGGTGGAAAAGCTGCATTAAATCAGCATTTGTTTAAAGTCACATCAAATGATTATAAAAAATGGTTTTATTATTATTATACAAAACATCATTTGATCGAGTTTCAAAGAATTGCACAAGCAAAAGCTGTAACAATGGGACATATTAAAAGAGAGCATTTATCACAAGCATTATGTATCGTTCCATGTGATGAACTATTGGAAATAGGAAATCTATTAATTGGCAATCAGTTGCAGAAACAAATTGAGTTGCGGCTAGAAAGTAATAGTTTAGTAAAAGTTAGAGATACTTTATTACCAAAGTTGTTGTCGGGTGAGGTGGATGTATCAGAGTTGCAGATTAGGGATGATGTAGCATGAGTACCTACAATATTTACTGTGATGAAAGTTGTCATTTACCAAATGATAATCAAACTATTATGATGTTAGGATTGATTTGGTGTCCTTTAGATAAAACTAGAGAAATTGCAATTAGATTAAGAGAAATTAAGGCAAGACATAATCTAGCAAGTGACTTTGAAATAAAATGGACAAAAGTTTCGCCTGCAAAAGTTTTATTTTATCAAGATATTATTGATTATTTTTTTGATGACGATGATTTGCATTTTCGAGGTGTAGTTATTAAAAAATCAGAAATTAATCATGAAAGGTTTAATCAAACTCATGATGACTGGTATTACAAAATGATGTTTACCTTAATTGAACCTGTTTTAAAACCGAATGCCCGTTTTAGAATTTATCTAGATAAAAAAGATACTCGAAGTTCAGATAAAGTACATAAATTACATGATGTACTGTGCAATAAAATATATGATTTTAATCACAATATTGTAGAACGTGTACAAGTCATCGAATCTCATGCAGTAGAACAGCTACAGCTTGCAGATTTGTTACTTGGTGCTGTTGGTTATTTAAATAGAGGTCTAACAGAAAATTCTGCAAAGCAACAACTCATTAACCGCATTAAAAAAAGATCGGGTTATGAGCTTACTCGTTCTACTTTATTAGGAGAAAATAAATTTAATCTTTTCCATTGGCATGGTCGTAATTTGGGAGCTTTTTAATGAGTGATGAGTGGCTACCAGAATTATTACTTTTTAAAGATTCCAATGGCGTATGGTCTGATTACTTAGAAAAGTTACACCAACAATTTATTCTTGATTTTGTTCATAGTGTTCCTCAATGGGAAAATAAACGTGTTGCTTTGAAAAGGCATCCCGAGTATGACGGAAAGAGTGCAACGTTTTGGCACATGATTTCAACAGGTGACGATGAGGCAGAGCGAACACCAGATTTTAGACGTTGTGAACGTATTGCTTGGGTACGTTGTATGATGGATCATTTTTCAGAAACTCCTCATGGGGTCGCAAGCCAAGTTGTATGGTGGAAAGAGAAACGAGGAGCAAAAGAATGGCGTTACGTTTTATCTTTATCGGATTTTAGTTATATGGTTATTGTGGCAGATCGTGGCAATTATGTGTTGCCTTGGACTGCTTATTATGTTGAGCATGAACATCAAAGAAAAAGATATAAAAAGAAATGGCAAGAATTTTGGAAGCCCTAAAAGGCTGAAACCGCCATAATATGACGGTCTCGTTACTCCTTCTACACATGGTAGATGAGCTATACGTATGTTAAGCTAACTTAACTTTTTTGGCAAGAGGCGCTGCAAAAGGACAACATACTTTTCATTTCATCACAAATGGAAGTAGATAATAATTTTAATTTAAGTATTTGATATAAAATATTATTGTTATTTAATTGCAAACGAAAGTAAGTAATTTTAAAAGGCTAATATAAGAGAATTTCAACCATGAACGAAACACAACTCGAAAACCTATGCTTGGACTGGTTTTATGAAAATGGCTGGGAAGTCGTTCATGGTGTCGATATTGCACCTGACAGTAGCACGCCTTTGCGTAAAGACTATAAGCAAGTTCTTATTGAAGCGGATTTACAAGCAGCTTTTGAACGCTTGAATCCGCATTTGCCTGCAAGCTGTTTTGAACAGGTTTGGCAAAAGATAAGCAAGCCTGAAAGCTTGGATTTGGTGACCAGTAACCGTGCTTTTCATCGCATGTTATTGGCAGGTGTGCCGGTCAGCTATAAAAAGCAGGATGAATGGATCAATGACCATGCCTTTTTAATAGACTTCAACCATGTGCAGCAAAACCGCTTTGTGGCAATCAATCAATTTACCATCCAAGGCAGCAAGCAGCCGCGCCGTCCTGATATTGTCTGCTTTATCAATGGTATTCCTTTAGCCGTGCTGGAGCTAAAAAGCCCAACCGATGAACAATGCGATATCTGGGATGCCTTTAACCAGCTACAAACCTACAAGGAAGAAATCCCTGATCTGTTTGTTTTTAACGAAGCCTTGGTAGTCAGTGATGGGGTAACGGCGCGGGTCGGCTCTCTGACCGCCAATCAGGAGCGTTTTTTGCCGTGGCGCACCATTAAAAATGAAGATGATAAACCTGTGTTAGAGTGGGAGCTGGAAACACTGGTGCGCGGCTTCTTTGACCGCGAGTTGTTTCTGGATTACATCCGCTTCTTTGTGCTGTTTGAAACTGACGGCGAGCGCATCATTAAAAAAATTGCCGGTTATCATCAGTTTCATGCCGTGCGTGAGGCGGTGCGGGTGACGCTAATTGCCGCCAGTGAACCGCCTGCTGGCATGGTACAAAGCCCGCGTGCGACCTATGGCCAGCAGGTACAGCGTGGCTCGGGTAAGGCCGGGGTGGTGTGGCACACGCAAGGCTCAGGCAAAAGCATTTCCATGTGCTGCTATGCGGCCAAGATTAGACAGCAACCCGAGATGCGCAATCCCACATTGCTGATTGTCACCGACCGTAATGATCTGGATGGGCAACTGTTTGAAACCTTTAGTCAGGCACAAGAGCTATTAAGGCAAATGCCAGTGCAGGCCAATAGCCGCGATGAGTTGCGTGAACGACTGGCCGAGCGTGCTTCAGGCGGCATTATATTTACTACTATTCAGAAGTTTGCCCTGCTGGATGGTGAAACGGAGCATCCTTTATTAAATGGCCGCCACAATATCGTGGTGATGTCGGATGAAGCGCACCGTAGCCAGTATGGCTTAAAAGCCAAGTTGTCTAGCGATGGAACCTATAAATTTGGCTATGCCAAGCATATGCGGGATGCGCTTAAAAACGCCGCCTTTATTGGTTTTACTGGCACGCCGATTTCCAGCGAAGATAAAGACACCCGCGCGGTGTTTGGTGATTATATTTCCATTTATGACATTCAGGATGCGGTCAATGATGGCGCAACCGTACCAATTTATTATGAATCACGTCTGGCCAAACTGGATATTAACAAAGCTGAAATTGAGGAGTTGTCCGATCAGGTTGATGATGTAGTAGAAGATGAAGAAGATGTCGGCAACCGTGAAAAGACCAAAAGTGAGTGGAGTCGGCTGGAAAAACTGGTGGGCGCTACTCCACGGCTAAAACAGATTGCGGCCGACCTGGTGGCGCATTTTGAAGCTCGAACGGATACCACAGCGGGCAAAGGCATGATTGTCAGCATGAGCCGTGAGATTTGCGTGCATCTGTATAATGAGATTATTACCCTGCGCTCTGACTGGCACGACCCTGACCCTGAGCAGGGCAAAATTAAAATTGTGATGACGGGCTCAGCCTCAGACAAGCCTCTGCTGCAACCACATATTTATAATAAGCAAACTAAAAAGCGACTTGAAAAACGTTTTAAGGATGTGAATGACCCGCTGCAACTGGTGATTGTGCGCGATATGTGGCTCACCGGTTTTGATGCGCCCTGTACCCATACCATGTATATCGACAAACCCATGAAAGGCCATAACCTGATGCAGGCCATTGCACGGGTGAACCGGGTGTTTAAGGACAAGCAGGGCGGTCTGGTGGTGGACTATATTGGCATTGCCAACGAACTAAAACAGGCGTTAAAAACCTATACCGATGCCAAAGGCAAGGGTGAGCCGACCTTACGCGCCGAAGAAGCCTATGCCGTGCTGGCTGAAAAAATGGATGCGCTACGTGGCATGTTTGCCAAAACCACTGAACAGGCGGGTATGGATTTAAGCGCGTTTGAAACTCAGGCACACCGGTTGATTATTCCCGCCGCCAACTATGTGCTGGGCTTAAAGGACGGTAAAAAACGCTTCCTTGATTTGGTGCTGGCATCCAATAAAGCCTTCTCTTTATGCAGCACGCTGGATGAAGCCAGAACACTGCACAAAGAAATTGCCTTTTATTCAGCCATTAAAGCCGTTATTAGCAAGCATACCTCGGTGGATCGTAAGCTGTCACAAGCGGAAAAAGACAGCACGCTCAAGCAGATTCTGGATAATGCGGTAATTGCCGATGGGGTGACCGATGTGTTTGCCATGTGTGGTCTGGATAAACCCAACATTGGCCTGTTATCAGATGAGTTTTTGGAAGATGTGCGGCAAATGCCCTACCGCAATCTGGCAGTTGAGCTGCTGGAAAAATTACTCCATGATGGTATTAAGGCGAAAACGCGAAATAATGTGGTGCAGGAAAAACGCTTCTCTGACCGTTTGCAGGAAACGCTACGCCGCTACAATAACCGGGCAATAGAAACAGCACAGGTTATTGAAGAGCTTATCCAAATGGCTAAGGATTTTCAGGCTGAAATGGCTCGTGAATCTGACTTAGGGTTAAGTACTGATGAAATCGCTTTTTATGATGCGTTGGCCAATAATGAAAGTGCAGTGCGCGAACTGGGCGACGAGACGCTAAAACAGATTGCCCGTGAGATCACTGAAAAACTGCGTAAATCCACCACGGTAGACTGGCAAGTGCGCGACAGTGTGCGGGCGCAGCTTAAAATACTGGTGCGGCGTACCCTGCAACGCTGGAAATATCCGCCGGATAAAGCCAACGATGCCATTGAGCTGGTGATGCAGCAGGCTGAGTTATTGTCGAATTCGTGGAGTAGTTAAGCATCTTATTGCTAAATAGACATTAACCCACCACTTCAATCCGGCTAGCACCAGATCCCTGCGGAATCACCTGAATCTTGACCGGAATGCGCTCATGCATTTCCGTGATATGGGAAATCAGCACCACCTTGCGACCCTGACTTTGCAGGCGATCCAACGCATCCATCACCACATGCAGCGAGCTTTGATCCAGTGTACCAAAGCCTTCATCAATAAATAGAGATTCCAGTTTGGTATTGCCGGACGCCATGTTGGCAATGCCCAATGCCAGCGCCAGTGACACTAGGAAGCTTTCGCCGCCGGATAGCGACAGCACAGGGCGTACTTCATCATTCATGTAATGGTCAACAATGGTCAAGCCTAGCGAATCTTCAATACAGCGCAGCGAATAACGCGGGGTTAAGGCGGCAAGCTGCTGATTGGCCAGCTCAACCAGCATGTGCAGATGAAACTGCTGCGCCAGTTTTTTAAAGGTTGCGCCCTTGGCATCACCAATCAGGCTTGAAATCTTGTCCCAGCGGTGATGCTCGGCTCTGGCTTTGTTGAGTTCAGTCTGATACTGCACGGCTTGCTGTTGTTGTTGCTCATCCTGCATTTTTTTAAGCTTTAGGGCGGTGTATTGTTCATCCATTTGTTGCAAGGTCTGAATCAGATCCAGCATACGGACTTGCAAGTCTTGCATGTTCAGCACTGGCTGACTGGTTAAATGCTGCTGCCATTGCTGTTGATAAACACTGAGCGTATTTTCAGCTTGTTGGCGCTGTTGTTGCAGGCGCTGGCATTGTTCCTGAAGCTGCTGCTTATGCACATAATCACAATGCAGCAATTTTTCAATTACTGGGGGCTGTAACTCAGGATGCTGCTGTTGCCACTGCATAATTTTCTGTTGCACTTGCTGTAGGGCAAGCTGGTTCTTGTGCAAATCCTGCTGTAGATGTTCCAGTTGCTGCTGCACTTTAATGTGCTGTTTTTCTGTCTGCTGCTTAAGCTGGTCAGACTGGTTCAGTTGCTGCTGCTGTTGCTGGTACTGCTGGTGTAGTTGCTGCTGCCAATCCTCGGTGGTGCGCACTGTAAAAGGCGCTGCATATTGCGTAAACACAGCATCAAGTTGCTGCTGGATTTGCTGCTGACTGGCCTGCTGCTGTTTCAGTTGCTGCTGTAATTCAGTGTGTTGCGCCTGTGCATGATGAATGGCAGATTGTAGCTGCAACAATTGCTGGTGCTGTTGTTGCGCCTGTTTTTCCAGTTGTTTGAGTTGTTCCTGGGCTTTGCAGCGTAACTGAATGCTTTGGACAAACTGGCTTGACTCCTCAATACACTGCTGGTGCCATGCCTGTAGCAACGACGGATTTAAAACTTCAATCGTTTGTTGTTCCAGCGTTGCCAGTTCCTGCCGTTTTTCCAGCAGTTTTTGGCCTTGTTCCTGCTGTTTTTCCAGTTGTTGCCAAGTTTTAAGCTGGGCTTGCTGCTGCTGGCATTGCTGTTCCAGTGTGGTTCGGCTGCTGTCGAGTTTGTCCTGTATATCTTTTAGCAACTGTTGGGCAAAACTAAGCTCCGGTTGCTGTTCCAGCTTTTGATAAAACTTGCTACTGATCTTGCAGATTTCATCCAGAATGCCTTGCCGATCATCAGTGGTATGCTTTTGACGGTTGCCAAGCTGGTCAAGGCTGGTTTGCAGGCGGGTAATCTGCTGTTGGAGTTGGGTTTCTTGCTGGCGTGCCTGCTGTAATGCCAGTTCTGCCTGTTGCTGCTGGGCATCCAGTTGCTGGTTAAGGGCATTGAGCAGGTTTTGCGGATCATAAAACGGATGCGCGGTGCTGCCACAAACCATGCAGGGATGATCTGGCATTAGTTGTTGCCGCAATTCCTTAACACTTTGCGCTGTAAACAGGCGTTGTTCATTCAGCAATTGCTGGGTGGTTTTAAGCTGTAACTCGGCATTTCGCGTTTTTTGACTGGCGTGCCGGGCTTCGGCTTGCAGGGTATCCAGCTGTTGCTGTTCGCTGGCTTGTTGCTGCTGCATGGCCAGAATTTGCTGCTCTACCTTGAGCCAGGATTTAAGCTGATCGCTGATCCGCTCGCATGCAGCGTGATGCTTATGCTGCTTTTCCAGTTGTTGCTGGGTTTCATGCAATTGCTGTTCAAATTGCTCAAGACTGCCATGTTGGGTTGTCAGGCTGCTTAACTGCTGGCTAATCTGCTCGAGCTGTTGCTGCTGGCTGGCTATATCCTGCTGAAAAATATTGGGCTGCTGGCGTGTTAATTCTTCACGTAACCGTGCTGCTTTTTGAATGGTTAAAATTGCTGCTTGTGGTTCGGCATCAAAGCAGGCAAATTCCTGCGTTTGTGCCAGAACAGTCTGTTGCTGTAATTGTTGGGTTTGCAAGCGCGTTTGCTGTTGTTCCAGACTGCGTTGTTCAGCCAGTTGTGGTGCCAGCTTTGCGCTTAACTGTTCCAGTTTATCCTGCTGCTGACTAATATGAACATTCAGGCTGGCCAACTGGTGTTCGCAATGCTGGGCAGTTTGCAGTTGCGGTTTCAGGCTTTGCTGCTGCTGTTGCAGGCAATGAAAGACATCCAGTTGCTGTTGATAATGCTGCTGTTGTTGGCTGAGTTGCTGCGCTAGCCCAATTGCCTGTTGTTCAGCCTGTTGCCGGGTTGCTAATAATTCTACCTGTTGCTGTTCAAATTGCTGTGCCTGCAAAAAGCTGGCGCGTACAGGTTCAAATTGTTCCAGTTGTTGCAAAAAGACCATTTGCGGCTGAAAGGCATCCAATTGTTGCTGGGCAGTATTTAGTACTTCTTGCTGCTGGGTAATTTGATGTTGTAATTGCTGCTGCTGGCTGTACCATTCCAGTTGTTTTTCAAGCTGCTGTTTTTGCTGCTGCTGTTCATTCAATTGCTGCTGGGCAGTGTGCAGTTGTTCATGCAAAACTTGGCGTTCAGCATCAGTTAAGGGCAGCTGATCACCTATTTTTTTCTCAATACTTTCTACTTTCTCACGAGCCTGTTTGGTTGCAGCAAACGAAGCCATGCCAATGCGTGAATAAATATCCGAATTGGTGAGATACTCCAGCAGGTCAGCGCGCTCGTTGTCTTTGGCCTTTAAAAATGCAGTCACTTCCGACTGAGCCAGCAGCACTGCCCGGGTAAACTGGTTAAAGGTTAAACCTAGCAACTGGGTAATTTTGTCGTTGCATTCCTTGGTGCGCTCAGAAATGAGTTGACCATCAGTTATACAACGCAGGGCACGCTGCACATCCTGTAATTTTCCACTGGCTTTTAGGCGCGCCCGCTTTACTTCCCAGCGTGCCAGATAATGCTTGCCATCCTGTGCAATAAACTCGACTTCGGCAAAGCCCTGTACGCACCCTCGCCGCAGAATATTCTTGCTGGAATTAATGAGTAGTTCCTCACCACTCACATCCGTAATTTTTTTTAGGCTTTCAGCGTGTTGCAAACGTGGAATCTGGTCAAACAGGGCAAGGCAAATGGCATCCAGCAAAGTAGTTTTACCAGCACCGGTAATACCAGTAATGGCAATCAGCCCCGCATTTTTTAACGGTTCCTGTTCAAAATTAATTACATGCTCGCCAGCAATTGACGCCAGATTAGCCAGCCGCAAACTTAAAATTTTCATAACGGATTATTCATACAGCGTCTGGTGGTGCCATGTTGATAGTGTGATTCTCCACAGCCTTTTTGGTTTCCAGCGCAGTTTGCCCTGTGTCCTGCTGTTCAGCCTGCATGGACAATTGCTGGAAATCCTTCAGCACTTGCGGATCTTCCACAAAACCCAGCTTTTGCCAGAGTTGCTGGAACAGTTCTGCTGGCGTAGGCGGCGCTATTGGCGTTGCCAGGTCATCGCTATCCGGTGCAATTTGCTGGGTCAGTGGTTTGGCCATCCGGCTAAGCCGCACCAGACGGTAATTATCCTGTGGCAAGGCGGCTTCAACTTGCTGCCTGAAATCCGGTGGTGGCGGTGTGTCACTGTAATATTCAATATCAACAAACGCCTGTTGCGCCAGTGGCAGGGGGTTACGGGCTTCCAGCTCTCTGGTTTTTTGCAGCACTTCATCCAGCGTACCCTTGATTTTAAATAAGGGCACACGGCGTGGTACGAGCAAGGGCTGGATAGCAGCTGGACTGTCTGGTTGAAGCTGTACTTTGACAATCTGGTGTTTGTAATTAACTTCACTAAACGACAGCGGAATGGGTGAGCCACTATAGCGGATATGCTCGTGTTCAATACGCTGGGGCCGGTGCAAATGACCCAGCGCCACATACTGGATATCTTCATGGAACAATTTGGTGGATAGGGCTTCGGCATTGCCTACTACAATTGGCCGTTCCGAATCCGAGCTGGTGCCGCCTTGCATGTGGGCATGGGTCATCAGCACCAGCGACTGATCCTTGGTCTTGCGGCGACGTGCTTCTTCAATGAGTTGCTGATACAGCGCTTCGGTGGCCTGAGCCGTTTGCTGATAATCCTGCCCGTTGCCCGTAATTTCAGCCGGACGTAAATAGGGCAGGGCAATACACCAGGCGCAAATTTCACCCTGTGCATTGTGGATGGGGCGCAACAGCTTATCGAAATTAAGCGTATTGTCGTCTAGCCATTCAATCAGACCCACCACATGCGTATTGTATTTGGTCAGCAGCGGTTCAACCTGTTCCAGCCGATGACCCGAATCATGGTTGCCTGCAATCATCAGGATTTGCAAATGGCTCACCTGTGCCTGCGCCTGTGCAATAAACTGGTTCAGTTGCTTTAGGGCAGCGGTGGAGGGATTAACCACATCAAAAATATCACCGGCAATCAGCAGGGCATCCGGCTGGTGCTCACGTAGTTGTTCCAACAGCCAGTTTAAAAAACAGTCGTGCTCATAATGCCGGGAATGATTATAAAAAAACTGTCCCAGATGCCAGTCAGACGTATGAAAAAAATGCAGCATATCCCTTGGTTCGCATTGGCGGGGTAATCTGGTTTTAAGGCTACCAGATTTTGGTGAAACTGGGCTATGCCAAAGCAGAAGAATTTTTTGAATGGATTATTTTTGTGGGCTTAAATCGGTTTAATAGACAGAAAAATAGTTGCTGGCAGGGTGAGCAATCAGGCCATGGCATAGGCGAACATGACCATGGCCTGACTGTAGTTTAATGTGGCAATAAGCCAGATGATCAAACTGCTACTACGGTGTAGTGATAGTGGCGCCTTCTGTAGTGGCAGCGCTGGTTCCAGACATATCACTCGGGCCAATATTTTTGAAGGCCAGCGCACATTTACCAGCCACTTGCTTGCCATCTACAGTCGCATTGACAGAAGAACTGGCTTGGCCGCTACAGGCCTGATCGGCTTCCATTGGATCAATGTTGCGTACACTGCGCGAATTAGGAATATAGCGGTATTCACACGTACCGTTAAACACAACTCCATTCATGGCCAGAGACACAGGAGCGCCCTGTGACTTGCCACGGCACACTTGCTGAAGTTTGGCTGGATTGTACTGGAATGCTTCGCCCATTGGGGCTGCCTGTGCATTGCTCATGGCAACACTGCCTAACATCGCGATACCAACAAGTACTGGTAGTTTCATTGTGTCTTACCTCGTTATTAATACGGTGTAAACAGCCTAAGGGCATAAGTTAGGAGCTTCAAGCTACTAAAGTTTTAAAAAAGTAAACTAATAGGCTGAAATGATTAGAATTTGTGAGATCGTGAAAACTTATATATCCAGCGCTGCTGAGCTTATATCAAATGCGCAAAAGCGAAGCCGGATCAGCTTCGCTTTTGGACAGGCTTGCACCTGTTATTGATAAACCGTGCCGTCGTTATACATTACGGTTAGTGGTAACACGGGTGGTTTCTACAGTACGGATTGCCATACGGCCACCAATGGCAGCAGCAATTGCACCCAGCAGTGAGGCAATAAAGGCCCACAGCGCTGCTTTAGCCGCAGCTTCAGCAGCCTGATCTGCTGCCTGACGTGCTTTGGCTTCAGCAGCCTTGATTTGCTGGCGGGCAGTCTGGTAGGTGCCGATCCAGCCATCAACGGTACGTTCAGCTTCAGCCTGAGTCTGGCCACGGGCAACCAGTACATTCACCATGGCTTCACGGTCAATTGCTTGTACAGTGTCCTGACCCTCACGGAACAGGTTTTGCAGTAACTGGTCTACATTGGCATTTTGCTGTGCAGGTGTAGTATTGGCATTGGCCTGAGCAGTCGCCGCTGTAGTGTCTGCTGCATTTTCAGCCTTGGCTTGCAGGTTTTCCGGTTGCAATTCAGGTTTGCCAGTCTGGCGTAGCAGGGTTTCAGCTTGCTGGCGGATATTATCCAGATTAAAACCATTTTTACGCAGGGTATCATTTGAATCATCATCATTGGAGGCCGCCGCAGTTACTGCTGCGGTGGTACCCAGTGACAGACCATGACCAATCAGGGTGCCTACACCAGTCACAACGCGACCCATTGCCGTGGTAATCAGCAGGGTAGACAAGGCCCAGACCATGACGCCATGCATCAGGCCATCCTTGGGATTGCCATTAGACAGGCGACCACTAACCCAGCCGCCAATAAACATGGCAATAATGGAACTAATAGTCCACCAGACTAAGCCACCAGTTGCAATACCATCCATTGGATTGGCTTCACTGGCAGGATTAATCGTTGCCATGCCAATCGCTGTACCCAACAGCATTAAAAGTACCTGAACCGCTAATGCAACAGCTGTACCGGCAATAATTGCGCCCCAGGAAACACGGTTGTACCACAATGGCATATCACTGACCGTTACGCGGTCATGATGAATATTGCTATGCTGATTTGAAGTTTCCATAAGTCATCATCCATCGGTCAAATAAATTAAGAAGGTAAAATTAATTTAACGCATTGAATTACGACAACAATGTTTTAGTTTTGGGGCGAAACGTTAAGTAAATGTTTCAAAAAGCTGCGTTGTAACACGTACTTACCTGATTAGGGCATAGCATTACATTTTGAAATGGTTGAGTTAAATATCCAGTAGAAAATACGAATAACAAAAACAGAAAATTTTAAGAAAAAACATGAGGAAATGATGTTGATTAGGCAATTAAATACCAAATAAGAACTTGAACAGGCAAGTTGATTCAGCACGGGATAATGGCAATGCTTGAGGCAATGCGCGCTGAGTAAATATTTTTATAAACAATAGACTTCTTTCATAAGTTGTACCAACTCGCCTTCGACAGGCTCAGGCAGCGTTGGTTGAGCTTGTCGAAACCAGACTTATGCAAGAGATCTAATAATAAAAAAGAAAGTATTAAAAATAACGGCTGGCCCTGCTTGCGCATGTGAGAGTTTCAGACCAGCCGCCAAGATTTGCTGCCCATTCCAGAAGAATGGATGCTACAACAAATAAAAGAGCCCTATATCAGGATGCCATCGATGACACAGAGCCAAACCAGTAAATATGAAGTGATTCCCTTATATAACGCTACAGGTGAATAAAGCGTTGACAGAATTTTTGCAAAAATAAAAATATTTTTTGAAGTAACAAAACCCATTAACAAAATGCGGAAATATTTGTTGGTGGAAAGTCATCATTGTTTTTTATACTGGCAGACTGTTATAAAACAATGAAGTCGCAGGATGTTGGTTTAATGTTGTTAAAATTAGGGTTTGGCGGACTGGGTATCAGGCTATTGATTGGTGTGGGATGTGCCGCCGTTTACAGCATCAGTAGCGCAGAACCGCCAGCCAATTCATTCGCTGAAACCAATAATACGGCCCCTGCACAAAGTGTTTTTGGCCAAAAAAATACAGGTACAGCGTTTAACCAGTCCAAAACTTTGCTGGGACAGCAGGGTGGCAAGCCCGCATTTTTATCAGCCACTCAGGCATTCCAGTTTTCAGCCTTGCAAACTGCTGACAAGGTTATCATTCAGGCCAATGTGGTGCCAGGACATTATTTATACCAGCAGCGTTTTTCAGTGCAGGGTAATGCGGGTTTAACGGTTGGTAAAATCAGCTTCGATCAGCAACCAGAATTTGAAAATGATCCTGAATTTGGCCGTGTGCCGGTATTTCATCAGGATATCAGTTTGACTGTGCCGGTGCAGGGCAATGGCACATTAACCTTAAACTGGCAGGGCTGTGCCAAGGCAGGAGTATGCTATCCGCCAGAGCAATTTCAAACCCGGATTATCAATGCCAAACCAGCGAAGGAAAAAGAAAATTCTTCTATAGTTCAGACTGGTAACAAACAGGAATCTAAACAAGAGGGTAATGCCCAGACTGACAATATCCAGACTGGCAACACTCAGAAACCTGATGCCAAAGCACAAACCACGATAGACAATAAAACCAGCGTCAAGATCACTGCGTTGGGGGATGCACCGCCGATTGTGGCGACACCTTTACCGGATGTACAACCAGCTAAAAGTTCCCCTTTCAAAGACAGTCCTCAAATTGCTGCGGCAATACCAAGTCAGCCTGCGTCAATAGCTACTGGCAACAGTATGGTCAGTGATCCATTTGGTTTGGCGGATCATACCTTGCTGGCGCTGGGTCTATTATTTCTGGCAGGGCTTGGACTGGCTTTTACGCCTTGTGTGCTGCCCATGCTGCCGATTGTGGCCAATCTGGTGGCAACCCAGCATCGCCGCTCGGCGGGACATGGCTTTTTGCTGGCTGCGGGTTATGCCATCGGAGTAGCTTGTAGTTATGCCATGTTAGGAGCGCTGATTGCATTATTTGGTCATCAGATTAACCTGATTGCCTGGTCGCAGCATCCTGCCATTCTGATTGGTTTTGCGGTTGTTTTTGCGCTGCTGGCCCTGCATAGCTTTGAGCTGTTTGAGCTGCGCCTGCCAGCATTTGTCCGCGGCCGTATTGAAAAGGTTGGACAATATGGCCAGTCCAGCAAATGGTCGGGCAGTGTGCTGGGCTGCTGGGTTGCTGGATTTTTTTCCGCGCTCATTGTATCGCCCTGTTTGTCTGCACCACTAGCTGGGGTTTTGCTATCAGTATCTACTGTGGGCAATCCGTGGCTGGGCGCCGTGGCATTATTTTGCTTAGGTCTGGGACTTGGTGTGCCACTGATGATTCTGGGTGCAACCGAAGGCCGGTTTTTACCCAAAGCAGGCAACTGGCTTAACTGGGTACGCCGTGGTTTTGGTTTGCTGCTGTTTGCCGTGGCGCTAATCTTGCTGAACCGGGTGTTTGTAAGCCCGTGGATGCTGTTGTTATGGGCCGTGCTTAGCCTGTTTTTTGCCTTGTGGCTCTGGTACTGGGCGGGACGTGGCAGTTTGTTCACCAAGGCTTTGGCGATTGTGGTTGGACTGTGGGCGGTGATGCAAGTGGTTGGGGCAGGCCTTGGCGCTACTGATCCCTTACGGCCTTTAAACCCATTATTGAAAAAAGACCATACGCCGCAGCCAGTGAATGTGATTTATACCACAGCACAATTGTCGCAATATCAGCAACAGCATCCACGCTTGCTGGTTGAGCTTAGTGCAGACTGGTGCATTGCCTGCAAAATTGTTGAGCGTGAACTGTTTTTGCAAAATCCGGTGCCTGAATTACAGGGCTGGACGCGCGTCAAACTGGATGTCACGCAAACCAATGCAAACAGTCGTGCCGTTCTTAAAACCCTTAACGTGTTTGGCCCACCAGCCATTTTGCTTTATCAGAACGGCCAGCTGGTTGAACAGGTACTGGGTGAACCCAAACGGGATGAGTTTCAGCTGGTTCTACAGCGGCATGTCAATTAATCAGGCTGCTATGAGCAAACACAGGCTGTTACAGGCAAAATCAGCCTTTCAATGATTCATTACACCATTTAGCCATCACACTCTCTATAACATAAGGAACTTAGCCATGGAAAAAACACTGGATTTCTGGTTTGAATATGCTAGTCCGTATTCTTATCCTGCTGCCATGCGGGTAGAGCAACTGGCCGAACAAGCTGGGGTCAACGTGCGCTGGCGGGTATTTTTACTGGGTGCTGTATTTCAGCAGTATGGCTGGAAAACCACACCAAATGAGCTTTTTCCAGCCAAGGGTAACTATATGTGGCATGATATGCAGCGCATTTGTGCCAGCCTGAATCTGCCGTATCAGCGGCCTTCTACATTCCCACGCAATGGCATGCTGGCTGCGCGTATTTCCGCCAATTATGCAGAAAGCGAATGGATTGGCGATTTTATCCGTGCAGTCTATACGGCTAACTTTGCCCATGATCAGGACATTGGTAACAGTGAGCTGATTGCTAATATTCTGGACAAACTGGGGCAGGACAGTGCACAGATTATTGCTGAGGCCAACAGTGATGAGGGCAAGCAAAAATTAAAACAGCAAACCCAACAGGCGCTACAGCAGGATGTGTTTGGTGCGCCATTCATGATGGTAGGCAATGAACCCTTTTGGGGCAATGACCGTTTGGAACAAGCCATTTATTTTGCAGCACATGGCAAATTGCCAGCCAGCGTAATTTTGGCTTAGTAAATCTGGCTTAGTAACTTTGGCTTAAGGTGTTGAATAAAAGTTTGAATTAGCTTAACCGGTTGGCGGGCAAATAAGCTGCCTCGTCAACCATTAAGGTTTCGCCCAGTATTTGTTGCTTTAACAGGCGGGCAGACGCGGGTGCCATCACCAGACCATTTCTAAAATGTCCGCAATTCAGCCATAAATTGTTAAGCTGTTGTGATTGGCCAGGGGGCGCCTTGCCAATATAAGGCACACCATCCGGCACGCCAGGTCTTAAACCTGCCCACGCATGGGCAATTGGCATGTCCTGCAGGCCAGGTATCAACTGGTAAGCGGTTTGCTGAAGCTTCAAACCAATCTCAGAATTTACATCGGTATTAAAACCAAGATCATCGGTGCTGGAACCACACACAATATGACCATCCAGCCGCGGTATCAGGTAAATGCCCTGATGCATCACCATGCTTGGTAACCATTGTGCAGGCGCTTTAAACAGGATCATTTGGCCTTGAATCGGCTTAACAGGGATATGCCATTCAAACTGTTCACTTAGCAGGCCAGACCATGCACCTGTGGCAATCACATACTGATCTGCCTGCCAGTGTGTGCCTTTTTCATCCACTACGGCGCGAATGCTATTATTTTTAACCTCAAAACGCTGCACTGTCGTAAAGGGTTGCATACGGACATTGGGTTGCTGCTTTAAAAAGGTAATCAGGGTTTTAAGTAGACGTGGATTACGAATGTTGGCAAGCTGTGGAAACCATAAGCCTTGCGTGATGCGAGGATTTAAACGCGGATTAATACTGTTAAGTGCTGAATCATCTAACAGTTGTGCGCTTTGCTGCAGATCATGGTCATGTGCAGCCCAGCCTAGCCCGGTATTAAAATCGGCTTCATCCAGAATCAGCATGCCGGATGGATTGATTTCAATATCCAGTCCGGTAGCCTGTTGCAGGAGCGGTTGCCATTGCTGATACATGGACTTGCCAAAACGCGCCAGCTGGTTCACGGCATCGGGATAGCGCCACGGATACATCGGCGACAAAATGCCACCGCCAGCCCACGAGGCCGCCTGTCCGAAATCCTGCTTGTCCAGAATGGTCACATTACAGCCAGCCTGAGACAGCTCAAGGGCACTGAGCAGGCCAATAATACCACCGCCAACAATCAGTACCTTCATTAATTAAGGCCTTTAAGCATTCTGGCGGCCGTTTCTGCAAAATAAGTTAAAATACCATCAGCTCCAGCACGTCGGAAACCTAGCAGGGATTCCAGGATCACGGCATCGCTCAGCCAGCCGTTTTGAATGGCAGCCATGTGCATAGCATATTCACCGCTAACCTGATAAACAAAAGTTGGCACGCCAAACGTGTCTTTGACTTCACGCACCAGATCTAGATAAGGCTGGCCGGGTTTAACCATCACCATATCAGCACCTTCCTGCAAGTCTAGTGCAACTTCATGCAGGGCTTCGGCGCGGTTACCCGGATTCATCTGGTAATTTTTCTTGTGACCGCCTTTGAGGTTGCTGGCACTGCCCACGGCATCCCGAAATGGCCCATAATAAGCCGAGGCATATTTGGCCGAGTAGGCCATCAGGTTGGTATAAATAAAACCGTTTTGTTCCAGTGCCTGACGGATCGCACCAATCCTGCCATCCATCATGTCACTGGGGGCAATAATATCCGCACCTGCTTCAGCATGGCTTAAGGCCTGTTTGACCAGTGCCTCCACCGTTTCATCATTGAGTACGTAGCCCGTTTCATCAATAATGCCATCCTGCCCATGCGTGGTATAAGGATCAAGCGCCCCATCACTAATGAGCACCATTTCCGGTAGTTCTGTTTTAAGCAGGCGAATCGTGGTTTGTATCAATCCATCTGCTTGCCACGCAGCACTGGCCTCCAAGCTCTTATCTTCCTGCGGAGTAACAGGGAATAACGCGAGCTTGCTTACCCCCAGATTCAGCAGGGTTTCGGCTTTTTTGAGTAACAAGTCAGCAGACATACGCTGCACACCCGGCATGCTATGCACATCTTGGGTCTGGTTTTGACCGGGTAATACAAAAACCGGATAAATCAGGTGCTTGGCCAATAGTTCATGTTCAGTCACCATTTCACGGATATGGTCATGCTTTCGGACGCGGCGCAAGCGGGTTGCGGGAAAAGGGGCACGATTAAACGAATAGCTCATGGCGGCACTCATGTCACATGAAATTTAACTCAAGCCAAGCATAACACATTAGACTTCTTTCATAAGTTGTACCAACTCGCCTTCGACAGGCTCAGGCAGCGTTGGTTGAGCTTGTCGAAACCAGACTTATGCAAGAGATCTACTGATCATCATTTGCAGGCAATTAGTGAAATCATTAAACCACAGGGCGCACTGGTTTTAATTGATGATCCTGACCAACTGGACATTGGTTTGCTCAAGCATAAAAGTGTGGCGATTCACTGGGAATTCATGTTTACCCGCTCGCTATTTCAAACGCCGGACATGCAGGCTCAAGGCCAGTTGCTCAATGAGGTTGAACAACTGGTAGATGCCAGCAAAATTGTACTCAGTGGATTTGAGCCAAGTTGATTTTTTAAACTCAGGGTATTCACCAGATTTTTTAGCAGCGCTGGTGTAGCTAGGGTGTAGCCAGATAGCATGATAAACCCTTGGTGTCTGAGATAATGATTTCGTGCGACAGGGTTTTTCGCTACAATGGCCCATCTTATTTAATGTTGTTTGAGTTCAGTGTATGAGCAGTCTTTCAAATCAGGAACGTAAGCGTTTACGTCAAATCGGACATGCACTGCATCCTGTGGTGATGCTGGGCAGTCAGGGCCTGACCGAAGGGGTTATTGAAGAAGCCAACCGTGCACTGAATGACCATGAGCTGATCAAAGTCAAAGTAAGCGGTGAAGACCGTGAACTGCGCGCGGCGCTAATGCAAGAGCTGGTTGAAAAAACTGATGCCGAAATTGTGCAGCAAATTGGCAAAATTGTGCTGCTGTATAAAAAGGCTGATAAACAGAACCAGCATTTATCCAACCTGATCCGCTTTGCCCACTTAGCCAAATAAGCAGGGTCAAGTCAGTATTTTATGATATGTAATTTACGGGGTAGCGGATCTTGCCGAGCTATGAGTTAGAACCGTTTACCCCAGACCGCAGCATTCGCATTGTTACTGCTACTGAAATCCTGCTGCCGTCATCAGTGCGCGTGCTGTTCTGGGTAAATGATCCCGAGCAGCAGGTGCTGTGGCCGGATTCAGCGGATAATCTGGCTTCCTGCCTAAATAACTCTCCTTCCACCAGCTTTGATGGAGATGCGCTGGGCTACCCGCGTCGTGATTACTTATGGCAACACACCTGTTTTGAACTGTTTATCGGCCTTAAAAACCAGACGGTTTACCGGGAAATTAATTTAAGTCCGGCAGGCGTCTGGAATTGCTATGGCTTTGAGAATTACCGTGAACCTGCCCAACTGCCGCCTGTAGCAGCCCATGATGTTCAATTGCTGGAGCTAAAAAACCAGTCACAAAAGCTGGAAGCTGTGCTAAGTTTTCAACAATTTTTTGAAGCACATCAATGTGGCTGGAACGATCTGATTCTTGGCATGACCAGCGTTATAAAAACCCAGAAGCAGCGGGAGTTTTACTTTGCCTTACAACACTCAGGTGTGCAGGCTGACTTTCATCGAAAGCAGGACTGGATTGGCAGTTTTTAACTTTATAAGCCAGAATTAAAAAAGCCCCAAAATTTATCGGGGCATTAGATGCACTGTGAAAATTATTGTATTGCTAAGAGTAGTTTATCAAGCAGGCGTATATTCATATTTTACGCTGTAGCTTACGCTAAATCCATTGGCTGACACTGTTGCCGCAATATTGCCGGTATTACCACTAAATGAACAACTATTTAATACATAACCCGCTGGCAACTGCTCTTTAATATCGGCATCACCGCAAAACTCTTGCTGGTTAGCTGGTTTTGGTACACCTTTAATATCTACGGTAGTGCCAAAGCCATTCACTGAAGTCGTAACTTTAAGGTTGTAATTACCGCCAAAACCACCATTTGGATTTTCAATAACCCATGAGTAGCCATTGGTGCTAATCTGGTAATTCCATGAAAAATTTGTGCCATTGACAGTGTATTGCACACTACAACTGCTGATAGTACAATTGTTAAAGCCTGAAATTTGTACATTATCCAGTACGGAATCAAAACCAGTACCATCGGCCTTAAAGTCATAACTAAAAATATTAAGCTTTTTGGCATCAATATTCACAGCAGCAAACTGGTTATTGAGGTTAGCTGCCACCTGCTTGGCTGCTTCTTCTATTTTGGCTTGTGTTACTGCACTGCTTTGTTTAGCCCAGTCGCTGTACAGGGTATCCAGATTGGCTTGGCCATTGGCAGTAAATACAGCTTGGGTAGTGAGCTGGTTCACATTGACATTGGTTTTGGCATCAGCAGAATATGAATAGAGGGTAACGGCCTGATCCCCGGTTTTATCATTATAAGCCTTGATCAGGTATGGCCCGCCCTTGGGTGCAGCTACTTCAAAACTGCCGTCCGCATTAATGACTACAGGCGCAGATTCCTTGCCATCCTTATTTTTGACAATCACCTTGCCTGCAAATGGCTTGCCGGTAGCAGCCATGCCTTTGATGGTTTCTGTGCTGGCTGGTGCAGTATTGGTGGTGTTATTATTATCATCATTGTCGCTACCACAGGCAGCCAGACTTAAGGCAGCGCCAGTACATACGGCAAGTGTTAATGCTTTAAAATTGAATGATTTCATTAGAACTTCCTTTTTAGCAGTGAGCACGTCGACATCAGCACCCCGAGCACTGATTAATGTGACTTACTGCAAATATTAAGGAAGGCCTAAAAAAACACTATCCCCTGTTTTAGGGGGTTAAATAGCATTTTTAATAAAATTAAAATGAATTTGCCCAATGTTTAAACACTGATCAATAAAAAGCCTAAAAAGACTTTATGAGGCTGAAGAAGTCAGGTTTTCCAGCTCAATTAAATAGCTAAAAGCAGCGGCATTATCGCTACCACACATTAATTGTTCTGGCTGCAATGAACCACACACCTTTGGCCGCTCGGAATGACCAAAAATTTTGCACAAATTCTGGTCATCCAATTGAATGCATGAGTGATTTATCACGCAAGGCCGGCAGGCTTACCCTGAGGCATACCCGGGATGGGACTGCTAATACTGGGGGCAATGCAGCATGCGCCACAACCCAAGCGACAGTTCATCGATGACAGCCTGTTTTAAAATGAACTGTTTTAGATCTGGTGGCATTAACGCTAATAGGCATATGAGGCAATCCCGGTTGCAATCAGCTTGCCTTCGTCATTATGCATGTTCATGCGTGTGGTACAGCCCTTACGACCCATGCGCAATACCTCAGCCGAGCCAATAAACTGTTTGCCACGGCCCGGTGCAATATAATCAATGCGCATATCCACTGTGGCCAGCCGGGTTACCTTTTTTACCGTATCGGCAATGTGATCCTTGTCAGCCCGCTTATAAAGCTCGCCCATGGCCACAATACCGCCAATACTGTCCAGTAATGTGGCTGCTACACCGCCATGCAAGATCTGAAACGCCACATTGCCAATCAGATTACTATCCATGTCGACAATGCACTTGATGTCCTGACCTTCCAGTATCATTTTCATGTTCAGGTGATGAAAAAATGGTGAGGTATTGAATGCACGGCAAAGCTGCTGTAACACCACATCAATCTTGATTACCCCGCTTGTGGCAATATCCCCTGTCCAGCCACTCTTGGGCGCTGGGGACGGCTGCTGAATAGCTATGGTTTCGGCTTGCTGATGCGCTTTGGCAATCGATGAAGAACTGGATTGTTCCGACATAAAAATTCCGCAATGCTGGCTAACACGAGGCGGTATTGTAATGTAAACTTCATCACAATTTAAAAATCTTGCGTTTAAATTTTAAGTCCATGAAATTCAATGAACTATTATAACCATTTAATGCCATTTTAAATTTTTTCTTATGAATGCTGCGCATTTTATAACCAGAAAATCCCTGAGCTATCCGGTTTATCAGTTTAGCGTCAGGCTGTGACGTTATGGTTGAGTAGCAGGGTGGTTTTTAAGGGCAATTGGCCTTATTAATTTACTTCAAGAAGGAGTAAAGCTATGGGTAAAAAATTGTCAGGCAGGACATTGGCAACAAGTCTTATTCCCAATCGCCTGCATAAAACCAGATTTGATCCAGACTGTAACCTGAATGTGCGTTATCCATTTTCTGATGATGACCCGGTCATGCTGTCATTTCAGGAGGTGGTTGATATGCTGGAACGTGCACGTGAAATGGGCAAGCTGGAAGCTAGCAACCATCATCAAAATGATGCCTTGCATGACGTGTCTGGCTTACCAGCTATTCGTCCAGCAACTGCATGACTAATTCATATCACCCGGCGACTGATGAAAAAAGCCAGCTAATGCAGAAGTGAGACTCTAACCACATTGCATAAATATTTTTGGCGAAGAAGCAGATCAACCTGGGCTTTCTACTTAGCAATGAACTGAGCTAAGGTTTGCATGACTTGACGTAATATAAAAAGCAAAGGCTTACATAAGATGCATAAGCCTTTGCTGTTTCTGACAGTGTCTCAACCCTTGATTGAAGGTAATTCCTGCCCGAGGTTTGGTATTATTGTTGGTACAGCGGGGTAAAGTTAATATAACCAAAATGACTAAGCAGTATAAAAGCTAGCCATGCCAGCGCAATTAAGGCCACTGTACCCAGCATATAATGCCATAATGTGGCTTCTTTTTCCGGCACATGATGGATTTGATTTGCTGCAGAATCAGTTTCGAATATCTCCCCAGCATCAGCATACAGCATAACAATTTGCATAAACTCGTCTAGCAATGCCCCCTCTAGTAAAAAAGGGTTGAATTGATCCCAGCCATGTCGCTTAAAGAATTCCTTAAGCGGCTGTTCATTACGCACATATTTGACTTGCCAAGTTTTAAAGTTCCACTGTGGAATGGCTTCGTCGTACAAAAACTTCTGGCCATGAAACAGGGGGTAATTTAGTACATCCCGCTTAAGCTCGTCCATATAACTGGCTTTGGCTTCCAGATAATGAAAAATATGATTATCGCCATAAAACAGGATACCAGACAAATCACCACGCTGAAAATATATAGTAGCGTCTTCAATAAGATGACTTATCATATCGCGCCTTTCTAAAGGAGGGGCATCATTAAAAGTACCAGGGAAACCAATAGCCCGGACTCTTTGTATTTTCTCTCGGTGCGGCATAAATAAACCAGATTTTTAGGCTGACATAATTTTACGCTATTGCAACAATAAAGCATATGTTATTTTTATTTATTTTTTAGATAAATTAAACAAAGCATATATTTAAAGATGATATTCAAACTTATTTACCCACTTAAATTTTATATTGACACAACAAATTTTGAAAAAAACTACAACTACTTACGTCAATTAACTGAATTGCATACTCGATCACATTTTTATGCTATTGCATCATCAGCATTTGCCGTAAGGTAAAATTCTTAAGCCGTTCTTAATTTAGTTCATGAATACATTAACGGGAGGTTAAATATGAAAATCAAATCAGCCCTCTGCAATAAGTGCGGCAAGCAAACCAATCCTGAAGGCTATTGCAAGGAATGCGATACAGCGACCGTGGGTGGCACTGGACGGATTTTTATTATTAGCAATATTATTCTGATCGTACTGATCATGGCTTATATTTTTATTTTTCTGATTTGATCCTGACCTTTACAAGGACTTATTTTTACGGGTCAGTTTGCCAGAATTATTGCCCTCCTGCTTATTGTTTATTGCTTCATCGAAAAATCATTCATCTTAGAATTCATCGCTAGTTTAGAATTCGCCAGCAATTTTAGTTACTTGCAAAACCTGAATGGTTCAGGTGACACAGAACTGTAATTAATGCCAACATTAAATAAATAAAAAAATAGATCTCTTGCATAAGTCTGGTTTCGATAAGCTCAACCAACGCTGTCTGAGCCTGTCGAAGGCGAGTTGGTATAACTTATGAAAGAAGTCTAGGGTGTGTTGACACTTTTAGCTTAAAAAAATAGCGAAGTAGTAAAATCAAATCGCCAAACCCAATTTTACTATTCGCTATGCCTCGTACCATGCTGACAGATCAACACTGGCAAAAGTTGAAAGT
>NZ_SNTY01000009.1 GCF_004377485.1 Alkanindiges illinoisensis
CAATTACGCAAAATAATTCGGTACTATTGAACATCAGGACTAGAGTTGTGAGTTTGGTGTGGTAACTCAACTGATGGCTCTAGTCCTCTTATTTTTCAAGTCAATTGCTTATCCGCGATTCGGGTTAGATTATTTTAATTCCCTGTAGCATTGGCAATCTTTTGCATTTTTAATAATGACGATAAACGAAACAAAAGCTGCAAACTTAATGCACTAAAAATCGCGATTAAAACTGGCCACCAAAAACCATAATGCTGCCAGGCAAAAGTAAGAATCAGAAAAAACAGACTGAGCGAACATAAGCCCTTTACCATGCCCCGATATAACTGAGTGACAGCTGCCGCACCCTGATTACGATGGGTAAATACCGCCAACACTGAACCAATTAATGGAAACACGGCCAGAATGCCACTCCAGCTTCCACCGAGTAGCTGGGCTGATTGTGTTACTGCAAGCGTTAAAACAGCGCCTGATATTAATCGTAGCGGTAAATCTTTTAAACTGCTTGCACCACTGGATTTAAATGGCACTTTAGGTAACAAAACAGGTGTCAGCACAATTGCCATTAATGCCAAAACCAATGCGAAAAAAGGAGTAAGCGTCAGCTGTGCCAATAAAGCAGCCGTTGTCAGCCAGACCAATAGCGACAATGCGTAAGTTACTGGCCAGGATTTTGATAAACTGAGCCAGCTATAGGCTAACCCAAACGCCAGCAAGGCAACCACTGAAGCAATGGCAGAAGTCGATGCAACAACACCAAAAGCTTGCCCCTGCTCCATGGCAAGAAAAACAACAATCGGCCCAGCAACCACTGGTAAACCACCCAGCATGCCTGCCAGTTGTGCACCCCATTTTTTTCCGGCAAGGGTTACTAGTGCAATAAATAACGGCACAATGGTGAGTTTTAAAAGCAGCATAATTTTCCTTATGGTTTTTAATACGATTTGAAAAAATGGTTATTGGAATAATAGATCTCTTGCATAAGTCTGGTTTCGACAAGCTCAACCAACGCTGCCTGAGCCTGTCGAAGGCGAGTTGGTACAACTTATGAAAGAAGTCTAATGTATTAGCAGAGATTATAGATGACTGCTATTTCTTTATTTCTTATCGCGCCGATCACCGATTTTTTTGGCAGGACTTCCGGCCATAATGGCATAAGCTTCTACAGGATGCGTGACAGTGCTGTCCATACCGATCACTGCAAAGTCATCAATTTTGACGCCATCGACTACGCCCACATTGGCCCCTAGCCAGACATCCTCACCAATATAAATCCCGGTTGAAGTTACAGCCTGCTCATGAATGGTACTATCCAGCTTCATGCCATGATTAAAGGCGTAAAGATGACAATAAGCCGCCAGCCTCGCATTATTGCTGATGTGAATACCTTTGCGCCCACCATCCAGCGTACAATGATGATTTAATGCTACGTTTTTACCCAGCGTGATTGGGCCATGCAGCACACAATCAGCCGCAATAAAACTGCCATCACCAATAATGATATTGCGATTGGGTTCGGCAAACAGGTGAGCATCCGGTGAAATAAAACAGTCCTTGCCAATCTGCACACTTTCCATGCTTTGCAGATAATCCTGATAGTCTTGCTGCCACGCTTGCGCCCATTCCCGGTGCTTGGGTTTTAAGCGCCAATATAGCCACGGCATATAACTCAGGCGTTTTTTGTGCTGCTCGCGGTATTTTAGTAATGGATCAGAAAATTCTATTGTCATCGGTTAAAAAACCAGAAGCCTCCCTTGAATAAGGGAGGTTGGGAGGGTTGATATGTTAACTCGGCTTATAGCTATCTCTTAAATCAAGAATACGGTTAAATACCGGTTGATTTTGGGTGAAATCTTTTTCATCTGCTACAAAGTAGCCTTCACGCTCAAACTGGAAACGGTCACCCGCTTTGGCTTGTGCAAGAGACGGCTCAATCACTGCCTGTAACACTTTAACTGATTCAGGATTGAGGTTTTGCATAAAATCATCGCCTGCTTCCGGATTAGGGTTGCTAAACAGGCGCTCATAAATACGCACTTCAGCAGACACACCCTGCGCACTGTCTACCCAGTGAATCACGCCTTTCACCTTGCGGCCTTCCGGGTTTTTGCCAAGCGTTTCTGGATCAATGCTGCACTTTAGCTCAACTACTTCGCCGTTTGCATCCTTGATCACTTCGTTGCATTTAATCACATAAGCATGACGCAAGCGCACCTCACCATCAGGGATTAAGCGTTTGAAACCTTTAGGTGGTACTTCGGCAAAGTCATTTCTATCAATGTAAATCACAGAGGATAAAGGAATATCACGTTCGCCCATATCTACATTCGGATGACGTGAATGCTGCAAGGTCATACTATCTGGCAGGTTAGTCAGGGTTACTTTGAGCGGGTTAAGCACAGCCATGGCACGCGGTGCGGTATTTTCCAGTGACTGGCGAATACAGAATTCCAGCAAGCCAATATCCACCACACCATCGGCTTTGGAGACACCGGTACGCTGGCAAAAATCCCTTAAGCCTTCAGCAGTAAAGCCGCGACGGCGCATCCCAGCAATGGTTGGCATACGCGGGTCGTCCCAGCCTTGTACCACGCCATCATCCACCAGTTTTTTCAGCTTGCGCTTACTGGTTAAGGTGTAATCCACATTCAGGCGCGAAAATTCAATCTGGCGCGGCTTGGCCTGTGTATTGACTTTGGAAATGATCCAGTCATAAAACGGACGATGGTCTTCAAATTCCAGCGTACATAGCGAGTGGGTAATGCCTTCAATTGCATCAGACAGCGGATGCGCATAATCATACATGGGATAAATGCACCATTTGTCGCCAGTCTGGTGATGGTGTGCCTTCAGCACGCGATACAGTACCGGATCACGCAGGTGGACATTTGGGCTGGCCATATCAATCTTGGCACGCAACACCGCAGCACCTTCGTTAAATTCACCCGCACGCATTTGCTCAAATAGCTTGAGGTTTTCCTCAACGGTTTGATCACGGTTGGGGGAATTGGTGCCTGCTTCAGTAAAACTGCCACGGTTCAGCTTGATTTGCTCCGGGGTTTGCAGATCCACATAGGCATCGCCTTGCTCAATCAGTTGCACGGCCCATTGATATAATTGGTCAAAATAGCTGGAGGCATAGCGGATCTCACCATTCCAGTCAAAACCCAGCCAGTGAATGTCATTTTTAATATTGTCGACATATTCCTGCTTTTCAGCAGACGGATTGGTGTCATCCAGACGCAGGTTACACAGGCCATTATTTTCAATCGCTACGCCAAAATTCAGGCAAATGGACTTCACATGACCCAGGTGCAGGTAGCCATTGGGTTCTGGTGGAAAACGTGACACAATCTGGCTGTGTTTGCCACTGGCCAAGTCATCTGCAATAATCTGGCGAATGAAATCCAGACCGGCCTGTGCTTGCTGCTGTTGTAGTGCGTTGGAAGAGGTTGGGGTCAAGTCAGGCATCGCAGTGGCAGCATCATTTGGCTTCATATGGATCACACGCAGGAAAAGGTTTAGGTACGAAAATTGAAAAATATACTCGCAAAACTCGAAAATTTCGTCAAAACTATGTCACTCAATTTAGGAACGCTTTCGTTTAGACCGCAATTTCTTGCTTTACTGGCCTTGCAGTTTACCGTTTGCGTCTCTATCACTCAACCAATTCAAACGGCTTTTGCCGCACAACCTGGAGATACAGCAATGAGTCACCCTCAAGTTGAGTTAAATACCAACAAAGGTCGCATTGTATTGGAATTAAATCCTGAAAAAGCCCCAAAAACTGTGGCGAATTTTCTGTCCTATGTAAAAAGTGGACATTATGATGGCGTTATTTTCCACCGTGTCATTGATAACTTCATGATTCAGGGCGGTGGCATGGACGCTAATTTCAAGGAAAAACCAACTCGTGATTCCATTGAAAACGAAGCAGACAACGGTCTAACCAATGAAGAAGGCACTGTGGCCATGGCGCGTACCAATGCACCGCACTCTGCCAGCGCCCAGTTTTTTATCAACGTAAAAAATAATACGTTCCTGAACCATACTGGCAAAACACCACAGGGCTGGGGTTATGCGGTATTTGGTAAAGTGGTTGAAGGCATGGATGTTGTAAATACCATTAAAAAAGTAAAAACCGGCAATCGCGGCTATCACTCTGATGTACCCGTTGAAAACATTGTGATTGAATCTGCTAAAGTCATTAGCGAATAAATGGCCTGCTAACCATGCTTTCTTGTCTAGAGCAATTCTGTGCGACAGCTGTTTATTGCTGATTTACATTTGTCTCCTAAACACCCTCGCCTTGTGCGGGGGTTTTTAGATTTACTGGCTCATTATCAGAGCCATGTTAACCAGCTTTATATTCTGGGCGACTGGTTTGAAGCCTGGCTGGGTGATGATGATCATTCACAGTGGCTGGATGACATTGTTCATGCTTTACAAGTGTTTAGTAACGATGGCACCGAGATTTTTTTTATGCATGGCAACCGTGATTTTGCGCTGGGCCAGCAGTTTATGAGCCGCTTTGGTGGCCAATTAATTACCAAAGAACGTATTACTATTGAGAATGCAGGCCAGCGCATTGTTCTGGAGCATGGCGATGCGCTATGTACCGATGATATTTCCTATCAGCGCTTTAAAAAAATTATCCGTAATCCTTTAATCATCAATAGCTTGCTTTATTTGCCATTGTCATTACGTCGTAAGGTTGCCCAACAAGCCCGGCAAAAAAGCAAAGCTAGCCATCAGCGCAAGTCTGCCTATATTATGGACGTGAATGAACAGGCCGTTGCCCGTGCGCTTGTCAGCAATGATATTTTGCTGCATGGACATACACATCGTCCTGCTATCCATGAATACAGCAATGGCAAAAAACGTGTGGTGCTGGGTGACTGGCGCGAATCAGAAGCTACAGATTCGACCACAGGTTCAACCAATGGCAGTGCCATGATTGCCCTGCTTAATGAACAAGGCTTACAACTCATTGAATGGAAGTTTTAGACCAGTTTCTAACTAACAATTAATTAATAAACCGCTTCAAAAAAAACCAGCCTGAATTAGACTGGTTTTTTGTTAGCTTAAAATCAGGCTGGAACCATTTTAGCCAGTGGTTCACGTGCCCAAACGCGGTGCTTTAACAGACCCTGCTTTAACTGATCCTGCACATCAGCAAAACTGTTTCCGCTGAGGGTGCCTTCATCCGGGGTCAGACGCAGCTGCTCCAGTAATTGAGCATGTTCACCCAGCAGTACCAGTGGCTTTAAGTGCTTATAAGTTTCCAGCAAATAATGCAGACCTTCACCGTTTTGCTGCATATCGGCAATATCATCACCATCGACTACCACCACAGCATCAAACATAATGGATGGCATGCTATCCATGGCTGCATCAACTTTGAGCATTTCACCCTTACTGGTTTTAACAGGCGCCGGACTTGGGCCAACCAGCTTCACTACGGCCATTTCCTTTAACGCCCAGTTCAGAATGTCCTCAACCGTATCGGCATTGACGCCATTGCTTACCAGTACCGAGATTTTTCGTGCCTTAATGTCTTTTGGCAAAAAGCTCATCTGGCTTAATGATGGTGCTGGTTGCAGATTTACTTCAGGCACCTCAACCGTGCCTTTAGTAGGCGGCTCAACACCAATATTCAAGGCTACCTTTTGAGCCAGCTCCAGATCAATATTGGCTAAAATTTCATTTACGGTACGCTCACGAATCCATGGTCTTTGCACTTTGCCCAGTTCAAAGCTATAGGCATTTATTACATGTTGTTGCTCAGGCTTGCTCAGGCTATGAAAGAACAAACGTGCCTGAGAAAAATGATCGCTAAAGGATGGACTGCGCTGACGGATTTTATGGCCATCTATACGTTCCTGATAACTCTCAAAACCGCCCTGTGCTGCTGCTGGCGGCGTTTCCTGTGGCCAGTTACCATCTATTGAATTGGGATGATAAGAGGCTTGACCCTTATTGATGGTATTGCGGTGAATGCCATCACGCTGATGATTATGAAATGGACAAACCGGGCGGTTAATTGGTATTTCATGGAAATTTGGCCCACCCAAACGGCTGAGCTGGGTATCTGTATAGGAAAACAAACGACCCTGTAATAATGGGTCATTACTAAAATCTATACCAGGTACAATATGCGCGGGGCAAAATGCTACTTGCTCAGTTTCAGCAAAAAAGTTATCTGGATTGCGGTTTAAGATCATTTTACCCAGTGGCGTAATAGGTACTAACTCCTCAGGAATAATTTTTGTGGCATCTAGAATATCAAAGTCAAACTTGTGCTCATCTTCTTCTTCAATAACTTGCACACCCAATTCCCATTCTGGATAATGCCCGCTTTCAATGGTATCCCACAAATCACGGCGATGAAAATCAGGATCCTTACCGGCAATTTTCTGCGCTTCATCCCAGACTAAAGACACAACACCTTGCAGCGGTTTCCAGTGAAACTTAACAAACCGTCCTTTCCCTTTACTGTTAATAAATCGGAAAGTATGCACGCCAAAGCCCTGCATGCTATGTAAATTGCGTGGTATCGCACGATCAGACATTTGCCACATGACCATATGTGCTGACTCTGGGGTTAAGGAAATAAAATCCCAGAACGTATCATGTGCAGATTGTCCGGTTGGAATTTCATTGTGTGGTTCCGGCTTTACCGCATGGACCAGGTCTGGAAACTTAATGGCATCCTGAATGAAAAATACCGGAATGTTATTACCAACCAGATCATAATTGCCTTCATCAGTATAGAACTTAACCGAGAATCCTCGCACATCACGTACTGTATCTGCTGAACCACGTGGTCCCTGTACTGTCGAAAACCTTACAAATACTGGTGTTTGTTTAGTGGGATCTTGCAGAAATTCTGCTTTAGTAAGTTCAGAATGATTTTTATAGCTTTGGAAATAGCCATGCGCTGCTGAACCACGGGCATGTACAATCCGCTCTGGAATACGTTCATGATCAAAATGGGTAATTTTTTCCCGTAAGATAAAATCTTCCAGCAAAGTAGAACCGCGCACCCCTGCTTTTAAACTATTTAGGTCATCAGCAACCTTAACCCCTTGATTGGTGCGTAATGCCTGGCCAGTCGCGTCTGATTTGAATTCATCAAGCTGCTGGATTTTTTCACTTGAATTTTGTCGATCTAATGTATCTGTGCCAGCAACTTTGCTTTTAGCCGTGCTTTTATCTGTATTACTTTTCATATCCTGCTCCAGTGCGATGGGTTTTTTGTCTAATAGATGTGATTAGACGTTTATGACCGGTCTGTATTGTCAGCGCTATGAATAAGGTAAATTGAAAGGTCAATCAATATGCAGGTACAGCTTAATAACACATGACAACAGGAAGCACGGCTATAACTACAATGCTGATATACAAGATACGTTTAGCTACATTGTTAAGCGTTAACCTTAAAAAGATTCTTTAGTTATTTTAATAAATGAGAATGATAAGTTTGATGGCTGAAAACCATAAAAAAACCCGCAGACAGATAGGCTACGGGTTTTTTACTAAAATTTGATAAGCTGTTATTTGCTGTAGCGACTTACCATTTTTTCCAGAGAAATCGGGTTGATCTTGCTGGCATTTCCAGCTGTACCGAATGCTTCATAACGGGCTACACAGATTTCCTGCATGGCAGTAATGGTCTTGGCAAAGTATTTACGTGGATCAAACTCAGCCGGGTTTACTGCCAGTTCGCGACGGATAGCACCTGTAGAGGCCAGACGCAAATCAGTATCAATATTGATTTTGCGTACACCATGTTTAATAGCTTCTACCAACTGTTCTACTGGAACGCCGTAGGTTTCCTTGATGTCGCCGCCATACTGATTAATCACAGCCAACCAATCCTGTGGTACAGAGCTGGAGCCATGCATTACCAGATGGGTATTGGGAATGCGGGCATGAATTTCCTTAATGCGCTCAATCGCCAGAATGTCATCAGTTGGTGGACGGGTAAACTTGTAAGCCCCGTGACTGGTTCCCACCGCAATTGCCAAGGCATCCACGCCAGTATCTGCCACAAACTGGGCTGCTTCTTCCGGATCGGTCAATAACTGCGAATGATCCAGCACACCTTCGGCGCCTACACCATCTTCTTCACCAGCCATGCCTGTTTCCAGACTGCCCAGACAGCCAATTTCCCCTTCCACAGAAACACCACAGGCATGCGCCATTTCAACCACACGGCGGGTTACGCTCACGTTGTAATCATAATTGGTTGGCGTTTTGCCATCTTCACCCAGTGAACCATCCATCATGACCGAGCTAAAGCCCAACTGAATGGAACGCTGGCAAATCGCAGGACTGGTGCCATGATCCTGATGCATTACCACCGGAATATGTGGCCACTCTTCGATAGCAGCCAGAATCAAATGACGTAAGAAAGGTGCACCGGCATACTTGCGAGCACCGGCGCTGGCCTGCACAATCACCGGAGAGTTGGTCTGGTCTGCGGCCATCATAATGGCACGCATTTGTTCCAGGTTATTTACATTAAAAGCAGGAACCCCATAATTATATTCAGCTGCATGGTCAAGCAACTGGCGCAAGGAAATCAGTGCCATATTATCCTCCAGAAAATTAGGCCAATTCTAACGTGTGTCAAGCAATATGTCAGTGATATTAGGAATTTTTATTCTTGTGGCCGAAGGGCTTTAAATAAATAAAAGGTGCTAAAACAACAAATCCCGTATCATGTACGGGATTTGCGTTTACTAGTACTTAGCGTGCACTGTTATCAGCAGCTGCACTATTGGTAGCAGCAGCAGCGGCTTCATTAGCAGCTTTTGCTGCAGAGTTGGCAGCATCAGCAGCAGACTGTGCGGCGTCGGCCGCTGAGTTACTACCAGTACCTGCAGTTGCAGTGGTGCCAGTAGCTGTACCGGTGGTATCAGTTGCTGTAGTGCCTGTAGTACCAGTTGCAGTGGTGTCACCCATACCAGTTGCAGTGGTATCAGTGGTTGTCATGTCAGTCATGGTATTGTCGGCTGTAGTTGCCATGTTATTCATGTTGGCACTGGTATCAGCAGCCGCAGAATCAGCAGTCGCTGCTGCATTATCTTCAGTACGTTTGCTACACGCGCCCAAGGCCAGTGGAATTGCCAGTGCTGCAACTAATAAAACCTGTTTCATAAATCACCTCATAAAAATTCAAATTATTTATCGATATAACTCTGGGTTGACTCAACAGCTTTTCTGAATGGATAACCTGTTGAACTTTCACCAGCTTGATTGCAACTTCATATTTATCAATCGCAGACAGGTTAGCATTGGTGTAATTGATCGGAAACCCTGCACTGTCTATAATTTCTTATGCAAATGTTGAAGTTCGGTTAATCACTTTGCCGCTTAAAAATGAAAGGCAGATGACAGTATTTTGTTGATTTATGGTTATATCTGTTGGTTTACATGATTTTGTAGCTTTTTATAAAAGATTTTCATATATCAATAAAGTTTTTAGCTTATAAAACAGATTAATAATTCTATGACCGATATTTACAAACCGATAACGATTATTAGCGATGATAATGAACATTTATTCGGTAGGGAATCAACACTATAAAATGATTAGCAGGTGATAGTTCAACTGTTTTTTTAATAGTGAAAACAAAATCCAAGGGTAAACGGGATTTTTATAAAAATTAAACCCTGCACCACTGACAGGGTTTAACTCAAAAGCGATCAATTAATCTTTTTTGGCATCAGCAGTTTCTTCAGCTGCATTAGCTTCTGCTTTGGCAGCAGTTTTATTGGCTGCTTCAGCAGTTGCATTGGCCGCATCAGCAGCAGAGCGCGCAGCCGCAGCTTGCGCATCATCGGCAGCATCGCCTACTGCATCGGCTGCATTAATAGCTGTACCTGCAACGACTGCACCAGCAGTTTTGGCAGCTTCAGCAGTTTTGGCAGCAGCTTCACGGCCTTCCTCTTCAGCACGCTCAGCAGCAACACTGGCATCCTGAGCAGCAGAGTCAGCAGTAGCTTCTGCATGCTCTTGAGTGCGTTCGCTACATGCAACCAGGGAAAAAGGAATTGCCAAAGCAGCAATCAGTAAAATATGTTTCATAAGTCACCTCACAAACCAAGTAGAATTAGTTATTGGAATAACGCTCGGTTAATACAGCAACTGCTGGTAGAACCTTGCCTTCGACAAATTCCAGAAAAGCGCCACCACCTGTTGAGATATAACCAATTTGATTAGATACTTCATATTTATCAATCGCTGACAGCGTATCACCACCGCCAGCAATGGAAAAGCCTTCACTGTCGGCAATTGCCTGTGCAAGTGTTTGAGTTCCGTTACCAAAGGCATCAACCTCAAATACACCCACCGGGCCATTCCATAAAATGGTCTTGGCATTTTTTAGTAATGCTGCAAATTGCTGGGCAGTTTGTGGGCCAATGTCCAGAATCATGTCATTGTCACTAATGTCGCTTACATTTTTAGTGACTGCTTGGCTATTGGCTACAAAATCCATGAAATCGCCACTGAGCTGGCTGGCATCGGCAACTACCACATCAACTGGCAAAGGCACATTCACCTTGGCCGCAATGGCCTTGGCGGTATCAATCAGATCTGCTTCATACAGAGACTTGCCCACGTTGTAGCCAGC
The DNA here is from genome assembly GCF_004377485.1 of Alkanindiges illinoisensis. Lineage (GTDB taxonomy): Bacteria > Pseudomonadota > Gammaproteobacteria > Pseudomonadales > Moraxellaceae > Alkanindiges > Alkanindiges illinoisensis_A. Next base: position 10,644 of record NZ_SNTY01000009.1, read on the forward strand.
GGCTGCAAGGAAGGTATTGGCAATACCACCGCCCACAATGAGCTGATCGCAAATACCGGACAGCGAGTTTAAAACATCCAGCTTGGTAGACACCTTGGAACCCGCCACAATGGCCACCATTGGTTTTTCTGGCGCCTGCATGGCACGGCCCAGTGCATCCAGCTCGGCTGCCAGTAATGGGCCTGCTACGGCAACCTTGGCCAGTCTTGCTACGCCTTCAGTCGAGGCCTCAGCACGGTGCGCAGTGCCAAATGCATCCATCACAAACACATCGCACAAATTGGCATAGGCTTGGGCCAGTTCACTGCTGTTTTTCTTTTCGCCCTTGTTAAAACGCACATTTTCCAGCAAAACCACCTGACCAGGATTTACCTCAACACCATTTAAATAATCATCCTTTAAAGCAACAGGCTGGCCTAGCGCGTTCGATAAATACTGTGCAACAGGTGCCAGCGATTGCTCTGCCTTTGGCTCCCCTTCAACTGGACGACCCAAGTGCGAGCACACAATGACTGCTGCACCCTGCTTTAGGGCTTGCTGGATGGTGGGCAACGCCGCACGCAGGCGGGCATCGCTGGTAATTTGTCCATTTTTAACAGGAACATTTAAATCTTCGCGGATTAAAACGCGCTTGCCGTTTAAATCAAGATCGGTCATACGTTGAAAATTCATTTTAATCTCCACCCTTTATCAAGAAATCATTGCCAAAATAATTGGCGCAAATGTTAAAGCAAATCATTACGGGAATCTATGTTTCAATTTACGAAGAAATAATGAAATTTAGCGAAACGAATTGGACAAATACCGTATAAAATCCTATTGTCTAGACAGAGAAGTCTACCCATTCAGGTTTTGGATCTATTTTAACCATGTCAATAAACCCTGTTCCCTCACAGAATATTCGAAACGTTTTGGGTGAACGTTTGGCAAGCTGCTGCTTTGACCCGATAACTGGTTTTTTTCGTGATGGCTTTTGCCATACCGGTCCTTATGATCTTGGCCAGCACACGGTATGTGCACAGATGACCTCAGAATTTTTAAGCTTTTCACAGCAGGTTGGTAACGACCTAAGTACACCATTGCCCGAAATTGGTTTTGACGGCTTGCAACCGGGTGATTTCTGGTGCATTTGTGTGACACGCTGGAAAGAAGCGTATGATGCCGGGGTCGCTCCCCCGATCAAATTACAAGCATGCCATGAACGGGCGTTGGATTTTATATCACTGGAGGTGCTGCGTAATTATGCGATCTGATCAATTTCGGCCACCGATTATTCTGGCCTCGACCTCAAGCATTCGGCGTCAGCTTTTATCACGCCTCAATGTCCCCTTCGATGTGATTTCCCCAGAAATTGATGAATCGCCTTTTGAGCGAGAAAATGCCCAGACCCTGTCCTGTCGTCTGGCAGAACAAAAAGCAGCAACCATATCAGCACAGTTTCCTCATGCACTGGTGATTGGTTCTGATCAGGTGGTGTGGATTGAAAGTGAACCGCATGTGTTTATTGGCAAACCTTTAACCGCAGCTCGGGCTTATGAGCAATTACGCAATCTTTCCGGCAAGCTGGTGCATTTTGAAACTGCCGTTAATGTGCAGTGCCAGCAGTTAAATATTAACCGTACTGAATTGATCCGTTTTCTGGTGCATTTTCGCAATTTAAGCGCGGTTGAAATTCAGCGTTATGTGGCGTTCGACCAGCCATTTTATTCAGCAGGCAGTATCAAAGCCGAAAGTTTGGGCATTAGCCTGTTTGAAGCCATGCATGGTGAAGACTTTACGGCACTGATGGGTTTGCCCTTGATTAAACTCAGCCAGATGTTGCGTGAAGTCGGCTGGCAAGTGCCTTAACTGTTTTAGCCTATAGATTACATAAAAAAAGCCCTTTGGATTTAAAAGGGCTTTTTTGATTCCGTAAATAAAATTATTTTGCTATCTCAATAATTTAAGATCATCATTTCAATTTAGATACGCATCAAATTGATTTATGAATATACATTCCATGTGTCTAGTAAACGCCAAATTGCAGCATCTATTTCTTTCCAATTTTTTAAATCTTTGACCGTAGCCTGCCACTCTACCCTTAGCCCGCCATATAAATTGGTATAACTTGTCGCATAAATGGTCATATTTTCCGAATGCACGTTCTTACTCGTATATAAATAAACCTGGGGATGATGTGGATGACGGGTTATGCCAAGACATATTGAATTATTGCTCTCATCGGAAGGATAACACTCCAGACCAAATGCTTCATATTTTAGGCGTTTATTCGCTAATCCATTCAAAGTTAATAAATAATCAATCCTTTTTTTGGGCCATGTTAATTTGGATGAGTCAAAATTTTCGACTGGCTGTAATGTAACTCTGACTTGATTTAATAGGGGATACATTGAATTATCAAAGATTGGAATATTTTTTGCGTTATTGATAATTAAATCGAATTTAAAGGCATTATTAATGTCGGTAATATCTTTTATTTCTTCAGGTTTAAATTTTAAAATTTTCTTTGGTACATAGTTAACAGGAAACTGACCTAAGAAGAACTTTCCATTAGGATCGTTGTATTCAAAAGTATTTAACTTTCCAGCCTTTGCATTAATTAACAACTGCGGCGTTACTTTCCATGTCACGATATCGCCAGTTTTTAAGCTATTACGATACGTTTTAATCGGTGCGTCTATTTTTAAGGGAGAAACATTCCATGCAGTCAATAACCTCCAGATTGCTTCATCAATTTGCTGGGCTTTAGCCAAGTTTTTTTTATCTGTACGCCACTCAACCTCTACTCCACCAAATACCAATTCGGTGCTTTTACTTTCTAGTAACTCATCCTTACCCAAAGACGCATATAAATGAAAACCTGAAATTAGTTTATTTTTAGATTGACCCAGACAGGTTTTGCTACCGCTACCGTCTGCATAAACCCTGTCATAACAGGTTAAACCATTATTTATAAGGATAGGATTATGGTCTAACACTGCGAGTTCAGGATCAAAATCTTGTTTGGTTGTTCTGGTTAACCTATCCACATAAACAGGTTTGACATTGACTACAACCTGATCAGGGTCATCTAATTAATGAATAAGGACTTTATTAATATCGGTTGGCAGCGCTGTAGGACCATTAAAATACAAATAAAACTCAAGCCCATATGGAAGATCCATTGCTTTTACTGGCAGCGTTTTGGCTGTATGTTCATCAAGTTTTTCAAACTTTATAGGTTGATGGTCTATCGGAAACTGGCCAATATAATAAACATATTGAGGACGATAAAATTCTGCTTCACATCTTAGGCATTTCATATCAGGAATATGGTGCCGCCGCTTACCTAGTTTGTTTTTATAATAAAGCGGTCATTAAATTTCCAGGTGACAATTTCGCCCTCGTTCCCAGGACTTTTCGGTTTCAGACCACAAGCACTTAAAATCAGAACACTGCAAAACAGGGTAATCATGCGCCGAATTTTAATCACTGCCACGATTCCCTGCCTTATGCTTTATCAGGTTATAAACTATACTTTATAGAATGAAGAGTTATATTAACTAGCCCGCTTTAAACCCTGTTTTTTCAGCGTCACCATCAGCAAATGTACCGCCGCTGGCGTGACCCCAGGAATACGGCCTGCCTGCGCCAAGCTGGCCGGACGCACATCTTTAAGTTTTTGGGTGATTTCACGGGATAAACCGGATACCGCATCGTAGTCAAAATCAATCGGCAACAAACTTTCTTCCAGTTTTTTCAGTTGCGCAACATCGTCCTGCTGGCGATCAATATAACCCGCGTATTTAACACTGATTTCAATTTGCTCACCCACCAACTGGGAAACGTCTGAACCTGTGAGTTCAGCGATCTGGTTAAACGTTACGTTTGGACGCTTGAGCAAGTCAATGGCATTGCATTCCTTGCTCAGCACTTCGCCAGTTTGCTCCACAAAGCGCTGGCCCAACTTGTTATTAGGCGCTGCCCATAATGCCCTTAAACGTGCAGTTTCTTGTTCAACGCTTTCCATTTTTTCGCAAAAATGCGCCCAGCGTGCGTCATCTACCAGTCCCATTTCCCGGCCAATAGCAGTCAGACGCTGGTCAGCATTGTCTTCACGCAGCATCAGGCGGTATTCGGCACGACTGGTAAACATACGGTACGGCTCTTTGGTACCCAGCGTAATCAGGTCATCGACCAATACACCCATATAAGCCTGATCACGACTAGGCGTCCAGCCGTCCTGATCCCAGGCCCGGCGAGCTGCATTTAAACCAGCCAGCAAGCCCTGTGCACCCGCTTCTTCATAACCTGTTGTTCCATTAATTTGACCAGCAAAAAACAGGTTTTTAATCGACTTGGTTTCCAGTGTTGGCTTAAGTGCCTGCGGATTGAAATAATCATATTCAATGGCATAACCGGGACGCAGGATATGCGCATTTTCCATGCCCTTAATTGAGCGTACCAGCTTAAACTGGATATCAAACGGCAAGCTGGTTGAAATCCCATTTGGATACAGCTCATGCGTGGTTAGGCCTTCTGGCTCCAGAAAAATCTGATGGCTGTCCTTATCACTAAAGCGATGGATTTTGTCTTCAATAGATGGACAATAGCGCGGCCCTACCCCTTCAATCACGCCTGTGTACATGGGTGAGCGATCCAGACCACTACGGATAATATCGTGGGTTTGTTCGTTGGTATGCGTGATATAGCAATTGATTTGCTGCGGGTGCATCGACACGTCACCCATAAAAGACATCACGGGCGTTGGGGTGTCACCCGGTTGCGGCGTCATGACTGAAAAGTCTACTGATCGCGCATCAATCCGTGGTGGTGTTCCGGTTTTTAAGCGGCCAACCGGTAAATTCAGTTCACGCAAACGGTCTGCCAGTGCAATGGATGGTGGATCACCCGCGCGGCCACCACGGGACTGCTGTAAACCCACATGAATCACGCCGCCCAAGAACGTTCCGGTAGTAAGCACGACAGATTTGGCATCAAAGCGAATGCCCATTTGCGTAATAACGCCTTTAACGGTATCGCCTTCAACCACCAGATCATCAGCAGCCTGCTGGAAAATATCCAGATTAGGCTGGTTTTCCAGTACATCGCGAATGGCAGCCTTGTACAAAATACGGTCAGCCTGCGCACGGGTTGCCCGCACCGCTGCGCCCTTACGGCCATTGAGTACACGGAACTGGATACCACCTTTATCGGCGGCCAGCGCCATGGCACCACCCAACGCATCAATTTCACGCACCAGATGTGATTTGCCAATACCGCCAATGGCAGGATTGCAGCTCATTTGTCCTAAAGTTTCAATATTATGCGTGAGCAGCAGGGTTTGTCGCCCCATACGGGCAGCAGCAAGCGCGGCTTCAGTACCGGCATGACCACCACCAATCACAATCACGTCATACGCTTTAGGATAATGCATCTTGATGTCTACAGGCTAAAAAACAGGCGGCAATTATAGTCTACTTTTGTCATTCGCCATAGTAATAGTTAAGGATCTATTTTCAGCTATTTGCTTGCAACAACCATGCGTGACCGCTTAAAAGTATTTCAGTTACCAGAATTTATTTTGGACGATGCTGGATTTCAGTGAGCAGTAATATTACTTGCTATGAGCTTATTGAATGCTCTGCTGGCTTTATTAATTTCTTTCAATGTTAATTTGTTTTAACCTGTAGCATCTACTGCCATTTATTCAAATAAAAAGCCTGCTGAGCTTAAGCAGGCTTGATTTAATTACTTTTTAATATAATTTACCCATCAGGATTTATGCATTGAAGTGGTTGGCACCGGAACTGTTTTGTTAAATTTGCCTTTGCTAATAATCAGGCCAAAGATTGCGGCATAAATAAACATAAACATGGAATAGACCGCAGCAGGAATGGCGACAGTCATGTTATTCATTAAGCTAAGCGCAATGGTTAAGGCAAGCGTGCCATTGTGGTTACCGATTTCAAAGGCGCTGGCCCGTGCCTGAGCTTCGCCAATTCCCAACAAACGTGGAACCACATAGCCCACACACAGGCTAAGAATGCAAAACAATGATGTTGCTGTACCCACCTGCACCAGATACTCAACCACATGGTCTTTTTCCTGAAACAATGCACCCAGTATGAGTAGCGCCAGCAAAACCACGGAGAAAACCCTGACCGGCTTATCCATGCGCCTAGCAAAATTAGGCGCATAATGGCGCACCACCATGCCGATGGCAACCGGCACAATGACAATGGCAAATACCTGCAAAACCTTGGAGAATTGCAAGCTAAGCTGCTCATCGCTATTGAGGAAATAACGGCTGGCCCAGTTAACAATCAACGGCAGGGTAAAGGCTGCCAATATGGAATTAATGGCTGTCAGGGTAATATTCAATGCAATATCACCCTTAAACAAATAGCTGTACAAATTGGCAGTGGCACCACCCGGGGATGCAGCCAGTAGCATCATGCCCAGCGCGAGTAAAGGTGACAGGCTAAACACCTGGGTAATAACAAAGGCAAGCCCTGTGAGCACAATAAGCTGGCAAACCAGCGCAATAAATACTGCTTTTGGATGCTGCGCAACCCGGGCAAAATCCCTGAGGCTAAGCTCCAGGCCCAAGCCCATCATCACCACTGCAAGCGCCAGTGGCAGCAGTTGTACAATAATATTTGATTCCATGTCGTGGCTTCCCTGAAGTGACTATTTTGCTGATTGCAGGGTTTCACCTTAGCAAATACTGTCACCGTGGAACAACCCGGAACATGCACTGGCCAGTTTGCCATAAAAAACCCGTCAATTGACGGGTCGCAGGGTACAGCTACAGCAACAACAACTTTTGTGCAATTGGCCTATTCAGTTTCAGCCAGCTTGCCAACCTTGGTTAACAACTGATCGACTACGCCATATTTGGCAAACAGGCGGGCACGCGCTTTGGGATGCACATTGGCCTTGTTCAAGTCACCTTTATAGTGATCCACCACACGCTGATCCATTAATTTAAACCACCACTGTGGAATGATGGCTGGCAGCAATAATGAAGAATAGCCTGCTGGCAATTGTGGCACGTCATCAAAATGGCGCAGGGCCTGAAAGGCGCGGGTTGGATAGGCATGATGGTCAGAATGACGCTGCAGCTGGTACAAGAACAGGTTGGTTACCATGCTATTGCTGTTCCAGCTGTGTTCCGGCATGGTGCGCACATACTTACCATCCGGTAATTGCTCACGCTTTAAGCCGTAATGTTCAAGATAGTTGATTACCTCAAACAGGGTAAATCCATAGACGGCCTGAGTCAGCATATATGGAATGACCCGGCGGCCAAATATCGCAATCATCGCGGCATGAAATGCCGCAGACATGGCCCAGCCTTGTAGCAGCTCATTGTCCAGGCACCAGAATTGCTTGCCCTTGCGTGCCAGACGGCGGGTCTCGATTTCAATGGCTGATTTGAAGCTCCCAACGACGGTGCGTGGCCAGAACTGCCAGAAGCTTTCACCCATTTGTGACGATGCCGGATCTTCCGGCGTGGCAACGCGCTTGTGATGTCCGTACGGATGCTCAATACGGAAATGGATATAACCGGTTGGCAGCAGTGCCAGATGTGATAAATAATGATAAACCTTTTCAGATTTGTGGCTTAGTTCATGCGCTGTGTTTAAAGCAATGCCATTGACGGCACCCACCGACATTCCTAGAACAATCTGGTCAATTAACGGGGTTCCCTTGCGGCTTGCAGCATAGGCGCCTACCACGGTTGCCAAATACTGGGCTGGAATATAGGCTTTAACGATACGCATATAATATGGATCGTTTTCCAGCTCTTTAATGGCTTCTTCGGGGTGATTTTCAGCATCTGCACCCACTATCTTGTCAATCAGTGGAATCACGCCATGCATCATGATTGGCCCTAGACCAGCCAGCACACGCAGCTTTTTGGGGGCAATGGCGTATCCTGCAGCTGCACCTAGTCCAATGAGCGGCAAGGCAGGGCTTAACAGCCACAAATAGCGCTTGGGATCTTTATGTTTGGCGTTTTCAGTGGCTCGCTGTTTAAGCAAGGCCATCGGGGTGTTGGCGTTCATGAAACTTCACTCCGGCAATCATAGACTCTATGACCTTATCATTGACCAATGGTAGAATAACTGCCAGTGGTGATCGTCCAAAAAATCTATTGCAGACACTTTTGACATCATTTGTAATAAAGACCAGAAACATTGCACAGCAGAGCCCGCCATGGATGCTTTAAGTAAAATTCTCGACGATATACATATGCGTGGTGCTGAATATTTATATGTTTCAGGTCGAAATGACTGGAATTTCTGTCTGGATACCCAGGGCGAGTTTGTATTTCATATTGTACTGTTTGGCCATGCCAAACTGCATATTGATCACCAGAGCGGCATGACCACCCCACTGTCAATTCAGGGCGGCGATATTGCCATTATTCCGAGTGGTAAAAAGCATCAGGTGTATGGCTGTAGTGCCAATGCAGCACATATCAAATCCCATAACCTGTACCCCGAATTTAATGGCCACCGTAATGATCCGGTGCTTCTGGGTGATCCTGGCCGGGGGCAGGCCTTGCTGCTGACTATTCGCTGCCTGCTGGATGTGGACATGGCGCGACCCTTGCTGACTGCCTTGCCTGTGGTTATGACCATTAGCAATGCCATGGGCACAGGCGCACCGCCCTGGTTACAGATTGGACTACAATTTTTGGCATTGGAAGCCGAACGCAGCCGTCCCGGACGTGACACCCTGCTCAACCGGTTGGTAGGTATGCTGCTGATTGAATGTGTGCGTGATCATATTGAACAGTTACCGGAAGGATCGGAAAACTGGCTGACTGCTTTACGTGACCCTCAACTGGCACCAGTGCTGAGTGCCATTCACGCAGAGCCAGAAAAGCCGTGGACGGTTGCTGATCTGGCCAGTCTGGCCTGCATGTCACGCTCTGCTTTTGCCGAACGCTTTAGCAGTACAATGGGTGATACCCCACTGGCCTATCTCGCCGCTCACCGCTTGCGTCTAGCAGCATGGCATTTGCGTGAAAGCCAGATTTATAACAACCAGCAAAGTATTGCCCGCATTGCTGAAAAAGTAGGTTACGCCTCAGAAACCTCGTTTAGCCAGGCCTTTAAGCGGTTTTATGGCTACTCGCCCAGCCAATACCGTAAGCAGAATCCTGAGCCACAGTAAAATGTGTGATACGTCACACTCCAAGATGACATTTTTGTTAAGGCTTACGGCTTTTTTAAGCCATTATTAAATAAAAATTAATTGGTCAAACGCTAGTGTAAAGTGGTTTAAACTCACTCAAAACCCATCGGGCGCGTAACAATGACTACAAATTGTTCGTGTTTCCACACAAAACGTAAAACGACAGCCACATTACTTATCGCCTTTAATCAATGCTCCAACACACAGACTTAATAAAACAATTTTGATTCTGCTTGTGGCAGTTTGATTTTAAAAACGAGGCAATGATAAATGACTCAGGCTCTTGCTGCGGCTATGTTTTGCCAAAAATTTCCTGTGGTCTTTGACTGGACTATTCTCATTGAAAGTCATCATCTGGATTTTGCAGAATTAAACAGCCTCAATTGTCACTCAACCGCATGGTCAATGAGCAAAGGCAGGCCATTAATCTACACACAGATTGAAAACCTGATTGCTCATGGATTTAAAAAATTCCTGATTGCACTGTTTCAGGTCGATGGCATTGTTAAACAGCAAATCCAGCAGTTACAGTCGCTCTATCCGGCCTGCACCTTTAAATGCATGCAAGTGCGGGATTCATGGTTTTTTGAGCAGGGCGGCGGCCTGACCTTGCAGGGTGAAAAGTATCTGCAACACTACATTAATATTTTTTTACGGCATGATCCGGCTAATCCTTCTTTTGTCTGGGTACAAAAAATCCAGAGTCGCAGCTTTAATCCCCTGCAATATTTAAAAATTGATCCACATCACTCTTGTCCGCTGGTTTGGGTTAAGGAAAGCCTGACCAGCAGCCCTACTTCAGATTCCACCACTGACCCACTCCATAAAAACTCATCGGTGGCGGCCTCAGAGCCGTTAGGATTTTGGCTGGATATTAAAGGCTTTGCCCATCGTTATCGCGCAATGCGTACAGCAGCTACGCTGTCGCACGGCTCTAGAATTCAGCGCTGTTTTCAGCAAGTGAATCAGCACTGTGAAGAGATTCTGCTCAAGTCTGAGGACGACAGTCTTTTAGCAGACAGCAATAATGACAGCATGGTCGCAAGCCGTTGTTTTAATCAGGTGTCTATTGACCAGAAAATGGGTGTAGTAACCAAGCAATCCAGTGAAGTCAAAAAACTACAGCAGGAAGTGCATTTTTACCAGAGCCTGCCTGCACACTTGCAAATTTACTTTCCACGACTGATTGATTCCGGTATCAGCTCCAGTGTTGATAATGCAGGCACTGGAGCTGATACAGCATGGTATTCACTGGAATACTATCCCTATAAATCCTTGTCGCAATACTTTGTGTACTACGCCCTGCCTATGGAAAGCTGGGATGACATTTTTGACCGTCTGCTATTTATCCATCAGCAATTTACCAAGACAAGCAGCCTTGATGCTCATGCCTGTAATGAGGCTTCCCGGCTGATTGACAGTGAAGCCCTGAATCAGTTTTATGCACAAAAACTAAATGCACGGCTGGCACAGGCAAAAACCAGTGCCGCACTTGAACAAATTCTTGATGCCAAAACCATTTGTCTTAACGGACAGACCTTGCAAGGCTTTAGCAGCTTACAGCCATGGCTAATGGATCAGATTCAGCAACTCAGCAGTAATGTAGAAATGGGTTTTATGCATGGTGACCTGTGTTTTTCCAATATTTTGTTTGAACCCGGCAGTGGCGTATTACGGCTGATTGACCCACGTGGTGATTTTATTGGTTCAGTCAACCAGGGCGACCCACGTTATGACCTTGCCAAGGTATTGCATTCAGTGCATGGCCGTTATGATTTTATGATTAATGACTTGTTCCGGCTGGAACAGGATGGCCTGAATTTTGAGTTCACCATGCCGCAGTCAGACTATCTGGAAAAACTGCAAACTCTCTTGTTTGACAAAATCGCTGCTCAAACCCCTTATGCACGCCATGAATTGATTTTGCTGGAAAGCCTGCTGTTTTTAACCATGTTGCCCCTGCACCGTGACCAGCCCAAACGTCAGGTTGCCTTTTTACTAACTGGACTCAAGCTACTTAATACGGTTTATGACAGCCTTAAATCTTCTGCTAAAAATGGGTTAGAGCTACATAACAAGCCTGCTAACACTATAGCTATTACCCATCAGCAAAACTGGTCAGCCGAAGTGGCACAAAAAAAACCGCAGACAATTGAAGAAGTAATTTCCGTATAAAAACTAGAGGTTGAAAATGCGTTTATGTATTGATATTGATGGCACGCTTTGTGAAATCAGACAGGCAAACCAGACCTATGCCGAAGTACAACCGCTACCCGGTGCAGTCGAAAAACTTAGAACACTACGCCAGGCTGGACATTACATTATTTTAGCCACTGCCCGGCACATGAAAACCTGTGATGCCAATGTGGGTATGGTTATTGCGCGACAGGGAAAAATCCTGTTGCAATGGCTTGAAGACCACCAGATTGAATACGATGAAATCTGGTTTGGCAAACCCAATGCGGATATTTACATTGATGATCGGGGCTATCGTTTCAATGGCAACTGGCATGACATCTCGGTTGAACAGCTTAATACATTGCTCATTGATGATGCTGCCAAAACCAATCCTACCCAAATACATAGAACGGCTGATGGCCAGATTACATGCAACAACAAAGCTGATTCCTCGGAGCGCACGACAATGGCTAGTATGCCTAGCGCCACTGTCACTGAAAGTGCCTGAGTTTCAGCTTAAAAATATTGTCCGAATCAAATTATCCGAATCAAGGAGCTTGAAATGAACATTGTTATTCCTATGGCAGGTGCAGGTTCACGCTTTAGCAAAGCCGGTTTTAAAACGCCAAAGCCACTGATTGATGTGCAAGGCAAACCCATGTATCAGTGGGCGACCAACTCTTTACCACTGGAATATGCATCACGGCTGATTTTTATTGTGCGTGAAGATGCCTTTACCGAACAGATTATCGCAGACATCAACAAAACCTATGGCATGTTTGAGCCGCGCATTAAGGTGCTGGAAAACCTGAGCCGTGGTCAGGCAGAAACGGTTTATCTGGCGCACGACCTGATGGATTTGACCCAGCCGACCCTGATTCATAATGCCGATACAGCTTTTCAAAGCATGGATATGCCGGATGATGATGTGTTTGGCGGCCTGGTGGTGTTTGAATCAGCCCCAAATGATGCGCGCTGGAGTTTTGCACGTACCCACGATGAACAGCCTGACCGGGTGGTTGAAGTGCGGGAAAAGAAAATTATTTCACGACTTGCGTCTACTGGAACCTATTATTTCTCTGATAGCGCCTGGCTCATGTATTCCATCAAGCATTCCTTAATGAACGACATCACCGAACAGGGTGAGTTTTATATTGCCCCGTTGTATAACCGTGCGATTGAAGACGGACATTATATCCAGTGCTTGAATTGTGAGAATTTTACCTGCCTTGGCACGCCAGAAGAACTGGAAAACGCCTTGCCACGCATGCCCTTGCTCATGAACAGCCAAATCACCCAGATTGCGGTATAAATTGAGCCAGATAGAAAACGATTAACGACCTTTTGATTAAAGAATTCGACACCGACAATCAGATTACGCTCTAGAAATGACAGAAAAAATGATCAAGCATCAGGATTTTTTTAAGTTAAACGCGGCGCAAATGATGCAGTATATTCAAAGCACTGCATTGCCGCCCGCTGCATTATCGCATCGACAAACTCAGCGCAACGCACAACCATCAGCCAATGCATCTGGCACGCCATTACAACCTATTGACAGTCGTGACATTAGCGTGGTGATTCAGGGGCCTGTGTTTAGCAATATGACGCCATTGGCACCTAATGGTATTACCCGGCAGGTACTTAAAGCACTGAGGCAGCATTTGCCGCAAGCCACCTTAATTTTATCCACCTGGAAAGGCCAGCCGATTGACGGACTGGATGCTGATATTATTTTACAGCTTGATGATCCGGGCACGACCAATTTTTATAAACCAAATGCCAAGGCAGAAAACCTGTATAACAATGGCAACCGGCTGATTTATTCAACCCAGGCCGGGCTGGCACAGGTAAAAACCAAATATACGCTAAAAATTCGGAGTGACCTGCTGCTATTCCATCCGCTGTTTAGCAGTTATTTTGACCAGTTCCATCATGTGGATGCGCCGTGGCATGTACTGGAACAACGCATTATTGGCTTCCCGGTTTATAGCCTAAAATATGAAACCACGCCGTACAATCCACAAAGCAAGCAAACTGAAAGAATTCAGCCACGACCATTTCATGTGTCGGACTGGGCTTATTTTGGTCTCACAGTAGACTTAAAAAAACTGTTTGATTGCCCGCTAATGGATGAGCCTGCAACCTCGCGCTGGTTTGAAACCCGTCCAAAACCTGCCAATGATCTTTGGCCAGACCGCTTATGGCGCTACTCACCGGAGCAATATATTGTATCCAATCTGGCACAACGCACCTTGGGCATTACACTAGAACATGCTTCACAGGATGATGCAGAAATCCTGCAAGCTTCCGAGCGTTTTATTGCCAATAATTTTATTATTCTGGACCAGCACCAGTGGGGCTTATGGTCACTTAAATTGCAGGTTTATCAGGACCAGTTAGCACCTGAACTGTTAAAAGGCCTATATAGCCATCAGGTCTGGTATCGGGATTATCAGAAATACAGCATGAATACTCCAAATCTGATGCAGGCTTAATTTCTGCTTGTCATTAAAAAGCTGCTTCCTCTGGATTAGATTACAGATGAAGCAGCTTGGGCATTTTAATAAGGCTATGATTCAATCTGACTAGGGCTTAGCCTGACTATAATTTAACCTGATTAGGATTCAACTTGTCGGTGTTCGGCCTGCAGGTATTCATCAGATTGCATTTCCAGCAGACGCGAACGGGTACGCTCAATTTCAAATGCCAGTTTTTCACCCTGATATAACTCCAGAATGGATTGCTGTGCGGTCACAATCAGCTTGACCCGGCGATCATAAAATTCATCCACCAGATAAATCAGCCGTCGCGTGGCATCGGCAATATTGTCATTTAACACAGGCACTTTACCCAGCAAAATGGTGTTATAGGTATTGGCCAGCTCAATATAATCCGCTGGACTCCGTGGCTTCATACAAAGCTCGGCAAAATCACACCATAACGTGTCTTCGGTGCGGCCACGCGTTTCAATCTGGCGCTCATTGACAGTAATTGGTTCATCTGAGTATTCATGCTGGCAGGTTAAGGCGGCAAAGCGTTTGGCCATCCAGATTTCGGCATCGTGAGTGAGCGGTGATAAATACAGATGCGCCTGTTTGAGTACCCGCAGGCGGTAGTCAATGCCGGCATCCACATTTAAGACCTTGCAGCGGTTTTTGATCATGGCAATCGCTGGCAAAAAGCGGTCACGGTGAATACCGTTCTTATACAGGCCGTCCGGTGCAATATTAGAGGTAGCAACCAGCGTAATACCGCGGTCAAACAGCTTCTGGAACAGGTCGCTTAAAATCATGGCATCGGTGACATTGGTGACAAAAAATTCGTCAAAACAAATCACCACAGCATCCTCATAAATGCGGTCTGCCACGGTATCCATGGGATCGCGCTGACCAGTCAGGCTATTAAGTTCCTTATGCACGCGCTGCATAAAATGATGGAAATGCATACGCATCTTGCGGCGAAAGGGAATTGCGTCAAAGAACTGATCCATGAGCCAGGTTTTGCCACGGCCCACGCCGCCCCACATATAAACCCCATTGGGAACCGCAGGCTGCCTTAACCGGCCAAATGGTTTTTTGGTGGCCTCATAGCGCTGGATCAGTTGTTGCCAGACCTCATCCAGTGCATGAATGGCCGCGCCCTGCTCTTCATCCGGCATAAATTGGCCAGACGCCAGCGCATCCGTATAGCGCTGCTCGGGAGAACGCGCATCCGGCGCATAAGGATTTCTGGGATGTTCTGGCGCTTCAATACTCATATAGGCTGCTCTAAAACTGCGTGGACTCAGTAAATCTAAAAAAATGCGGGTTTGAAACGTCTTAAATCACGTTGGGGTGGCTTAAGAACAGATGTCACACAATCAGGGAAAATGCTGTACCAGTTGCTGCCCTAAATCCGGCAAATGACCATGAAAAAAATGGCTGCAACCCGGCATCATGACCAGTTGCAGATCAAGCTGGTTTGCCCATGATATCACCTCGGCTGGCGGCACCACTTCATCCTGATCACCCATCAGTACTACGGTATCTTTGGCAAGACTGAGTTCATGCATCGGGTAATGATGCACTGGCGGCGCAACCAGAAAGGTTTTAACCAGCTTAAATTCGGTTAATTCTGCATTGATTTGCTGCTGGTTAAAGCGTGAAGCCACGGCTGCGGCAATGTATGCGCCAAAGGAAAATCCGGCCAGATACAATTGACGAGGTTGAAAATCAGACTGGTTTTGAAACGGGTTTTGCTGAATGATCCAGTTGAGAACAGCCAGCGCATCATCAATTTCGCCCATGCCATTGTCATGCTGGCCGCTACTACTACCCACCCCACGGAAATTAAAGCTAATAACCGACACATTCTGGTTTTTAAAAAAACGGGCCAGTGTGGTCACGACTTTATTGTCCATCGTGCCGCCAAATAAAGGATGGGGATGGCAAATGAGCACGATACGCTCAGACTGCTGCCAAAGTGCCCGTACCTGCAATGAACCTGCTGGCGCAGCAATTTGAATATCAGTCATTGGCGTAACCCTCAAACCTTAATTTATGGAATAAATGTCTGCCTACAACATGAGCCTGTGATCACCATGCCTGACATGGCCTGCTCAATGCAGAGCTGTATATTAAGGGGTTTGCCTGCCAGTTGTAATAGGCTAAGACTAAAATCTAATCATTAAAGCCAATAGAGATTGATCTTTTTACAGGCTGTCTATTATTGTCTACCTAGCCTGCTGCGTCTTGCGGTACTGGTTTGGGCTTTGGCCACTCCAGCGCATAAAGGCATGGGCAAACGCCGAGGCTTCGTTGTAATGCAGTTTTTCGGCAATTTGCTCAATGGAATCCGCAGTAGATAATAGCAACTGGCAGGCCTGCTCATACCGCAACTGGTCGCGCAGTTTGCGAAAACTGGTGTCCTGTTCCGCCAGCCGATAGCGCAAGGTACGCTCAGACAAGCCCAAGGCAGTAGCTACCGCAGCAATTGGTGGCAAAAAATGCAACTGCATTTTTAGGTAATCCAGTACCTGCTCTTTAATGGATACAGCTTGCTGCTCTTCCTGTAAATAGTGCTGTAATACCTCATCGCACTGTTGTCGATAGCGCTGATGGGTAGCTGCATCAGCCACCATGATCCGGTGATTTAACGCCACTGTTTTACAGTAAAACGCGCCACAGGGCTGGTCAAAATACAGCGGCACTTCATAAAACTGCTGGTATTGCTGCAAGATATGCTCATCACGCGGTGCGCTAAACGGTAAATCAATCCGCTCTAGTGCAATATGGATTCCTAATGCAGCCTGCATGTCTTTTAGCAGCTTTAAGGTGCCTGCAATTTCAGCATCCGCCCGGAAACGATGCAACACCGGATCAGTTTCCACAGAATCATAGGTCAGGATGGTTAAATCCTGTTGCTGCCTTAAGGCAAGCCTGCCAAACAAGAAAGTGATTTTTTGATAATAAACGCCCAGTCGCATGGCTTCCTGCAAATCCGGGCTGGTCATCAGTAGCATGAGTAGCGGTCCATAGCCTGCCAGATTAAATTGCTGGCCGATATACAAGCCAATGGCCGGATGGCGAATCTGCCCGACAATCTGCTTTTGAATGGCATATTCCAGCTCAAGGTCAATAGCGGCTGAAGGATCAAGCTGGGTCATATCCAGTGCCAGATTGTGCAAAATGGCCTGCGTGTCTTCGCCAGCAGCCTGCAAACCCTGCAATAAATACAATAATCCCAGCACTGAACGCTTGGCCATAGTTCTCCCTTGCCATCAATTTGCATCACTAGCTTAATAGTGATGAACACATGCTTTTACTAAAACTGATAAAAGCAAATTTCACTAAACAGAATATGTAGCACAGTTTACAAAAAAGTGCTTTTGCCGAAAAAAACAATTTTCATGTCAACCTTAGCATGGTTTATCATCGCGCACTTATTTAGTATTGCCCCCAAATTACATTTTTTCTTGAAAAAAATGTCTTACCTACTGTTGCCCAGGAGCCTGACATGAATGCTTCAGTAAACCCGAAAATGAATGGTGGATCATCTTCCGATGCCTTGCGCGTGCTGGAAATGGTCATTATTGGTGCTGGTTTTGGTGGTCTGGGCATGGCAATCCGCATGCTACAGGAAGGCCGTAAAGACTTTTTACTGCTGGAAAAAGCCGATGACGTGGGCGGAACATGGCGTGAAAACAGCTATCCGGGTGCTGCCTGCGATGTGCAATCCCACATGTATTCTTTTTCGTTTGCGCCAAAGACTGACTGGTCCAAGCGCTATGCTGAACGTCCTGAGATTTATAACTATATTCAAGAAACCACGGAAAAATTTGGCCTGCGTCAATACCTGAAATTCAATGCCGAAGTGGTAGGCGCACAGTTTGATGAACAAGGCGCGCTCTGGACACTAAACCTGAAAGATGGCTCTGTGCTCAAAACCAGATTTGTGGTGCTGGCCTCTGGCCCGCTGCATGTGCCGCAAATTCCAAACTATAAAGGCATGGAAAAGTTCAAGGGCAAGATTTTCCATTCTGCGCAATGGGATCACAGCTACGACCTAACGGGTAAAAAAGTGGCTTCTATTGGTACAGGCGGTAGTGCCATTCAGTACATTCCTGAAATCGCGCCGAAAGTTCAACAACTCGATGTTTATCAGCGTACGCCAGCCTGGGTTATTCCACGTGATGAGCGTAAATATGGCAACTTTGACAAAACATTATTTGAAAAAGTGCCATTTGCCCGCCAGATTCACCGTGCCCGTCTGTACTGGAGCAATGAATCGCGCGTAATGCCAATTTTCCATCCAAAAATTATGGAAACGGCGCAAAAAGCCATTGAACTGTTTATTCGCTATCAGGTGAAAGGCGACAAGGCACTGGCCAAGAAACTCACTCCCAATTATGTGATGGGCTGTAAGCGCATTCTGATTTCCAATAAATACTACCCGACCTTTATCCGCAAAAATGTTGACCTGATTCTGGACAGCATTCAGGAATTTACTGAAACTGGCATTATCACCAAAGACGGTACGCATCGCGAGGCGGATTGTGTAGTACTGGGAACCGGCTTTATTGTTGACCCGCGCATTTACATGAAAGATTTCCCCTGCACCGGCTTGAATGGCCGCGAGCTGATGAATGACTGGAAAGACGGTGCCGAAGCCTATTATGGCATTAGCGTTGCGGGCTATCCAAACCTGTTCCAGCTGGTTGGGCCAAACACGGCGCTGGGTCATAATTCGATTATTTTTATGATTGAAGCGCAGGCCAATTATATTCTGGACGCCATTAAAACCGTTGAGAAGAAAAAGGCCGATTATCTGGACGTGAAGCCGGACGTTCAGGCCGAATTTAATGACAACGTGCAAAAGAAACTAAAAGGCACCGTGTGGCAAAATGGTGGTTGTGTGAGCTGGTATCAGCAAGCCGATGGCAAAAACTTTACCATCTGGCCGGGTTACACCTGGCGCTACTGGCTAGAAACCCGCAAGATCAAGCCAAGTGCCTATAACTTTGTAAAAGTAAAAGCCAAGCAGGTCGCCTAAAATAGATTAATTGCCTAAGAAAGAGTCGCTTTTGCGGCTCTTTTTTATTGCCATTATTGATGAATTCAAAGTAAGCAAAATCACAAAAGCTGCAATAAATTCTTTATATTTAAAATGCTAGATACCAATTTACTATGCAGCACACTATATATCGTTACTTAACAATATAAGAAAATCTGGCACTCTGGCTTAAGCAACTAGCAAAAGACAACTACCAGTCTTAGCAAATTAGATGCTCACTTTAGTTGTTCACTAAATTAATAGTTCAATGCGCGTATTAAATCGGGGTTTTATTACAGGTTTCAATCATAAAACCAAAATGCAGGCTAATACAGCTATTGGTTTTCTGCATTTTTCATGTGACCTGTAAGCCAATCAATGAGGAATTCACAAATGTTTTCAGAAGCTTGTATCCAAAAAAAAGCAATTTCACGTCAAGACTGTGCGAATAAAGAAACTAATCAAAACTCTACTTTTGTGAATAAGACTGAGCCAGCAATAGGTACTTTTCATAATGATGAGCACAATATAACCAAGTCTTCTGCCCTGCTTTCACGCACGCCTAATTTACGCGATAGTGACCAAGTAACCATGCGCCGTACCTTGCGGCATTATTTTCTGGACACTTTCAACACTTACGAATCGCTGTTTGACTGTCTGGCCAGTGAGAATGCGTTTTATATCAAGCCCATCAGCCTGCGCCATCCGCTGATTTTTTATTATGGCCACACTGCCACGTTTTTTATCAATAAATTACTGCTTGCTCGCCTGATTAATGAACGTGTCGATCAGCGCATGGAATCCATTTTTGCGGTAGGTGTGGATGAAATGAGCTGGGATGACCTAAATGAAGCTAACTATGACTGGCCCAGCGTGCATGACGTTAAGGCCTATCGGGACAAGGTTCGTACGCTGGTACTAGATTTAATTGACCATGCGCCATTACACATGCCAATTGACTGGGAAAACCCGTGGTGGGCCATCATTATGGGGATTGAGCATGAGCGCATCCATCTGGAAACCTCATCCGTACTAATTCGCCAGCATGACCTTTCAATGGTCAAATCTTCACCCAACTGGCAGCCCAATAATTACAGTGGTGTTGCGCCGGAAAATCAGTTGATTCATGTGGCTGCGGGCAAAGTACGATTAGCCAAAGATAAAACCAGTCCTTTTTATGGCTGGGACAATGAATATGGCGTGCATGACGCAGAAATTACTGCCTTTGAAGCTTCAAAGTTTTTGGTGAGCAATCAGGAATTTCTGGAATTTGTAGAAGCCAAAGGCTATCAAACTGCTGAATACTGGACAGAAGAAGGTCAAGGCTGGCTACAATTTACTAACGCTGAGCATCCAACATTTTGGCGTAAAGCACCGGATGGCTGGTATTTACGCCTGATGACTGAAGAAGTTTGCATGCCATGGGACTGGCCCGTGGAAGTGAACTATCATGAAGCCAAGGCTTTTTGCAACTGGAAAAAGCAGCAAACTGGCCACGCGGTGCGCCTGCCTACTGAAGATGAATGGTATCGATTGTATGATATAGCTAGTATTCGTGATGTCGGTGCAGCACCAGCTCAGGCCAATATTCATCTGGATCATGGTGCTTCAAGCTGCCCGGTGAACCAGTTTGCACAGGGCGAGTTTTATGATGTCGTTGGCAATGTCTGGCAATGGACAGAAACGCCAATTTATCCGTTTGAAGGCTTTGAAGTCCATCCGATTTATGATGACTTTAGTACGCCAACCTTTGATGAACGGCATAACCTGATCAAGGGCGGCTCATGGATATCGACAGGCAATGAAAGCCTGCATTCGGCACGCTATGCCTTCCGGCGGCATTTTTTCCAGCACGCTGGTTTTCGCTATGTTATTTCTGGAGAGATTAATTCTGTGCCAGCCTCACACTATGAAACTGACAAACTCATGTCGGAATATGCCGAATTCCATTATGGCGATGAATATTTTGGTGTACCTAATTTTAGCAAGGCACTGGTTGAGTTAGCCGTCGCAACTTTAACAAAGCATCAGCTGGATGGCCTGCCTAAACATACTGCACTGGACCTGGGTTGTGCTTCTGGCCGGGCTACTTTTGAACTGGCACGCTATTTTGATCAGGTGACTGGAGTTGATTTTTCAGCCCGATTTATTGGTCAGGCCGTGCAACTGGCCAAGGGTGAAACCTTGCGCTATACCTTGATTGATGAAGGTGAGCTGGTTTCTTATAAATCCCGTTCGCTGGCTGGTTTAAAGCTGGAAGACACCAAGCATAAGGTCGGTTTTTTTCAGGGTGATGCCTGTAACCTAAAACCTGTCCTCACGGGTTATGATTTTATTCTGGCTGCCAATTTAATTGACCGTTTGTATGATCCTGCCAAGTTTCTTTCCAGTATTCATGAACGGTTAAACGTGGGCGGTGTGCTGATGCTGGCCTCGCCGTATACCTGGCTGAGTGAACATACACCACGAAAGGACTGGATTGGCGGCTTTAAAAAAGACGGTGAAACTTTTACCACATCTGACGGCTTACAAGCGCTATTAAGCAAACACTTTTGCCTGATTCAGGAACCGCAGGAAATTCCATTTGTGATTCGGGAAACCAAACGCAAATTCCAGCATACACTATCTGAAGTGACATTTTGGCAGCGGACTGCTTAAAGTGTTTTATCTGTGATCACAGCATAATTCAAGTTAGAAAAATGCTGTGATGACAGAACCATGGCATCTACTTACGCTTTTTCTTGGTCTTGCCACTGCCCTCACTCAAGCCTTTTGCAGCTTCCTGCTGTTGTACATTATCACTCTCACCACTCAACTGCTGCAACAACTGCACAACAAACTCAATTCGCTCACTGGTGTCCTGCAACTGGGCAGAAATCTTCAAGCGCTGGCCGCCTTCCATCCGGTACATAGTAGGTTTGGACTGCATCAACTTGATAATAGTAATTGCCTCAACCGGGGTATCTGGGGAAAACTCAATCATGCCACCATTGACATTTATATCCATTTTTTCAATGCCAAGGCTCTCCGCCTTAATCCGCATTTGATGCACGGCAAACAGGTTTTGCGCAGGCTTTGGTAGCAGGCCAAAACGGTCAATCATTTCCATGCGGATATCATTGAGCTTGTCGACTTCCGATACATTACTGATGCGCTTATAAAACAATAAACGCTGATGCACATCGCTCAGGTAATCATCAGGAATTAAGGCTGGCATATGCAGGTTAATTTCCGAAGTTAATGACAGCGGCGCATCCAGATTGGGTGATTTGCCGTTTTGAATGGCCTTGGTGGCACGCTCCAGCATGTCCATATACAGGCTGTAGCCAATCGCCTGCATGTTGCCGCTTTGCTCCTCGCCCAGCAGCTCGCCTGCACCACGAATTTCCAAATCTTCGGTGGCCAGTACAAACCCTGCACCCAGGGTTGAGGCACGCTGAATGGCATCCAGCCGTTTTTCAGCATCGCCTTTCAGGTGTTTAATGGATGGTACTAATAGGTAAGCATAAGCCTGATGGTGCGAGCGACCAACGCGGCCACGCAACTGGTGCAACTGCGCAAGACCCAGCTTGTCTGCCCGCTCAATGATAATGGTGTTGGCGCTGGGCACATCAATCCCGGTTTCAATAATGGTGGAACATACCAGCACATTAAACTGTTTGTGATAAAACTGCTGCATCACCTGCTCCAGCTCGCGCTCACGCATTTGCCCATGTGCCACAGCAACGCGGGCTTCAGGTAATAAGCGACGCAGGTCTTCTGCGGCACGTTCAATCGAATCAACATCATTGTGCAGGAAATACACCTGACCGCCACGCAGCAATTCACGCAAAATGGCTTCTTTGACCGTGGGGTTATTGTGCTCCATGACAAAAGTTTTCACGGCCAGACGACGTGCGGGCGGCGTGGCAATAATCGACAGGTCGCGCATGCCGGAGAAAGCCATGTTTAGGGTACGTGGAATCGGCGTTGCAGTTAGCGTTAGCATGTCCACATCGGCACGCAATGCCTTGATTTTTTCCTTGTCGCGCACGCCAAAACGGTGTTCTTCATCCACAATCATCAGGCCAAGGTCATGAAACTTCACGCCTTCCTGAAGCAGCTTATGCGTGCCAATCACAATATCCACTTTGCCTTCCGCCAGATCGGCAATGGCTTTTTTCTGGTCTTTGCTGGAACCAAAACGCGACAGTACTTCAATGCGTACTGGCCAGTCCGCAAAACGATCCTTAAAGTTTTCATAATGCTGTTGTGCCAGCAGTGTGGTAGGCACCAGTACCGCCACCTGCTTGCCTGCATGCACGGCCACAAATGCTGCCCGCATGGCCACTTCGGTTTTACCAAAACCCACATCGCCACACACCAGCCGATCCATCGGCTTATCCTGGCTCATGTCATACAGCGTGCCTGCAATGGCATTGGCCTGATCCATGGTTTCTTCAAAGGCAAAGCTATTTGCAAACTGCTGGTAGGCATGCTCATCAATTTCAAAGGCCAAGCCCGGTTTGGCCTGCCGCCGTGCCTGAATATTTAACAGCTCTGCGGCCACATCATGGATTTTTTCCAGTGCCTTGCGCTTGGCCTTGTTCCAGGTATCCGTGCCCAGCTTATGCAACGGTGCATGGTCTGGATCGCCGCCACTATAACGGCTGATCAGTTGCAGATTGGCAACCGGCACATACACCTTGGCATTTTCAGCATAATCAACCTGCAAAAATTCATGGGTTTGCTCGTCAATTTCCAGTGTTACCAAACCGCCATAACGCCCGACGCCGTGGTCAATATGCACAACCGGCGCGCCAATCGACAGTTCAGCCAGACTTTTTACCAGAAATTCTTCGGACACTTCGCTGCTTTTGCGACGACGACGCTGCACTACGCGCTGCTCAAAAAGCTGGTTTTCAACAATGAGTACAAAATCTTCCAGTAATAGCCCACGTTCCAGTGGTGCCACCGCAATAGCCACCTGATGACTACTTTGCAAAAACTCCTGCAAACTGTCACAGACTGCCAAGTCACGCCAAACGGGTTTAAATAATTCTTTTAAGCCTTCACGCCGCCCGGCACTTTCGGCCACAATCAGCACACGGCCTTTAAACAAATCAATAAAGTTTTTCAGGTTAATGAGTGAATCACTGACTTTATGGTCAATCGGAAGTTTGGGCGGCAAATTTGCCACCACGTTAAACACGCCAGCGCGCTCACTGATGGGATTTTCCGACAGCACCAAGCGGCCAAAACTTTTTAGACGGCCCAGCAGCTCATTTACAGTGAGAAACAGCTCATTCGGCGGCAAAATCGGCTGGTCAATATTATGGCGGCGGTCTTCATATCGCTGAGTCACTTCCTGCCAGAAACTGTTCAGGCATTCTTCTATCGCAATATCAGTGGCAATCAGTGTGTCTTTTGGCAAGTAGTCAAACAGCGTACCGCCCTCGATAAACTCATCACGGCTAAAGAACAGCGGCTGATAGTATTCAAGACCTGGCGCAGCAATGCCATCAAGGACATCCTGATAAAGCGGCATTTTCTTGGGACTGGCCTGCGGAAAAGCTTCTGCAAACCGCGCCCGAAATTCACCGCGCCCTTCAATTAATGGAAACTCACGGGCTGGCAGCAAGGTAAACTGCTCAACCTGCTCTGTCGTGCGCTGGGTTTCCACATCAAAATGGCGCAGGGTTTCAATTTCATCATCAAATAAATCAATACGAATGGGCGCTTGCTGACCCGTGGGAAAAATATCCATCAGGCTGCCACGTATTGCAAATTCACCTGGTTCAAATACGGTATCAACAGCACGGTAACCGGCCCGTGTCAGGCGCTGGCGTTCATGTTCTACATCAAATTTCTGGCCTTTACGGATATCAAAATGCTGACCCAGCAACCAGCTTGGCGGCGCAATGCGCTGGCTTAAGGTACTGGCGGCAATCAGCACAATGCCAGTGCTTGGCATGTTGGCCAGCAATGCCAGCCGCTCGGAAATAATTTCCTGATGCGGTGACAGTCGGTCATACGGCAGGGTTTCCCAGTCCGGGAACAAATACGGCTTGATACCAAAAAAATGCAGCTCTTCTTCAATCTGTGCCACCTGAGTGGTGTTTTTTGCCACCATCACTATCAGTTGCTTTGCGCTTTGACTGGCCTGTGTCAGTTCACTCAGAAGCAATGATGGCAGTGCACCCGGGAGATTGCCAATCCAGCGCCGCTCGCCTGCTGGTATTTGTTGTAAGTTGCTTTGTTCAAAGTGTTCAGCAATAGATGGCAAAAGCAGTGCGGTCATGGTTTAAGAGTGATTTTTTCAATATAAAAGAGGGCTTAATGGTAACAGCGTTTGGTCTTTCTGGCCTGTTGGTTATGTGTGAATCCAGAGCCATCCTCACCCACAAAATAGGTATGAAAGTCTTTTATTTTTAATCATGCATTAACGGATTTTCTTAATTTTTAATTTCAATATTTTCTAAATCTTAGTTGATCAGTACTGTATCTTGATTGATTTTAATAAGATTAAGTGATATTCTTACCTACGTCTTACTTCAAGGACTGTACAATGGAAATCGCTAATCTCTCCAAGGTTTCTACAGTAACCCGGCTTTCTAGTAAAGGTCAGGTGATTATTCCCAAAGCTATCCGAACAGCACATCAGTGGGAGAGTGGCGCGGAATTTAATGTTATAGATACCCCAGAAGGCGTATTGTTACAACCTAAAGCTTTATTTGCGCCAAGTAGCTTAGATGAAGTAGCAGGCTGTCTTCCTATGGTAGCTAAAAAAACACAACATGAAATAGACATTGCTATTGCTCAGAAGTTAAAGCGGGTATGGCATGATAGCAATTGATACCAACATTATTATTCGTCTTTTAACCCATGATGACAGTAAGCAATACGATATTGCCTATAAGCTTTTTCAAGATTCAGTTATTTATATTGCTGACTCAGTGATATTAGAGAGCGAATGGGTATTACGTTACGCTTATGACTTTTCAGCTGCACAAATTTGCAACGCGATGACTAAATTATTTGGTTTACCAAATATCATTCTGGATAATCCTGCTTTAATCGCTCAAGTGATTAACTGGTATAGTCAGGGATTAGATTTTGGTGATGCTATGCATCTGGCAAAATGTGAACAGGTTAGCCAATTGAAAACCTTTGACCAAAAATTTATAAAAAAAGCCGTAGGTTTAAGTTTATGTCAGGTTACGCTGGCTGGTTAGCCTTCTTGTATAGAATAGATTTTCATTACTCGCCCTTCCATAAAAAAGGGATACCCGTCTGAGTATCCCTTTTATGTGCCTGTACTAGAAACAGGCGTTAAATTACCCAAACATGATGCCTAGGAACAGGTATGCTGGGCAATGCGTATTGCTTAAATTCACTATCAACCCATTACAACCTCAATGCAAGCCATCATTGATAAACAGCCAGCACATTTGTAAGCAGATTTAAATATAACGTCTGAAAATTCTTAAACTTCTTTAACAAACAAATTACGGTCAAAGCGCAATTGTGGCCAGAACACGCCATCGTCAGCACGCTCGCCTGCACCAATCACCATAATCGGGAATTCTTCATCCTGCAAATCTAGCAGCTTGCGCACACGCGGTTCATCAAAACCTTCCATCATGCAGCTGTCAAAACCATGTGCCCGCAAGGCCAGCACCAGATTTTCACAAGCCAGCGCTGTACTTTTAGCTGCCCATAAACGCGCATCCGCATGGGTAAATGCAGTGACCGGCAAAGGCTGAAATTGCCCAACAATACTAAATACCACCTTTTTGGCAGCGCCCAAAGTGTTCAAGAAACCAGTTTTATAGTTATAGGCAATCAGGCTGTAATACTGCTTCACAGGCTTTGGGGTTTTCGGCATGGGCCAGTATTTCAGGTTGTTTTTGGCCATTTCATCTAAGCGGTCAGTACGTGCCACGCAGACAATTAATTCAGCCGCAGTTTTGGCCGCCAGCTGGCTCATGCAGGCGGTGACCAGTTTGGCTTTTTTCTCAGGGCTGCGCACCACATAAAATGTCCACGGTTGCAGGTTGGAGGAATTTGGTGCCAGCAATGCCATATCTAGGCAGTCATCCAGCACCGCCTTGGGAATTTGTGTATTGGTAAACTTGCGAACTGAACGACGACTGGTCACTACTTTCTTAAAATTTTCCACGCTAATATCAGCAGGCGCTGGCTCAAAATAGCGCTCTTTACCGTCTATTTGAATGGTAGATAAACTGTCCTGTGGCATTTGCTGTGATGAGGGCTGATTTTCTAAATTTCTGTCTTGAGTGCGTGAGCCAGACTTAGTCATTGAAATATCCAGATTTAATATGAATAACTTCACGCTATAACAGCATTACTAAACCGTCAAGTTTAATATCTGGGCTATTCGGTAATAATTTTATCAAAAGCAATGGCTGAAGAATTAAGGTTTCAAAAGCCGTGCAATAAAAAGCCCCGATAGTGATCAGGGCTTTTATTAGCCATATTTAAACTTTATTGATTAGACCTGTTTAATCATTCGCATTTTCAGCCAGCGTTACAATGCCAATATACGGCAAATGACGATAGAACTGCGCATAATCCAGCCCAAAGCCGACAATGAATTTGTCGGGAATAGAAAAGCCAATATATTTAACTGGCACTTCAACTTCACGGCGTGAAGGCTTGTCAATTAATGTACAAATTTCCAGTGAAGCAGGTTTACGCAGTAAAAACAGGTCGCGCACCTTACTTAAGGTATTACCCGAATCAATGATGTCCTCCACAATCAGCACATGCGTATTTTCAATGCTTTCATCCAGATCCTGCACAATTTTCACATCGCGCGAACTGGTGGTATTGTTGCCATAACTGGACACCGTCATAAAATCCACTTGATGTGGCACAGTAATTTCACGGCACAAATCAGCCATAAAAATAAATGAGCCGCGCAACAGGCCAATCAGTAAAAGATTGGAACCTGCGTGCTGGTAATCCTGATTAATTTGCGCGGCAAGCTCCTTGATACGCGCTTTAATTTGTTGCTCACTAATCATGACATCAACATGGTGGTTCATGGCTAATCTCTCACTGACGGGTTTTACAGGTAGCGCGGTGCAAATGCTGCACTTTTAGATTTGAGCGTGCAATGCAGGCGTAATCAAACACACGATTGCATGATGGACTGCTCAATAAAAAACGATGCAACTGGATGATGCATCGTTTTTGAAAAAGGCGGCTATTTTAACCAGAAAGCTGCATTAATGTGGCATATTTTGCAACAATTTTGCGTTAAGCATAGGTTTTGTTCAGATAATCGAGAATATCTTTTGACTCATACAAACTAATACCTGTATTGGGATCAACCAGATAAGGCACCTGTAAACGCCCCTGCACGGCGTAAACACCAGCACGCTTGCCACCAGCAATCGGTACATATTTACCCGGCTTTAAGCGCAGTTTGGCTGGCCCCATGTCCTGCCAGCGCTCTTTGGCGACATTATGTAATACATACGGCAGTTCCAGTTCAGACAGACGCTCACGCACCAGACGGGTATAAGGGCTGCCTTCAAAGCTCCATAGCTCCAGCAACTGGTCTGGTACCGCTTTTTGGGCATTGTTTTTTTCTGCCATCAAGCCATTGATTCCGCCAGCAATGGTCACTAAAAATCCACCCACTGGAATTTTTGGCAGGTTCTGGTATTTACTCGGCGTTTTGCCATTTTTGCCATAAGTTTTGAATAAATAATCAATAATATCCTGTGATTCCAGCAGTTTGATGCCTGTGTTTTCATCTACCAGAAATGGAAACTGGGTTTTACCGGCCAGTTGCTTAACCTGTGGACGAAAGCGTGTGCCTTTTTTAGGACAAGGATAAATTTCCACATCCAGATTCAGCATGGTGAGCACTTCCCGCACGCGACGGCAATACGGTGACGCTTCAAAGTCATACAGGCGAATGGGTTTTGCTGGCTGATTGGGATTTGGCGTGCCCATGACCCCACGCCCGCCCTCTAAAATAGTGGCCAACACAGAACGCAAGACTTTGGCTTGATGTACGATCATAATTCTCTCAATTCAATTCTTTAGTAAAAAATGGCAGTTATAGTGCGGCAAGTTGCTGTGCTGCTAGTTGCTGTGCTACTAAAAGTCAGTTAGTTTCTCGGTAGATACCAGAATGCCATTATTGTCTGCATAAATATAATGACCCGGTTCAATGGTAACACCGCCAAAAGTTAAGGTCAGGCCAGTTTCACCAGCGCCTTTACGGTTACTTTTTTGTGGAATGGCTGCCAGTGCCTGCACGCCCAAATCAAGCTGCGCCAGAGCATCGACGTCCCGCACACAGCCATACACAATCACACCAGCCCAGTTATGCTTAACCGCACTTTCGCCAATCAGATCACCCAGCAATGCACAGCGCATGGACGCACCACCATCCACCACCAGTACCTTGCCAGCGCCTTCTGTGGCCAGTAATTCCTTTACCCGTGAATTGTCTTCAAAGCATTTGACAGTCACCACTTCACCACCAAAGGCCTTGCGTCCACCAAAATTCCTGAATGATTTACCATCAAGGGATGGGCTCATTACTTGGGTTTGTGGATGGTCATCCAGTAAGTCACAGGTCACAAAATCAGGCACTACAGCGGTTACAGTGGTCATGCAGGAGTCTCCAGGGTCATATTGAGTAAATCAGTGTTGGAATAAACAGTTTTGCCATAACTTATTTGGCCATTAATAAGGCATGTGGCTGCCAGATACATGGCCTGTGCTACCCGCTCAGCCTCAATGGGTCGATAGCGCCAGTCCGCAGGCAATAAATGCTGACCCAGTGTAAAGGCTTTTTGTGCCATGCTTTCCATCAAACGTTGATCACGATGCTGACCCAGCAGCAAGGATGGCTGAAAAATGGACAAACGCTCAAAACACAACTGCTCAATAGCACGCTCAAGCTGGCCTTTAATCCGGTTATAAAATATTGGGGAATCGGGTTTAGCACCGGTAGCACTTAGCAATAAAAAGTGTTGTGCACCCAGCTCCCTAACAATTTGGGCAAAATTCAGGTTATAAGTTAAATCAACCTGACTGAACTGTTGCTTGCTACCCGCCTGTTTTAAGGTGGTACCCAGTGTGCTAAAGGCGTCTGCGTGCTGTAAATCCAGCCGGGTCAGCATTTTTTCAAGCCGTCCGAAGTCAGGAATAACAATTGTTTCCAGCGATTGCTCGGGTGCTGTGCCTAGCAGTGCAACAGGTGCTTGCCGCACTACCTGATAGACCGTGCGATAATGCCTGGA
The DNA here is from genome assembly GCF_004377485.1 of Alkanindiges illinoisensis. Lineage (GTDB taxonomy): Bacteria > Pseudomonadota > Gammaproteobacteria > Pseudomonadales > Moraxellaceae > Alkanindiges > Alkanindiges illinoisensis_A. The sequence continues at coordinate 40,817 of NZ_SNTY01000009.1, forward strand.
AGCCAGAAGTTTCTCTACCAGCAAAGAACCAACCAGTCCGGTTGCTCCAATCACAATAGCACTTTTTTGCCGTGAGTCAGCCTGAAACACTGTCATAAGGAAAAATCGCCTATGTTATTGTTTTAGCGAATCATACAAGAGCAGAATGTCAGCATAAAGGTGTATTGATTAAAATAATGTTCAAATCTGGTGGCAAAGTGCTGAGACTGCACGCTTATATAGCATTCAGGCTTGACTTTAGGCATCATTTTGGGCAGAATTCGCCACTTGTTTACGGGCTGGGTTGTTAGCAACCTTAATGCGCATGTAGCCATATTATCCAGTGTTAATGGTGGATGGACACATGAGCAACGCAACAAGGCCCGCCCATAACTAATCTATTTTTCAAGGAGTGCACGAGTGGCAAACTCTGCTCAGGCTAAAAAACGCGCCCGTCAAAACGTGAAAGCGCGTCAACACAACGCAAGCTTGCGTTCCATGGTTCGTACCTACATCAAAAAAGTAGTGAACGCAATTGCTGCTGGCGAACACGCTGTAGCAAGCGAAGCCTACAAGAAAGCTGTTCCGGTTATCGACCGCATGGCTGACAAAGGCATTATTCACAAAAACAAGGCTGCTCGTCATAAGAGCCGCCTGAATGCCCATATCAAGGCACTGGCTAGCAAATAATTTGCATAGTCCTCCAGTAAATCGTTTCTGGTAGCGTTCATTCGTCACTAAAAATGATTTTTCAAAAGGCTCACTTCGGTGGGCTTTTTGCATTTAATGAACAAGAAGATATTTAAAAAAGCAGCATAGACTGCCTGATCAAAAAGACCTATTCACTATTTTGCCTGATTTTTTTGAGCATTTTGATCAAATCATTCGTAAAACAGGCATGGCAGAATCAAAAGCAATTTGCAATGGAAACTGCCTGATGAATCCTAACCCGCTGTATTATACACCTGACCACCTCGCATTTGCCGACACCATCCGTAAGTTTACCGCGCAGGAAATTACCCCTTTTGTCAACGAATGGGACGAGGCTGGCACCTTTCCACGCGAGTTGTATAAGAAAGCTGCTGATATTGGCTTGCTAGGGCTGGGTTATCCAGAACCCTATGGCGGCACACCTGATGTCGATGCATTTTATACAATGCTGGCCTCTATTGAGCTGGCGCAGTGTAGTTCAGGCGGTTTATTGGCGTCCCTACTCTCACACAGCATTGGCGCCCCACCCATCAAAAATTTCGGCAGTGATGAATTAAAAGCCAGGGTACTGCCACAGATTTTATCCGGTGAAAAAATTTCAGCACTGGCCATTACCGAACCCGGCGGTGGTTCAGATGTCGCAGCGCTTAAAACCCGCGCCATCCGTGATGGCGACCACTATATTGTGACTGGTGAAAAAACCTTTATTACCTCGGGCATCCGTGCCGATTATTACACAGTTGCCGTGCGCACTGATCCTGATGCCAAAGGTGCCAATGGAATTTCAATGCTGCTGGTTGAAGGCAACACGCCGGGCCTTTCGAAATCCCCACTGGATAAAATGGGCTGGTGGGCTTCGGATACGGCTCACCTGCACTTTGATGAGTGCCGCGTTCCCGCAAGTCATCTGATTGGCCCGGAAAACATGGGCTTTTTGGTGATTATGCAAAACTTCAATATGGAGCGCTTCTGGCTGGCTGCCTCATCCTATGGTTTTGCCAAAGTCTGCTATGAAGATGCATTGGCGTGGGCGAAAGATCGCAAAACCTTTGGCAAGCGGCTGGTGGATCATCAGGTGATGCGGCATAAGCTGGTGGATATGGCCACCCAGTTGCAAACCACGCGTGCGCTCTTGGAGGATACAGCTTGGAAACTGGGCCAGCCTGACCAGCAAGGTTCCGATCTGGTGGCACAAATCTGTATTTTAAAAAATGTGGCAACACGTGCCATGCAATTTTGTGCAGATGCAGCCGTGCAAACGCTGGGCGGCATGGGCTATATGCGCGGTACACGGGTTGAACGCATTTACCGTGAGGTTAAGGTCAACATGATTGGTGGCGGTGCAGAGGAAATCATGAAAGATCTGGCTAGTCGTCAATTGGGCTATTGATTTTAGGCACACAGCCATTTGGTCTGACTGTGAGTCAAAGCGTTTGTATCTATCAGGGTATTATGGTTTGCTATAATGCCCTTTTTATTTCATTTAGGTATTTATGGCGATTGCAGTAGCGATTTTCATGGGTATTGTCATTGGTGGCCTGCTCACCTATTTTATGCTGTCCAATAGTCGCAATACCAGTGTAGTCACCGAATATGAGCAAAAAATCCAGCAGCTCCAGCTAAGCCATCAACAAGAAATCCAGCGTGCGGTTAAAAAAAGCCTGAACACCAGCCGCGCAACCATTAAAGGCCGCATCGCCGAGCAATTTGCTCCATTGCTGCCTGACTTTGAATACCTGCCTTCTGATGCCAAGTTTCTGGGTGATCCGGTGGATTACGTGATTTTTGATGGCTATACCGACTGGCGTGACGGTAACTTGCCCAGCGACGCCATTGAAGTCATTTTAATGGACATAAAAAGTGGAGAGGCACGCTTAAGTCAGGGCCAGCTTGCCATTGCTGAAGCGATTAAACAGGGTCGGGTTCGTTTTGAAACCTTGCGAATTAATCCGTCTGAGCCTGATCTGTCCAGTGATGGAATGGAGTCAGGTTTTTCAGTTCAGCAATTTAATGATCCTGATGAAGAGGCTGATAATTACTTTGATTATACGGCTGATAAAACCATGCAAAAATAAATCTGCAAGTTGACCGACAAATGCTGAAGTAATCGGATGGAAGTCGGGTTAACGTCAAATCTTCAAATGTTACAAATCACCATCACTACCACTCCGAAACACCACTGTCATTTTTATGCATATAATCCGGTATTTGCGCGTCTTCCCGAAATTTCTCGCCTTTAAATACATTAATGATTTCTATGGTGCCCTGAATCTGTGAGTTAAAGTTTTCCAGCTCAGCAGCAGGTATCCATAACTCTTGACAAAAAGAATCGCCAACCACTTTGACTTCAAATTGGCTTAAATAGGCATCCGGCATTTTAAAGCGAGTTACATAGCCTATATAACCACCACCTTGATCCTGCGTGTTCCACTCTTTGGCAATTTTTTCAGCATATTGCTGTGTTAATACCGGATAAAAAATAGGTTGCCAATATAATCTGGGCGGAAATTTTTTAAAGCCGCTTTCTTTAATTAATTGATATTCAAATAACCCAACTGGTCTGTATAAGTACATTTTTATGGCCTACCTTAAATATTTTGAACTTTAAACTGATAATGCTGACCGCGCCAGATCCAGTTCACACGACTACTTTCAAAGCTATCCCCGTCAAACCATAAAAACGCGCCTTCCATCATGTCAGGCCAGTCCTTGCGCTCAATCGTGGTTTGACCTGCCATCACCGCAAACAGGGCTGCCAGAATAGTGTCATGGCTTACCGCCAGCAATAAATGATTGTCCTGTTTGGGCAAATGATCAAACAGCAGGCGCAAGATATCCTGCGCGCCCTGCACTGGAATTTTCATACCGGGTAATTGATTGCTCAAAAAACAGTTTATAAATTTTAATGCCCCATACTGCTTGAAACGTGGCCCGGCCTGTGCAATATCTACGACAAAACTACCCGGCTCTACCAACAGGTTATGCTGGTTAATGTTTAACAGGGAAGTTTCTGACTGCTGCTGCGGATTAAGCGGGATTTCGATAGCAGCTTGCGCCCCTTTTAACATCTCGCTTGCGGTATCAACACAGCGCGGAATGGGACTGCTCAGACAGGATGCAATTTGCAAATCGGTATTTGCTGATAGCCATTGACCCCACTCAAAAGCCAGATCACGGCCAAGTGACGTTAATGGCAGTTGATAGCTGGCAAAACCGTTGCTGTCAGCAGGCTCACGAATGGAATGACGTGTAAGCAATACCAAGGGCTGATTACCTTTTGGCAGCAGCTCAATGGCCTTAAACATGGAAGCAGGCAAATGTTGGGTTAAAGCACTGGTCACGTCATTTTTAAATCAGGCAAACTGGTCACTGACTATATCACGAGTCATGCACAAAATTGGGTCTATGTCAGCGCTTTTAGGGTTTCCTGAGCGACTTGTAAAGCAGAGGGTAGGAAATCATTTTGCCGCACTGCCATAAAATGCCCGTTTAGCAAATCATGGCGCTGGTTATAGGCAAATGGCCGTCCCTGCAAGTCATACACGCCGCCGCCAATGGCCTCCAGCAAGCCTTGCCCTGCCGCAGTATCCCACTCGCTGGTCGGGTGAAAACGCGGGTACACATCAATTTCACCCTCGAGCATCAGACAAAACTTGTAAGCACTGCCAGCATTTTTGCAGTCAAAGGTTTGCTGGCGGTCATGCAATACCTGCTTAAACTGCTGATACACTTTCCATTCACTACGACGACTAATTGCAATCTGCCAACTGCTTAAATTAACAGGTTTTGGTTGAATTTCCTGCCACAGCAAACTATCCCCTGCCTCATCAATCCGGTAGAGCGGCTGGTTTTTGCGCGTTAAATATATGCGCTTTAAAGTTGGAATACCAATAATGGCCAGCTGCACCACGCCGTGATGGATCAGCGCAATATTGACAGTAAATTCACCCGTTTGATTAATAAACTCACGCGTGCCGTCCAGTGGATCAACCAGCCAGAATTCATGCCAGTCAAAGCGCAGCTTATAGTCTGATGATTCTTCCGATAGTACCGGAATCAGTGGATTAATCTTTTTTAAACCCTGTTCAATCAGGTGATGCGCCGCCATGTCTGCTTCCGTGACTGGTGACTTATCGGCCTTATTGGAAATCTGCAATACTTGGTTTTGCTGGTAATCCTGATAAAATTCACACAACAGATGATTGACGTTTTTTACCAGTTCTACCAGCAACTGAATAGACTGATCCGCCTTTAAAACCGCTGGACTTTCAACTATTGATTCTGCAACTGTTGCACTTTCAACCGCTGCATCATTAATCGGCATCTCATCCGGCATGGGTTTATCTTCAATCATTTTTCACTTCATTATTTACAGGAAATGGTTTTGAACATTAACTGGCAAGCAATTGATCTCGTCATGTTTGACATGGACGGAACCCTACTTGATCTGGCGTTTGATAATCTGTTCTGGCAACAGGCGGTGCCACAGGCATGGGCAGCCTTGCATCAGCATCCTTTCGATCATGCATTGGAATTGCTCAAGCCACAATTCAAGGCACAGGAAGGCACGCTAAACTGGTATTCCCTGCCTTACTGGAGCAATGCGCTGAACCTTGATCTAACCACGCTGAAAATTCAATATCAAGATCATATTTGTCTGCGCCCGCATGCCTTGCAGTTGCTGCATGACCTTAAAATGGCCAATAAAAAGCTGTGGCTGGTAACCAATGCACATCCGATTGTCCTCAACGTTAAAATGCAAAAAACCGGAATTGCCCACTGGTTTGATCATCTGATCTCAAGCCATGACCTGGGTTTTGCCAAGGAACAGGAATTATTCTGGCATAAGCTGGCTGCCCAGTATCCTTTTGATAAGAAAAGAACAATTTTTGTGGATGACAGTGAACCTGTCTTACAGGCTGCGCAACACTATGGCATTCAACATGTTTATGGCATTGTGCAACCAGATAGTAAATTACCGGCACGTCAGCAGTTGAAATTTCCAGCAATAGACCAATTAAATGAACTAAGCAGCAGCTTATTATCCATTCAGGTTGAGGAATGATTGACCCCTAACAGGTCTAATGGAATGTTAATGAAAAAAAACCAAACGCTGGACACTCAGCGCTCAGATGCTCAATTATCCCCGAACGCGCTGCAAACTATGCGCATTGACAAATGGCTGTGGGCAGCCCGTTTTTTCAAGACCCGCAGCATGGCCAAGGAAGCTATTGAAGGCGGCAAAGTGCATTATGACGGTGACCGCGTCAAGGTCAGTAAAGAAGTTCGCATTGGCATGGAGCTAACCATTCGGCAGGGATTCGATGAGAAAACTGTGGTGATCAAGGCCTTGTCGGAAGTGCGCGGCGGTGCACCTCAGGCACAGCTTTTATACGAAGAAACGCCACATAGTATTACCAAGCGCGAGTTTTATAGCAGTCAGCGCAAACTGGCCAATCTGGCACGTCCAGACCATCGACCCAGCAAGCGTGACCGTCGTCAAATTAATCATTTTAAGCAAGAAAATTCAATCACTTATAGTACTGATGATGAAGGTTATTAATCGCCTTTAATCCACGACAAGCTATGTCGTTTTACTTGGTTTTCCCCTATTCACCCACTCTGTTTTTTGGCATGATGTGCTTGCCCAAGTTGCAAATCAGATATAGTCGACCCAAGGCATCCACTTTAGTTTTGAAAGCAATCAGCGTATAAACGCGATACAGTTAATGAGGTTTATGAGATGGATGAGAATAAAAGCAAGGCATTAAGTGCAGCTTTAAGTCAAATTGAAAAACAATTCGGTAAGAATACCGTCATGCGCTTGGGCGACAACACCGTACAAGCCATTGAGGCCGTATCGACTGGCTCTTTGAGTCTGGATATTGCGCTCGGTATTGGCGGTCTGCCAAAAGGCCGTATTATCGAAATCTATGGCCCGGAATCTTCCGGTAAAACCACCATGACTCTGCAAGTGATTGCAGAGTGTCAAAAAGCTGGTGGTACGGCAGCTTTTATCGATGCTGAGCATGCGCTTGATCCGCAATATGCACGCAAGCTGGGCGTTGATATTGATAACTTGCTGGTATCACAGCCAGACCATGGTGAACAGGCACTGGAAATTGCCGACATGCTGGTGCGCTCTGGTGCGGTTGACCTGATTGTGGTGGATTCTGTTGCTGCCCTTACTCCTAAAGCTGAAATTGAAGGCGAAATGGGTGACTCGCACATGGGTCTGCAAGCCCGTTTGATGAGTCAGGCACTGCGTAAAATTACCGGTAATGCCAAGCGTTCCAACTGCATGGTGATTTTCATTAACCAGATTCGTATGAAAATTGGTGTCATGTTCGGTAGCCCGGAAACCACTACTGGTGGTAATGCCCTAAAATTCTATGCATCCGTACGTCTTGATATTCGCCGGATTGGCGCCGTGAAGGAAGGTGATGAAATCACTGGTTCTGAAACTCGCGTTAAAGTGGTGAAAAACAAAATGGCTCCGCCGTTCCGTGAAGCACTGTTCCAGATCATGTATGGCAAAGGCACCAACCGTCTGGGTGAGCTGGTCGACCTTGCGGCCAATCAGGAAATCGTGCAGAAATCCGGTGCCTGGTATGCCTATAAGGGTGCCAAGATTGGTCAGGGTAAAAATAACGTGATTCGTTATTTTGAAGAAAACCCGGCCATTGCTGCCGAAATTGATGCACAGGTTCGTGATCAATTGCTGGTTAAGGTTGATCCGGCCAAGCTACAGGAAGACGATGATGAGCGTGAACCAAGTCTGGCTGAACTGGACTTGTAAAACGCCCTGCCTTAACAGGTATGATTTTCTGACTGTTTAGACAAACGCCTTTATGGTTAACCCTGTAAAGGCGTTTTGTTTTTAGGCTATTGGTGAATCAGATAAATTCTTTCTCATACTGGTACGAGCATGAAAAATTTTCAGAAAAATAGTGATCTGCCCAAACCGGCAGGCAGCTTAAAAGGCCAGCGCTTGCGCAGTACTGCCTTTGCCTTGCTGGCCAAACGTGAGCACTCCAAGCAGGAACTTAAAAGCAAATTGCTTCTTTACGGTGCCAGCCCTGAAGAGCTTGAGCCATTGCTGGCAGAACTCACAGGGAATGATTATCAAAGTGATGAACGCATGGCTGGCATGCTGGTGCGCGCTAACATGCGTAAAGGCCGTGGCCCGGCCCGTATCCAGCAGGAGTTAAAAAAGCATCATATTGAGGCCGAGCTGGCTGAGGAAGATATTGAGCAGGTGAACTGGCTGCAACAGGCTATGGAACTGCGCATGCGTAAATTTGGTGAAGAACTGCCTACCGAGCAAAAGGAAAAGGTACGTCAGGTACGTTTTTTACAGTATCGTGGTTTTAATCTGGATATCTGTTTTAAGGCCATTACCAAAAATAGTCTGGATGATGAGTAAAGAACTGGCGTAATTTCAGGCAAGGAAAAAAGGCTGATTTTTGGCTTTTATGGTTTATTAGTTTTTATCAATATGGTGGCAACCCCATCAGCTTACCTTCGGCACATCACTAACCTGCTACCGTTGCTACCTTCCGGTCCTGGCGGGGTTCACAAGCAGTCATTGCGAAGACACCAATGGGGTTACCATTGCAAGGGCAAGTATAGTGATTATTTAAGCTAATGCAAGACCGCAGCCGTTCAAAACTTGTGCATCTGATTAATTTTGCTTTGTTTTCCTTGGAATACAATAAATAATTCAAATGATTTATACATGATTAAATCAATCAGCAAGGTATTAATTTTAAAATCAGCTAATTATAGTGAGTCAATTATTTTATAATTTTCATCCCTTAGCTTTCTCATTATTGGGGTGGCTTTCTCAGCATTAAAATAATAAAACCCGGGCTTTAATGATGTATAAAGCCACATTTAAATAAAAGTGGCTTTATAGTTAAAAATGATCATGAATTAATACTTAAAAAGAATCAATACTTAGCCATCAGACTGGGTGCTAGGATCTTCCTGAATGGTGCTTTGTGGCTGATTTGGCTGAGTCTGATTGGATTGATAGGACTGATTTAACGGTTTTTTCTCGCTATTCTGGTCTTGCCAGTTCATTTGCCCGGTTTGGCTACCTTGCTGGTTCATCTGATTATTCTGGTCTTTTTGGTTTTGTTGATTCATTTGGCTGTTTTGACCAGTCTGGTTGTTCTGGTTCATTGAATTGTGTTGGTTATGCTGATTTATCTGGTCACTTTGCTGGTTTTGTTGATTTTGGCTCTGATTATTATTGGGTGTCTGCTGGTTATATTGACTTTGCTGATTCATATCAGACTGGTTTTGTTGAGCCTGATTATTCATGCCAGACTGATTATTCATACCGGCCTGGTTTTGCTGATTTTGCTGGGTTCCCTGACGCTCGCCATATCCTTGCGCGTTGTTGCCCATGTTGTTGGCCATACTATTATTAGACTGATTACTCATAGTGCACCTACCTTGACGATTAATGACTACCGGAAATTCGGCATATTCAACATAGCCGTAATACTCAAGTTACGATGTTTTAAAAGCATCAGGTTTAATAGCATTAATGCTGCTTTGGGTGAATATAAGTAAGCGAAGTAATTTTTTATAGAAAACGTAACTTTTTATTTATTAAAATTTTCTCATTAATTGAAGTAAAAACATCTAGTTATTTAAATTCTCATTTTTAGGACAGAAAATGGTCTTTATAATTAATTCAAAATTCAATTTCTCTTATTCTAAAATGGTTTAATACCTGTTATTCAGAACAATTTTAAGATTCAATGCGCACAAATACCTAATTTTTAATAAAATTCATGCTAACTGATTAATTTAAACTTATTTAGCTACTTATGACGTTTTTTCTAGGCTAACATTCAATTAGATTGCACAATTACCTAATGGCTATTTCATCAATCCCTATTGAGCCAGCCATACTGGAGAATTTTATGTCGCGCTTGCGTCGTTCCCATCCGATTCACCAGCTTACCACCCAGTTTAGTGGACAACATGCTTTGTTAGTGCCAGATTTTGAGTATGTACCTAGTGATCACAGCACAAACCAAGGCTTTTTTAATCCTGCGTCAGCGATTACGGCCAACGATGCGCATCGCAGTGTCGCGCTATATGAATGGTTGTTGTTCCGCAAACCTGCCCAGTGGCCAGCTCAGGAAACTGTAGCTTCCTGTCCGGATAAGCCGCAAGTACGCCCTAATGCAAATCTTAACGATTGGCAGGTGTGGTTTGTTGGTCATGCCACTGCACTGATGCAGATTGGACCCTACAACTTTTTAACTGATCCCGTATGGGCACAACATGTTAGCCCAGTTCCGCATCTGGGGCCAAAACGGGTACGCCCTGCTGGTATTGCACTAGATGAGCTGCCACCCATTGATGCAGTCCTGCTAAGTCACAATCATTATGATCATCTGGATTTGGCCAGCTTAAAATGGCTGCATCAGCGTGATCGTATGCCCATTTATACCGGCTTGGCCAATCGCTGTTATTTACCAGACGAGATGCAGGTCATTGAACTGGACTGGTGGCAACAGGCTGACTTTAATCCTGATGCCCGCATTAAAATCGTTTATACCCCGGCACAACACTTTTCAGGCCGTGGCCTAAAGGATCGTAACAAGGCATTATGGGGCGGCTTATCCATTTTAACGCCGGATGATCATTGTTTCTTTGCAGGCGATACCGGTTACTCGCCACATTTTCAGCAAATCCGGGAAAATCTGGGGGCGCCGCGTTTAAGTCTATTGCCAATTGGCGCGTATGAGCCTCGCAAGATCATGCAAACCATGCATATGAATCCGGCCGATGCAATTCAGGCACATCTTGATCTGCACAGCAAGCAGTCACTCTCCATTCATTACCGTACATTTCAGCTTACAGATGAAGCCATTAACCAGCCTTTACTAGAGCTAGCTTCAGCAATGACTAAAGCACAAGTCACGGATGGTTGTTTTTTCAATTTGCTGGAAGGTTATGGACGCAAGGTATAAGTTGTACAACGGTTATGTCACCTGAACCAACAAAAAAACCTTGATTTAAAGCTGGATTGGCTTCAATTCCATGATTGTCTTGGTGTATTTTTGTAATAACTGCTTTTAATGATGAGATGTTGCTTTTTATGGCCAGTTTTTCAATTTCAAAAAAATTTATGCAGGGTCTACTGCTAGCAGGAGCGCTGGGCATGACTGCGCTTCCGCAGGCACAGGCAGTTCCGATTGAGCAAGGCAGCCTGACTCAAGCCAATAACAGCGCAGTGTCATCAGCTGGCAGCGCAGCAACAGATGACCAAGGCTCTACCTTGTGGCAGCTTTATCAGCAGGTACAGCAGCTGCAACAGGAAGTTCGTGAATTGCGTGGCCAGCTCGAATCACAACAAGACACGCTGGATAGAACCCAAAAAGAGGTAAAAAACCGTTATACCGATCTAGATCAGCGACTTGAGCTATTAAAAGAGCAAACCCAGCCTGCTGATGAAAACAGCGACAATCCTGATGATGGTACAGGAAATGGGGATACTAACTCAGCCACACCAGAGGCCAATTCGCCTGTAAGCAATCCACCCGGCACCAATATGACGCCGCCTGATAATCCCAAGCCTGCAGCAAAAACCACATCTCCAGCACTGGATGCCAATCCACCTGTTTCCAGCACACCATCAGCACCTGCAAGCAGTAAACCATCTTCTGACAAGACACTGTATGTACAGCAGGACGGTTCAAATGACAAACAACCTGACAAACAAGCCTATATCAGCGCTTATGATGCATATAAGGCAGGTGGCGCGTCCAAAGCCATTAAGCCAATGCAGCAATTTATTGCCAGTTTTCCCAATAGTGTTTATGTCCCCAATGCCTATTACTGGCTTGGGGAGTTTTATTTAGCCAGCAATCCGGCTGATTTTGTTAAAGCTAAAAAAAGCTTTAATGAAGTCATCACCAAATATCCAAAAAGTGCCAAGGCTTCCACCGCCTTGTACCGGGTTGCTACCATCACACAGGAAATTGACAAACGCACCAGTGAAGCTACAGCTTTAATGAAAAAGCTGGTGCGTGATTATTCAGGTTCGCCCGAAGCCCAATACGCCCGCAGCTTTATTACTGCGCATCCATAATTTTTTGTTTTTTAGCCAATTTTCTACTTAAAACAATGAAGTATTCACATTAAACGAACTGAGTTTAATCAGCAGTCCAGCCATGATGCTTGTCATAAACCTTAAAGCAATGATTTTTCATAATCGACTTTCTGGTTATTTTTCTGGGCAACAATTAACTTTAAATTGGGTCATAAGGATTTATAACTGATGAAAAACATCAAATCACACAGCTTCATTCAACGTGCAATTTATAGTACGGTTCTTGCAGGTTCACTAGTGGGTTTAAGCGCGCCAGCAGCATTCGCGGATACTGACAAACCGCAGTACCGTCTGATTCAGCTCCAGGCCGATGCGACGCGTGAAGTCACCAATAACCAGATGGAAGCCGTGCTGTTTACCGAACTCAACAGCAATAGCCCAACCAGCCTGTCGCAGGATATTACCCGTACCCTGAATGAAGCCATGCGTCAGGCAGCCAAATATCCACAAGTTAAAGTGAGTACCGGGGCACAAAGCACCTACCCTATTTATGATGACAAGAACAAGCTCAAAGGCTGGCGTGCCCGTGCGCAAATTGAGCTTAAAAGCACTGACTTTAAAGCCACCAGTGATTTGATTGCAGCCTTGCAGGACAAGATGCAGGTTCAGTCCATTAATTTTAGTGTCTCTGATGATGAACGCAAGCGGGTTGAAAATGAATTAATGGTGGAAGCTTCTCAGGCATTCCAGCAACGTGCTCGCCTGTTACAGCAATCCTGGCAAGCCAGCGGTTATGAACTGGTAAGCCTTGATTTAAATGCCATGAACAATGAACGTCCACCTATCATGTATGCCATGAAAGCCAGAGATGCCGCAGCTTCCATGGAAAGCCAGAATGTGCAAGGCGGCAACAGTCAGCTTCGGGTTAATGCTTCAGGTAGTGTTCAATTGCGTTAATTATTTCTGAGCTTAACTCAAGGCTGCAAGCTTTAAGCATAAAAAAACCGCCCAGTTGTTTAATCAATATGGGCGGTTTTTAATCGATGCTAAAACTTAACGAACAATGCCGCGCTTCGATGATGTCAGTGAATCAATCAGCAATTGTACTTCTGGCGTTTGCGGTAACAGCTCATTAGTGAGTTTATCAATGGCCTGAACAGTCGTTAGGTTTTCACGATAAACCATTTTAAAGGCTTTACGCAGATTATTGATTTTATCAGCATCCCAGCCTTTGCGACGCATGCCTTCATAATTCATGCCATAGGCATGCGCTGGATTACCAGACACCATGGTATAAGCAGGAACATCTTTTAAAATCGTGCTACCGCCACCAATCATGCTATAGGAATCAATGCTGCAAAACTGGTGAACACCTGAATTTCCGCCAATAATAATATGATCACCTACACTCACATGCCCGGCAATACCGACATTATTGGCAAAAATATTATCATTGCCAATCATGCAATCATGCGCAATATGGGTATTTACCATCAGCAGGTTACGATGGCCAAGCCGGGTTAGGCTTTGATCCTGCACAGTACCACGATGCAGGGTGCAGGCTTCACGGATAATATTATCATCCCCAATTTCAAGCCAGGTTTCCTCACCCTTGAATTTCAAATCCTGGCAAATTTCACCAATGCTGGCAAACTGAAAAATCCGGTTGCGTTTGCCAATGCGGGTCAAACCTGCAATTACCACATGTGGGCCGATGTCACAATCCACATCAATGCTCACCTGCGGGCCAACAATACTATAGGCACCAATCGTGACACTGGCTGCAATCTCTGCGGTTGGATCAATAATTGCAGTAGGATGAATGTTTGGGTTGTAAGCCATACGGCTATTTTGTACGCTGTTATTGTTCATATTAATGTAATCTGTTGTTCCGAAACCAGAATTTCAGCACTGGCCACAAGTTTTCCTTCTACATGAGCCTGGCAACTGAACTTGAAAATCCCTCTTCGCTGCATTAACAGCTCAGCACTTAATATGAGTGTATCCCCAGGAATTACCTGACGCTTAAAACGTACCTTGTCTGCACCGGCAAACAAAAACATGTAGCCATCACGCGGGCGCTTGCCTGCACTCATAAAGCCTAGAATACCAGCAATTTGTGCCATTGACTCAACAATTAGCACACCAGGCATAATTGGCAAGCCTGGAAAATGTCCCTGAAAGAATTCTTCATTGATAGAAACATTTTTTAAGCCCTTGATAGACTGATTAGGTACAACATCAGTCACCCGGTCAACCAGCAAAAAGGGGTAACGCTGCGGCAGATAACTGCGGATAGCGTCAGCCTGCATGGGCAACTGGTAATCAAGGGATACAGCAGCGGAAATATCTTTAGTCATCTTGAGGTAATGATGATGGCGGGTAAGAAGTTGCCCGCGATTCTACCTGTTCAACCCGCGCTTGCAAATGCTCAATTTGTTTAATTAGCTGGGTTAATGGCACATCAGCAAGCTGCCGCAAACGTACCACCATTTTCTTCCATTGCGAATTTTCAGCAAATGATGTGCCGGAAGAATAAGTACCTGGTTGATTAATAGATTTGGTAATCATAGCCATGCCCGTCAGGTTAACATGATCACAGATGGACAAATGCCCGGCAATACCGGAAGCACCGCCAATAATACAATGCTTGCCAATGCTGGCACTACCTGCAATCCCGACATTCGCTGCGATGGCAGTGTAATCACCAATCTGTACATTGTGGGCAATCTGCACCAAATTATCGATAATGACGCCATTACCAATCGTGGTATCATCCAGCGCGCCACGATCAATCGTACAGTTAGCGCCAATCCGTACATCATCGCCAATAATGACACGTCCCAGCTGGGCAATGCGATACCATTGACCTTCATGCGGGGCAAAGCCAAAACCATCGGCGCCAATTACTGTACCTGCATGAACCCGGACTCGTTCGCCAAGCTGGCAATGATGCTGAACCGTGACATGCTTATCCAGCCATGACCCCTTGCCAATGGCGCTTCCTTTGGCAATACAAACATGGCTTTCCAGAATGACATTGGCAGCAATATTGACCTCATCTTCAATGACCACATAAGGGCCAATGGAAGCCGTTGCATCAATAATGGCTGAAGGAGCAATCACTGCCGTTGGATGAATAAAGGCAGCAGGCTTGGGGGTTTGGTCAAATAAATGGCTCAGGCCCGCAAAGGCAGCATAGGGATTGGGTACAATCAGGGCATTGCCCTTATACTCTCCCATATCTTCCTTTCGAATAAGGACAGCACCAGCTTGTGTGTCAGCTAGCTGGGATTTATAGCGACTATTGGATAAGAAAGCCAGATGCCAGGGCTTGGCATGCTGTAATGAAGCCAGACCCTGAATGGCAATATCCGGGTTACCGATCAGCTCAGCATTAAGCCGCGCCGCCAGTTGACCCAGTGTCAATGCGGAAGTAACCATACCAAATAATCTGGCAATTACTGGGTAGCATCCAGACGTTCAGTAATTTTGCTGGTAATGTCCACAGTTGGGCTGCTCCAGATGACATTTTTCTTTTCAATGATAATGTCATAATTGCCTTCCTTGCGAATATCTTCAATGATTTTCTCAAGTTTTGGCAGCAGCGTTTTGTACATGGTGGCTTGCGTTTCATCAACACGCTTTTGCAAACCTTCAGCCGTACTGTTGTATTCGTTGATCTTGCTTTGAGCCTGCGTTTGCAATGCTCTCACCTGATCTTCCTTCAGTACTTTGGCATCAGTCTTGAAGCGATTTTCAATACCAGCCAGTTCTTTTTGCAGGGCTTCAATCCGGTCACGCTGCGGCTTTAGGCTACTGTTTAGGTTAGCCACGGTTTGCTTGGCGTATTTTGAATTAAAAATTGCTACCTGAGAATCGGCAACTGCAACATTATTGGCATAAGCAGCACTGGTTGATAAAGCAGCAATGGTCAGTGCGGCTGTGGCAAATAAATGACGCATATTAAACTCCTTGTGACTCTTAAATGTTTTTAAGCATCCATTTGCTTAAAAGGTACGTCCAATTTCAAACTGAACACGTTTTGTTTCATCACCATCTTTCTGATTAAGCGGATATGCATAGCTCAGCGATAATGGACCAATCACCGTAATCCAGGTAAACCCGACACCAGCACTGTACCGAATGTTATCTGCACTGATTTCAAAATCTGAAGCATCGGTATTGTAGACCTGACCACCTTCGACAAACAGGACAGGACGGATCTGGCGTGACCAGTCACCCTTGAATGGTACAGGCAATACCAGCTCTACCCCACCCTGAATCAGGGCATTACCACCAATTGCTTCTGGATCTGTATCGGTAGTACCAGTTTCCTGATAAATCACTGCGGGACTGCGCGGGCCCAGCGTACTTACCTTATAACCGCGGACTGAGCCATAACCACCAGCAAAATAGTTTTTATAAAACGGCAAGTCATTACCATAGCCCAGTTTGCTATAAGTGCGCAGAACAAATTTGTCACCCAGTGGAAATAGCGCCTGACCATCATACGTCAGTTTTTGATATTCCACATCACTACCGGGCAAGGCAATATCCAGCGACAAACGATGGTACATCCCTTTGGTTGGGAATACCGGACGGTTTAGGGTGTTATAGGCCCAAGCCAGATTTAAATTATACGTTAAATAATCACCTTCAAAGCTGCTGTCATAGAGCTTTGTGGTTTGTTGTTCGGTTTCATAGACAATACTACCATCGGTACCACGGACAACGTTCCCATCTTTATCTAATTGTGGAATTTTATTGCCATTGGCATCTGTTTTGTCCACCGTTGTGGTTTTATAAACACTACCTGTAGGCTTACCACCATTAGCCAATAAATAATCACGTATCGCTGTTGATACAAACTGGCCCGTAGAAATCTGGGTTTCATCCACATTGAATGATGCACTGACATTCTGGTTTTCATCCAGCGGATAACCAAACGTTAAGCTACCACCTACAGAATCTGTAACATAAGTACTAACGTTCAGTTTATCCAGCTTGGTTTTGCGGAAATAGGCGTTATAACCCCGGCTGACCCCATCAATCGTGAAATAAGGATCCAGAACATTCAGGTTATAATAATCCAGTGTTTCTGAGCGTGACAGATCAATTGCCACCTGATTACCAGTTCCCAGAAAGTTAGTCTGGCTAAGACCCAGCTGGAAAGTGACACCGCCACCTTGCGAATAGCCTACCGCTACAGTACTGGTACCAGAGTTTTGCTCTTCAACCTTAACATTGAGATCAATCTGATCGGCTGTATTAGGAACACGCACAGGTTCAATTGCTACAGTCTTGAAATAGCCTGTGCGTTCCAAGCGCACTTTGGACAGATCAATTTTTTCATTGGTAGCCAGTGCACCTTCCATTTGACGCATCTCACGGCGTAGCACTTCATCGGCTGTCTTGGTATTGCCATTAAAGTTAATACGACGCACCGTGACCTGCTTGCCCGGATTAATATAATAATTTAGGTTAACGGTCTTATTTGCTTCATCAATGTCAGGTACAGCATTGATCTCGGCAAAATAATAGCCGGCATTACCATATTTGCGGGTTAGTAACTCCTTAACCGCATTAACTTGCGCCTGCGAGTAAGTTGCACCTTCCTTGAAAATTGCCAGTGGACGTAATTCATCTTGCGAAAATAGCGTATCGCCTAAAAACTTGGTTTGACCAAATTTATACTGCTCACCTTCACTAATGCTCACTTCAATAAAAATGCGCTTTTTATCTTCACTAATGTTTAACTGGGCATTATTCACATTAAAATTAACATAGCCCTTGTTTAAATAAAGCGCACGCAGACTTTCCAGACTGGCTGTCATGCGCTCGCGGGCATAGCGGTCATTCCGGGTCAATACGGATGACCATGAGCTTTCTTTAACTGCAAAGGCTTGCAGGATGTCACTGTCCTTAAATACGGTATTGCCAATGACATTAATATCAAAAACCTTGGCTGCCGTACCCTCAATGAACTTGAAGTTTAAATCAACCCTGTTGTTGGCCCGTGGGGTAGTTTCCACAGTGACGTCAGCATCATAACGACCCTGCTGGGCATATTGCTGCTCAAGCTCATTTTCAATATTTTGCAAGGTCGCACGCTTGAGCACCTGACCTTCACCCAGATTCAGGCTTTTTAAACCCTGTTTCAGGGTATCGGTTGGAATCAGTTTATTGCCAGTGAAGGTCACTGATGAAATTACAGGACGCTCAATAACCTTGAACACCAGTGTATTACCGTCACGTACACTTTGAATGTCATCAAAGTTGCCAGTGGCATATAAGGCACGAATACTATCTGCCACTTTTGCATCAGTAATCTGATCACCGCTGCTGACCGGCAATACCCCGTAAACGCTGGCTGGTGCAAGCCGTACCAGTCCTTCAATCCGGACGTCCTGTGCTACAAAATCTTCAGCATTGGCCTGCTGTACCAAAGCCATTGCGCTAACCAGTGTCAGAGGCAGTGTAAAATATGAGTGCCGCATGCCTAAGGATTCCAAAAGTAAAAATTAATTAAAAATCATTGTTACACAGCTGTTAGATCAGGCGTGCAAAATCATTAAATAGTGCAAGGATCATCAATGCCCCAAGTAATACTATACCAATGCGCAAGCCAATCATTTGAATTTGCTCGGACACTGGTTTACCGCGCAGTGCTTCAATAAAATAATAGACTATGTGTCCACCATCAAGTACCGGGATAGGTAATAAGTTTAAAATTCCCAGACTAACACTCATTAAGGCCATAAGCCTGATAAATGGCTGCCAGCCCATTTCGGCACTTTGGCCAGCCATATTGGCAATAGTCACTGGACCAGACAAGTTTTCCAGGCCAATTTTTCCGGTAAACATTTTACCCATGGCCTGAACTGTAATTACCGACAATTGCCATGTTTGGTTAGCGGCCATGCCCAGCGCGGTGAGCGGACTGTACTGAACTGTTTGGGTATATTCTGTTGGAATTTTATAATTTTCAACTTTAGCGCTTGCACCCAGAAATCCATATTCAGTGCCTACCGCATCCTTTTTACCCTTGGGCATTACTTTTAACTGCAAAGGTTTGCCATCACGTACGATGTCAAATACCAACACCTGCTCAGGATGGCTGCGTACAATCTGGGTCACCTGAAACCATTGATTGATTGGTCGCTGATTAATCTGTACAATCTGATCGCCAGCTTTCAGCCCCTGATTTGCAGCGGCTTCATGAGGAGTTACCTCACCAATAACAGGCTTAATATCAGGCTGATAAGGTAAAAAACCCAATTGTTCAAGTGGGTTTTGCCCACTGGTGCGCATGAAATTCTGGATTGGCAGGTTGTAGGTTTGAAGTTGCTGATGACGTTCGGCAGTGATCTGAATGCTGCCAGTTTCACCCATGCGCTCTACCAGCGCATAGTTCAGGTTTTCCCAGGTTAAGGTCTGGGTGCCATCCACTGCGGTAATTTTATCACCGACCTGTAGCCCTGCCTGAGCCGCAGGAGAATGGGGCTGGATTTGACCAATACGGGTATTTAATTGCTCACTGGCAGGCAGAAACAAGATCCAGTACAGCACAATTGCAAATAGCAGGTTAATCAGCGGACCAGCTGCCACAATGGCAATACGGCTCCAGGCTGACTGGCGGTTAAAGGCATAGGGAATATCTTCAGCGGCAACTTCACCTTCACGCTCATCTGCCATGCGTACATAGCCACCCAGCGGAATGGCAGCAAGCTGATAGCATACTCCGTCTTTGCCGTGCCATTTCAATAATGTGGGGCCAAATCCAATGGAATAGACCAGTACCTTGACTCCCATTCGTCTGGCAACCCAGAAATGGCCGAACTCATGAATTGCAATCAAAGGCCCTAGTAAAACAATTGCTGCAAGAATAATAAATACGATATTCATGTAGTCCTGTTGGCATTCGCCATTATCCATTGCCCTGCAAGCTCGCGCGCTTCAAGGTCTTGCACAAGGATTGTGTCAAGGTCGTGTGCAGGAAGCACATTGATTTGTGTTATTACTGCGTGTATGAGTTGTGTAATCTGTGTAAACGCAATTTTATTAGCCAGAAATGCTGCAACAGCAACTTCATTGGCTGCATTCAATACAGCAGGCGCACAACCGCCGGTTTTCATGGCGGATTTTGCCAATGCCAAAGCGGGAAACCTGACTTCATCCGGTTGCTCAAAGTTCAGGCAATTGGCAGAAAATAAATCCAATGGCGGAACGGTGGTTGCAATCCGCTGTGGCCATGCAAGCGCATGTGCAATTGGCGTACACATATCAGGATTACCGAGCTGCGCTAGGGTAGAACCATCAATGTACTGCACCAATGAATGAACAATGCTTTCCGGGTGAATGACCACTGTCACGCGTTCAACGGGTAACTCAAACAAATGACAGGCTTCAATCAGTTCGAGCCCTTTATTCATCAGGGTTGCTGAGTCAACAGAAATTTTCTGGCCCATTGACCAGTTAGGATGTTTGCAGGCTTGTGCTGGCGTAGCCTGCTGCATTTGTTGCAGTGTCCATGTCCTGAATGGGCCACCGGATGCCGTCAGCAAAATCTGTGAAACACCAGCCCGATTGCCGTGATTTGCAAAGCGTGCTGTACTGCTGAAATAATCTGTAGGCAGGCATTGAAAAATGGCATTATGCTCAGAATCTACTGGCAGCAAGGTGGCTTGAGCCTGCTTGACGCGCTGCATAAACAGCTCACCTGCCATGACCAATGCTTCCTTATTAGCAAGTAACACGCGTTTCCCTGCATCAATGGCGGCCAGTGTCGGTTTTAATCCGGCGCTGCCAACAATTGCTGCCATCACAACGTCCACTGCTGCTGCACTAGCAACCTGACATAACCCGGCTTCACCCTCAACAATTTCAATAGCATGTATTTTCTTGTCATTACAATGCAATGCAAGTAATGATCTAAAAGCATCTATTTTGCCGTCTGGAACAACCACAACTTTTGGAGAATACTGTTCAACCAATTGTGCCAGTTCATCTAGACGCTGAAAGCCTGTCAAGGCATAAACCTGATACTGATCAGGATGCTGAGCCAGCACCTTTAGGGTACTTTTTCCAATGGAACCAGTAGCGCCAAGAATCGTTACCTGTTGCACTGGCATCTTAAAAACCACCTAAAAATTGCTGCTGTAACCATAACCCTAGTGCAAACACCGGGGTTGCGGCCATTAAGGAATCTATACGATCCAGTACGCCACCGTGGCCGGGCAAAATTTTTCCTGAATCCTTAATCCCAGCCTTGCGCTTGACCATGGATTCAAATAGATCGCCCTGTACAGAAGCAAGTACAGTGACAATAGACAGCGCAATAAACACAACCAGTGCAGTGGCATCAAGCTTGAGTTGACCAAAGCCTACCGCCAGTATCACTACCAGTGTTAATGCTAATCCGCCAATCAATCCCTCTACTGATTTATTGGGACTGACATTGGGCGCCAGTTTGCGCTTGCCAAATGCACGTCCAGCAAAATAGGCGCCGCTATCAGCACACCATACCAGTGCAAACACATACATGAGCCACCACGGCGACTGTTGCCATAAGGCAAAAATAGCTATTACCGTTGCAACTAAGAGTATTGCACCGAGGACATTCAGACTTTTATTGTACCAGCCTGTTTTTTCAGGATATTGCTTGACCCACGACAGACTTATGAGCCAGATCAGTAAGGCAATTGCCCAGAGATAAGGCCAGCTTTGTGGTAAAAATAAAGTACCCGCAGAAATTCCAGTAACAATAGCTGCATATAGAATGTATTGTTGATTGGGAATTAAACGTGCCCACTCATAACCGGCAATTGCCACCATGAGTAACATCAAGCCCATCATGGGCAGTACACTTGTGCTGGCAAACATACACAGCAGGACAATAGCAACTAAAATCAGTGCTGTGCGAATGCGCTCAATCATTATCAAAGCTCGTTGCTGTTGCAGGATGGTTATTATCGAGTTGCTGCTTAACCTGCTCGCTCGTACGACCAAAACGGCGTTCACGCTGGGCAAAAACCTTAAGCGCCTTATTAAATTCTTCTACTGAAAAATCAGGCCATAAGGTTTCAGTAAAATATAGCTCTGCATAGGCAGCTTGCCAAAGCAGAAAATTGGACAACCGATAGTCGCCACCAGTACGGATCATCAAATCGACTGCTGGCAGGTCGGATAGCGAAATATACTGTTGCAGCGCCTGTTCGTTAATCTGACCGACATTTAACAGCCCACGCTCTACCTGAAGCGCCAGTTGCTGGGCAGCCTGAGCAATGTCCCACATGCCGCCATAGCTTACGGCAATCACCAGCGTCATTGAACAATGATGCGCTGTGGCACTTTCAGCTTCCAGCATGAGCTGCTGTAGTTCATCAGATAGCTGGGCACGATTGCCAATAAAGCGCAAGGCAATATCGTGTTTGATCATGCGGGGAACCTGCTCGCGGATAGTCTGGGCAAACAGTTCCATCAGCAGGGCAACTTCCTTGTGGGGGCGCTGCCAGTTTTCACTGGAAAAGGCAAATACAGTGAGTACCTCAACATCCAGACGACGAGCCTGCTCGACCACAGGATCAAGCTGTACCTTGCCCGCTCGATGTCCCCCACCTTCTGGCAAGGCTTCACGCTTTCCATAACGGTTGTTGCCATCCATAATAATCGCCACATGACGTGGCAAGTTCATGGAAGTCTGATCAGCGCCCTGCTGTTCACTGGAGACAGGCTCAGCAGCAACCGGATTACTGGAAATGGAATTACTGGACATAGGGTGCCTGCTGTATTAAACCTGAATCAACTCGGCTTCTTTGGCAGCAAGCATTTTATCGACATCCGCCACATACTTGTCGGTCAGCTTTTGAATTTCTTCACCAGCACGACGTTCTTCATCTTCGGAAATTTCTTTTTCTTTAAGCAAATCTTTAATATCACCCAAAATATCACGGCGAATATTACGGATAGCCACTTTGGCATTTTCTGCTTCACCGCGCGCCAGCTTTTGCATGTTGCGACGGGTTTCTTCAGTAAGCGCTGGTAACGGCACACGGATAATGTCCGCAGTGATTGGATTTAGACCAAGATCACTTTCACGGATTGCCTTATCAATGGTACTGGTCATGCTACGTTCAAACGGCTGTACCACCAGTGTACGTGCATCGTCGACACCAATGTTGGCCACCTGATTCAGCGGCACATCGCTACCGTAATAAGGCACCATAACGCCATTGAGCATGGAAGGATGGGCACGGCCTGTACGAACTTTGGCAAAGCCTGCTTCCAGCGCCTCAATACTTTTTTTCATGCGGCTCTCGCCGTCTTTTTTCAAATCATTAATCATGACCAATCTTCCTCATTTTATTCCAGAATCAATATATTGTAGCAATGTCGGCATTTAAGCGTACCGGCCTGCCATCTAGCGGGTCACGTGGGTTCCTTCAGGCGCACCCATCACAACAGAAAGCAGTGCACCCGGTTTGTTCATGTTAAAAACCTGCAATGGCACACTATGGTCACGGCACAGGCAAATCGCTGTCAAATCCATAACACCGAGCTTACGATCCAGTACTTCATCAAAGCTCAGGTAATCATACTTGATCGCATCGTCATGCTTGCTTGGGTCTTTGTCGTACACACCATCAACTTTGGTGGCTTTTAGAATCAGGGTTGCTTCAATTTCAATACCACGCAGGCATGCTGCGGTATCCGTGGTAAAGAATGGATTGCCCGTACCTGCTACAAATACGCATACTTCACCATTTTTCAGGTGGCGAATTGCATCACGGCTGCTATAGGTTTCTACTACCCCGTTAATAGAAATGGCAGACATCAAACGGGTTTTAATATTGCGGCGTTCCAGCGCATCACGTAGCGCCAGACCATTCATGACTGTGGCCAGCATGCCCATCTGGTCGCCAGTGACACGGCCTACCAATCCTTCCTGTTGTAGCTGGCTGCCCCTGTAGAGGTTACCACCACCCACCACAATGCCAACCTGCACGCCAAGGCCCACCAGATGTGCGATAGACAGCGACATTTGATCCAGAATAGAGGCATCAATGCCCATATCCTTATTGCCTGAAAGCGCTTCTCCTGACAGTTTAAGCAGTATGCGTGAAAAACGCGGGCTATTCTCAGCCATTGTGTTGCTCCCAAGCAATTCAATTATAAAACTTTAAAACAGATAACTTTATATCAAAAACAGCAGCATAAGGTTGGTGTAAATGGCAAGACTAAATGCAGATAATTAAATTTGCACACAAATTTACCCTGACATCCTCATCGCTATCCCAGACACTAGCTAACCGGGGCGCATGGTAACAAATGCTGTGTCATGCGCCAATCCACCAAATTCACCTTAAGGCAGAATCACTGTAAAATTTATCAAATACAGGCTGATAAAAGCTGAACTTTTAGCAGTCCCGCATCAAAACACTACAGACCTGACAAATAGACTTTATGCCGAAATTAGCTTGGCAAACAGGTCATATTCATCGGCATCGGTAATTTCAACATACAGCATCTGGCCCGGCTGAATCTGGCTTTTGTCGATATCTTCAACAAATACGTTGCCATCAATTTCGGGGGCATCGGCATAAGAGCGCGCGACAGCAACCGGATATTCGGGATCAAGCTCGTCAACCAGCACCGTCATGCGCTTACCAATTTTATCCTTAAGGATTTGCTGTGATATTTCTTGCGCAACCAGCATAAAGCGCTCGTAGCGATCCTGCTTAATCTCTTCAGGCACCAGATCCGGTAAATCATTGGCTGGCGCACCTTCAATCGGTGAATAGGTAAAGCAGCCTACGCGATCCAGTTTGGCCTCGCGTAACCAGTCCAGCAGGTACTGAAAATCTTCTTCGGTTTCACCGGGAAAACCAACCACAAAAGTGGAACGAATGGCGAGGTCTGGACAAATAGAACGCCACAGCTTGATTTTTTCCAGCGTGTTTTCGCTGTGTGCTGGGCGTTTCATCAATTTTAAAATACGCGGGCTGGCATGCTGGAACGGAATATCCAGATACGGCAGGATTTTGCCATCACGCATCAGTTCCAGTACGGCATCCACATGCGGATAAGGATAAACGTAATGCAGGCGCACCCAAACGCCCAGTTGCCCCAGCGCAGCACACAGGTCATAAAATTTGGTTTTAAGCGGCTGGCCGTTCCAGAAATCCAGCTTGTATTTGGTATCTACACCATAGGCCGAAGTATCCTGCGAAATCACCAGAATTTCTTTTACGCCTGCATTCACCAGCGCCTGTGCTTCATCCATAATGCTACCAATTGGACGCGACACCAGATCGCCACGCATTTGCGGAATGATACAAAACGTACAGCGGTGATTACAGCCTTCGGAAATTTTTAGGTAAGCATAATGCTTGGGCGTCAGGCGAATGCCCTGTGGCGGCACCAGATCAATATACGGATTATGCGCTGGCGGTGGCGGCACATATTCATGCACGGCACTTATCACATCCTGATAAGCCGCAGCACCGGTCACTTTTAGAACGCTGGGATGCATGGCCCGGATTTTTGCTTCATCCTTACCCAGACAGCCTGTCACAATCACCTTGCCATTTTCATTGATCGCTTCACCAATGGCATCCAGTGACTCCTGTACGGCGGATTCAATAAAGCCGCAGGTGTTGACCACCACTAAATCTGCGCCCTCAAACGAAGCTGCAACGTCATACCCTTCCGTACGTAACTGGGTAAGGATTCGCTCCGAATCAACCAGTGCTTTAGGACAGCCCAGAGATACAAAACCGACTTTAGGGGATTTCATGCATACAGCTCCAACAGATTAGTGCATATTGTAAGCACTTTGGCGTTGCTTTAATAGTATAACCAGACCTTGCCAAGCGGGTTTTCTTGCATGGTGCGTATCAATTGCACACTGGAATTACAGAAAGCGCTGACTTATGTTAATGAAGCGTTGCGCAGGATGCTCTGATTTAGGGCGTTAATTTTAAATTACAAGACAAATCCCTATTAATGCATTAATTTGGTGCACTGTGGGGTACGGCTTTGTTTTATAATAGGGCACTCATACCAAGTTACCGTCTATCCAACTTGTCTTTTGCAATACTTAAAACACTAAAAATGGCCTTTAAACCTTTTGAATTATTTTTTAAAGCCTAAATCCAGTGTTGGCGTGCTAATTGCTAAATGAATACACGTCTATGAAAAGTCTAGCATTCAGCTCTTTTAGCAATATACTGGGCTTTTTTAGACCACATAAATTTCTGTACGAGCACAGGTTTTTAGCCAAGATTTAACGATTAACTGCTTATTTAGCGACAGCCTAACTCTCTATTACGGTTTAATTGATCCATGAGCCATTCAGTAATGCATCTTAGTCCACCTGTTGATTATCGCAGTCTGGTTGATCACATGCTAACGGCCATTATGCAGGTATCGCCCAATCTTGAAATTGAGTATTTGAACTCTGCCTGTGAAGCATTACTAGACATTAGCCGTACCCGCGCGATTGGCATGCCGCTGTTGTCGATTCTCACTGAACAGGATGAAAACTTTGATACCAAAGCGGCCATTTTACGCACCCTGCACACTGGTCAGCCCTATACCCGCCGTGAAGCTATCCTGACGATTGGCCTTAAAGACAAGGCCGTGGATTATTCCGTATCGCTAATTATTGATGACCGGATTGGTGCCATAGCCCACCAGCATTTATTGATTGAAATTCAGCCGATTGACCGTCTGCTACGTATCAACCGGGATGAACATCTGGCCCAGCAGCATCAGATTGCCCGCCAGCTGGTGCGTGGAGTTGCGCATGAAATCAAGAATCCTTTGGGCGGTATTCGCGGGGCAACCCAGCTACTGGCGCGCAGCCTGCCTGATGGCAGTGTCAGCGAATTTACCGACATTATTATTAGTGAAGTGGATCGCCTGCGTACACTGGCCGATACCATGCTAGGTTCACGGCATTTGCCATCCCTGCAAAAAGTAAATATTCACGAACCACTGGAACGGGTGCGTAGCCTGATTTTAAGCCAGACTAAAAATACCGTGCAGGTCATTCGTGATTATGACCTGTCCCTGCCGGAAGTCAGTGCCGACCGTGACCAGATGATTCAGGTGATGCTAAATATCTGTGTAAATGCCGTGCAGGCCATTAGTGAAAATCCGGAAATTTTTACTGACCGTGATCCCAAAATTGTGCTGCGCACCCGTATCCAGCGCATGTTTAACATCAATGGCGTGCTGCACCGTAGTGTGATCCGGGTTGACCTGGAAGACAATGGCCCCGGTATTCCGGCGGATATTGTCGAGTCGGTGTTTTACCCGATGGTGACAGGCCGTGCCAGTGGCACCGGGCTTGGCCTGAGTATTGCACAGAATATTGTGCATCAGCATGGCGGAATGATTGAGTGCCAGTCTGAACCCGGCTGTACCGTATTTAGTTTGTTTTTGCCTTGGGAATAATTGGAGATAGTCAATATGTCGCATGAAGCCATTTGGGTGATTGATGATGACCGTGCCATGCGATGGGTACTTGAAAAGACCTTTAAAGAAGAAGGCTTTAATGTCACCAGCTTTGAAGAAGGCCAAACTGCGCTGGATCGTCTGGAAAAAGAACAGCCTGATGTAATACTGACCGATATTCGCATGCCCGGCATCGATGGGCTGACGTTTTTATCCCGGGTCAAAGCCTCTCATCCTGACTTGCCTGTGATTATTATGACCGCCCATTCAGATCTTGAATCTGCGGTATCCAGTTACCAGACCGGGGCATTTGAATACCTGCCCAAGCCTTTTGATATTGATGAAGCGCTGACATTGGTCAGCCGCGCTATTCAGCATGCTGCCAAGCTACAGCAACAGGATACCGGACGAATTGCTCCCTTAAAGACGGTTGACATTATTGGTGAATCGCCTGCCATGCAGGAAGTTTTCCGGGCAATTGGTCGTTTGTCGCAATCGCATATTACGGTGCTGATTAATGGTGAATCCGGTACGGGAAAAGAGCTGGTTGCCCATGCGCTGCATCGCCATTCGCCACGTAGCGCCAAGCCATTTATTGCCCTAAATATGGCTGCCATTCCCAAAGACCTGATTGAAACCGAGCTGTTTGGCCATGAAAAAGGCGCGTTTACCGGAGCCAATACCCAGCGTCAGGGCCGGTTTGAACAATCCAATGGCGGAACACTGTTTCTGGATGAAATTGGCGATATGCCATTTGAAACCCAGACTCGCCTGCTGCGTGTCTTGGCGGATGGCGAATTTTACCGCGTGGGTGGTCATACGCCAGTCAAGGTCGATGTACGCATTATTGCAGCAACCCATCAGGATCTGGAAAAACTGGTGGCTTCCGGCAAGTTCCGCGAAGATTTGTACCATCGCTTAAATGTCATTCGGATTCATATTCCCAAGCTGCGCGACCGCAGTGAAGACATTCCCATGCTGGCCAGCCATTTTCTGGCCCGTGCTGGTCGCGAATTATCGGTAGACCCAAAAATCCTGCGCAAGGAAACGATTGCCTATATGCAGCAACTGCCATGGCCCGGCAATGTGCGTCAGTTGGAAAATACCTGTCGCTGGCTGACTGTCATGGTGACTGGCCGTGAAATTTTCCCGGAAGACTTACCCGCAGAGCTGCGCCAGTTACATCAGCAGGAACACGATCAACTGCTGATCAGCCCAAGCAATGACAAAGTTGTGACAAATACGCATGTCGCAATCAGTCCTGATCAGTGGGATGGCCTACTGCGCCAGTGGGCCACGCAAAAACTGCTGGCTGGGGAACAGCAACTGCTGGAAACTGCTTTACCGCTGTTTGAGCGCACCATGATTGATGCCGCACTGGATTATAGTCATGGTCGCAAGCGGCATGCAGCAGAGTTGCTGGGCTGGGGACGTAATACCCTCACCCGCAAACTTAAGGAACTGGGTATCAGTAGCACTGACGATGACGAGCTGTAGCAGCCGTCATCTTTTTTCTATGCAGTCACCAGTTATCCAAAACTGATGAGATATGTTTGGCTTTAGGCCAGCGCTACTCATATAATGAGCGACATCAGAGATTTGGCTATTTTAAAAAAATACCAGAGCTTGCTGAAGGAGCTCAAAAACCATGATAAAACTAAAGTGGAATAATCGATTTTTGGCGGTACTCATTACACTTATTGTTCTTTTTGTGGCGGTTGTCGGCTGGATTATTGTGCGTGAAAACACAGTAACCTCGTCAGCCTCTTATGTGTCGCATTCGCCCATTAATCATGTTTTTAATAAGGTGCAGCCACCAGCCACGCCTGTTTATGCGCCTTCACGTGCACCTGATTCGGCCAAACAAATGTATGCACACATGCAAAACACCAGTGCAGCCCATCCATTAAGCTCTCAATCCAGTGCTGACCAGAACTACAATATGGGCTATGAATGGGCCAATGAGCAAAAAATTAGCACATCCGAACAATGCAGAATGCTAAGTACTGAATATTTAAGCGGTTGTCATGCCTATCTGGAAGTTAAAAATTACGTCAACCAGACTGATGTCAATCCCAATACGCCACGCTATTAAGCGTTTGATATTACTATTAACTTTAAAGTAAAACAGCAACTGTCATACAGGCAGAATTTAGTCGGGCAATTTGCATGTTTTAACAGTGTTTCGATTGCATCTATAACACTGCTCACGCATTATCGCCTTTAATTTTATTTATCATTTTTTATTTTTTCGACGCATGAATTTATCACGTGGTTTTACCTTCATCAGCATGGTGCTGGTTATTATTATTCTGGCTGCATTCGTTGGTCTGGGCATTTATACCGTAAGGCTTGACTATATTGTACGCAGCAAATTTGAAGGCAAGCGCTGGGAAATTCCTGCCAAGGTATTTGCACGGCCACTTGAACTGTTTAACGGTGCACTGGTAACACCGGATAACCTGAAACAGGAACTCAAACTGCTTAATTATAAAAAAGCTGATAACTATGAATCACCGGGAACCTATGTTGATAAAGGCAGCATGGTCTATGTGCATACCCGGGGCTTTGATTTTGGTGATTCCACGGAACCAGAACAGGTACTGGAAGTCACCACCGATGGCCAACAGGTTACGGATGTCCGCAGTACCCAGCAAAATGGCACCGGCATTGCCCGTCTGGAACCCATTCTGGTGGGTGGTATCTATCCGCGCCACAATGAAGACCGCGTACTGATCCAGCTTGGCAAAGTTCCCCAGCCTTTAATTGATGCCCTGATTTCCACGGAAGACCGCAAGTTCTATAGCCATCATGGCGTATCTATTCGCGGAATTGCGCGGGCAATGGTTAGCAACATGACTGGCGGCCCGCGTCAGGGTGGCTCTACCCTAACCCAGCAATTGGTAAAGAATTTTTATTTAAGCCCTGAGCGCACCTTAAAGCGCAAGGCCAATGAAGCCCTGATGGCATTGCTGGTAGAACTGCACTACAACAAAAATGACATTCTGGAAGCTTACTTAAATGAAGTGAATCTGGGACAAAATGGCAATCACTCCATTAATGGTTTTGGCCTGGCATCACAGTTTTATTTTGGCCAGCCCTTAAATGAGCTGAAGTTACCGCAAATGGCATTTCTGGTGGGTCTGGTAAAAGGACCAAGCTTGTACAACCCGTGGCGCAATCCTGAGCTGGCGCTGGAACGCCGTAACGTGGTCCTGCACAATATGCTAATTACAGGCAGGATTGATCAGCAGCAATATGACGATGCCATAAAAACCAAACTCAATGTCATTAAAAAGCCAACCGTTGGCCAGAGCCTGTTCCCGGACTTTCTGGATGTGGTACGCCGCCAGCTTAAAGAAGAATATCAGGAAGTGGACCTGACCAGTGAAGGCCTGCGCATTTTTACTACGTTAGACCCGATTGTGCAGACTTCGGCCAACAACGCATTCGACACAACGCTCAAGCAATTAATCAAGCGCAATCCAAAACGGCTGGAAGGCCTGCAAGGTGCGGTCACTGTTGCCAATCCTGAAAATGGTGAAATTCTGGCTGTGGTGGGTGGTTCAGGCATGTTCACCGGCTTTAACCGCGCGGTGGATGCCAAACGTCAGGTGGGTTCACTGTTAAAGCCTGTGGTGTACTTTAATGCCTTGGAATCGCAACGTTATAGCTTGAATAGTCCCATTAGTGATGCGCCAGTCAGCATTACCGGGATGGGTATGAAAGACTGGAAACCCAAAAACTATGATGGGCAAAGTCATGGCACAGTCCCTTTAGTATATGCACTAGCGCATTCCTATAATCTGGCCACTGTAAGGCTGGGCTGGGAAATGGGCATTCCCAGCTTTATTAATACCCTGCATACTTTGGGTATTGACGATGACATTAAACCTTATCCATCCATTCTGCTGGGTGCAGTTAACCTGTCGCCCATGCAGGTTTTGGGCATGTATCAGGTTTATGCCGCCAATGGTTTTCGCTATGCCCCCCGCTCCATCCGCAGCGTGGTAGATGCCAAGGGTAATCCCTTACAGCGTTATGGCCTGAATGTGCGCCAGAGTCTGGATCCGGGTGGGGTTTACCTGCTTAACTATGCATTACAACAAGTGATGCGTAGCGGTACAGGTGCCAGTGCTTACGCCACGCTACCGTCTAATTTAAACCTTGCGGGTAAAAGTGGCACTACCAACGACGCGCGTGATTCATGGTTTGCAGGATACAGTGGCAATTATGTGGCAGTGGTCTGGCTGGGACATGATGACAACCGACCTATTGGCCTGACAGGTTCCAGTGGTGCATTGCCGGTATGGATCAATGTGATGAAACAGCTGAATCTGGCACCGGTTGAACCAGTGCAGCCTACCACTGTGCAGTGGCAATGGATTGATCAGGCCAGTGGTAACCTGTCTGCACAGGAATGTCCCGGTGCTGTTTATATTCCCATGCTGGCGTCTACAGTGCCTAATCAGGCTACGTCCTGTGGCATGCTCCATATCTATGGTTCACAGGAAGCGCCGTATGGCGAAACTGAACTGGATGAAAATGGCCAGCCGGTTTACCAGCAATATGCCCGCCGCGTGCCGGAGCCTGCGGACACAGGCGAAGCCAGCATTAATCTGGAATTACCGCCAGACCCTGACACTGGCAAACCCCCTGTAGTCCGTCGTTTCTGGTCCAGTGAATAATTGATTGAGGCAATACACATGACAATGAGCATAACGACAACATCTGTAGGGTCTAAAACTGCACTTAAACCGGCTATACTGGTTTTGTTACCTTTAATGGGTATTAGCCTGCTCACAGGTTGTCAAAGCATGACCGGGGTTAAAAAATCCTCCAGCCCTTATCTGGACATTGAAGAAAAAACCCGGCCAGTGGTAACTGCACCGACTACCCCTGCCAAAGTTCAGGAAAATGGTGCCAAGCGCACACCATTGCCTGAATATGCAGAGCCTTCCATTCAAAGCCAGAGCCTGCCATCGGCCATTCCCGCACCACGGCCATTGCAGCGCAAAGCAGCACTTCGTGACGGCAGCAATATTCCTGCATTTAGTAAACTCATGGCGCAGGCGCAACAGCAGATTCAGGCCAATCAGCTTAATGCGGCTGAGCAAACCCTGATTCAGGCGCAACGCATGGCACCGCAATCAGCAGCCGTATACGCCCGCCTTAGTGAAGTTGCATTAAAAAAACGGCAAGGTGGCAATGCTGAAGCCATGGCCCGAAAAGGCCTGATGCTCACCAGCAATCCGCGTCAGCAGCATGCATTCTGGCAATTGATTCTGGCTTCTGCAGAACTGCAAAATAATGCCGCGCTGGCCGGTCAGGCCCGTAGTCAAATCCAGAAGCTGGCCAGCCAGTTTTAAAAGTACTTCTTTTA
Organism: Alkanindiges illinoisensis; assembly: GCF_004377485.1. Classification (GTDB taxonomy): domain Bacteria; phylum Pseudomonadota; class Gammaproteobacteria; order Pseudomonadales; family Moraxellaceae; genus Alkanindiges; species Alkanindiges illinoisensis_A. The sequence continues at coordinate 73,432 of NZ_SNTY01000009.1, forward strand.
AAAGTACCTCAATGGGTTATGGTTAAATGAATCAGGCTTTCATCAGGCAACCTTTAATCTATCTGGTTTAAGGTGATCCTAACTGCTAATCAGTTGATTAAAGCCTGATTTCATTTATTTAAGACTGATAAAACGCACGAATACCTGCCACACCAAATCCACCAGCCTGATGCACCTGCCCCAAGTCATCAGGTGCGATGCCTCCCAGTGCATACACAGGCACATTACTTTGCGCACAAAGCTGCTGCCAGGCTGCCCAGCCCAAACCAGCCTGTCCGGCATGTGTGCTGGTAGCATGCACGGGACTTAACAGCACGGCATCCATTGCTAATGTATTGGCTTGATGAATAGATGCTGCATCGTGGCAAGCCGCAAAGTAAAACCATGATGATGGCAACTGCACCTTGTCATTAAACTGCATCTGGTTATCCAACTGCATCAGATCACGCTGGCTCAAATGCACGCCTGTTATTGCTGAGTCCAGTTCAGGCCATAGCGGCTTTAAAGTTTTAACCTGTGAATACATGGCAATCAGTTTTAGGTCTGGTCGCTGACTGGACAATGTCTTAATAGCCTGCTGGTACAGGCTGGCATCCAGCTGTTTATGGCGTACATATAACCATGCCTGTTGTGGCGTATGTCGACTATGCCAGTCCAGCCATTGATTTAAAGTTTGCTGATGATCTTGCGACTGTGTAATCACATAGTGGTCTGGCAGCAGCACCATAGGCAAAATGGGCGCATTGGCATCTGGAAACTGGTACTGGCCAAGCTCATGTCTGTTTACCCAGCGAATTGCCTGATTTTGCTGGCCACAAGGCTCCCCCTCAAATTCAGTCACCTTAAAAATATGCAGGCATACGGTTTTTTCAGGATAATTAAAATATAACTGCTGCGCACGGATTGCTTTTTTAACCTGAATATTAATTTCCTCAAGCAGTTCCCGTGTCAAGGCTTGCAGCGGCGTTTCGCTGGCTTCCACCTTACCGCCTGGAAATTCATAGCGGTTGCCCTGGTGCAAACTGGCATCACGCCAGCAAATCAGCACCTGATCAGACTGTACAATAACGCCCACAGCAACATGCACAACTTTTGAATGATGAGGATTTAAACCGGAACTCAATGGCGCATACTCTGGCAAAATGGCAATTATGCCTTGCCTTGTTTAGTAGTTACAAAAAATTATTCAGATGCTTGCACAAATGATTGACAGTTTTATTTGATAATGATTATCATTAATTAAACCAGCGCACGGAGACGAAACCGTCATGAACGCCCCATTCCAGATGTTTAACAATAATACTGCTCAAACCTTGCCCATGCTGCATTCACACAATCTGTTTGCTATGGGTCGTGAAATCCGCATCCTGCATGAAGGTGAAGAATACCGTTTGCGCTTGACCCGTAATAACCGGCTTATTTTAACCAAATAGTTATTGTCGGTTTTCAAAACAATTATTTTATAAAAACAGTCTTATCTTGCTCTGTTAGCAACCATTTACAGGGCTATATTTTATCTATGCAGTACTGATGGGCTGTAGCAACATGACTGTTACGGTTTAGTCATTGGGTATTAAAAGTTTTTTTGGTTATGATCACCCTATGCCAAAAAGGATATTATTAACCATGCCAAAAACTTCAACCATTTCAGCACTAGCGGGCCTTGTTTTTATTGCGTCCAGTTTGACGCTGTCAGGCTGTCAGGTGGTAAAAGTCAAACAACAGCCACTATCGGTGTCGCTGAGTAACGAACGCGACAGCATTCTGGTACGCTCGCGTTTGAGTGAGGCTACGCTGAGTGTACTGGCCAGTACCGGACAGGATGCGGAAGAATGCACCAATGATCCTGAAGCCTGCCTGACCAAGTTGCGCAAGGTTCCTCAAGTGGTTGACGAGCAATATTTATCTGTAGGCAGTGAGCTATATCTGGCCAAGGTTAACCAGCTTAAGGACACGCCGGAATGCCACTCGCCCTTTGAGCCTGAACCGTTTAGTACGCAGTTAAGTGGCCTTGGCAATAAAATTGTTCGCCCGGTTAATACCCCAGTCAATGTTGATTTAAAGCCTTATTATAACTGCCTGTCTATCCAGCAGGGTTTGCTGGCCAGTAGTTTGGGCCATGCCTATGCCTACCTGTTTTATACCGAGCGCGAACCGAGCCAGCGCCTGTTTGATAACCGGCAGGTACAGGTGCGGGATTTTTATAATCAGGCTTTGGTCAACCTGATTACTTTGATCAACCAGACCAATAAAAATTACCGGTTTACCAATAACCGGCCATTCCAGCTGGGTGACAATACCTTTTATTTTTATCCCTATTTAAGTCAGGATAAAACCCTGCCCGCCTCAACTGAACTGGTGTCTGCCTACGACCTGAATTTTAGGGGTTTGCAATCTATTAACCGGCGTGATGGCTTTGGTACGGAGTTTGTCAGTATCTTGCCGGAAAGTGCTGAAGAGCCAGTAAAGCCAGTGGACACCTATAGCGTAAAGCAGGCGGTTAATAAAAATATTAAAGACGGGCAAGGCAAAGCTCAGGCTAAAAATAATATTCATCAGGCCCGTTACCTGCCCGTCACCATGGTGGCTCAGCCGCGTGGCAATAACATTAAGGAAATCCTGCAAAGCCATGCCTTTGATGTGCAGATTTATAATCCCTATCAATATGAAAAGATCGAAGTTGATCAAAAATCCTATCCACTGGCTGCCAATTTTTCAGCACCCTACGGGCTATGGCTGGCACGTACTGATTTGGCTGCAACGGCTTACCGGAGCTTGCTGGGCCGCGAAGAGCGCCTGATTGCCCCGCATCTTTACATGCTGGAGCCTTATAATCCCAACAAGCGTGTCATTATCATGGTACATGGGCTAGCTAGCAGTCCTGAAGCCTGGATCCGGCTAACCCATGATGCATTGGGTGATACTATTTTGCGTGAACATTATCAGGTGTGGCAGGTTTTTTATTCTACCAATATGCCCATTCTGGAAAACCGCTATCAGATTCACGGCCTGATTGAAAGTGCCTTTAAGCAGGTTGATCCACAAGGCAATGCGCTTGCTAGTCAAAAAGCAGTGCTGATTGGACATAGCATGGGTGCCGTGATTGCACGGCTGCTCATGAGCAATGATAACTTTCAGGATAAAGCCCTGACCGATATCAATCCGCAAGTACGCCAGAAGTTAATGTCCATTCCTGCCGTACAGCAGCGCTTTAGCATGCAGGCACTGCCAGAAGTTGGCCGTATGGTCTTATTGTCTGCCCCGTTACGCGGTACTGATTATGCGGATCGCTGGTTTACCCGTGCTGTCCGTAAGGTAATACGCTTGCCCAAATCATTTGTGGAGTCGATTGTTACCGGTTCGCAAACTGCCAATATTGATCAGCAACTACTGGAAACCATTCATAATATTTCGCTTACTAAAGTGCAAAATGGCCCAAGTGACCTGAGTAAAAAATCCGACTTCACCAAACTTACTCAAGACGCGCACATTATTGCAGGCTTACCTTACCACTCCATCATTGGAAATGATAAAGGCAACGTGCCCAAGTCTGAAATGAGTGACGGCATTGTGTCTTACAGTAGTGCTCATCTGGATGGCGCTGTCTCGGAAAAGATTATAGAAGGCGGCCATTCCATTCAGGAAACGCCACAGGCGATTTTGGAGCTACGCCGGATTTTACGCCTGCATTTGGAGCAATTAGGAGATGTTTCACCCAATCCTTCCAAGTCGGAGGAACCGGCAACCTAATGCATTTTTTGCTTCCAATAGGTAATTTAGGCTAATTGATCTGGCAGTTATAACGGATAGCCTGATGTTTCCTGCATGAGCGTCTGGGCTTTAACCTGTGGATGATCACCCGTACCCGTACCGAAGGTGAGGACTGGATTGTTCTGCAATCTGAAGACCATGGTTATGACATCAAACCCGGTCAGGTCTTTCGCTGGGCGGCTTGCTTAGTCTTACCCTACAAAAAGAACTCAAGCTGGCTGAACATAGCCGCTATCTAAAACGTTTACAGGCTGAAGCACTCACTGATGAGTTAACCCAGGTGTATAACAAACGGGGCTGGGAAAAACTGTTACAAGCTGAGGAAAAACGCACCCGTCGCTATGGGCACTCCTCAGCCATTTATGTGGTAGATCTGGATGGACTTAAGGAAATCAACGACACCTGTGGTCATTTGGCAGGCGATGAGTTAATCCGCCAGACTACACAAATTTTGCGTCATTCTGTCCGAACAGAAGATGTGGTGGCCCGGCTGGGGGGCGATGAATTTGCCACCCTGACTATCGAAACCAGTGAAGCTGAAGCCAATGTCGTCAAGGAGCGTATACAGCAGGCCCCCATTAATAACCAGGTCGAGGCTTCTGTTGGTGTTGCCATCCGCCTGCCTGTAACTGGCTTGAAAGAATCTTTCCGTCTGGCTTACCAGCAGATGTATGTCCATAAGCGCAGCAAGCAAGATCAAGGCTAATCGCTATTAAGAAACGAGAAACAAGGATTTTGTTATCAGGCTGCGTAAATTGAGTAAATCGTGTTCATCAAGCTACACAACCCTGCGTTTTCATTAATCACTGTAACCATTCAAGCTTCTCCTGAATAATTCATAACTATTTTTGCACTTATGCTTACAGCAAGCCGTTCTAAAGTATCTCTTAGAATCTGGTACTAGCTTATATACAAGCTGACAGTACTTATATTTATTGATGGCTTACAAATGCATTTTTTAAGGCGCTCAACATTTAAAGCCTTTCAATAAATATTTTTAAGTCAATAGATTAACTGAAATTATTGAACAATAGCCGCTGGCCAACCGCACAATCAACCGGGTTAATTGCAAGCTATGGTGAACTCAATGCGGTAAAAGGATTAACGACATGATGCAGCCCCTCACATTAAAATGCCTAAAATGCGGCCATAGCGCAATCAATAGCACCCTGTGCAAAAATTGCCTGTCGAACAGCTATAAAACACTTGGACTGCGCCTGTTAAAGGTTAATAGCTTTCTGTTATTATCGGTTGCCACAGTGCTGCTATTTTTACGCTAATTTCTGTATATCTTATTCCTAAGATTTTCATCATAACTAATATTCTTATAGCCTGAAAATGAGTGATTTTTCAGGCTTTTTATAATAGTAATCATCTAATGATTTGTCGTAGCGCTTTTTTAAGTCTTAACGCCTAATCCAGCTTGCAATGCCCAGCTCTTGTGGCAGGCGATCCATCACCTCATTTAATGCGCGGCTTGTTTCAGACAGACAACCCCGGTTATGATGCAGTACAGTCTGGCGGCCATCTGCCTTTTGCCAGACAATCTGATAAGTTTGCTGGTCGGTGATTTGGTTTTCACACTGAGTGGTTTCAGTGCTCCCCTCAACCGGGCGATAAGGTTTTAATTGTGATTTAACCTGGTTGTAGATGGCTGGTTCCGTGGAAAGCACTCGTGTTCCCTGCACAGCAGTATGCTGTTTGCCCTCAAACTCTACCCGGCCATTAGGACGAATTACGACTGTATACACTGGACAGGCGCCAAAACATGGGCCTACTGTGTATTGAATGGTTTCCTGATTGGCCAAATCTGTTGAATTGGCAGATGTTATTGCAGGCGCGCTACACGCAGCCAGACTACCTATAAGTGCAGCAATACACGACATACGGCACAGCATAAAAGTTGTTTCCATAGCGAATGATTCTCACTTTTACAATTATTAATGGCCTAGTATGTGCAGCTAACGACTCAGCGCTATACCTTTTTTGTGAATGCTTTTCTACCGTTAACAGAAGTCACAATTTCCCGGCACAAGCTAACTGTATTTTTAAGAAATATTGCGCTTTAAATAACCTGAATCTTGAGTCTATAATAGGTTTTATATCGTTCAAAAATAGTCTTAAACAATATTTTTATGACCTAAAAAATAGCTTAAATTGTAGTGGAAACAATAAATGCGACCCTTAAACTATTTAATCTTGCTGCTGTTAATTTCGCCACTGGCGCAAGCACAGGTGATGAAATGTACCGATGCCAAAGGCAATGTCACTTTTTCTGATGGCGGTTGCCGCAGTACCCATAAAACGGCTACCGTGATAATGAATGACGCCCAAAACAGCTCCAGCGCCGTTAATCGATATCGTACGCGGTCTGACTATTCCAGCAATTACTCCAATAATCATATACAGCAGGAATATGACAGATATAACGCCCGCGAATCCTGGGATAACTATAAAACCAATTATGAAAAAGCCAGAAAATTTGCAGCAGACCGACAACATGCCAAAGAATATGAAGATGAAATCCGGCTGGCCAATGAAGCCCGCATGAGAAATATGGATAGAAACTCAAGCTATAATCCATATAGCTCAAATGCATACTCATCAACTGGTTATTCTTTAAACCCCTACACTTCAAACCGCAGAGCCTGCCACTTCAGTGGTAGCCAAATGGTATGTAACTAGCAGTAAAAACAGCAAAATTTATCTAAACTTCACGCTGCCGCAATCCAGTATTTAGGTTTTATCCATCAATAACTTATAAAGGGGTTTTAACTCGCCAAGTGGTGCCCGACGTGAATAATAATAACCTTGCAGCAGGTTGCAACCCTGCTGGTACAGGAATCTGGCTTGTTGCAATGTTTCGATTCCTTCTGCCACAACTTTCAGGTCAAGCTAGTGCGCTAGCTGAATAATCGATTTTACAATGGCTGCATCCTGTTCATTTTCGCTCAGGTTTTCAATAAAGCTAAGATCCAGCTTGATTTGATTAATCGGCAGGCGGCGCAGATAACTCAAGCTGGAATATCCTGTGCCAAAGTCGTCAATAGAAACTTGCACGCCCAAATGACGGATTGTTTCCAGGATTTCAATGGCACGGTCTGCACCAATGATGACCATGCCTTCAGTAATTTCAATTTTGAGCAATCCAGGGGGCAACTGGCTCACGTTCAAGGCATGCTCCAGTTCCTGTAAAAACCCTGCCCTACGAAATTGTAGCGGTGAAATATTAACTGACAGCGTCAGGTGTTTTTGATTGATCCGGTTCCATTCGGCAATATCCCTACAGGCTTTTTTAAGCACCCACTGACCAGTTGTAATAATTTGCCCGGTTCGTTCTGCCAAGGGAATAAAAACATCCGGGAAAATGTAGCCACGCTGCGGATGAAACCAGCGAATCAGTGCTTCCACACCCTTGACGATTGCGGTTGCCGGATCAACCAGAGGCTGATAAAACAGGCTAAACTGGTCTTGCTTCAATGCCTCCATTAATTCCAGCCGTAAATAGGCATAGTCGATTTCCGGGCCATGTTTTTTAGTAATTTCCTCAGACCAGTGCCAGGTATTACGTCCCTGCCGCTTGGCTTCCTTCATGACCAGAATAGCCTGATTTCATTCTGGTCCGATCCCCAGACTGTTTATTATGGGAGATTAGTACTAAAAATGATGATAACCAGCAGCGCATCCGGCTGGTTACCCTGCATGTCAATAATTTCAATGCCTGAGACGATGTTTGCTGGCCATAAAAGTCCAGCAGCGTCTACACTTCCTAAATATTGTCCAGCTCTACAAAGTACTGTAAAAATTTATCATGGGTCAGGTTTTGCCATTTAGAGATTGCCCGTTAAGTCGGGTTAAGCCAGCGCACGCTCAAAAGTATCTATGACTTGATTGGCTTCCTGCTCATTATCAAAATCAATTTTTTCCAGTTCACCCGTGCTCAAATGCACGTAAAGCATGCCATCGTTTACATCCATGCTCACAATATGCTGAGCATTATATTTTTTACCTTTAATCGTAATGACCATTATCTCTCTCGCTGGAAATGATGAGGCTTAAAAGTTAAGGGTAATTTATATTGCCAATAGAAACTATGCAGATTAAACAATGAGGTATCTAACTTAACTATTCCTCAACAAACCAAAGCCTTAACCAACTAATGTGGTTCCGTTAATTAGACCACTCAATTCAGTTTTATAAGTGATAAATCCGCTCTAAATATTTAAATTATGCTGCCATTACTTTTAGTAAATGTTGATCATAAAACTCATTCGGTGTTGCCTTATTCAAACTTGAGTGAGAACGTATCATGTTATAAAAATCCAAATATTCAGCAATTGATTGTTTCGCTTGTTTAACCGTATCGTAAGCCTTCAAATAGACTTCCTCATGCTTCACGCTGCGCCATAAACGCTCAATCATCACATTATCCATCTATGAGCAGTATACTGCGCAAGTTTACCATCCATACTGATACGGATATTTCGCAATTTTAACTCATTCAAAAATGCCTCGCTTGTGAATTGACTGCCTTGGTCTGTATTAAACACCTCAGGACAACCATATTGCACAATTGCTTCTTGCAACGCATCCATGCAAAAGTCTGTTTTCCATACTGATCGATACACGATGAGCCAGTACTTTACGACTATACCAATCTATAATTGCACACAGATAGACAAAGCCTTTAGCCATAGGAATGTACGTGATATCTGTACACCAGACTTGATTAGAGTGATCTATGAGCGTGTTTTTCAACAGATATGGGAAAATACGGTGTGCAAGATTAGGCTTACTGGTATTGGGTTTTGGATACAAGGCATGTATTCCCATCAAGCGCATTAAACGTCGGACTTTACGCCGACCTATTTGATGTCCTTGACGCTGTAGCATATCTCGTATCATTCGACTGCCCATAAATGGGTAATCGACATGAATTTCATCAATCAGACGCATCAAACTCAAATCAGTTGATGAAATCTCTTTGGGCTTGTAGTACAACCTACTGCGATTGATTTGAATCAATTGCGATTGTTGTCGTACCGAAAGTTGATGGGTCTTATCGATCATTTTTTGCCGCTCAGCTGCCCTATTTTTCTGAGCGCACCTTCTAAAAAATCAATTTGCAATGCCTGATGTCCTATCTTGGCATGTAAAGCTTTGAGGTGAATCTCTGGTTCTTGTTGTGCTGTTGGTCGTGAAAAAATATTGACTGATTGTTCAAGCAGTTGATTTTTCCAATCAATGATTTGGTTTTGATGTAAATCGAATTGAGTAGAAAGTTCAGCGAGTGTGTGGTCGCCTTTAATTGCTGCCAGAGCAACTTTAACTTTAAACTCTGCTGAATGATTACGACGTTTTCTTCGTGTCATGATTGACTCCAAAAACAAGCATTTCCCATGCTTATTGGGGAGTAGATTATCACTTATAGGCATGGTCTAAAATCCTACACCCACATCAGTAATAGTAAACATGCCATGCAGGCTTATCTGGACTGGGAATATGGGCTAATACAGCAACTCAGCAACGATGGCGCACATGGATTTTTTGTCATTTGACCAAAAGCTAATACCGCTATAAAAACTGTTAGGATGAATCCAATAAAAAAGGCAGGTGTGAAGCTACACCTGCCTTTTTGTTTATCATGTGGATGAGCAGACTATGTTATGAAGTTAGCTCATAGACAACCTATTTAAAGTTATTTCTAGCATCCAACCGCATTCCTGAACCGTATCGCGAGTAGCTCGCCCAGCACCTTAGTCCATCATGATTAAGCAGATTATAAAGATACCGCGCTGCAATTATTGGGCTGGAATTGCATAAGTTCCTACCGCATGTGCAACGGGATCGTCGATACCTTTTGAATATAGCCAGACTTCACCCACCACCAGCGTCTTGCCCACTTTCATGAGTCGGCAGTCGCCAATAACTTCTCGATCACCGGCAGGTTTACGTAAAAAATTAAGTGTCATGCTGGTGGTCACTGCCAGTGGAATTAATCCAGCCGTTCCCAATATCGCTACATACAGGGCAACATCGGCAACCAGCATCAGAGTTGGGCCAGACACCGTTCCACCTGGACGTAAATCATTGTGATCAGTGTGATAAATAATCGTCGCACTTCGATCCGAAACTTCGCCAATCTCACATTTTGCTTGTGTCCGCTGAAACTCACGGGCTAAAAATGCGGTGATTTCTGCCTTGGATGCCCCCATTGTAAACTTCCTTGATATGTTATTAAGACTGGTTAAAGCTGCTTTTTGCGCTCAAATGAATGCGAGCTGGGCTTTAGTTTTTTCTTCCAGCACTCTGGAATCATGTTGCGCTGGATAAATGTCTAACCGGTATTCATCCAGATCATTCTGCCCTACGGCACTTCATCGCGTTGGCTTACTAACTTTTTTGGATGACAGCTTGATTACCATCAATCTTACCGGACTTTTTCGAAAGCAAACTCATGACCTGTCGATAGGTTGGCGGTTCAGGCGCATAACCCCGTTCACGCAATAACTGATGCATTTTTGGCAACTTAAAATATGGCACAGATGCCATCAGGTGATGTTCCATGTGATAGTTCACTCGAATTGGCGCGACAAAAGCCCGTGCAATCCAGCCAGCCTTGGTGGTACGGGTATTGGTGAGTGCCGAGTTACTGTTTTCCATACCTGCATGCTCAGCCATGGAACGGATGCGGATAAATAAGGGAAACGGCGTGAGATACGCCAGCGGCCATAGTAAATATAATTTGGGATGGCCTGCCGCCCACAAAGCGCCAAATAGCGCAGCATTGGTAATGATCGCGCCACGGCTATTTTTCAGCAGGGTGCGTGGATAGTCATGCCACTGGCGGCCTTCGCGTGGCAGCCATATCTTGTCATTGGCAACTGTCCACCTTAAAACCTCGGCATCCATCAGAACACGGCCCAGACTGAATTTCAGTCCGGTAATCCCGCTAATATCACGCAGGAACTTGCGGGCAAGTGATTTTTTAGTGGTGGGATAGCCGGTTACCAGTGACATGTCAGGATCATCAACCGTGAAGGTTTTGGCATGATGGCGCATATGGTGCGTACGATATTTATGCAGGTCATTCCAGATTGGCTTGGCACATGCCCAATCTACGATATGATCATTGAGCCACTTGTTTTTAAACAGGCTATTGTGCGAGGCGTCATGCATCAGGATTGCCAGCGCCAGCTGCCGTCCAGCCAGAATCGCCAGCACCGCAGCACAAACCAGCAGCTTGCCCCAGCCCGGCAGATACTGCCACGACAAAGCAACTCCGGCAAAGGTAGCCCCAATCACTGCCCAGGTTGAAGCCACTGCCCAGCCACCCTGACTGTCCGATGGTTCAGTCAGTTCCCTGATTTCATCCCGGCTAAACAGCTCAGCAACGCTTACACGAGTATTCATGCCTAATCCTTCCACGTTTGACGCCAATGGCATTGATTTCATATTTTCAATAATATTATCAAAAAAGAAATATTTTCAATTAATTTATTTAAATTTTAAAAATGTAATTATAATAGAGATGAGCATAAAATAAAAAAGCATCGTAAAAGATAACTGAGTGTTCGCCAGGTATAAAACATCATGAGAAACGCTGTGTTAAGGTAGGTACTCAGTAATAATAATTTAAAAAAATAACGCTTAAGCTTTTTGCATTTCCTTGATCACATTAGGTACACCGTCACGATGAAATGCTTCAAAAGGCCTGGAATTATTATGGTCTGGGAGCGGAAAATACGGCGAAACCAGCGATGCCCCGCCATCAATCCTAACATTCACGCCAGTCATAAACGCAGCCGCAGGCGATAATAAAAAACACATCAGTGCAGACACTTCAGACTATGTTGCCATACCCTTTAATGGAATTTTGGCAGCAACCGTAGGAATCATGGCTTTCATGTCATCCTTATAGGAATCCAGTCCCGATGCCATAACCCAGCCCGGCGCAACCGCATTGACCCACACACCCGCCTTTGCCCATTCCAGTGCAGACGTTTTGGTTAAATTATCAATCCCTGCCCGTGCTGCACCTGAATGACCCATGCCCGGCAGTCCATCCCACATATCGATGGTCATATTGATAATACTGCCTCCCGTTTTTGACATGCTCTGGTTAAACACTTCCCGCATCATCAAAAATGTTCCCAACAGGTTATTACGCACCACACTGTCAAATGCATTGGCCGACATGGCTTCCAATAACGCAGGGAACTGACCGCCTGCATTGTTGACCAGTCCATCAATCCTGCCAAACTCGGCAACAATAGAAGCCACCGTTTGCTTGACGACCACTTCATCACGATTATCACAAACGCGATAGCTGGCCTTGCCGCCATCCTCAATGATTTCCTGCTGCCCTCGCTGAAGCTTGTCTTCTTTTCTGCCGGTAAGAATCAACTGTGCACCCAGTGACGCCAGTTCATGCGCGGTGCAGCGGCCAATGCCTGAACCTCCACCAGTAATAACAACAACCTGCTGATCAAAGATATTGGCTGCCAAGGCAGACTGATATAACGGCATAGTGGCTCCAGCGCACAAATCAATTATTTAATTAGCAGAACTTAGGCTGATTCTGTGTGTGGACAGCATCTTCCGCAGTTAACAGTGCGGGTGTTGTTGTGCCCAAAGTTAACTCATGCAACTGTTGCCATAGCTGTTGACCCACCTGATCCAGTTGCTGCACGTCAGCCGCGAACCGGTTTCTTGCTTCAATATTGATAAAAGGTTCAGGCAATAAAGGGTCATTCATTAATAAGGAAATAGTTTGTCGGCCCAGTAATAATGATTCTCTGGCTGCATCTTCAAGACCGAGGGCTGGTACTCGGCTTAACCAGTGCTGGATGATGTGACTGTACTTTTCATAATTTTTATTCAAGGTCTCAGTTGACCATAACTTTTTAATCATTCCTGCGGTAACTTGATCAAAATAACTGATCTGGCACATCTTGGCTTCTGGCTCCAGCCCAGCGGTTTTGAGATTTTTAAGAATATCCTCAAAAGAAGCCGCCAGATTATCAGGACGAATAAACACCCCCTGTTCCAACTCACGAAAGCCATAATGCTTGAGCGCCCGCTCCCGGCGTTTTAAGGCAGTACGATCCACTCTGCCCAACGTTCCTGTCAAGACCGCCAGATATTGTTGATTCCAAACCTTGGTTTCCCTAAGTCCTGTTCTGCGGTTGAGCATCACATTGGCCCACTCATGCGATTGCTCACTCAGTTGGTACACGCCCCGCTCGACAGCAACAATCACGCCTTCGCTAGATAAACGGGTCACTGCCACGCGAATGCCATTTTCACTTAGCCCAAATAGTTTGGCTGCCAAAATCATTTGCTTAATTGAAACGGGTTGCCCTTCAGAAGCCAGCAAAAGGTCAGTAATTAAGTGACGGGCATTGAGTTTTTGAGTGGTCATAACGTTCCAGTTAGCTTAAAAAGGCTTTGGCTATGGACAGGAATTGAAAATATGGGAATCGCAGCAATATTAGAGTTGGGGCAATTCTCAACAACAGCTCTCAACAACAGTACCAGCCAAATATTACATTTAGTTAATTAAATTTCAATGTTTGAAATATAATTTCAAGATTAATTTATACCGATTGCTGTTTAAATGATGAGTTTTTAAAAAATAGCTTATTGCAGTAAAAAATGTGTGTGGCAAATCCCAATAGATTATCGGTAACCCTATTCACCCAAGTTGTATTTCCGTTCTCATTTTTAATAGTAAAAGCGAACTATGCTGATCACGCAAATTAACTTGATAAACACCGCCCTCTGCCGGGTGTGGTGGTCAAGAACCTGCACAATGATTTGGTGTTACGCTGGACTATCACTCCAATGCCATTGAAGGGAACACGCTTACCTTGCTTGAGACCAAGGTTGTCCTAGAAGGCATTACGGTGGGTGGTTACACCTAATTTCTCTATCATCCAGTCAGTTATGGCACTGATAAGCTTGCTCAGGCTATACTAAATAGTCATTATTATATTTATTAGGGTGTGTCCTCATTTGGCTTTACACCAAATCAACATGCAGGCTATACGGATCATAGACTGATAATTTCGTGCAAGCTTATCGAATCGGGTTGCAATAGCACGGAAATGTTTTAATCTTGCAAAC
>NZ_SNTY01000010.1 GCF_004377485.1 Alkanindiges illinoisensis
AGTTCAAATCAATGATAATTTATCATCGCCAAGAACCCGTAAAAATCCACACAAGTTGTTCTTTACAATCTTTTAATGAATCAATCCACCAATCTCTTGGTAAATTCACAACACCTCGTCAGTGTTGCATCGTTCAGGTCGGCCATTCTACTCATTTCAAACCGCTTGTCAACCGCTTTTTTTATCCTGTTTTAACCGGTCAATGCAACCCGCTAAAATCATTCAAAAAACAACCGCAATCAACACAACCTAAAACCAACCACTTCACTTAACTACTTGTTTTTCAACAGGTTTTTATCAAGTTCAGCGTCGCTGTGGGGTGCATTATAGACCATCCCATCTCAACGTCAATACTTATTTTATCGCTACCTCAACAAGCGGACACTTTATGAACGGCCTAGGTTTTTTACTCTAAGCTTAGCTGTTGATTTATGGAAATTTAATGCTTTTAGCGTGATTTATTATTTTTTTGCTGCTTTAGCTTGGGAATTAGCCTTATGAGTAAGAGTGTCACTAAAATTAATGCATACGGCCAGGTATCCATTAATCCAACCTTTTTAAGCCATGTCATATGAATGACTGCAAGAATGCCAATCAGATAAACCAGCTTGTGTAATTTGGTCCAGTTTCTTTTTAGGCGGCGTTGCCATTGCTGGGTAGAAGTAATGACTAATGGCAGATATAGCACCAATGCAATTGCACCAACGATAATATAGGGACGATGAATAATTTCCTGATAAATGCGTGATAAATCCAGTTGCAGGAAAAAGCCGATATATACCAGAAAATGCGTCAAAGCATAAAAAAAGGCAAACAGTCCCGCCATTCGGCGCCAGTGAATCCAGCCAGTTAAGCCGGTTAAAATACGCAGTGGCGTAATTGCCAGCGCAAACAGGATGCTACGGATTGCCCACTCTCCGGTTTGGTCAACCAGTGATTTTGATGGATCTGCACCTAAAAACTGTGGCGCAAATACAGCCTGATAAACCATCCATAAGAATGGCAGTAGCAATACGCCAAACATGAGCGGCTTTAATTTGTGAATAAGCGTATTTACTGTTTTTTTGTCCATCATTTTATTTACGTTTTACCGCATCATTTGATTATTAATAAAAGCGCTTTAAATCCATGCCCTTATAGAGTGAAGCCACTTCTACTGCATAGCCGTTGAAAGGCAGGGTTTTTTTCCAGTTAGGATTGAATAGGCTATTAGGCAGTTGCCGCTCCCGTGCTTGACTCCAGCGTGGATGATCGACATTGGGATTGACGTTGGCGTAAAAACCGTATTCCTGTGGGGCAAGTCCAAGCCATGTGGTGACAGGTGCTTTATCAGTAAACGTGATCCGGACAATGGATTTGACGGACTTAAAGCCATACTTCCATGGCACAATCAGGCGAAATGGTGCGCCATTCTGGTCTGGCAAGCTACGACCATATAAACCAACGGCCATAAAAGCCAAAGGGTGCAGGGCTTCATCCAGTCTCAAGGCTTCAATATAAGGCCAATCCAAATCATTACTGGTCTGGTTGGGCAACTGTTTTGGGTCTAGTAATGTAGTGAACTGAACAAAGCGTGCATTACTTTTGGGTTCAAAACGCTTGATGAGCTGTGCCAGTGGAAAACCCAGCCAAGGCACGACCATCGACCACGCTTCTACACAGCGAAACCGATAAATGCGGTCTTCTAGTGTATAGGGTAACAGAATGTCTTCAAGGTTAAATGTACCCGGCTTGTTGCATAAGCCGTCCACTTTAACGCGCCAGGGATCAACCTTGATCGTGCCAGCATTGGCTGACGGATCAGATTTGCCAGTGCCAAATTCATAAAAATTATTATAGGTGGTGACTGCATCGTAGGGCGTAATGATATTTTGCGTGGGATTGGTGGCAGCAATTTTTCGCGCAGTGATTTTTTTACGCAAATACAGTGGCGCATCATTGCGTTCTTTAACCGGTTGATAAGTTCCTGCTGCATGGGCAGCGCCTAATGGATAAAGGCTGGCCACCGAACCTGCCGCAGCAAGTGTCATTAATTGACGACGATTTAAATAAGCCGTTTCAGAGGTAATTTCGCTGGATGCTGGCTCAGATTTTTGTTTTTGTTGAATTAGCATAAAACTTCTCATCTGTTGTGGCCAGTTTTCCTACCCTAGTATGAGTCAGGCTACAACAGAAGCAGAAGTTTGTTAGAAAAAAGTTATTGCACCGTGTTGGGTTAAGGGCTATTTGGCAGTGCGCTGGGTAATGGTGGTCACAATGCCAGATACAGCATAAATCAGCGCCACGATTAAAATACCAATCGGGATATTGTAGGTAACCGCAACCAATACCAGCACCACTGGCAACATAACGGCAAAAGGCACACGCTTGCGATCTAGCTGCTTAAAGCTAAAATATTTGACATTACTTACCATGAGCAAACCGGCAATTACCACCACAGCGGCATACACCACCTGCCAGAATAAATCTGAAATATTGAACAGGCTGGCATTGTCGATACCTACCCATACAGCAGTAATGACCAGAATGGCAGCCAGCGGACTGGCAAGACCAATAAAATAGCGCTTGTCTACCGTACCAATCTGTACGTTAAAGCGTGCCAAACGAAAAGCTGCACAGGCAGTATAGATAAAGGCACAGGCCAGCCCAATACGACCCAAGGGTTCCAATGCCCAGCTATACATGAGCATGGCAGGTGCCACGCCAAATGACAGCATGTCCGAGAGCGAATCATACTGCTCGCCAAATGCACTTTGAGCACCCGTCCAGCGCGCAACCCGCCCGTCCAGTCCATCCAGCAATGCAGCCAGAAAAATGGCCAGAATCGCATGGGTAAATTCATTGTTGCTGCTGGCGATAATGGAATAAAATCCGGACAACAACGCTGCTGTGGTAATGAGGTTAGGCCATAGGTAAATACCACGACTTTTGATCTTGTGGCCTTCCTGGGTTTGTTCTTCTTCAACAATTTCAAAAGTTAATCCATCATGGTCTTCATCCAGCGGCTTTTGTGAATGAGGGTCCAGATTTGAAGGCTGTGACATGGATTAGCTCCCGGATCTTTTTATGGATGCATTATTAAAAAATGTGATTTTATCGCAGTATGCTGTTGCTTTCATTAGCCTTTAACGACAACAAATGTACAAAGCTGCCCTACATGACTGCAAGGCAGCCAGTTTTATTCAGCAGCCAGCCAGCGTACCGCCGCATGCCCGCCATTTTCTGTCATACGCAAATGCGGGAACAGCCATTGCAAAATGACTTCGGCCTGATCGGCAAATTGCCAGGGTGGATTGATAATTAACAGCCCGCAGCCATTGAGGCCCACCGGGGTATCATCCGGCCAAACGCATAATTCACAAATCAGCTGTTTTTTGATCCCGGTTTTGAGCATTTTTTTCTCAAACCGTTCAATCATGCTGCGATCCTTGATGGGATACCACAGCACGAATACACCGGTAGACCATTTTTTATAGGCATTGGTCAGCAATTCTACTAGTTGTGGAAAGTCCTTACGTTCCAGTTCGTACGGGGGATCAATCATCACCAGCCCGCGCTTTTCCTTGGGCGGAATCACAGCCAGCAAGCCTTCATAGGCATCGCGCTGATGAATACCAAAGCGGGAATCACGGATATTGTCTTTCAGGTCATAAAACACATCGGGCTGCATTTCAAACACTGTGCCTGCATCCTGTGGACGGATATGCTGCGTGCCTAACCACGGTGAACCCGGATACCAGCCCTTGCTTTGCTGACTACGTAATTTTTCAACGTCTTTTAGATAAGTTTGAACTGCCTGTGGTGCCTGCTGAATCACTGAACGATCCAGTTGCACCAGTCGATGAATTCCTTCCAGATATTCACCCGACTTCTGTGCAGGTGCACGCGACAGGTCATACAGGCCTGCGCCGCCATGGGTGTCAATATAACGATAAGGCTTGTCCTTGCCATTCAAGCGGTTTAACAGCTCAATCAGCAAAACATGCTTCATGACGTCGGCAAAGTTGCCAGCATGAAAATGATGTCGATAATTCATGATTGTAATTTAAACGCCTTGCTTATCAGATTTGGCATAATGGTAGCATGAAGTAGCTACTAAAATGGATCCAATCGCATTCGGCTGCATACTGTGTCGCATTGCAAAATAGCTACTTCTGCCCGCATGGTTTAATTTAAGGCTACAATCAACTCCGCTTTTGAGTTTAATTTTATTTTTCATGCACACTATAAATCATCTTGAGCAGGCCGATTACTGGCTCAGTGACCCTAATCTTCACGCTTTGGTGGAGCAAGGTTTTTGTATTATTGAAAACGCCTGCCCTGCTGCCCTGTTTGAAGCCCTCATGCAGGAATCAATGCAGCTTCAGGCCGAGTTCCAGCAGGCCAAGATTGCGCAAGGTGGCTTAAATCAGGCCATTCGCGGTGATACCACCCGCTGGCTACAACCTGAAGACAGCGCAGGCAAACGCTATCTGGCTTTACTTGAAAAACTGGGTAGCAACCTCAATCAACAGTTATATTCAGGCATTCGTCGTGTCGAAGCACATTATGCGGCCTATGCAGTTGGGGATTTTTACAAGCTGCACCGTGATAATCCCGTGAGTAATGATTTTCACATTACTAATAGGCTGCATGCTACAACACTGACGCAGCAACAGTCGCGGGTAATTTCCACAGTATTTTATCTTAATCCAGTCTGGCAGCCTGGATGGCACGGCGAATTGCATTTACAGGATAATCAGCAGCAATGGCACAACATTTTGCCAATGCCTAATCGGCTGGTTATTTTTCAAAGTAACTTGCTGCACGAAGTTTGCCCAGCGACTCATGAACGTCGCTCTATTGCAGGTTGGTTACGCCGCGATGAACTATTGTTTTAAATCTTTCTGAAATTGCATCTCTCGGTTTTTCAAGAGCGCTGGCTTTAATTATTTCTGGCTCTAGCTATTTCCCAAATTATGCATAGTTGATGTACGTTGTTTTTATTCACTAAAACAGGTAAACCATGACTCCTATTTCTCATCAAAGTAGTGCTGATCTTGTTAGAAAAATTGGTGAAACCGATCAGCAGTTTCTAACCCATCCAAGCCCGGAACTGGCTAAACTCCGTGCCAATTTGCGCATCGCGCTGGTGCAGTATAGCCATCAGAAACAGGAACAGCTTTATTTTTTAACTGAAGCCGCAGCATTGCTGGAAATTGCCCTGATGGACGTGAATAGCCTTGAGCAACATGTGGAACTGAGTGCAGCATTGGGTGAAACCTATTTGCAGTTTTATCATGTGACTCAGGAAAAACGCTATCTGATAATCAGCCGGCAGGTGATCAAGCCACTATCACATCATCCAAGTGCGGAAATCTTGCTGGCTTTGGCGCGCTTGAGTGCCACTGAAAAGCACCCGTCACTGGTGAAACACTGGTTGACCCGTCTGATGCAGCTTCCCAATACAGATATTGCGTGCATCAGACAAGCCCCAGAACTGGATTCATATCGGCATGAATCATGGTATCAGGATTTGTTTAAAGCGCATCTTCATTAAAAATGAATGCGATGCCCAAGGTTATGCCTTTGGCATGGAGTCACGATGTAGCTCGGTATTTAGCTGGTCAATGATTGGTGCCCACTCATCATCGCCATGCCATTTTTCTTTCAGGAGTTGTGACTGGCCTGATGTCCAGAACGGTGCATCGCCCAGTTTGACATTTTCCGGCAACTGATGGGTATGGATAAACGTTTCAATAGCTTCTTCGGAAGAATCCAGCCCCAATTGCTCAAATAAAGTTTCCAGACTTGGTGACCCAACAATCATGATTAACTCCTAATTTATTAAATCTGATCATAAAATTTATAGACCAGACAGCTAAAATGACAAGCAACAAAACGTAGCTTATTGTGCGTTTTTTATTTTTTAATGATGGATTACACAAAAAAAAGCCCTGATCACGTGACAGTAATCAGGGCTTTGGTATTTCTATTGCCAGACTATTATTTTAACAGGTCAGCAACTGCAGCACGCTCGCCTTCCAGCTCAGCCAGTGTGGCATCCATTTTTTCACGGCTGAATTCGTCAATCGGCAGACCTTCTACACGAGTATATTCACCGTTTTCACAGGTTACTGGCACGCCGTACATTACCTCTTCAGGAATACCATAAGAACCATCAGATGGAATACCCATGGTTACCCATTTGCCATTGGTGCCCAGTGCCCAGTCACGCATGTGATCAATGGCGGCATTGGCAGCAGAAGCAGCAGAAGACAGACCACGCGCTTCAATAATGGCAGCACCACGTTTGCCAACAGTCGGCAGGAATACTTTGGCATTCCATTCCTGATCGTTGATCATGTCTTTGACGCTTTCACCATTGATGGTGGCAAAACGGTAATCCGCATACATGGTTGGAGAGTGGTTGCCCCATACTGCCATTTTCTCAATATCAGCCACAGCTTTGCCAGTCTTGGCAGCAATCTGGCTTAACGCGCGGTTGTGATCCAGACGCAGCATGGCAGTGAAGTTCTTGGCTGGCAGGTCAGGCGCTGACTTCATGGCAATGTAAGCATTGGTATTGGCAGGGTTACCAACAACTAGCACTTTAACATTGCGGCTAGCCACTTCATTCAGGGCTTTACCTTGCGCGATGAAGATTTCACCGTTTACAGCCAGCAACTCAGCACGCTCCATGCCAGGACCACGTGGACGTGAACCAACCAGCAGTGCATAGTCAGCATCTTTAAATGCAACTTTTGGATCATCAGTACCAATCATGCCCGCCAGCAATGGGAATGCACAATCTTCCAGCTCCATCATCACGCCTTTTAGCGCTTGCTGGGCTTTTTCAAAGGGAACTTCCAGCATTTGCAGAATAACAGGTTGATCCTTGCCCAGCATTTCCCCGCTGGCAATACGGAACAACAAACTATAACCAATTTGACCAGCAGCGCCAGTGACGGCAACACGAACAGGTTGCTTCATGTAGTTTCTCCAATTATGGGACAAGGAATGTCTGGTAGATCAAGACGCAGCGCTAGTAGATATCAGCGGCTCTTCATCTCGGCGCCAAGATTGTACTTGATTAACGCGACGGGTGCGAGTATAGGGGCAGGCAAATCTACAAAAGTCGCAGGATTTTTGATGAAAAACCGCAAAAACAGACCTGAGATAAAGTCAGGACTTAAGGCGCACCCTGCACGATAAAGGTGGCTGGACAGTTGGAGCGAATCGTAGCCGGGCATGAGACATACTGGCCCTGACTATTGTAGCAAACCCGCATTTCGGTCAGGACGGGGGCGTTAAAACGTGCCGTCTGGACACAACGCAACTGAATACCATCGGCTGGCAAGGTGGAGTTGAGCATTTGTAGCTGACGGATCAGGCTACTGCGCTGCATGGTGATTTCTTTGGACGCATTGAATTCAGGAGGAACTCGCAGGCGTCCGGCATAGTTGGCAATGGTTCTAAAATAGGTGCTGGGGCTCATGCCGGTACAGCCCCCATTACGCTGCCAGTCTTCCTGCCGCAGGCGTTCATCCGGCATGACCCGTTCAACCACACGCGCCTGCAAGGGATTAAGCGCTGCCGGGGTACGGCTGGCACACTTATCTGCGTCACTGGCAGGTACTTCAGGCTTAAGTGAAGCAATGGTCAATGAAAACCCTTCCTGACACTGGCGCAATTGGCGCTTGCTGGGATCCAGTGCACACATTGCTGGTGACATATGAATTACCAGCGTAAAACGCTGCGGACGTACGTTTTCTGCACCCATCACCTGTTGTGTAAGTGACAAGACACAAAAAGCAGATACTGTACCCAGCAGTGTATGCCGTAACTTCATTTGGTTAAATCACCCGCCAGAAAAAGGTTAAAAAGGCTGAACGCATAAATTTTGGATCGCTATGTTAAACCAGCTTTCGCCTTTTGACAGCACCATCGTGTTGAACAAACGTGAACATCGCTGTTTCACACTGCCTCACTAACGCTGGCCTGTCTGCTGTGATTTTCTGCCCGGATACGGCGTTCCCTGTCATGCCAACTTCCTTAATCTAATTACGAACTCAGTATTGAACAGGTATTTTTCCCATACGCTGTGCAATGGTTTGGTTGTTTCTGCCAAAGATCAACCCGTAGTAGGTGGCATTGGTCATGACATTCTTGACGTAATCCCGGGTTTCCAGCAGCGGAATGCTTTCCGTGTACTGGTCGGCCTCTAGCGGCATATCAGTAGGTTGCCAGCGTCTGGCCCGGTTTGGCCCGGCATTGTAGCCTGCTGTCGCCAGTACAGGCTGATTGCTTAACTCCCCATGAATATGGCTCAGGTAAAACGTGCCATAACGGATGTTGGTTTGCATATTGGATAACGCGGCGCTGCTATAACTTTCACCCAGTTGCCGGGCTACCCATTTTGCCGTATCCGGCATAATCTGCATTAAACCACCCGCACCCACATGCGAACGTGCCGCCAGCACAAAACGGCTTTCCTGCCGGATCAAGCCATAGACCCAGGCCGGATCAATACCGACATTACTGCTGTGCTGAATCACCTGATCACGAAAAGGCGTCAGAAACTGCAGGTCATAATTGTGCAGCTTGGTGGTTCGCTCCGCCGCATAAATGGCCCGGTCATACCAGCCCATGCTATTGGCACGACTAGCTGCTGCCAGAATCATGCCATCATCGTGTTTTAGATAGGCCTGTCTTACGGCCCAGTTCCATTCACGGTTGCTATAGCTGGCTGAGGCGTTGATATTATAGAGCGCAAAGGCGCGCTGGAAATGCACATCGCCACCAAGACGCTGGAAGTCCTGTGTGGTGGGATTGTAGGAGGTGCCCAATTTTGTCAATGATTGACCCAGACGATCCCGGGCCAGCAAGCCATAGTAATCATCTTCCAGCGCCAGATTGGTATAAAACGCGCGGGCTGCAGCTTTGCCCTGTCCCTGAGTGCCTGGATCGCCGCCGCGCTGTTCGCTGGCACGCGCAAACCAGTATTGCCACATGCGCTCCTGCTGCAAGGGCAGACTCATACTATCCACAGCACGCAGTACAGCATTCCACTGGCCAAAGCGGATGGCTTGCCTGCCATAGCTTTCAGCTTCCTCATCACTAAACGGATAACCATAGCTTTGGTCAAACCAGCCAACCGACTGGGCATTAAAGCCATTTTGCATGACTGAATTAGCAGCTTTATAAGCCACAATCCGGTAAGCATATCGCATAACATCCTGTGGCAGGCGCGAACGATTTTGATTAATCTGGCCTGCCGCCATATCGACCGAGCTGTCAGCCAGCCGCGCTATGGCAAACAAGAATTTGGCCTGATCAGCGCTACTGGCTAGCGGCGCATTTTGCAAATAATTAAACGCATTGCTTGCAATATAATTCAGTTCTGCAAAATCCAATGCAATGCCTAGACCCTGCGCCACCTGTACGGCACTGCCCAGCTCGCCTGCCCGCAGCATGGTCCATAGACGCTGCTGACGGTCCTGCGCACTCTTTAAAGGGCTGCTCACCATCAGGCGTGCCAGTCCGGCACAGGCTTCTGGCTGCTTGTTGGTTCTAAGCCATACCCGGTTAAATTCTGAAAATACCAGCGGGTCACCTGCCATAGCCTGTACCTGACCAATGGCGCAGCTTTCTGCTTCATCGGCATTAGTAACATAAGACAATAAAGGCCGCGCACTGGCAAAGTCCCCTGCCTGCACCTTGGCTTCAATATAGTCGGCGGCCAGTTTTTCTGACATGGCAGAATTCGGATAGCGCGTTACAAAGGATAAAATCGCTTGCGGGCTTTGAGTAGACAGTTCACTGTTCAGCTTCCAGTATTCTGGATAATAGCCCAGTACACTGTCCTGCATGGAAGCCTGATAATTGTCCAGCATGCTGATATTGTCATTATTGGCAGCCATTAACGCCTGATTAAAATCACTGTCAGCTGCCTGTGCCTGCACAATGCCCAGACTGATTGCACAAAGTCCGACTTTCACCACCCATGCTGCTTTGCTTTTTAATTTTTCTTTCACTGTAGACACATAAACCTCTGGAAAATCAGGACTTATCAATTCTGCCATAGTTTCAACCTTAATTTATGCGATAAGTTATGTGCTGCTGCCCAACAATTGTGCCAGCTTAATTCTAAAAGGCGTGAACCTCTGACAACAGTGAGCTTGTGTAACGTGCTGGCTAATAAATCAGGCGTTCTTAACATTTCATCCCTTCACAGCATTGCAGCAACGGGCTGTCCTTTTTGTAAACACTGAATTTCTATCCGACAAACCCATGTTATTTGAGTGGCAAAATGCTAGAATTGCGCGTTTTATAGCTTGATACGCCTGTTCACCGTACACGGCCTGTGCTGGCCCTGCCATTGTGAACCCAAGGAGCATTCATGACGGTTCAAACCTTCGTCCCCTCAATATCCCGTGCAACAGAAATTGCCAGCAGCCAGCCTGATCTGGCCCGGACTGATGTGCCTGTTAAACGTCTTTATATTGAAACACAAGGCTGTCAGATGAATGAGTATGACAGTAGCCGCATGGCTGACCTGCTGGGTGATTCACACGGGTATGTACTCACCAGTGATCCCGGTGAAGCCGATGTGCTGCTGATGAATACCTGCTCCATTCGGGAAAAAGCACAGGAAAAAGTATTTAGTGAACTGGGCCGCTGGCGCAAGTTCAAGGAAGCCAACCCCAATGTCATTATTGGTGTTGGCGGCTGCGTGGCCTCGCAGGAAGGTGAAGTGATCCAGAAACGGGCCAGCTATGTGGATATGGTATTTGGCCCGCAAACCCTGCATCGCTTGCCGCAACTACTCGACCAGCATCAGGAAAACAAGGCTGCGCCCAAAAGCCAGAAAATTAGCCTGATTGATATTTCCTTTCCAGATATTGAAAAGTTTGATTTCCTGCCCGAACCAAAGGTAGATGGCTACAAGGCTTTTGTATCCATTATGGAAGGCTGCTCCAAGTACTGTTCGTTTTGCGTGGTGCCGTATACCCGTGGTGAGGAAGTTTCCCGCCCGCTGGATGATGTGCTGGCCGAAATTGTGAGTCTGACAGAACAGGGCGTGCGTGAAGTCACTTTGCTGGGCCAGAACGTGAATGGCTATCGCGGGGAAACCTTTGATGGCGATATTTGCAACTTTGCCCAGTTGCTGCGTCTGGTCAGTGAGATTCCGGGCATTGGCCGGATTCGCTATACCACCAGTCATCCGCTGGAATTTTCTGATGACCTGATTGCTGCCTATGCCGACCTGCCACAACTGGTATCACACTTGCATTTGCCGGTTCAAAGTGGCTCCAATGCGGTGCTGGCTGCCATGAAGCGCAACCATACCATTGATGTATATATCGACAAGATTGCACGCCTGCGTCAGGTTCGCCCGGACATGCACTTGTCCAGTGACTTTATTATTGGCTTTCCGGGTGAAGGCGATACAGAGTTTGCCGAGACGCTGCAATTTATCAAAGATCTGGATTTCGACCATTCCTATAGCTTTATTTACTCCAAGCGACCAGGAACACCGGCGTCTGAATTGCCAGATGACACACCTGAAGATGTCAAAAAAGTACGCTTGTCACAGGTTAAGGATGTGATCAAGCGTTCCAGCATCGACAAAACCAATGCCATGCTGGGGCAAACCGTGCGTGTGCTGATTGAAAAACCCTCGGATCGCCACCATGATATGCTGATTGGCAGCGCTGACAATACCCGACTGGTTCAGTTTGTGGGTGACAGTAGCTGGATTGGCCGCTTTGCCGAAATCAAAATCACCCAAATCAGAAGCATGAATCTGGTGGAAGGTGAGCTGTTGAATCTTGAGGCACTGAGCAGCTAATGCGTGACTCGTGAACTGCTTGACCTTTGAAAGCAGGCTATCGTAAGCTCAAGTGGCTTACTTCTCTAAAAAGGAATTATGTTGACAGCATCTATTCGTCGTACTATTGAATTTTCCGGCGTGACGCTGGAACGCTTAAAATCCATGCTGGGTGCCTATAATGCTCACCTGAAGCTGATTGAACAACGTCTTGATGTGAAAATTGCCCAGCGTGGTGATTTGTTTATTGTTGATGGTGAACTTGAAGCCGTAGAACGTGCTGAAGTACTGCTGCAACGCCTTTATGAAGAATCGGCAGAAAACCGCGCCATTAGTCCCGACCAGTTGCACCTGTTAATTCAGGGCAGCCAGACTGAGCGTGACATTGAGCCGAATGAAGAAGCCTCATTTCAGGTTTATCTGCAAACCCGCAAAGGCAAGATCATGCCGCGTGGGGCCAACCAGCGCCGCTATGTACAACGCATTCTGCAAAGTGACATTTCCTTTGGGATTGGCCCGGCAGGTACGGGTAAAACCTATCTGGCCGTTGCTGCTGCCGTGGACATGCTGGAACGTAACGAAATCCAGCGTATTCTACTGGTGCGTCCTGCGGTGGAAGCTGGTGAAAAGCTGGGTTTCCTGCCCGGTGACCTGACCCAGAAAATTGATCCGTACTTGCGTCCGCTGTATGACGCCTTGTATGAAATGCTGGGTTTTGAGAAAGTCGCCAAGCTGATTGAGCGTCAGGTGATTGAAGTTGCACCGCTGGCCTATATGCGTGGCCGTACCTTAAATCACTCGTTTGTGATTCTGGATGAAGCGCAAAACACCACCCCTGAACAAATGAAAATGTTCCTGACCCGTCTGGGCTTTGGTTCGCGTGCAGTCATCACTGGCGACATCACGCAGGTGGATTTGCCGCGTGGCCAGCAATCTGGTTTGGCACATGCCCTGAAAGTGCTGGAAGGCATTGATGAAATTCACATTACCCGCTTTCATTCCCGTGATGTGGTACGTCATCAGCTGGTGCAAAAAATTGTTGAAGCCTATGAAGGTTTTGACGATCAGCAGCAGAAGCTTTCGATGGAAGCAAAACGTGCCAGACAGGCTCGTCAGCAGGAAGCCATTTTATCCAATGATCTGGCGGCTGATTCCCAGCATGAAGCGCAATTGAGTGAGGATTAAGAATCCTCACTGCGCTGCAAGACCCTTGCGACCTATAGGTCTCATATGCTTGAGGTAGTGAGGAATAAACGCTGATTAATAATCACCGTCGGAACGCAAGATAAAAAGCTCTGCTTGAAATGCCCGATTAAGTGATGATTCTTGCAGGGCAGTGTCTTTTACTTCACTGCCCTGCCCAATTGAAAATCATGTTTAATAACTATTCTTTTTCAAACCATATTTAAGAGATACCGGTGAACCAGCGCTTAATAAAACTTGGCCTGCAAAATGCCTACCGTTCGCCTGAATTGCTGGTCAAGCGGGCGGTAGTGATTAAATATGTGGCACAAACCCTGACGGCTATTGATTTTGAGCAGCCTTGTGACATTGGCATCCGTCTGGTGGACAATTCTGAGAGCCAGTCACTAAACCTGCATTATCGCCACAAAGACAAACCCACCAATGTATTGTCCTTTCCTAGTGAATTGCCAGAAGAGATCCTGCCAATGCTGGATCAGGTGCCGCTGGGTGATCTGGTCATTTGTATTCCAGTGGTTTTGCAAGAAGCGGCTGAACAGCACAAAACGCCTGAAGCGCATTTTGCCCATATGGTGGTGCATGGCACCTTGCACCTGATGGGCTATGACCATGAACTGGGTGCAGAAGAAGCTGCTGAAATGGAAGGGCTGGAAATTCAGGTATTACAACAACTGGGTTTTGGCAATCCCTATGAAATGGAATAACAGGCCTAAACTCACTTTCAATTGATTTTATTTTTAAAGCTTTAGTTGTTCTGCCCGTCAATTACTGGTCAATTTGCAGCTCATCCATATTTTCAGAAAAGCGCCAGGTTCTGATAATTCGTAGCTCAGTATAATCCTTCATTTTTTTCTCAAACGGGCCAAACGGTGCAGCCTGACGCACCGAATCCTTGGCAGCCTCATCGAGAATATGATAGCCAGAACCCTGCAACAGGCGGATGGCACGAATATGACCATTCGGCATTAAAATCACCATCAATTGCACTTCACCATGCAAATGCTGGGCGCGTGCTTCCAGTGGATAATGCTTATTGCCCAGTTGCTCTACTTTCTGGGTGAACCTGGTCATATACAGTGCCGTATCGTCCGCGCGCGCCGACACACTATCAACCGTATGCACATTGGTTTTGTGGGTATATTCCTGCTTGCGCTTGGCATATTGTGCTTCCAGCGAGGCAATCATGGCCAGTTGCGCTATATCCGGGCTACTGGACACGCGGGTTTGCGCTTCCTGCTCGCGCTCAAGATTACGGGTCTGCTTTTGCCAGCTTAAGGTCGTGACCAGCACTTGTTCTGATGCTGCACGTGCCTGACTTTGTTTCTCGGTTTGCAATGCCAGTTGTTCAGCCACTTCCTGCTGATCAACAGGTGCAGCCTGCTGATCCGGACTGGTCATCCGAT
The DNA here is from genome assembly GCF_004377485.1 of Alkanindiges illinoisensis. Lineage (GTDB taxonomy): Bacteria > Pseudomonadota > Gammaproteobacteria > Pseudomonadales > Moraxellaceae > Alkanindiges > Alkanindiges illinoisensis_A. Next base: position 14,419 of record NZ_SNTY01000010.1, read on the forward strand.
GGATATTGCGCAACACGCCTGCACCCTGCTGGTCAGCCTGTGCAATAAAATCAGCATCAGTGACTTTTTGTGGACTTAAATGCACCGCAATGGCAATGTCCTGCATGGCAGCCTTGGGTGGATTGGGGGCAACAAAGGTAGTGGCCAGCAGTGCCACATGCAACAGGCAGGCTACCACCACTGCACCCTGCAACAGGCGATCCTGGGCAAAACTTGCCGGGCCAATATGGCGCGCTATACCCTGTTTTGTCATGCTGCTAAAAGTCCTGTTACTTCCCTGTTAAGGCATGATTGCCTGCGTTATACACGGCGTATCAATGTCGTCTATATGCCCTGATTGTTCAAATAAAGCCCAGAGTGCCTGTTCCGGTTTCATTTTTATAACCATCACATGTAAAATAAAGCAGTAACTGTGATAATTTGGATACATTCAAGGATTTATATCTGCACGCAGTGAGCCAGCATTGTAGACAAACCATGCTGTGCAATCAATGTGATCAAGCCAATGAGAAACTAGGATATGCAACGCGTTTTCAAGAAAATTGCACAAAACATTAGAGGCTTTTATCACAAGGCAGAAGATTTAATTGAGGAAGAACGTGAATTACCCCTATCGCAAAACCTGCTCAATGCCACCATTCAAAAGTATGTAACCGACAATGTAGAAGCGCTCAAAGACCTGCATGCCGATATTTATGATGACTGGTGTCGCCTGTACGCCACATTGGATTATAAGGGCATTTACACCACCCTTTCAGTTGATTTGCGTCTGGTACAAATGCAGCTGGACAAAGACATTCAGCAGTTGGTGTTTGAGCAAATCAGTGAAACGCAGGTGATTAGCGCCAGTTTTAGCAGTGCATTCAAAAGAATTGCCTTTAACATTGCAGTCTATGTATTCCAGCGCATTTTGCATAAAGACCCGTTAGGCCTCATTCTGGAAAAGCTGGATGTGATTGAAATCAAGCATGATTTGCTATATCTAGGCTTGAACAAATATCTGGAAAAATCGGACAAGGTGATCCGTACCTTAAACAAGATTCATGTCAATCATGCCATTTTGCGCGAAGGGCAATTTGTATTGAAAGCCAACCTGAATTTGCCGGGTATTTTCCGGCGTGATCCACAGCGTAATACCCTGATTCTGGATCTTGATGGGGATGGCGATGACGACGGCTTGCAGGAAATTGACTCTGCCATTGACCCAAAACCCAGCGACTTTAAATAGGGTTTTATGTTCATGGCGGGGAATTTAAGCGCTTACTGTATCGTTTTGTTCTACTAAAACTAACAATAGCTTTGTTTAATTTATCTACACTTGAATTGTGAATCCTACATATATTCATCTTATTTTCGTGAATTGGTTAAAATTTTAAGCGTTAGACTTGCTCCCCTGTTGTTCTCCCTTGTGGTTTAGCAATTTACCCTCATCTATGTGTAGACTGAACATAAGCAAACCTAGCTGTAGCCTTAAGGGTTATAGCGCATGAGATCGCAGAGGTGATGATAACAATGACTGGTTTTAAACAGATGCTGACTAAAATTTCCTGCAAAACCATTTTGGCAACAGCGCTGGCATCTATCACGCTGAGCAGTGCCTATGCAGTAGTTCCATTTACTGCAACCTATAGTTTTAATCTGGATAACAAGGCATCTGGTACTGCGGTGCGCAAACTGTCCCGGCAAGGCAACCAGTGGGTATATAACTTCGATGCCCGTGTGCCTGTCATTGCGACTGCCAGCGAAAAAAGTGTATTTAGCCTGAGTAATCATCAGGTAGTGTCCCAGCATTACCAGCGCCAGTACAAAATTCTGGTTCATAACCAGCAAACCAGCCTCGACTTCAACAATGCCAGCAAAAGCATTCAGGTTAAGCGTGACCAGAAAAGTAGTCAGTTGCCGTGGCAGGCAGGCGTGCTGGATGACCTGAATGTGGAAATCCAGCTGCGTGAAGACCTAAAAAAAGGCGGCCTGAAATCCACTTACCTGATTGCAGATCAAAAAGACATTACGCCACGCCAGTTTGTTAATGAAGGCTCGGTGAAAGTGAATACGCCCAATGGTAGTTACGATGCGGTCAAGGTTCGCATTAACCATCAGAAAAAGGATAAAAGTACCGTATTCTGGCTGGCGCCAAGTCTGGACTACTTACCTGTGAAAGTTACCCATAATGATGATGGCAGCGTGTATACCTTAAACCTGACTAACTACAAGCCATCCTAACCAATGTTTTAGTACAGGCTAACAAGTAAATCCCCGGGAATTAATATTTCCGGGGATTTTTCTTTTCATCATTGCTGATATTTTAAGCTCAGGTTATACCTGCACCACGCTTATTGAATACGCTCATGCCCAGTCAGGATGTGTGCCAGTTTGGCCAAGCGCCTGCCTTGCGCAAGACAGAGGTTTTTTTCTTCCGTAGTTAAAGGCTGGTCATGACTGGGGCCGGTCACATAACTAGCGCCATATGGGGTTCCCCCACGCTGGGTAGACGACAGCGCTGGATGTGCATACGGCAAGCCCATCAGGAACATGCCATGATGCAGTAAAGGATTCATCATACTGAGCAGGGTGCTTTCCTGCCCACCATGCATAGTACCCGTGGCAGTAAACATACAAGCTGGCTTGCCTTGCAAATCTCCAGCCAGCCACAGGCTACTGGTTTGATCCAGAAAATATTTTAGTGGCGATGCCATGTTGCCAAAGCGGGTCGGACTGCCCAGTGCCAAACCTGCACACTGGCGCAAGTCTTCAAGCTCGCAGTACAGCTCTCCTTCTAAAGGCACAGAAGGCGCCTGCACGGTAGTAACCGGGGCAATTTCAGGCACGGTACGAATTCTGGCTTCCAGTCCATACGGCAGGCCTTCCTGCTCAATTCCTTCTGCAATCAGATGTGCCATCTGGCGGGTGGTGCCATATTTGCTGTAATACAACACCAGAACATAACGCGACATTTTAATACCTATAAGCCAATAGCTGACATTAATGCCAAAAAAGATACACAGAATCAGCAGTTAACAATGTTAAGATTTTTCCAGTTCTGTTAAATCATAACCTGTAATGCAGGTGCAATTGGGGAAATCCATGCTAAAACTGCTGGAAAAATTACCGTTCTATCATAAGGAATGGTTTCAATTTTTACTGTTTGTGGTGGAGCGTTTTGAGGCCGATAAATGCCGCCAGCAGGCAGGTTCGCTCACCTACACTACCCTGTTTGCCGTGGTGCCCATGCTCACAGTGTTTCTGGTAATCATTTCATCAATCAAGGCACTGGCACCAGCGCGTGAACAGTTACAGCATTTTATTTACAGTAACCTGCTGCCACGTACTGGCGTTGCCGTCGAGCAGTACCTCAACAAATTTACTGAAACATCCAGCAACCTGACCGTGCTGGGGATTTTAATTTTGTTTGTGACGGCCATCCTCATGCTGAGCTCCATTGAGGACGCCTTTAACCACATCTGGCGCGTGAGCAAATCACGTGGCGGCATGATTGGCTTTATGCGCTACTGGACGATTATTTCCCTCGGCCCCATCCTGCTGGGCAGTGCCTTCGCGGTATCCTCAACTTTGGCTTCCATGAAGTTCCTGAGCAACAATATTGCTGGTTATGAGCTAAATGGGGAATTTTGGCTATGGTTAATTTCATTTGCTTTAACCTGGCTTGGCTTTAGCTTACTGTACTGGACCATTCCCAACCGGCGTGTCCCTATTACCTCGGCTTTTATTGCTGGCCTGTTTAGCGCCTTGCTGTTTGAAGGATTGCGCCAGTCCTTTGGCCTGCTGATGAGCAATTTTACCAGCTATGAACTGGTATATGGCGCCTTTGCTGCCTTCCCAATTTTCCTGTTATGGATTTTCCTGTCATGGAATGTGATTTTGCTGGGCGTGGAAGTGAGCTATGCCATTACCGCATTTACTACCCGCACCGACATTAATCGCCATCCTGTATTGATTTTACTGGATATTATGGAGCTGTTTTATCATCATCAAAAACTGGGGCTGGCGGTGAGCGATCAGGATGCCTTGTCGATCTTGGGTCGGGGCGAATTTGAAAATGAAACATCGTATCTGGAAATGCTGGAGGACAATAACCTGATCAAACGTACTGAAGAAGGTCATTACATGCTGTGCCGCGACCTGAATTCTATTGATTTCTGGTCATTTTATCGCACACTGAACTATCCCTTACCCAAGCGTGAGGATCTGGGCCGTGTGCATCGTGATGATCGCTGGCTCAAGGTGATTGGCCCGCTATTTGTGCAATCTGATGACTATCTGGCAGCCAAACTGTCGATTCCCATGGCACGGATTTTTGATGCTGAATAATCATTGTTTTAGCAATGCCTGATTGAACTTAAAATTCTGTCCAGTTCATCACTGGAAATTGCTGTCAGGCGCTGCTGTAAAAATTGCAGTGCCTGTTGAAACATTGAATGCCAATCTTTTAAAACTGTTTTAGACTCATTTGCAAGCCAGTCTGTTTGTTGACTTCTATTGATAACCAGCGGATGCCAGAAAAACTCAAACCAGTATCCGCCATCATCCTGCGTAAAAAACTGCCACTGATCTGGCAAAACCTTACTTGCATGACACCCATAAAAATGCCAAAGCTGGCCAGTTGCTGCATTTTTTTGATTACATAAGTGGCAGATTACACTTGCCTGAATTCCTGCTTCTTCCCGTAATTCACGTAAGGCGGCCTGCGTTGGCAACTTTCCTAGCTCTATGGTTCCTTTTACCAGTTGCAGTCCGGCAAGAGGATGCCCAAAAGCCAGTATTTCAAGGTACTTTATTTTGGCATTAAGATGCTGGCGCAAACCACCGGACAGGCTTTATTGATCACTATAAGGCAGCTTATTTTTCAGGACAGGACTAAAGTATCTCACATTGCGGTATGTTTTTTGTATAATCGCCGCACTGCACGCAAACGCCAGCCCAATGTTGCGATTGGCCAGTAAAACCCTCTGCGAGACCCTAATATGACCTCTTTTGCAACACAGACTGTCATCAAACAGGATGACCTGATTACCTCAATTAAAGACGCGCTTCAGTTTATTTCCTATTACCATCCGCTGGATTTCATTCAGGCCATGAATCGTGCTTATGAAGCTGAGGCCAACCCTGCGGCCAAGGATGCCATTGCCCAGATTTTGATTAACTCCCGCATGTGTGCCGAAGGCCATCGTCCGATTTGTCAGGATACCGGCATTGTTAACGTGTTTATGGAAGTGGGTCTGGATGTGCGGTTTGACCTCAGCATGAGCCTGGATGATGCGATCAATGAAGGCGTGCGTCAGGGCTATCTGGAAAATACCAACGTGCTGCGTGCTTCCATTTTGCGTGACCCTGCATTTGGCCGTCAGAACACCAAGGACAATACCCCTGCCGTGATCCATTACAAACTGGTTCCGGGCAATCAGGTACATGTGACTGTTGCAGCCAAAGGTGGCGGTTCTGAGAACAAATCCAAACTGGTGATGCTCAATCCGTCTGATTCGATTGTGGACTGGGTACTAAAAACCGTACCTACCATGGGTGCAGGCTGGTGTCCACCGGGCATGTTGGGTATTGGGATTGGCGGTACGGCTGAAAAAGCAGTGCTGCTGGCCAAGGAAGCCCTCATGGAAGACATCGACATGCATGATCTGTTGATTCGTGGCCCGCAAAACAAGCTGGAAGAACTGCGTATTGAGCTGTATGAAAAAGTGAATGCGTTAGGTATTGGCGCGCAAGGTCTGGGTGGCCTGTCCACCGTACTGGATATCAAGATCAAGGATTATCCATGCCATGCTGCCGGTAAACCCGTTGCCATGATTCCAAACTGTGCTGCGACCCGCCATGCGCATTTCCATCTGGATGGCTCAGGCGTTGCACACATGCCTACCCCGAAACTGGAAGACTGGCCGCAAGTGACCTGGTCGACCTCCAAATCCAAACGCGTGAATCTGGATACCCTGACCCGGGAAGAAATGAATGCCTGGCAACCGGGGGACACCCTGCTGCTGTCTGGCACCATGTACACAGGCCGTGATGCGGCACACAAGCGCATGGTAGACATGATTAACAATGGTGAAGAGTTGCCGGTTGACCTGCAAGGCAAGTTTATTTATTACGTTGGCCCGGTTGATCCGGTGCGTGATGAAGTGGTTGGCCCGGCTGGCCCCACCACAGCTACCCGCATGGACAAATTTACCGACAAGGTACTGGAACATACTGGCCTGTTTGGCATGATTGGTAAGGCCGAGCGTGGCCCTGCTGCCGTCGAAGCCATCAAAAAGCATGGTGCATCCTATTTGATGGCTGTGGGCGGTGCTGCTTATCTGGTCTCCAAAGCCGTGCGTGAAGCCGAAGTGGTTGCCTTTGCAGACTTAGGCATGGAAGCCATTTACAAGTTCGTGGTGGAAGATATGCCGGTGTCTGTGGCTGTAGATGTCAATGGCACCTCAGTACATGCCACTGCGCCAAAAATCTGGCAAGCCAAGATTGGTAAAATTCCTGTCACGGATGCCGCGGGTTAATTGATGAGATAAGTGCAACGCCATTTAATTGATGGCGCTGCACTTATCAGTGGGCTTAATCTGTCTGATGTAGCCATTTCTTTGCTGCGAAATCGTAGCTATAGGTAGCAAAAGGCATTCGAGTATCCGCATAAATAAAATGAGGCTCATTTGGCTCATACAAAGAATATCCAGACATTCCCAACTTTTTTCTAAGATACTCTCGTGATAAACCAATATCTTCAATTGATTTAGGATAAAGTCCATTTTTTTGCTCGTACTTTTGAATTTTAAAAATAATTATATCCGCTTCCTGACTTACAACATAAGCACGCCAGGTATGTACACCTAAAGCTATACTCAATGTAATCGCCCAAACCATACTATTGATTAAGAATGGTAGTCGTTTTTCTGGAATTTTATACGCTGTATATAACCAATAAGGTAAACCAATAATAATAACCATCATCACAAAAATAAAAAAGGTAGCCATCCTTGGAGCTGCTATCACCCCACTAGTGATAATAGCAACTATCAAATTTTTTAATATTTCTACGGCTAATGTATTTTTTTGCATTGCTTGCATCAAACTCCACAATTAGGTCAGCTTTCAGTGAACGGTTAAGCAATAAAAAAGCCGTATGACATTACCCATACGGCTTTTTGAATACCTTTTCACTTACCAGGTTAGCGGATTCCACAGTTTGAATGGCTTGTCCAGATGAAGCTGCTTTTTCTCTTCAAGTTGCTTTTTATTGACCTTGTCTGGCGCTTTACCATTAAAGGCTGCCAGTTCCGGCTGATCAATATTGTCACGTTTCACAAAGCTATAGCCCGGTGTTCTTAAGGTGGTGCCACTGATTTCACGCAAGGCCTGCTCAGTTGGCATCTGCATCAGTGGCCCGGCTTTTAGCAGCCCATCCGCTTTATTGGGTGTACCACGGAATTTTTGCTCTTCATAGCGTAAAAAGTAGCTTTTGCCTGCTTCTACAGAAAAATCAACTGCCGTCCCTTTCTGGAAATGAATCACCCCTACCGGGCGGCTGATATTCAGGCGATAGGTTCCTGCAGGCAACTCAATCCAGTAGTAGTGGTTATCCAGCAGGCTTGGAATGCGCTTGTCATTTAAAAAGAAGTTGGGCGCAACAATTTCCTGATGATTCCAGGTACTGTGGGTGCGGTATAAATACACAATGGCAGAATTGGTGGTAGTGGGCATCACCTGCTTGAATGGCTCGCCTTCATTCTGGTTTACCCAGCCACCCACTGAAAACGGATCAAGCCGAAACCGGTTCTTGTGCGGATCAGTATGGGCATAATCAATGGTTTTTAAGGTCGAAGGATTGGCAATTGCCTCTTCGTTTGGCTGCTGCTTGTACTTAATTAACCCAAACAAATCAAACTTATGTGCCTGGGTTGCCTCAGGTTTAGGTGTTGTGGCACATCCTGTGAATGCAGCTGCCAACAGTGTAATGACTGGTAAATAATGCATTGGTAAATAACGCATGGCTTCCCTCAGGCGTTTTATCTTGTTGTTTACTCACTGCTTCAATGCAGCTAGATCGCTCTTAACACTAGCATCCTAACACTAGCCTTGGCAAAATAACATAAAACATTCTCTAAAATGAATCCTTGCAGTGGTTTATGCGACGAATAAAACTTTTGGCTTTTATTTCAGTTTTGAAAACCTATAAAAAAACCGGCATAAATTGCCGGTTTTTTCGTCTGAAAATTAACGCTTATTGACGTGCATAAATGCTCAGCTCAACACGACGGTTTTGTTGCTTGCCTTCAGCAGTGGCATTGGAAGCAACTGGCTGGGCAGAACCATAACCCTGTGCATTGATACGGTTGCTGGTAACACCTTTGTTGATCAGGTAGCTGGCCACCGCATTAGCACGGTTTTGTGACAATGGCAGGTTAATGGCATCACTACCTGTGCTGTCAGTATGACCGCTAACCACAATTGCGGTTTTGGTGTCTTCAGTCAGCGTAGCAGCAACTTTATCCAGTGTAGAGTAGAAACTTGGGCTAATGCTGGCAGAATTGGTGGCAAAAGTAATGTTGCCTGGCATCACCAGTGCAATGGAACCATCAGGATTACGGGATACATCAACCCCGGTACCTGCCATTTGCTGACGCAATTTTTTCTCTTTTTGATCGAGGAAATAACCACCAGCTGCACCTACAACTCCACCAATTGCAGCGGCACGACCAGCCTTGTCAGAATCGCCATTAGATTTAGCAACACCAGCACCCAGCAGGGCACCCAAACCGGCACCAATTGCAGTTTTATTATAATCACGCTGACCAGTTGTTGGATCAGTAGTACAACCCGCCAATGACAAGCTACCCACCAACGCTGTAATCACAAGTGCACGCATGGATTTTCTCCTTAGTAATTTATTGAACTTGCTGGAAAACATTCTGAGCAGGAATGTTTTCCAGCACTATACTCTTTTTGTTAACAAATAATTTTTTTGTTACATTTGGGTTGAGCATTTGCTTTATTTCTAATCAATTAGGCCATTTTTGTCTGGTTTTCTCCTATTTCTTTAAGGCAGGTTGGCTTGAGACGGATTAATTCAGGCCGTGGCTGCTTTTTGGAACAAAATGCAATTTGCACTCTCCCCTATTCTTTTTTACCATCAGGACGGTAAATTACGTTGCAAGTGAGAAAGTCGCTTTATGGCTGTATTAGACAAATTTATGAAAAACAAGAAAGTGGCTGAAAAGCTGCGTGGCCTGACCATTGCAACTGCCATTACATCAAGCACTTTTTTGCATGGGCCGCCAGTCCTGACACTGGGCTTGCTCAAAACCATCATTCCCTCGCGCAAAATTGATGAAATGGCAATTGGTTTAACCAATAGCTGGCTGGGTGTGAATAACTGGCTGATTGATCATGTGTTGCCGGATATTGACTGGCAAATTACCCTGCCTACCGAATTAAGTCTGGATGGGCGTTATCTGCTGATGTGCAACCATCAAAGCTGGGTAGATACCACCATCATGCAGTATGTTGGCCTGACACGCATGCCGCTAACCCGCTTTTTTACCAAGTGGGAACTGATCTTTATTCCATTTTTAGGATTGGCCTTCAAAATTCTGGGCTTTCCCATGATGAAACGCCATAGCAAGCAGGCGATTGCCAAGAATCCAGCCTTGAAGTTGCAGGATCTGGAAGAAGCCAAACGCGCTTGCTCTAATTTGCAGCGCCAGCCTTATACGTTGCTCAATTATCTGGAAGGCACCCGTTTTACTGCAAGCAAACATCAGGAACAAAATTCGCCTTACCAGCATTTGCTCAAACCCAAGACTGGTGGCATTGCACTGGCGCTACAAATTCTGGGCAAGGAAATTGATGCGCTCATGGACATGACCATTGTGTATCCGGACGGCATCCCAACCTACGGCGATTTCTGGACAGGACGTGTGCGACGGATTGGTGTGGATATTCGTCAGGTTGAATTGCCGGACTGGGTACTGGCTGGTGACTATGAAGAAGACATGGCTTACCGTGCGCGCTTTCAGGACTGGGTCACCCAGCTGTGGCAGGACAAGGATCAGCGCATTGAACAAATGCTTCAACGCTTTGCAGGAACCGAACAAAGCCTGAGTCCTGATTTACCGGGTCTTTCCCATCAATCCTCAACGTGATGGGTTAAATGAATCCAACTGCCCAGCCTAATGACCCTACTCTGAATTCACCCGACGAGCTGCCGGGCCACAAGCCACCTACCCGTGCCTGGCGTGCCTTTTTAATTTACGACATTCTGATGATGGTACTGATTGTCGTAAATCTGCTGACCATTGCCATTGATCATCTGATGTTTACCAATATCGGACTTTCGGCCGCCCAGTTTATTGGTCAGACAGGCTGGGTTTATGAATACCGGGAGCAGTTACATCCTGTGGTTCAAACCGTGGATGAATGGGTTACCATTTATCTGGTGATTGAACTACTGGTACGCTGGCTGGTAGCCATTGTTTTCAGGCATCATCACCGCTGGTTTTTCTTTCCATTTATTCACTGGTATGAATTTCTGGCCTGTATTCCGACCTTCCGTGCCTTGCGGCTGTTACGGGCGATTGTGATTGGCTATCGCCTATATCAGCTTGGCTACAAGGTCTTGCCAGATAGCTGGTTAAAGGCGGGACGTTTTTATTATCAGGTGGTCATGGAAGAATTGTCAGACCGTATTGTGCTGACCATTCTAGACGGCGTTGAACGTGAATTAAAAACCGGTGCAACCCATCATCACCTGCTGCATCAACTGGTCAATAGTCACCGGGTACAAATCGAGCAGGCCATGGGTGAAGTGCTGCAAAACAACCTTGCCACAGCCTTACAAGCCCAGCAGCAGCAGATTGCACAAGGGGTTGGCCAGATTGTAAGCAAGGCCATCAGTGATACACCGGAACTGCACCGCCTGCTGCGCCTGATTCCTGTTGTTGGTTCATTGATGGAACAGCAACTGCAAAGTATTGGTCAGCGTCTGGGTGAAAATATTACCGCCGGGCTGATTGAACCTTTCGCCCAGCCTGCAACCACCAAACAGCCAGTTAATGCAGCAATTAATACCAGTGCCAGTTATCTGGGCCAGCTCCGGATTGATACGCCTGCCCTTGAAAAACTGGTGGAATCGCTGGTGTTTGAAAGCCTTGATGTGATTCGTCAGCAGGTTAAAATTCAGCACTGGAAGCTGGATCAGGCAGTACAGGAAGACCTAGAGCGGGCAACCCGAAAGCCTATATCTGTGCCGGACGCTTAATTTTTTGTGTTTTACAATAAATGATGGTGAAAACTGGCTTAACATGGCTGGTTTAAACAGTTAATTTGGACTACGATTCAAATCAATTTGATGGTAGTTGATGGGCTAAATACCTGTGCTCAGGCAATACAGCCCTTAAGGACAAAATATGAGCGATATTCGCATTAATGGCCGGATGGTCAATTTTTCGCGTTTAGTTTTTCAAACCAATGATCATGACAAAATAAGAAAGGAACTGGAAAAACATCTGGGTACCCGGGGAGAACATAACGGAACCCTAGTCATTCTGGACAGTACCGTTGAGAACAACCTGATTGCCCTAATCCAGCTACTGGTGGATTTTGGCCTGCAACCCATGGCAGTTATTGATGGTCAGCTTGGTGATCAGGCACGCATTATCCAGTTTCCAGTGCTCAACCGTGACCAGCCCATGCAGCGCATCAAGCCAACCGAAGACACAGCGGTTAGCGTACCCAGCATTGAGCCGGTAGTAGCCCCGGTTGCAGCAGTAGCCAGTCCACGCCCGGCAGCACGCAATATTATCCATAAGGAAGTATTGCGTACCGGCCAAAGCCTGAATGAAGATGATGGCGACATTATTTTAATTGCAGACATGAACAGCGGTTCTGAAGTGATTGCCTCAGGCAGCATTCATGTTTATGGGACAGCACGCGGCCGTGTTATTGCCGGTGCCAGCGGCCAGCAGCAATCCCGGATTTTTTGCCAGCGTCTGGAAGCAGAACTGGTATCCATTGCAGGAACCTATTGTGTAGCGGATGATATACCCGCTGACAGGATTGGCAAATCAGTGCATATTTGCCTGAATTCCGATCAGGAACTTGAATTCCATCTGCTACCCCATTAAGGTATGCATAAATTATATACAGATCAATAGATATAACAGATATCTAGCCCGCTGTAATTTCACACAGGAGTTTATTCGGTGGCCAAAATTGTTGTCGTAACATCAGGCAAAGGTGGCGTTGGTAAGACCACGACAAGTGCATCTTTTGCAACAGGACTGGCTCAGCGTGGCCACAAGACTGTCGTCATTGATTTTGATGTGGGCTTGCGTAACCTTGATTTGATCATGGGTTGTGAACGCCGTGTGGTTTATGATCTGGTGAATGTCATCAACAATGAAGCACGTCTGCAACAGGCCCTGATCAAGGACCGTGACATTGATAACCTGTATATCCTGCCTGCCTCACAAACCCGTGATAAGGATGCCTTGAGTGACGAAGGCGTTGGCCGTGTCATTGACGAGCTGGCACAGGAATTTGATTACATTATCTGTGACTCACCTGCTGGTATTGAGCGTGGTGCCATTCTGGCCATGTATCACGCTGATGAAGCTTTAATTGTTACCAACCCTGAAATTTCCTCTGTGCGTGACTCTGACCGCATCATTGGCATGCTGGACAGTAAAACCAAAAAAGTTGAGCGCAATGAAGGACGCATCCGCAAGCATCTGGTGATTACCCGTTTTGATCCCAACCGTGCCCAGCGTGAGGAAATGCTGAGCATTGAAGATATTGCTGATGATATTTTAAAGATTCCAACCCTGGGTGTCATTCCAGAATGCCCATCAGTACTGAATGCGTCTAACCAGGGCGTTCCCGTTATTCGTGAAAACGACTCCAAGGCCAGTGAAGCCTATGATGATCTGGTGGCACGTTTTCTGGGTGAAGAGCGTCCCTACCGTCACATTCAACCACAAAAACAGGGTTGGTTAGCTCGACTATTTGGAGGATAACATGGCTGGTTTCTGGAGTAATTTATTTAAGAATGATGAAAAGCCGACCAGTGCCAAGGCTGCGAAGGATCGCTTGAAAGTTATTGTGGCCAGCGAAAACCGTCTGGGCCGTCGCTTGAGTCAGGACAAGATTGACCGCATGAAAATTGAAATTATGGAAGTGGTTAATCGTTATGTTCGTGGTGTGGATGAGCAGGACGTGCAAATGAGCGTGCGCTCTGAAGCAGACATTGAAATGCTGGAAATGAACATTAACCTGCCTGAAGAACGCTAGGCTATTCTTTAAATCAGTAAAGCCAGTACGGGAAAAATGATGAGGGTTTTCAGTTTTTCTCATTTTACCTGTCTGGCAAACTCAGGCAAACTATGAGGCGGGTTAAAAAAAGCATTGCTTTTTACCGCCGCAAGACGAGAAGCTATGCTTCGAGTGGACTGGTTTAAAAAAAGCTGCTGCGCCTTGCGAGGTATATCTCCCATTTACTGCTGCTAGACAAAAACTCTGCTTTAAGTGGGTAAGCTTTATTAACTTTGTGCAGCGCTTTCGCTAAGCCATTTATATCTGCCTCATTTTTTACCTTTTATTTTTAAAGCAACTTTGCCTATACGCGTGAATTGCTTTTGATTGACCTCACAGGAGAGCCGCATGGCCGTTTCACAACCTGCAACATTTAATGAAGAATGGCCTGATTCCCGCGTCTTTGCTTATTTAAATCATTTGCCACCACACGGGACTGATGCTGATTATTCAGTGCTTTATACAGCGTTTAAACACATGCGCCCTTATGATTTTGAACGGCTGCTGACCAAGTTTGTGGCAGATGGTCGTAATATTCATGCAACCAATCCACAGGGCCAGACCATTCATCAGGTGATTGCACAATATGCCAGTCAGGCTCAGCCTTTTTTAGATGTGTTGGCCAAGTTTGGCTGATTCGCTGATCAAGGATATTTCCCAGAGATAATTGGGTCTTATTGAACGTAAAAAAGCGGTGCTATGATGCCCCGCTTTTTTTATGGCTGGATTTTAACCCAACTAAAGATCGAGGCTAGTAGAACAGTTTGATGCCAACGCCAAGCTGCACACCATCCATTTTTCCAACCGGAAATTCGCTATCCGATGCAAAGCCGCCTTTGCCATTACAGACATTATAGCCGGTATCTGAAGAGACAGTACCATCAGCACAGCGAATCCGCTCATCGGCGACATCCAGATAAAGCTTATAGCCTGCATTGGCAAAAAAACTTAAATTGGTGTTGGGAACCAGATAGCTGGCTTCCACAGAAAACGGAAAAACCACAAAAGAAGCATCGGTATCATTATTAATGTTGGTTGCCCGCACATCAATATCGGCAATACCAATGCCAATGCCAGCAACCCCTCGCACGACAATATTATTCTGGTCATAAATCAGTACACCGCCTGTGCCGGTGACCTCAAAATAATTGACGTCAGTTTTGCCATTGGGAGTATCGCCACTGCCCGTTGCAAACTGGGCATGCACTGCGGGTGCCAGCAAGCTGTCAAATTCACCCAACTGCAAGGTGCCGGAAACACCAGCAAGATCAAAATTTAGCCCATCGTAATCTTTTACTTCAGGATTGGAATACAATAACTGGCCACCCAGGCCAAGTGCAAAACTTTGGGTACTCACCAGGGTAGCGAACGCCACAGATAGCAGTTTAATTGTTGTGAATGCACGCATCCTAACCATCTCCATCCTATATCCATATTCTTGTTTGTGCAGCGACTGTAGCATTGTTTACAGGTATAAAAAAAGCATCTTTTCAATAAAAAATCCTAACCCCATTGGCAGCATCAAAAAGTCATTCCTAAAAAATACCAATAAAAAAGCGATGCCACTTACATAGCATCGCTTTTTTTTAGAAAAAATAATCAGAAACCGTTATTTTTTCTTTTTGGGTCCAATGAGCATACCCATTTGACGGCCTTCCATTTTGGGCTGCTGTTCAACAACACCAAATTCAGCCACGTCACCTTCGATCTTTTGCAACTGCTTGAGGCCCAGCTCCTGGTGCGCCATTTCACGACCACGGAAACGCAAGGTAATTTTTACCTTATCGCCATCTTCCAGAAAACGCAGGATGGAACGCAGTTTGACCTGATAATCGCCTACATCCGTACCCGGACGTAGCTTGATTTCCTTCACCTGAACCTGATGCTGCTTCTTCTTGGCATCTTTCTGCTTTTGTTTCAGGTCAAACAAATGCTTGTTGTAGTCCATGATCTTGCACACTGGCGGCTCAGCATTGGCCACGATCTCGACCAGGTCAAGTTCAACGGCTTCAGCGGCACGCAGTGCTTCAGTTAATGGCACAATCCCTTTTTGTTCCCCTGCTTCATCAACCAGTCGTACTTCTTTGGCACGGATTTCATCGTTGATGGCAGGGCGGTTGCTCTTGGCAACTTGTTGCGGGTTACGGTCAGGCTGTTTAATCGCTATTACTCCAAAATATACCGGCCACGTTCGGCAACGGCGGATTGAACCAGTTCAATGAAGGCTTCAATGGACATGGTTCCCAAATTCTTCCCGGTACGCGTACGCACGTTAACTGTGCCTTCTTCCACCTCACGGTCACCCATGACCAGCAGGTACGGAATACGCTCAAGGGTACGTTCGCGAATCTTAAATCCGATTTTCTCGTTTCTCAAGTCACTGATTACGCGTAAACCACGCTGATTTAACAGTTGAGTAACATTTTTGCACGCATCACTTTGTGCATCGGTAATATTCATCACGCACGCCTGAACAGGCGCAAGCCACGGCGGCATATAACCGGCGTAGTGTTCAATTAGTATACCAATAAAACGCTCGAAACTGCCAAGTATTGCACGGTGCAACATGACAGGATGGTCACGGTTATTGTCTTCAGTGACGAAATTGGCGTCCAGACGCTCCGGCATGTTCGGATCGCACTGGATCGTCCCGCACTGCCACACCCGGCCCAGACAGTCTTTTAGGCTAAATTCAATTTTCGGGCCATAAAACGCACCTTCGCCCGGTTGCAACTCCCACGGCAGGCCTGCCGCATCCAGTGCATCAGCCAGCGCTTTTTCAGCGGTATCCCACATTTCTTCACTACCCACCCGCTTTTCAGGACGGGTAGACAGCTTCATTTGCACGTCTTCAAAACCAAAGTCTTTGTAGACATCCAGTGTCAGCTTGATAAATGCGGCGACTTCGTCTGCAATTTGCTCTTTGGTACAGAAAATATGCGCATCGTCCTGTGTAAAGCCACGCACCCGCATAATGCCATGCAGGGAACCGGATGGCTCGTTACGGTGACAGGAACCAAACTCGGCCAGACGTAACGGCAGATCACGGTAGGATTTTAAGCCCTGATTAAACACCTGCACATGGCAGGGGCAGTTCATCGGCTTTACTGCATAAGTGCGGCTTTCAGAATTGGTGATGAACATGTTTTCAGCATAGTTGGCCGCATGTCCGGACTTTTCCCACAGCACCAGATCCACCACTTGTGGCGTGCGGATTTCCTGATAGCCATTGTCGCGCTGCACCTTGCGCATGTACTGTTCAAGCACCTGATAAATGGTCCAGCCATTCGGATGCCAGAACACCATGCCGGGTGCTTCTTCCTGCAAGTGGAACAAATCCAGTGCCTTACCAATTTTACGGTGATCGCGTTTTTCGGCTTCTTCAATGCGCTGGATATAGGCAGCCAGCTGTTTTTTGTCAGCCCAGGCAGTGCCATAAATCCGCTGTAGCTGCTCATTCTTGGCATCGCCGCGCCAGTAGGCACCAGACAGCTTGGTCAGTTTAAAGGCTTTTAAGAATCGGGTGTTCGGTACATGCGGACCACGGCACATGTCGACATATTCCTGATGGTAATATAGCCCCATGGCCTGCTCGTCCGGCATGTCATCTACCAGACGCAACTTGTAGCTTTCACCGCGTTCGGTAAAGGTTTTGATGACTTCATCGCGCGGTGTCATTTTTTTAATAACGTCATATTCCTCATTAATGAGGTCTTTCATGCGGTTTTCAATGGCCGCCATGTCATCCGGCGTGAAAGGACGCGGACTAAAAATATCGTAATAAAAGCCTTCTTCAATGACCGGCCCAATCACCATCTGGACGTCCGGGAACAATTGCTTGACCGCATGGCCAATCAGGTGCGCACAGGAATGGCGAATAATTTCGACGCCTTCATCGTCTTTGGGCGTAATAATCTGCACCGTGGCATCATCATTGATCAGGTCAGAGGCATCGCGCAGCTGGCCATTGACTTTTCCGGCAATGGTATTTTTGGCAAGACCGGGACCAATGCTTAATGCAACGTCCATCACTGATACAGGATGGTCAAATTGTTTCTGGTCGCCATTGGGCAGGGTAATAACAGGCATAATGTATCCTTAAGGAGTGATGCCCTATACCAAAGGGCATATCACCGCGAGATGATAAATGTGATGGCAAACCAAAATATGCAAATTGACGCTAAATTGCCGGATAGACTACTATCAGACAAGCTTAAACTGGCATCAATCGCTGGCTTTGCCATAAAAAACGCACACTTTAGCAACTATTGACGGCAATGGCTAGCCAACCTAGGCCTTACAGACATTTTTTCGGTTTTTAAGCAAAATGATATGCCTGAATGCCGCCTGACAAAGTAGGCAAAACTGGCTATATGGAAGTATGAAATCAGTTTCTAAAAATCAGTTGCCGAAAGCCAGATAACCCAAGCAGCAATACAAACCGGAATTTGAAACCATTAATTTGCCAATCATCAATTAGCCAAGCCTTAAATTAAACTGAACTGACGAGAATAAAAATGCCACACGCCTATGATGAACTGCCCCGCACGCCTGCCAATTTTGTGCCGCTGTCACCCTTAAGTTATCTGGCACGTACTGCAATGATTTATCCAACACGTACTGCAATTATTCATGGCGAGCGCCATTTAAGCTGGCAGCAAACCTATGCACGCTGCCGTCAGTTTGCCGACCAGCTGACAAAACTGGGCATTGGTAAAAATGATACGGTCTCTACCCTGCTGCCCAATATCCCGGCCATGCTTGAAGCCCACTTCGCCGTGCCCATGACTGGCGCGGTGCTCAATACCATCAATACGCGCTTAGATGCCAATACCATTGCCTTTATCCTGCAACATGCTGAAAGCAAGGTGTTGCTGGTTGACCCAGAATTTGTACCCGTTGCCCGTGAAGCACTGGCACAGCTTAGCCAGGCCGCTCTTGAAAAAGACAGTGCTGAACAGAACAATTCTGAACAAAGCAGTTCTAAACAAAGCATCGTGGTGATCGATGTGGCAGACAGCGAGTGGCAGGGTGCGGATGACCGCATTGGCGAGCTGGAATATGAAAGCTGGATTGCGCAAGGCAATCCTGAATTTGACTGGCAATTGCCCAGTGATGAATGGAATGCCATTAGCCTGAATTATACCTCGGGCACTACGGGCAATCCCAAAGGTGTGGTTTATCATCATCGCGGTGCTTACTTAAATGCAGCCAGTAACCTGCTGGCGTGGGGGATGCCACCACATTCCACTTATTTGTGGACACTACCGCTGTTTCACTGCAACGGCTGGTGCTTTCCGTGGAGCATGGCAGCCAATGCCGGAACCAGTGTGTGCCTGCGCAAGGTTGAGCCGGTGAAGATTTTTGAGCTGATTGCCCGGTACAAGGTTGGCTATTTCTGCGGTGCGCCAATTGTGCATAACATGCTGATTAACACGCCGGAACATGAACGTGTGCCAGTGAATCATCAGGTACAAGCCATGGTCGCCGGAGCTGCGCCGCCAGCAGCTATTATTGAAGGGATGGCACGCCTGGGCTTTAACATTACCCACACTTATGGCCTAACTGAAACCTATGGCCCGGCAGCGCTCTGTGCCAAGCAGGATGACTGGGCAGCACTGGATATTGCAAGTCAGGCCGAGCGTAACAGCCGCCAGGGCGTGCCCTATCATTTGCAGGATGCCATGCGCGTGCTTGACCCGCAAACCATGCAACCTGTGCCAAATGACGGACAGACCTTGGGCGAAATCATGTTTCGCGGCAATATTGTGATGAAAGGTTATCTGAAAAATCCGCAAGCCACGCAGGAGGTATTTGCCGGTGGCTGGTTCCATAGCGGTGATCTTGCAGTAGCGCACAGCGATGGCTATGCCAAGATTACCGACCGCTCCAAGGATGTGATTATTTCCGGTGGTGAAAATATTTCCTCGCTGGAAGTGGAAGAAGCGCTGTATCGTCATCCAGCCATTTTAACCGCGGCGGTCGTGGCCAAGCCTGATGATAAATGGCAGGAAGTCCCTTGTGCCTTTGTTGAACTCAAAAAAGGCCATGAACACACCAGCATCGATGAATTGCTGGCGCATTGCAGGCAGCATCTGGCCAAGTTCAAGGTGCCCAAGGACATCATTGTGTCCGAAATTCCAAAAACCTCTACCGGCAAGCTGCAAAAATTTGTACTGCGTGACTGGCTAAAACAAGGCAAAACTTCGGCTTAAGCAAGGCATTTATATACAGGGCCACTTCCTAAAGGTGGCCTTATTTTAGGTTTAAGTTTTTAATTCATAAAAACGATTGAATTTATAAAAATAGACTGTTTTACCAATATTATAATTTTACCTATGCTGAAGGTCACATCAATACCAGCCTGAGAAATGCCATGAAGGACCTGCGCTTAAAAACCGAAATTGCCCAGTATTTACAGCAAATGCAGTTACCTGCCCGGTTGATTTTGTCACTGGAAGATCAGCAAAAGGCCAGCGAAATTCAAACCATTGTGCAGGCATTACATGCGCTTGACCAGCAATGGCACTAAGGCCAGCCGGACTTTTGATAAAGCGCTGAACTGGCCTAAGTTTAGGTGTGCATAAACTGGTGAATTCCGGTCATCAGCATTTGCACAGCTAAGGTAATCAGCAGCATACCCATCAGGCGTTCAATGGCAATCAGCACACGCTGGCTTAAAAAACGCTTGAGCTTGGTGGCAAAAAACAGGATCAGGCTAGAGGCCAGCCATGCCAGAAACACCGCCATTAATCATTCGGGCCAGCGTTCCGGGTTGCGGGTCATCATCAGCATTACCGTAGCAATGGCGGACGGCCCTACCACATAAGGCACGGCCAGCGGCACGATAAACGGCTAACGGCTCGCCATCAATGCCTTCCTGCAAGGGTTTTTCATGTGATGGAAATACCATGCGAATGGCAATTAAAAATAGAATGACGCCACCGGATACGGTTAACGCCGGGTCGGTAATATGAAACCAGCTCAGCAAGTGCTGGCCTGCAAACAAAAAAATCACCAGCAATAGCAGTGCAATCAGCAGCTCACGCACAATCACGGTATTCTGACGTTCTGCAGCCACATTTTTTAGGGCTGAAATAAACATGGGCACATTACCCAGCGGGTCCATGACCAGAAATAACAAGACAGCAGCGGAGATCATTGTCATGGGTTTATTCCATTTATTTTGAGGTGAATCACTGCTGGATTTGCAGGAAAGTTCGATATTTTCACTTCGCTAAAATTGTCTTAATTTCACAAACGACAACACAGCCAGCCTACTGACCATAGGTTGCACCCGCATGAACCACTAGTTGTAATGTGTAGCAAACTTGCAAGTTTTTCAGGCTATATTTTGCTAGCCACTAATAAACATATTGTGCAGAAGAGCTATGTCGCTAACTCTGCACTGGGTAGCAGAAGCTGGTAAAACACCAGATCCAGCCAGTGCTCAAATTTGTAGGCGGCCTGATGGATGGTGCCCGTGTGCTGAAAGCCGAATTTCTGGTGTAATGCAATGCTGGCAGTATTAGTGCTGTCGATGGCGGCCACCATGCTATGAAACTGCTGCCGACTGGCTTCATCAATAATGGCTTGCAATAGAATGTTGCCTAGCCCTTTGCCCTGCTGATCTGGGCGCATATAAATCGAATGTTCAATGGTATGGACAAAAGCCGCCTGTGGCCGAAACGGGCCATAGGAAGCAAAGCCCAGCAACTGCCCTTGATCATTCACCAGTCCCAGCACCGGAAAACCTGCCTTGGCTTTAAAGTCAAACCATAACCTGATGTCATGCAGGCTGCGTGGTTGGTACTCATACAGCGATAGCGTGTGCAAAATGGCGTGGTTGAAAATGGCCAGAATGGCTTGGCCATGTGGCTCAAACTGGCAACGAACTAATGTGAAAGCGGAATCGAGAGAAATAGACATACCAGACTTAAATCCAATTGGCTAAGGTTGCCATTGAAACGTTTTAAGATTAACCCGCCCCTCTACAAATACTACGCCTTCCTGTTCGAGTTTAAACCGTTGCAGATCTTCAGCATGAATATCAAGTTTATGCAGGCTTAAACGGCCTTGCGCATTAATTACCCGGTGCCAGGGCAACTCACTGTCAGGCGCCAATATACGATTCAAGGCATAACCTACCAGACGTGCATGGCGCGGATAACCAGCCAGGGCAGCAACCTGTCCATACGTGGCAACCTTGCCATAGGGAATCAGGGCCACCACCTGAAAAATATCTTGATAAATCGTTGGTTGCCTGATCTTCAATTGCTTAACCTTTGTTTCTTTGGCTATATTCATGCTGATTTGGCTGCTGGCTTGTGCCGATATTTTTGCACAGCGATTATTACCCCGCCAATTATCCCCAAGACCAGACAAAGCAAATGCAACTGGTTTATGGTGATGATGCCTAGCCATGGATTACCACGCAGCAAGGGCCAAAAGGGATTTATATCACTGTGCATGATGGCATCAAGGGCAATATGGGAAAATGTGCCAACATAGGCACTGATAAAGCCAACCGGCCACGTGATTAGCCATTGATCATACATAAAACAACGTAGCACCCACTGGCTAATAGGCTTGCCAATCAATGCTGCAAACGTACCAATCAGCAGTGCGCCACCCAAGCTATGACTGATGCCATGCAATACCGGCCAGCCATAAATGATGCCCAGCAATGGCTCAATATCCATAAGCACCTGCGAACCTGCAAAAATCATCAGGCTAAATTGTCTTTGGCCAATGGCTTTGGCCGCCAGTCCTGCACCTAGATGAATGGGAGTAAATGGCATGCGAAATAATTACCCCATGTTCAGCATTACGTTGCTGTTATTAATAAGGTGCATCAAGCTGAATCAGGGCTGCCATGACTTTTTTGTTATGGGCATACTTTTTACGAAAGGCCTTTTCTTCCTGATCCATACTGCCGCAACGTAATTTTTCCATTTCACGGTTCAGCTCGGCATCACGTTCAGAACGATCCCCATTAAACTCACCGGCAAAATGCCCACACAGTTCATAGCGATTCAGAAATTGCTGAGCCTCTTTGGGTAGCGCATTCTTGCTGGCTGCATTAACCGGACTGGCAAAGGCTGGAATACTTATCGTGCTTAACAGCAAGCTGACGGACAATAAAATTTTTGCAGGCATTATTTTAATTCACTTTGTTGTAATCACTGGTTTATTTACCAGCGCACTGCTAGCAATACGCTGGTGTTCATAAAGTTTTCTTAATGCAATGCGTTATTAGTGCAATGCGTTAAAAGGAATCACCCGGCACACGCACCCAGCCTTCCATTAAAATACGGGCGCTACGGCTCATGATAGCCTTGGTCACAGTCCACTCACCATTCACTTGCCTGGCTTCGGCACCCACGCGCAATGTACCGGAAGGATGGCCAAACCGCACTGCCTGTCGACCTTCACCAGAAGCACTGGCACCACCTGCTGCCAGATTCACCAGCGTGCCCGGAATAGCTGCGGCTGTCCCAATCGCCACTGCTGCCGTGCCCATCATGGCATGGTGCAGCTTGCCCATGGACAACGCACGTACCAGCAGGTCAACGTCATTAGCTTTAATCTCTTTGCCGCTAGACGCCACATAATCCTTTGGCTTGGCCACAAAGGCAATTTTTGGGGTGTGCTGTCGCGTGGCAGCCTCGCTTGGGTCTTTAATCAAGCCCATGCGCAACGCCCCAGCAATACGAATGGCTTCAAACTTGGCCAGCGCCGCAGGGTCGGTATTGATGGTTTCACGCAGTTCGGTGCCTGTATAGCCAATGTCTTCTGCATTCACAAATACAGTAGGAATGCCCGCACTAATCATGGTGGCTTTTAGAGTGGTTATTCCCTCTACACCTTCAACCTCCAGTTCATCCACCAGATTGCCGGTAGGAAACATGGAACCTTCGCCGTCTTCGGATGGATTCATGAATTCCAGTACAATTTCTGCGGCTGGAAACGTCACGCCATCCAGCTCAAAATCACCGGTTTCCTGCACTTCCCCATTGGTTACAGGCACATGCGCAATAATGGTTTTGCCAATGTTGGCCTGCCAGATACGCACTTCGCACATGCCATTTTGTGGAATGCGGCTTGGGTCTACCAGCCCGGCATGCAGCGCAAAGGCACCTGCCCCAGTGGACAAATTGCCGCAGTTGCCGCTCCAGTCTACAAAGGCCTTGTCAATGGATACCTGACCATACAGATAATCAACATCGTGATCTGGCTGGCTGCTTTTGGACAAGATTACGCACTTGCTGGTGCTCGACGTTGCACCACCCATGCCATCAATATGCGCGCCGTACGCATCAGGGCTGCCAATCACGCGCATAAACAGCTTGTCACGCGCAGCACCGGGCACTTGCGCTGCTTCGGGCAGATCAGTTAAGCGAAAAAACACCCCTTTGCTGGTGCCACCACGCATATAGGTGGCCGGGATTTTAACTTGTGGCGCGTAGGTTTGGGTGGCAGTCATTGTGGTTCCAGTACGTTGTTAAAATTTGGCGCTATTATAACGGCATTAAATCGGGGGTTATAGGCACTTTCTTCCCTGTGTTGAGCGTGAGGTGCCAGTATTTGAACAAGGCCTTCAGCTTCATTATTTTTTAACGTGTTTTCTTACAATTGCCACCCGGGTTGGTAAATCCCATGCGCCACCCATCTCGACCATGCGGCACATACCTGTGGTGGAATCATCGGTTTGAATAAACTGCTGGCCGTTCCATGTCCATTCTTCATGTGACCAGCAATCTCCCAAGCCACGACCTTTTTGCGCCGCACTGATTACCCCATCGGCATAATCGGAAGCACCCGTTGTGACCAGTTTGGGCTGATAGGGCTTTTGTGCATTGATTACCCAGTAGCCATAGCCTTCATTGTATGCCCCTCGCCAGCACAATCCGCTGGCTAGCAGTTGATGGCTATTTAAAGGCTGAATATCCATCTCAAATTTTGCAGAGTCATCTTCGCCATTCATGACCGGGCAATAATCGTCATCTGTTTTTGGAGTTTGGGCCAGTATTTCCTTTTTAAGCTGAACCAAATCCACGGATTTTGCCAGACGCTTTAAAGCAGGGCTTTCCACGGGTTTTATCCAGTTCACCACCGGCATTGGCAATGCAGGCAAAACGCTGGCCTCAGTTTTTTTACCTTTGTGCACTAAAGCGCTAGTGGTGCCAACTCGTCCCTGCACGTCATCCATTTTAAGCAATACCGCAGCGGCACCCTGCCCGGATAGGTTCCACGTATCCTGTCCCGACCTAAACTGAATTACGGTGTGACCTGCCAGTGCGGCAATTAATGCCTGAATTTGTGCACTCGACAAATGACCATCCAGCCCCTCGCCATTTAATAAAACCTTGCCATAGCTGGTGTTATTGATAAACAACTGAACCGCTTGAGGTGACGGCTGATTTTCTACATAACCCGTGTTGCCCAGCTTTACCTGACCATTAACATTTTGGCCTGCCCCGGCTTTACGGGTGAGTAAGACCGATACCGGAAAACTGTCACCATCATCCGTTTGATAACCTGCTGCGCGGCAAGTGCGTGTATTGTCGCAGGCCACTTCCCAGTCCTGATGCGAAAAATGAATGCCTTTTCCAGAATCTGTATTTGTACCTGTTGCTGCATACGTCATGCCGGGCATCAGAACCAAAGCGCAAACTGCTTTTTGAATTACCGCTTTTTTAATCAGTGCTTTTTGAATTATGATTTTTTTATACATCGCCTGACTTGGTTTTTGGCAAAATTGCATAAAGTACTCACTGGTTTTTTGCTGGTTTTCTATGCCTTAAGCATACAAGCTGTCGACTTTGCGGTTGGTATTTTTGTGTTTCCTTTGCTGTTAGCCCTTAGTCTTGTCCGGGTTAATTTATGAACCAACCACTTCATCAGCAGGCGCAATTTGCAGGCTTTCCCAGGTTTGAATCAGTTGTTTTTTTGCTATGCCCCAGCGATAGCCACCGAGCGCCCCACTTTCCCGAATGACCCGATGGCAGGGAATCAGCCATGCGACCGGATTGGCACCAATGGCATTGGCCACTGCCCGTGATGCCTTGGGATAACCCAGCGTATTGGCCAGCCCGGAATAACTGACCAGACTACCCGATGGAATTTTCAACAAAGCCCGCCATACGGCCACCTGAAAATTGGTGCCCGACACATGCAGCGAAAACGGCTTTTGCAGGCTGTCGTGCTTATACTGTTGGTGGTGCTCGTATTGCAACGGAAACATACCGTGAACCAAAGGCGCTGTTAAGGCGTGGTTGTGCTGTAAGGTGCTCAAGGGCCATGCCTGTTGCAAGGCGGCCAGTTCCTGTTCTAGTGAACTAAAATCAATAAAGCTGGCCTTGCAAATCCCCCGCGAAGTCATGGCAATAAATAATGGCCCAAACGGGGTGGCATGCACGCCATAATCAAGCTGCAAATCCCGGCCCTTTTGCTTAAACTCGCCCGGTGTAACGGCTTCAAGCTGCACAAAATGATCATGCAGGCGCGAACTGCCGCTTAGGCCAATATCATGTGATACCTCCAGCACTGAGCGTGACTGCTGCAATAACTGCTTGCCACGTTCAAGGGTTAACACCTGCAAAAATCGTTTGGGCGTGGTGCCGGCCCACTGGCAAAACAGGCGCTGAAAGTGAAACGGGCTTAGATGCACCTGCGCGGCCACTTCCTCAAGACTGGGTTGCTCGCCCGCATGATCCACCAGATAGGCAATGGCTTTTTCAATGCGCTTATAGTTTTCACCATGCGGGTTGATAGGGCTCGCAGCAAAGTTCTTAGCGTGTAGATCATCAGGATTAAGCAGCATGATGCAACCTCAGGCTGGTTTTACAATGGTTAATGCTTTGCTTGGTATAGCATTGACTGCATCATAACCATACTGACCAGCCTAAGCGACCCGAATCTTGCGCAATGCTTAAGCCAGTCATCACATCCGCCTAAAACTTCTCATAGGGCAGTAAATAACGCCACTCACCTACCGCCAGTTTGGCTTTCGACAAACGGCCAATCCGTAAACGCCGTAGCTCCAGCACCTGCAAGCCCACCGCCTGACACATGGTTTCAATCTGGTCAAGCTGCACATTTTTTAAGGCAATACGCAAATGATCTTCATTTTGCCAGCTCACTTTTGCGGCTGGCAGCAATTTGCCTTGCGCATAAAAACCCTGATTTAGGCGTCTTAAATCATCATCAGACAACTTGCCCTGTACCTTGACAATAAACTCCTGCTCCACCCGGCTGGCATCGTCAATCAGCTTGCGCGCGATGGACTTATCTTGTGTGTACACTACCAGGCCACTGGCCGCACTTTCCAGCGGCAGCGTGGGAATAAGTTTTTGAAAATGTGAGCGCAAGGGACGAATATTGGAACGGTCATCCTTGGCCTGAGTCTCTAATGTAATGAGTTGCAAGGCATCAAATTTTAGCAAATCCAGTTGCTCAGGGCTTAGCTGGCTATGCATTTTGGGGTGATTCAAGCCACGTGCAATCAAGCTTTGCGTTAGGCCAAAATCATAGCCAGCAGGCTTGTTAAACAAAATGGTGACTGGTGCCAGCGGCTTTAAATTAGCGGCTGCATCCACCTCTACGCGCTGATCGGTAATCAGGTAATTGGGCTGTTCCACCACTACCCCATTCACCATAACCCAGCCACCAGCAATATAATGCTCGGCATCGCGGCGCGAACAGGCACGTAATTCACTCACTACTTTGGCGAGGCGAACAGCTTCAGTCTTTGGTGCAGTCATCATCATTACTTCAATTACATCATGTGCTGCATTATACGCGCAAAACCATCATTTCATGTGGTCACTGGTAGGCTGATTAGAATGGCACTGCTAAAAGAGTAATGCTAAAACGGCACTGCTGATTCAAGCACCAGATGATGACCTTGCAAAGGGTGGGTTAATGCCAGATAGCTGGCATGCAGGGCCAAGCGGTTTAACAGGCTGGCTGCGGGATTAAAATGGTACAGCTTGTCGCCAGTAATCGGATGGCCAATATGCGCCAGATGGACACGAAGCTGATGTGAACGCCCGGTAATGGGTTCCAGCAAAATCCGGCTAATGTCTTGTTCGGCATCGTATTCAAGCTGCTGGTATAAGGTTTTGGCAGGCTTGCCGATTTCAAAATCCACTTTTTGCTTGGGACGGTTGGGCCAGTCCGTGATTAGCGGCACCTCAATACTGCCGTCGCCAGCCAACTGCCCCTGCACCAGTGCCACATAATGCTTTTTGATGGCTCGACCCTGAAACAGTTTGCTGATAGCCACTTCTGCATCCCGATGCTTGGCAAACAGTAAAATGCCTGAGGTTGCCATATCCAGCCGATGCGTGACCTTGGCATACGGATATTTTTCCAAAACCCGTAAATACGCGCTGTCCTGATGTTCTGGCAAGCGACCGGGCACGGACAGTAACCCCGCTGGTTTATCAATGACAATCAGGTCATCATCTTCATAAAGGAAAGTTAAAGGGCCTTGTGGCGGCGTGTAGATAAATTGGTCGTTTAGGGGCACAACAGTGGCTAACAATAAGATTTTAAGAGTCCGTAGTATACAGGGCTACTTTGCATGAATAAGCATAAATTGCTTTCATCATTTTGCAACCATCACTCAACCATACATTCATTCAACCACGCATTGGCCGCCTGTTATTAAAA
Organism: Alkanindiges illinoisensis; assembly: GCF_004377485.1. Classification (GTDB taxonomy): domain Bacteria; phylum Pseudomonadota; class Gammaproteobacteria; order Pseudomonadales; family Moraxellaceae; genus Alkanindiges; species Alkanindiges illinoisensis_A. The sequence goes on from NZ_SNTY01000010.1 coordinate 42,424, forward strand.
TATTGCTAGAACGATATCGCGCGGCATTAATAAATCATTTGCAAAAATACGGTTTCGACAAGATCAACTATCGCAGCCTAAGCTTGTCGAAGGCTAGCGCATGACTTATAAAAGAAATCTAATCCAGCGCGATACACGCCAAAGATCTACTCGTAATTGGTCGATGCAATACCAGAACAACAGATTAAGGGCGATAAATGGCGCACAATTTATTGCCGTCTGGATCACGCACATACGCAAGATGCAATGCTCCCAGACTGGTTTGGCGTAGGCCCGGCACGTCTTCAATGGATGTACCGCCATTGGCAACCGCCACATCATGGAATTCCTTTACTTGTTCAGGCGAGTTACATTTGAAGCCAATGGTTGCCCCATTTGCACAAGTTGCAGGTTCGTCATTGATGGGTTCGCTAATGCCAAATGTATTACCATCATGGCGATAAAAAAGTCGAGTATGCCCAGAATTTGAAACATTTAAAAATGGCTCACCTGCCCCTAAAACAGCCAGCACTTTATTATAGAAAGCTTTTGAGCGTTCAATGTCATTAGACCCGACCATGATGTGATTAAACATATTTTTCCTTTCCTTAATTTTGGGATATTTGAGTTGGACTGTAGGCTAACACTATTAGGATTTCAGCAATAGATATATGGCTTTTGATGACCGCCACGTTTATACCGATATAATTTTTTATGATCAGATCACTGTTCAAGCAAAACTCTCATCAATATTTGCACCATTCTTCAAGGCATACCTTTTAATTATTTTGGCAAGCTGATAAGGCTGCTTAATGCACTTTATACAAGGATGACTTTCTGCTTCAACGTGCGTAATCACAAGTACTGTACCCAGTAAAAAGAAACTCCATGGCTGTCGATCAACAATATAAAAGCCCTTAACATCTTCCAGCTTAACGATGGTAGTTTCCTCATCTAAAAAACTTGCTGAAAGATGTACACAGTACGAGAAGTTATTTTCAACTAAATTGAAATGATAAAAAGCGATGTTTAGTAAGCCCTAATTCCATTATAGATCTAAAACGGCTAATTTCTGTGCCAAGATATCCTCTGATAGCGACTTTCGATAATAGGAGTAACTCACGCTTCCATTCATAGCTCCTAAAACAACTGGAGCAACCTCTGAAACATCATTTGTTAATAGTACAGTGAAAGCTGGTTTATCTCCCACTTTTAAGGTCCTATGTAATACACCTGCTTTCATCGTATAAGCTTGACCAGACTTATATACCGTACGATTACTTTCTGAAACTCGTAATACTTCATTCGACTTTATTAAGATAGAGCTATCAGCTCTGTATTGAGTTGAATATTTAGCATATTCCTGCCCACTTTCATGAAAAATATATTCAATATTCTCAATTGCTCCATGGAAAACCCAACTTTTAAAATCAAACAAATGATCATGTATTAAACAATCAGAAGATTGTTCAATCTCATCATTAGCTTCAACCCAACAATGTAGACGTATCTTTTTAGAGCCTTCGCTCATTAATGTACATGCTAAAAAACCTAATGGATGTAATTTGAAGGGAACACCAATTTCTCGACGCAATATTAGAAGATCAGAAATAGAAACAACCTGATTTTCTAATGCATTAACAAGAGTTGAAAAGGATATAGTCATCTTAATTTTTCTAATAAGGATCTTTTGGAGAGTTTATACACTTGAGAATTCGATCAGTGTTAAGTATTTTAAGCTTATCTAAATCAAATAGATTAGCACTTTGAATTGCCTCTGAAAGTTTTTCACGATCCAAAGCACCATGGAATATTAATGACTCACAATGTTTCATTTCTTTCGATTGCCGTTCAGTTAATCTTACGTCATCCTTATAAGAATCATAAAAATAGGTTCCTGAGTCCGCTCGTAACGCAGAAGCCTCTTTATCCTCTTTCGTGATAACTACAAAATCCTCTGTGATATCCAAACGAAATGCAGAGAAATGATCAACAAAAAAAACACGAATTCGGAGCAAAGGTTCGGAGTACTGATATTTTAATGCTGTAACTGCTGTTGCCAGAATTTCTTCTTGGACTGATTTTTCTGTCCATGGATCATTTGCATGAGCAGATTTCAGGCTTCTCCGGTATGTTGCATATTCTGCGCATAGCTTCTCATTTTTGGGATTTAATAAACAAATTGTGATATCACGCCCAAGGCCTGCTATCCTTGCAGCTTCTGCTAATTTTGGTATTGTCGTAGCTCTCGTATAACGGCCACAGGTTCCTTTATAAATCCAGAACCTAGTATTGGATACTGATGATTTTAAAGTTGGGTTAATTCTTTTCGGCTCAATCACTTCGATCGCTGAACGTTTCACAATACTTGGCGTGAGCCAAAATACGAATCCCCCAATAAAAACGGTAATAATTAATGAAACTACAAAAGAATCAAGAAACTTAACAGTAAATTGGATAAAATTTAATGCGTCCGCGCCAAAATAAGGAGTAACAAAGCATCTTACTAATATGACTAAAATCAGAAGTAAACCGACAATAATAAAAAAAGTCCTACGATAATGTTCCTTAGATAAAATTTCATTCATAATTTCTTATCCCTTCAGTGATCCCCTAACGGGGTACTTTCAGTAAATTTTACTTAAAATACCAAATGTTAAATTAATAAAAAACCCCATCTTTCGACAGGGCTTCTTTAAGCTAATTTCTAACTAGAAATTAAGCCACCGCACCTTCCAAGAAGTCCTTGGCAAAGCGCTGCAATACACCACCGGCTTCATAAATCAGCACTTCTTCGGCAGTATCCAGACGCGAGATCACTGGCACTTCAATGCTTTCACCATTTGCCCTATGAATCACCAGTGTTAGTTCAGCGCGTGGCGTATGGTGGCCAATCACATCAAAGGTTTCAGTGCCATCAATGTTCAAGGTATTGCGGTTGGTGCCTGCCTTAAACTCCAGCGGCAACACGCCCATGCCAATCAGGTTGGTGCGGTGAATGCGCTCAAAGCCTTCCGCCACAATCGCTTCAACACCCGCCAGACGAACGCCCTTGGCCGCCCAGTCACGGCTGGAACCCTGACCATAATCCGCGCCGGCAATAATAATCAGTGGCTGCTTGCGGGTCATGTAGGTTTCAATGGCTTCCCACATGCGGGTCACCTGGCCTTCCGGCTCAACACGCGCGAGTGACCCCTGAATCACCTTGCCCTCTTCATTGCGTACCATTTCATTGAGCAATTTCGGGTTGGCAAAAGTGGCACGCATGGCGGTCAAATGGTCGCCGCGATGGGTGGCATACGAGTTAAAGTCTTCTTCTGGCAGGCCCATTTTGGCCAGGTATTCACCGGCAGCACTGCTGGCCAGAATCGCGTTGGAAGGTGACAGATGGTCAGTCGTGATGTTATCCGGCAGCACCGCTAGTGGACGCATACCTTTGAGGGTGCGCGGGTTGGCAGCCAGTGCGCCCATACCTGTCGTATCCCAGTACGGCGGACGACGAATATAGGTAGACGTTGGACGCCAGTCGTACAGTGGGCTTTCTGCCTGTTCAATTTCACCCAGGTCAAACATGGGAATATAAACCTTGCGGAATTGTTCCGGCTTCACGCTCTTGGCAACCAGTGCATCAATTTCTTCATCACTTGGCCAGATGTCTTTGAGGTATACCGGATTGCCGTTTTTATCGTTGCCCAATACGTCTTTTTCAATATCAAAACGAATGGTGCCAGCAATCGCATAGGCCACGACCAATGGCGGAGATGCCAAAAAGGCCTGCTTGGCATAGGGGTGAATGCGACCATCAAAGTTACGGTTACCGGACAGTACGGCAGTGGCGTACAGGTCGCGGTCAATAATTTCCTGCTGGATTTGTGGGTCTAGCGCACCAGACATGCCGTTACAGGTGGTGCAGGCAAATGCCACAATACCAAAGCCCAGTTGTTCCAGCTCATTCAATACGCCTGCCTCTTCCAAGTAAAGCGCAGCCGCTTTAGAACCTGGTGCAAATGAGCTTTTTACCCATGGCTTGCGTGTTAAACCCAGTTCGTTGGCTTTTTTGGCCAGCAAACCAGCCGCCACGGTGTTGCGTGGATTAGAGGTATTGGTACACGAGGTAATGGCGGCAATAATCACTGCGCCATCTGGCATCAGGCCATCAGTGCGATTTTCTACTACGCCAGCAATGCCCTTGGCAGCCAAGTCGCTAGTCGATACGCGCGCATGCGGGTTGGATGGGCCAGCCATGTTGCGGGTAACCGTGGACAAATCAAATTTCAGCACGCGCGGATACACGGCAGTTTTCAGGCTATCTGCCCACAGGCCAGTGACTTTGGCATAGGTTTCCACCAGTGCCACCTGCTCGTCTTCACGGCCAGTGAGTTTTAAATAATCCAGTGTTTGCTGGTCAATGGAGAACATGGCGGCTGTTGCACCGTATTCTGGCGTCATGTTGGAAATGGTGGCGCGGTCACCAATGGTCATGCTGTCCGCACCTTCGCCAAAGAACTCAAGGTAAGCGCCGACCACACGCTCTTTACGCAGGAATTCCGTCAGTGCCAGCACAATATCAGTGGCAGTAATGCCGGGTTGACGCTGGCCAACCAATTCCACGCCAACAATATCCGGCAGGCGCATCATGGACGCACGGCCCAGCATCACGGTTTCTGCTTCCAGACCACCGACGCCAATGGCAATTACGCCCAGCGCATCCACATGCGGGGTGTGTGAATCAGTGCCCACACAAGTATCTGGGAATGCAACCAGCTTGCCTTCATTATCTGGACGGGCCTGAATAACCGGCGACATTTTTTCCAGATTGATCTGGTGCATGATACCGTTACCGGCTGGAATCACATCCACATTTTTAAATGCAGTTTTAGTCCATTCAATAAAATGAAAACGGTCTTCATTGCGACGGTCTTCAATGGCGCGGTTTTTTTCAAACGCATCAGGATCAAAACCACCGCACTCTACAGCCAGTGAGTGATCCACAATTAGCTGGGTTGGCACCACCGGATTGACTTTTGAAGGATCACCACCCTGCTCAGCAATCGCATCACGCAGGCCAGCCAAGTCAACCAGTGCCGTCTGGCCTAGAATGTCATGGCACACCACACGCGCCGGATACCATGGAAAATCCAGATCCTGACGGCGCTCAATCAATTGGGTTAAATAAGCAGTAAGGTGCTCGGGTTCGGCACGGCGCACCAGTTGTTCTGCCAGCACGCGCGAGGTATACGGCAGGGTGTCGTAGCTACCGGGCTGAATGGCTTCAACGGCAGCGCGAACGTCAAAGTAGTCAAGCTGGGTACCGGGTAAGGGCTTACGGTATTGTGTATTCATGGCTAGGGGGTTAGTCCAGTGGCTCGGTTTATCAATGGGGCACATTGTACTCTGCGCGAATGGCGTTTCCCAAATTTATTATTTATCATATAGTTAACCCTAAAAATTATAGTTTTTGAAATATTTAGTTACATATTCTTAGGTTTTTACTTTAGTCTGCAAAAGCAGCGCACTTTTTCCATCAAATCTGCTTTAAGGGTGTTTCAACTTAAACACCAAAGCTGCATTCTGGATTAATCATTAACACGGTATAATGCAGTCATTCTGGTGTTAGCCACTGCTGCTGTAGGAGTATTCATATGTCACTTGCCAGGCTGTCCTTTACCGCTTTTGTGCTTAATGGCCCGGATGCCGAAAAATTCTTGCAGGGACAGGTGACAGTCAATGTCAGCAGTTTAACTGCCGATGAATATCGCCCCACAGCCATTTGTGACTTAAAAGGCCGGGTTAATTTTGGCTTATGGCTTAAAAAGTACAGCACAGAATCCATTGAAGTGGTGGTTGCTGACGACCAGCGTGATGCCTTACAGGCGCATATTAAAAAGTACGGTGCTTTTTCAAAGTTTCAGCTGGATACTGCACAGCCTGTGTATCCGGCGATTGTTAGTGGCAAAGCCAGCTTTAGCCATAATGATGTAGGCGTGAGCATTGAACAATGGCAACACACTGCCATTAGTCAGGGACAGGCATGGATTACGGCACAAACGGCGGGGCTGTTTCAGCCACAGGAATTGCGCTTGCACCAGCGTGGTGGTGTGGACTATGACAAGGGCTGCTATCTGGGCCAGGAAATCATTGCGCGCCTGTGGTTTCGTGCCAAGCCTAAGCACTGGCTGCATCTGATTCGTGCCGGAATTAGTGATGTGCCTGCTGCCGGACAGCAACTGGCTGATGACATTCAAGTCGTCAATGCCATTGCCAGTGCAGATGGCTGGCAAGCATTGGTGGTGGCAAAGCCCAGTGCCTTAGAAGATTCAATTTATCAGGTGCTGGACTTGCCAGAAGGCTTGAATGGTGATGTGGGGCGTGAGAAGTAATAGATAAACTGAACTTTTAAGGAATAGGAAAGAAAGGATTCTTTTAAAGCATTAATACGCAAATAAAGTGCAGACTTAGTAAACATGAATTACCTCTTTATCTGTAGCCGTAATCAGTGGCGCAGTCCTACCGCAGAACGTATTTTTGCCAAAGGCTATGGCTGTCACACCCGCTCAGCAGGAACTTCCGCGCAGGCCAAGCGTAAAATCACAGCCAGTGATATTGCGTGGGCAGATGTCATTTTCGTGATGGAACACAAGCATAAGCAACGGATCAAGGCTGATTTTGCAAGCCCTGCCAGTTCAAAACGATTATGGTGCTGGATATACCAGATGATTATCACTACATAGATGCCGCGCTGGTTGAGTTATTACAGCAATCCATGCAGCCCTATTTGAATCAGTAGGCTTGGCTCATGTAAATGGGTCAATTACTTCGACACCGACCCATGCCCCGTCCAGTAAAAGCGCATCAGCCAGTGCGCGGCTTCTCCGGCATAATCAATCCCTACCCGCTTAGCTACACTCACCGGAATATTGGCCTGCGCTTTGTTTTCGACCCACAGGCCAACCTGCTCGCCCAGCAGGTGATTGTTCAGGCGCTTGTCAATATTTAGTCGCTTGGTCAGCTTGGCAGGCCCTGCACCAGTCTTGACTGGCTCACCGTCCACATGCACCGCACGAATCAGAACCGCTTCCGGCTGGCCAATTTCAGTGGTGACAATGTTTAGCAAATAATGCAGGCCATAAATCAGGTACACATAAATGGTGCCTGCTTCCTTGTACATCACGCTAGTGCGCGGTGTGTGGCGTCCCTCAAAAGCATGGCAAGCTGCATCACCAACGCCTAAATAAGCCTCGGTTTCTGTAATCATGGCACGAACCACCTGCCCGTCATCCATACGGCGGCACAAATAGCAGCCAATCAAATCAGACGCCACCACCGCAGTCGGACGCCTAAACCAGTCATGCGCCAGAACCTGTGCTGAATTGGAACCCACTTGTTCTGGTTGACTTATCGCAGTATTCGAAGGTGTCGGTGATTTTTGCATCTTTAAGCGCAGTGTCCTTGTTTTCTTTCACGTTAAGACCAATATTAACTGGGTTAAGCCTTTTATTGCTAAGCCGGTTTTTGCTAAACCTGTTACGACGCGTGATAGCCGTTGTTGATCTGTGAGCGTTTTATGCCTGAATTGCCCGAAGTTGAAACCACCAAAACCAGTTTACAACCTTTACTGGGTCAGACTGTGACCCATGTTCAGGTACGTCAGCATAGCTTGCGCTGGCCTGTGCCGGATGATTTATCCAAGTTGACTGGACAAAAACTGCTTAGGCTGGAACGTCGTGCCAAGTATATTCTGGCGCATTTTGACAAGGATGCGCTGTTATTGCATCTGGGCATGTCTGGCAGTTTTAGTATTTGCAATGCACAGGATGAATTGCGCAAGCATGACCATGTGGTTTTACAATTTAGTGATGGGCAATTTGGGGACAATGAAGGCCAGATCACTGAGTTGCGCTATCACGACCCGCGCCGGTTTGGCTGTATGCTGTGGCTGGAAAATGGCACGCATACCCTGCTATCAAAGCTGGGGCCAGAGCCGCTGGATAATGAATTTGATGCCAACTATCTCGCCAGCAAATTAAAAGGTAAAAGTACGGCAATCAAGGTTGCCATCATGGACAATGCTGTAGTAGTGGGTGTAGGAAATATTTATGCTACCGAAAGCCTGTTTAATACTGGTATTCATCCGGCGCGGCCAGCTCACTCACTTACCATGCCTGAAATTGAAAAACTGGTGCTGGAAATCAAGCGGATTTTAAAACAGGCCATTGATCTGGGCGGTTCCACCTTGCGTGACTATACCAATGCAATGGGCGAAAATGGTTATTTTCAGCAAACCCTGCTGGCGTATGGTCGTGCAGGCGAACTATGCGTTAATTGCGATACAGAACTTGAAAACCTGAAACTAGGCCAGCGCGCCAGTGTGTTTTGTCCCTGCTGTCAGCCATTGAAATAGCATCAGCCGTTAAAATAGTCCTAAAATTCATTTGTAAATTAAAATCCGTCTATAAACTTAGGGTACATTAACGTTTAGCGTAATACAGCACCACAATCGCCAGGAGCGACAGGCCAACAAATCCCCAGCCGGATTTTTTCAATTTTTCTTGGAATAGCACCACTCCAGCAATAACGCCTAGTATGACCACCAGAATGTTCATGCTGGCAAAAATGATGGCCGGATTGCTGGCCAATTGCTGATGTGCCTTGATATAAAACCAGATATTGCAAAAATTCAACGTGCCGAGTAGCAAACCCAGCGCAGCATGGCGAGGCTGTAAGAGTGGTTTGAACTGGCGTTGCACCGCTTGCCATGCCAGCAATAGCAGCAAGGCAATACTAAAACTGGCAAACAGGGCGGTACTGGTAGAATAGCTTAAGCTAGAAATATATTTCAGCAGCACATCGACAGCGGCGTAGCCTGCCCATACTGTCAGCAATAACCAGCCTGAATGCTTGAGCGGACTCACCGACGTGTTACCAGTTTTACAGCTAATAATCAGACCCAGCACACCACACAAGCCCAGTGCAATGCCCAGCAGTTTGAGCCAGCTCATAGTTTCGGCAAACAGCAAAAACGCAGCCAGCAGCGACAACACTAACGACATACGCTGGGCCACTTCAGTTTTAATCAGGCCCGCGTACTGTAAAGCGCGCGACAGCATCACAAAAATACTGGGCAGTAAAATCCCCAATGCCAAAAAGGCCAGCTTTGATGCATTACTGATATGCTGAAGACTCGTCAGGTCCGGTTTAAGCAATACCGCAGTTAAGCCAATGGCTGCCACATAATTCCAGCTAATCAGTGCAATTGCGCTAAAGCCACGGGGCTTAGACCATTTTAAAAGCAATGACACCAGCACGCTGCACAGCGCAGCAATCAATAAGTACATCATGGGAATGAATTAAAATACCCTAAGGCTGACAGGGTTAATTTGCTCAATATCATCATAAATAACCCATAAAAAAACGGCTGGTGATTCAGCCGTTTTTAAAAGACTTAGCTCTGGTTGGCTTTGAGCTGGTCACGGATTTCACGTAGCAATTTAATATCTTCCGGATCAGCAGGTGGCTGGACTGGAGCAGGCTCATCCTGTCGACGCACACGGTTGACAACCTTCACCATCAAAAACACCACCCAGGCCAGCAACAGGAAATTAATCAGTATAGTGAGGAAATTTCCATAACTTAATACGTTGATTCCAGCTTTTTGTAGTGCATCCAGTGAGTTTAAATGGTTGGGATTATCACCCAGCACGATGTACCACTGGGAAAAATCGACGTCACCACCAATAATCCGGGAAATCACTGGCATCAGGATATCTTTCACCAGTGAATCAATAATCTTGTTAAAAGCGCCACCAATAATGACGCCAATGGCCAAGTCAAACATATTGCCCTTGAGGGCAAATTCCTTGAATTCCTGAACAATACTCATGTTTTACTCCAAAATAATGCTTATAAAATATACAATCATGACTTTAAATTGAGCATGAACCACCCGGGCTCTTAAATTGCCAAGTTAAAAGTGGCATTTAATTTAACATTGTTATGATCAAAAACAATGACAGTAGATTTCCTTTATCCATAAAAAAACCGCCTAACGACACGCATCAGGCGGTTTTTACAGTTATCTCCTGCTCAGCGGCAGGACGACTTATTTACGACCAGCACGTTTACGATCATTTTCTGTCAGGAATTTCTTGCGCAGACGAATGGATTTCGGGGTAACTTCAACCAGTTCGTCGTCTTCTATAAATTCCAGTGCCTGTTCCAGCGTATACTTGATTGCCGGGGTCAGGGTTAATGCTTCATCTGTACCACTGGCACGTACGTTGGTGAGCTGCTTGGCTTTGGTTGGGTTAACCACCATGTCATCGCCACGGGAGTTAATGCCCACGATCATGCCTTCATATACTTCAAGCTGTGGCTCGGCAAACAAACGGCCACGGTCCTGCAAGGTATACAATGCATAGGCCAGACAGGTGCCCTGAACCATGGAAATCAGCACACCATTCTGGCGCTTGGCCACTGTACCGGTTTTGGCTGGGCCATAATGCGAGAAACTGGAGGTCATGATACCGGAACCGGACGTCATGGTCAGGAACTCGGAACGGAAACCAATCAGGCCACGCGAAGGCACAGTGGCTTCAATACGGATACGGCCTTTGCCGTCTACTTCCATATTGGTCAGCTCGCCACGGCGGTTACCCATTTGCTCCATCACGCCGCCCTGATGCTGCTCTTCCACATCAAAGGTCACGTTTTCAAACGGCTCATTGAGCACACCGTCAATTTCTTTCATGATCACTTCAGGACGCGATACACCCAGCTCAAAGCCTTCGCGACGCATGTTTTCAATCAGTACTGACAAGTGCAGCTCGCCACGACCCGAGACCTTGAAGCGGTCTGGAGAATCAGTGTCTTCGACACGCAGCGCCACGTTGTGAATCAGCTCACGTTCCAGACGCTCACGGATGTTGCGCGAGGTCACAAACTTGCCTTCTTTACCAGCAAATGGCGAGTTGTTGACCTGAAAGGTCATGGAAACAGTGGGCTCATCCACAGACAGCGGCGGCAATGCTTCAACGGCTTTCGGATCACAAATGGTGTCAGAAATGTTGAGCGCATCAATACCAGTAATACAGATAATGTCACCAGCAGAGGCTTCTGGCACTTCCAGGCGCTCAAGGCCATGATAGCCCATGATTTGCAGGATACGGCCATTACGCTTGTTGCCTTCTTTGTCTACCACAACCACCGGGGTATTGGTCTTTACCGCACCGCGCTGGATACGGCCAATCCCGATCACGCCCACAAAGCTGTTGTAATCCAGGCTGGAAATTTGCATCTGGAATGGGCCATCAACGTCAACCTTTGGCGGCTCAACAATATCAACAATCGTCTGGAACAACGGGGTCATGTCCTCAGCCATATCGGCTGGATCATTACCGGCAATCCCGTTTAATGCAGAGGCATATACCACCGGGAAATCCAGCTGTTCATCGCTGGCACCCAGATTGTCAAACAGGTCAAATACCTGATCCATCACCCAGTCAGGACGCGCGCCCGGACGGTCAATCTTGTTCAGTACAACAATAGGCTTTAGGCCACGGGCAAAGGCTTTTTGCGTTACAAAGCGGGTTTGCGGCATTGGGCCGTCCTGTGCATCCACCAGAAGCAGTACGCAGTCCACCATGGACATCACGCGCTCTACTTCACCACCGAAGTCGGCGTGTCCCGGTGTATCCACAATATTGATACGGTATTCCTGATTGGTACGCTTATCTAACCACTTAATGGCCGTATTCTTGGCCAGAATGGTAATACCACGCTCACTTTCCAGCGCGTTGGAATCCATCACACGCTCAATTTCACCAGCACGGTCGCCCAGCGCGCCAGACTGTTGCAACAATTTGTCGACCAGTGTGGTTTTGCCATGGTCAACGTGCGCAATAATGGCAATATTGCGTAAATCTTTTACACTTGAATCACTTGCATTAGATGACATTCAATTAAATCCGGTAGTTTGTACACAGGTATGTACACAGTTTATTTTACTAGCACCCATCTGAATGCAAGCAACTAAAAATTTGGACGCGAAATTATATCAGAGAACCGGTTACAGCATTGGTTTTTTTAAACCCCTCATACTGGTTACTTTGTAACCACTCCATCGGGCCAGAAAAATCAGTTCAAACTTTTTCATCTTGCCTTGATTCTAAAGGTTTAGATTTTCATTGTGACGCACGCAGAATTCACAAGCCAAGTTCTGCTAAAATTTCAGTTTTTACACCAGATACATTACAGGGGCATGGCATGGATCCGCGCAGCGAAGTAATTTTACGGCAGCTCGATTTTTTTAAAGGCACCGTATTACTGGCAGGCCTGCCAGCCGATCAACTCATTCACGCACTAAAGCCACAACTTACCAGCGTATGTGCATGGTCTTGGCACTTTGGTGAATACAGTGTCTTGAAGCAGCTTGACAGTAACTGCCAGTTTTCAGCCGAGCCACCGGATCAGCAGTTTGATCAGGCCATTATCTTTTTGCCCAAATCAAAAGAACTCACCGATTATTTATTACAGCGCATTGCCAGCCGCTTAAAACCACAAGGCCAGTTGTTTCTGGTGGGTGAAAAACGGGCTGGCATTGAACGTGCCGCCAAGCAGTTACAGCCGTATGGCAAAACATTAAAGCTGGACAGCGCGCGGCATTGCCAACTGTGGCAATGTATTTTGTCTGCCCCAGTCGCTGACAAACCACTGGCTGCCTGGGCCAAAACCTTTGTGCTGGAGCAGTTTAACCAACTTAAAGTCGTAAGCCTACCCGGTGTGTTTAGTCATGGTCATCTGGATATCGGCACTGCCCTGCTGTTACAGCATCTGGATAAACTACCCAAAGGTGACTTACTGGATTTCGGCTGTGGCGCTGGCGTGATTGGCTGTTTCCTAAAGCAAAAATATTCACAGCAAACAGTGCATTTTCTGGATGTGGATGCGTTTGCACTGGCTGCGACCCGCTTAAGTCTGGCTGCCAACCAGATTGCTGAGGATGATGGCATTCACCTGATTGCCGGACGTGGTATTGCTGATGCCCCGCAAAATCTGGGCGCCATTATTAGCAATCCGCCGTTTCATCAGGGCATTCACACCAGCTATAAAGCCAGTGAAGATTTGCTCACGCAGGCTGTGCTGCACCTTAACCCTGCACCTTATTCAGGAAGTGAATTAAGAATTGTTGCCAACAGCTTTTTAAAATATCCTCCGCTGCTCAAAACCCATTTTGGCCATTGTCATGTCCTTGCACATGGACAGGGCTTTCATGTGTACCAAGCCAAACGCAGCTAGTTTTGCGCTGGTTGTCTCCCATAAACCTGTTGTTTCATACTGCCTTATTTAACCGGATATTTTCTTTATCATGGCCAGCTCACACCCTGAAGCACCGCACTTACAGCGCAAACTCAAAGCCCGCCATTTAAATATGATTGCCATTGGTGGCTCCATTGGCACTGGCCTGTTTCTGGCATCCGGCAGTACCATTGCTGCGGCTGGCCCGGCAGGTGCATTGCTGGCCTATGCGCTGATTGGCGTAATGGTGTTTTTCCTAATGACCAGTCTGGGCGAAATGGCAGCTTACCAGCCGGTCGCCGGATCATTTTCCACTTATGGCGAACGCTATGTGGAAAAAGGCTTTGGTTTCGCGCTGGGCTGGAACTTCTGGTACAACTGGGCAGTGACCATTGCTGCCGAGCTGGTTGCTGCACAGATCATCATGGGTTTCTGGTTCCCTGAGGTGAATGGCATCGTGTGGAGTGGCGGCTTTCTGGCGCTGATGTTTTTGCTCAATGTGATTTCAGTCAAAGGCTTTGGTGAAAGTGAATTCTGGTTTTCACTGGTTAAAGTCATTGCCGTAATTATTTTCATTGGGCTTGGGCTGGCCAGTATTTTTGGCCTGATGCATGGCGTACAATCGCCCGGCTTTAGCAACTGGACGCATGGTGATGCCCCATTTGTAGGTGGCCTGCAAGCCATGGTTGGCGTTGCCATGATTGCCGGGTTTTCCTTTCAGGGCACTGAGCTGATTGGGGTGGCCGCTGGTGAATCAGAAAACCCCAAAAAGACCATTCCACTCGCCATCAAGCAGCTATTCTGGCGCATTCTGATGTTTTACATCCTGGCCATTTTTGTGATTGGTACGCTAATTCCCTACGATGACCCGCGTTTGCTGCAAGCCGCCAGCAATAATGACATCACGGTATCACCATTTACCCTGCTGTTTGAACGTGCCGGTTTTGCCTTTGCCGCCAGTGTCATGAATGCCGTCATCCTGACTGCCATTTTGTCGGCTGGAAATTCCGGCATGTATGCGTCAACCCGCATGCTGTATAACCTGGCCAAAGAAGGCAATGCGCCGCGAACTTTTGCCAGACTCAGTAAAAACGGTGTGCCTCGAAACGCCTTGCTGGCAACTACGCTAATTGGTGCCTTGTGTTTTTTAAGCACCTTTATTGGGGACAAACAGGTGTATGTCTGGTTGCTGAATACCTCAGGTATGTGCGGCTTTATTGTGTGGCTTGGTATTGCGGTAGCCCATTACCGCTTTCGCAAGGGCTATATTGCACAAGGCTATCAGCTTAGCGAATTGCTCTATCAAGCCAAGTTTTTCCCGTTTGGCCCACTGTTTGCCTTTGCCCTATGCCTGTTTATTACCCTGGGACAAAACTATCAGGCTTTTATTGGTAAACACATCGACTGGCAAGGTATTATTTCGGCTTACATCAGCATTCCCATTTTTCTGGCCATCTGGCTGGGCTATCGCTGGAAGTACAAGACGCGATTTGTTGCCTATACCGAAATGGATGTGCGGCCTTACCGGGGCGATTAAACCGCACTGCCCGGCACATACTCTCCAAAGCACGTTCCAAAGCAATTTCCCGATAATAGCGGCAAGATTTACCCTTAGTTACTACAAAAAATGCTGCTGATTAAACAAGCCCCTGTTATCAGGCAGTGGGTTTGTTTTGCTCATTGATCTCCTGCTCTTCCACTCTTTCTTCAATTTTCTCACAGGCTTCTTTTGCCAGCTTCAGGTATTTCTCCCTGAATTTTTCTAACGATGCGGCATCCATGTCTTCCAGATTTAACAAGCTATTATCTGCGGCCTGCTTAACCCGGATCAGTTCATCCAGTTTAAGCTGAATCGCCGTGGTGTCAGTATTCTGGGTATTCTGGATTAAAAACACCATCAGAAAGGTAATGATGGTTGTCCCCGTATTGATCACCAGTTGCCAGGTATCACTGTAATGGAAAATCGGCCCGGACACTGCCCAGACAATCACCACCAGCGTGGCAATCAAAAAGGTTACTGGTCGGCCTGAATACTTGGCAGCCTGCTTGGCCAACCCTTCATACATATGCGTCATGCTCATAATCTGTATCCTGTTTTTATCAGTTGTATGCTTAAAATAATCTTAAAATTTGATGATTAATGCGAGCATAGTTTTTTTATAATTTGTTGATTAAACGTGACTTGCTGATCAAACCTAGCATCATAGTCCTAGATTTTTCCCTGATATAACAGCATGCGTTTTTGCCCTGTGGCGGAAGGTGTTGCATTTGTGCAGATTCAACTTATAATAACTACCCCGAGTAAACCAGCTATTCTCAAGCGATATGCCGATTTACCAGATTCCCTGATTTTAACCACTTAAAAGGAGGATGTTGTGCTAAACCCTAATTTGAAGAAAAACCTGACTGTTTAGCAAACATCTGCCTGTTCGGATGTTTGCCAGACTTAAAAACGGTAAATATCCGAATGCATAAGCCAAAAGCTCAGCATTCGCTGGGTTTTTTTATACCTGAAAAAATCCCTAAGGCCAGACGTAGCCCGGTTAGCACCGCAAGGTTTTCAAGGGGCACATGTGCGCTGCCGTTGATATTTACCATGATCAATTTTTTAAATGGAAAATAATCATGGCCATACAAATGACCATTAACGCCAGAGATGATGCCCAGATCCTTGACAATCCGGGCTATGGTGTTCCTATCAAGATTTTCACCACAGATATCGACGCGGATGCCATTGAGCAGCTTAAGAAAGTAGCGCGATTGCAGTTTATTCATTCGCATGTGGCAGTAATGCCGGATGTTCACTTAGGGATTGGTGCCACAGTCGGCAGTGTAATCCCCACCAAAAATGCCATTATTCCTGCGGCCGTTGGTGTGGATATTGGTTGCGGCATGAATGCAGTGCGGCTTGGCTTAAATGCCAGCCAATTGCCGGATGACTTGCGCCGTATCCGCAGTGATATTGAACGCAAGGTGCCTGTCGGTTTTGCCCTGCACAAACAGGTCAAGGCCAAGGCCTCAACCCTTAGCCCGCTGGACAAACGCCTGAATACTATTATTGCCAAGCATCCGGGCCTGAAACGCATGCTGAAAAATTTTGACCAAACCTGGCAAAAACAGCTCGGCACTTTGGGTGGTGGCAACCACTTTATTGAACTGTGTGTGGATGAGCAGGCTCAGGTCTGGGTTATGTTGCATTCCGGCAGCCGTGGACTTGGTAATTGCATTGGCACCTACTTTATTGAACTGGCCAAAAAGGAAGCCCAGCATCGCTTTGGTCATGTACCTGATAAGGACTTGTCGTATTTTGCAGAAGGCTCTGCCAGTTTTGATGACTATGTCGAAGCCGTGCACTGGGCACAGGATTATGCTTATGAAAACCGCCGTGAAATGATGCAGCTGGTTTTAGAAGCCATCCGTCCCCATTTTCCACCGTTTCAGTTATCCAAGGAAGCAGTGAACTGTCATCATAATTATGTCCAGCAGGAGCAGCATTTTGGTGAAAATGTCTTTGTGACCCGCAAAGGCGCTATTCGCGCAGCAACAGATGAACTGGGTATTATTCCCGGATCAATGGGCACAAAATCCTACATTGTGCGTGGCAAGGGTAATCCTGAATCGTTTTGTTCCTGCTCGCATGGCGCAGGCCGTAAAATGAGCCGAAGCAAGGCCAAGCGCTTGTTTACCCCTGATGACCTGAGCCTGCAAACTCAAGGTATTGAATGCCGTAAGGATGGTGGCGTAGTCGATGAGATTCCCGCAGCCTACAAGGACATTGATCAGGTAATGGCTAACCAGACCGATCTGGTTGAAGTGGTTCATACCTTAAAACAGGTTTTATGTGTGAAAGGTTAAAGACTTAACATTTGTCAGGAGCAAACCATGAAAGTTAAAAAAATGCCAGCGTTTCAGGAACGCAATCATCTGGCGCTGCATCCACTCCTGCATAAAAGTGGCGTGCATCACAAGCAGGATGTCGATGTAGCCAGAATGCGTGAGCGCCGCGCCACCAAGCAACGTCTTAAGAAGAATTTATGGGAGGATTCTTAAATGAATCAAGTTATTTTTATACTTAACCCCTTCAACAAAAAAGCTGCAGTGATTGCGGCTTTTTTTATAGATTCACAGCTCAATCATACTTGGCAATTTTTAGTTGGCAGGCACCTGATCAGCCGGAACAATTACCGTGCGGCTACCCTTAATTACCGCATAAACACGGCGGTTTAAGGCACGGCCATTTGGGGTGGCATTGGTTGCAATCGGGCTATCCCAAGCAAAACCCTGTGTGGTCAAGCGGCTAGAATTGATACCAAATACATTTAGTAGCATGCTTTTTACTGCATTAGCACGTGCCAGCGCCAGACGCTTATTTAACTGACGGGAACCGGTATTGTCAGTATGGCCTTCAATTGTGGCTGAGGCGTTAGGATACTCCTGCAACTTGGTCGCAACCTTGGCCACTTCAGGCTTGTACTGCGCCTTGATCACCGACTTGTTGGTATCAAAGAAAATCCGCAATTCCATGCGTAAGTCTTCGGTCAACTCTTTTGGCGGTAAAGGTGCTGGTACTGGAGTTGGTGCAGGCACTACAACAGGTGACGGTGGAGCAACTGACTCAACCGGAGCAACGGGTACTGCTGGTTTTAAGTGACCACCCAATACCAGATTCAGACCAGCAATTGCCTGTGGTTCCCAGATTTTATTGTCAAAGTTATAAATAGCCCGGCCTTCGTTGCGAATTGATAATGAATCACTCACACGCCAGAAACCCCCCAGCCCTACATTACCAATCGTGTCTGTAGATTCAGTGCCTACATTGCCCGCAATGTCATCGCTTTCATACTTGGCCTGACCGCCACCCAGCATCACATAAGGCTTAATTTTGCTGCCATAGTTTTTAGTGATCAAATCAGAGGTCACATAAAAATTACCCAGCAGGTTTTTCTGCTTGGCATCTTAGGTATCAGTGGTCAGGCTGTAGTACCGTTTTTCAATTTAGCATCAGCACGGGTTTCACCGTATTCCACTTCAAAACCAAGCCATGGTGTGAGTTCCAGGCCAATTGCTGCACTGGTATACACATCATTATCCAGTTGGTAGCCTGTGCTGGCCTGATTCACATTAAACTGTTCAGTACGTTCACGCTTCTTTGCATTATCGGGATATCAGGTATAACCCAGAATCAGCGGGCTCACCGTAACACCTGCTGTAGCCGCAGTAAAAGGAATAGCCATTAACATCGCCAGCACAGCACGACTTAATTGCATCAATCTCTCCAGAGTTGTAAGAATTTATTAACAACGCGAAGGATAGTTGAAGCTAATTATAAACAAAATAGGTAACAAAATATTTTTACCCAATAGCGTATAAGTGTCGCAAACAATGAATTTAAATAACCATGCGGTACTAAACATGTATTTTTTCGCTAACACTAATTCATAATATTTTTATAGCTAAAAACAAATTTTATTTAAAAATTTCAGGCAAAAAAATAGCCGCACAGGGCGACTATTTTTTAATCAACTACTTGCAATACGTGAGAATTACTGAGTAGTAGCAGTAGTAGATGGTGCAGTGGTTGGAACCTGATCAGCAGGTACAGTCACAGTGCGGCTACCAGTGATTACTGCATAAACACGACGGTTCATTGCACGACCTTCTTTGGTGTTGTTCGGTGCAATTGGGCGATCCCATGCATAACCTTGGGTAGTCAGGCGGCTGCCATCGATACCGTACTGGCTAACCAGCATAGATTTCACAGAATTAGCACGTGCAACAGACAGACGCTCGTTCAGTTTACGTGGACCAGTGTTGTCAGTATGACCTTCAATCATTGCAGTTGCATTTGGATACTCTTGCAGTTTCTGAGCAACTTTGGCAACTTCTGGCTTGTACTGTTCTTTGATATTAGACTTGTTGGTATCAAAGAATACACGAAGTTCCATTTTCAGGTCTTCGGTCAGTTGTTGTGGCTCAGGAGTTGGCTCAGGAGTTGGCTCAACAACTGGTGGTGGTGGTGGTGCAACTGGCTCAACCGGAGCAACTGGAGCAGCAGGCTTCAGGTGACCGCCCAGAACCACTTGCAGGGCAGCAATACCCTGGCCTTCCCACCAGTTATTGTCAAAGTTGTGCGTTGCACGAGCTTCAGTACGCAGGGTCAGTGCATCGTTCAATTGCCACAGCACACCGGCACCCAGGTTACCAATGGTGTCGTAAGAACGGTAGTCATAACCAGGGTTGTCTACAGTAATACGGCTGTAACCACCACCGATCAGGCCATAAGGCTTAATTTTGCTGTCGTAGTTACCAGTAAACACATCGGTAGTTGCAATCAGGTTACCGCTTAAAGTTTCATGCTTGGCATCGTAAGGAACGCCAGGATAGAAACCTGTGGTATTTGCAAACGGACCAGTTTTTGGACCAGTGTTATCTTCATTATGCTGAGCATCAGCTTTGGTTTGCTGGTATTCAACTTCAGCTTGCAACCATGGAGTCAGTTCCAGACCAATGGCAGCACCAACTGACAAGTCATCAGTCAGAGCAACGCCATTTGGCTTAAAGCCGCCACCACCACGGTTTAAAAGCGCCTCATCACGCATTTTGTCCTGAGTATCTTCAGGATACCAGTGGTAGCCCAGCATTAACGGAGTTACGGTTACACCTGCATTTGCGGCAGCAAATGGGGCTGCAACCAAGAGCGCGAGCGCAATACGAGTCAGTTTCATGGATTCCTCCAGATGTTTAAAAAATTTGTTGTTCAGTGTTTAGCCTACTTGGTTTTTCGGCCCACTGGAATAGTTAAATAACTATTTTTCCAGCATTTTTAAGTCTTCATGCTACACTAAGATTACTTCATTACCCAGTACCCGATTTCCAGGTGTGTTCCGAAGTAACTCCATAGAGCGAAGTATTGATAAAAATTTTTACATCTTCCGTTGCAGTTTAGTAAGTTTCACGTTGCAGAGTCAATACTTTGTATTCTTTAAAGAAATTGTTGAGCTTTTTTTATCAGACAGAATAGTCTATACTTAAATAAACCAAATAAATGATCTATTTCAATAAGATAATTTTTATTTGACATCTAATAATATCTGTTTGAGAAAACATAAAATGCATTTTTCAAAAAAATTAACCGGTTTTACACTGGTTGAACTGGTTACAGTGATAGCAGTTATTTCTATTCTTGTTATGATTTCAGCACCTTTTTTTAGTTCTTTGTTAAGAAGTTCTGAATCAAACCAAGTATTTAATCGTTTTTACCCTGCCCTCAGTGATGCACGCATTCAGGCAGCAACCCTGCATTATGCAGTGGGAGTATGTGGTAGTAGTAACCACCTCAATTGTGATAATGATTGGAACAAAGGCGCTTTGCTGTTTATTGACCAGAACCAGAATCGGGCTCTAGAGAATACTGAAACTATCCTGAATTATTATCCGACCAATATTAAATACGGCCAGATTAGCTGGCGCGGTGCAGGTAGCAACAACTCACAGGTTTTGCTATATACCGCTGAGCGTGGTCGCCTGGACATGAGTAATGGTAGTTTCCGTTATTGTGCTGAGGAAAATTACTGGCACCGCATGATTATTTTACCCAAAATTGGCAGCCCAAGACGTTCAAATGACAGTAATGGCGATGGTATCGATGAAACAGCCAGTGGTGTCAATATCACCTGTTAAATCAGCCACATGACTTTAATTTCTTGTTTTATCACCGTGGCTACCTATATTTTTTGTATACTATGCCCATTTTATATGGGTGCACCTATTTTCCTTTTTATTTGGGGTGCGCATGCTAGGAGTGGAATATGTCTGAATCAGTTGTGATTGTTAATGGCGCACGCACCGCAATGGGCGGCTTTCAGGGTTCACTGGCCAGTGTAACTGCACCAGAGCTGGGTGCAGTGGCTATTCGTGAAGCAGTACAACGTGCTGGCTTGCAACCTACTGATATTGAAGAAGTCATTATGGGATGTGTATTACCTGGTGGCTTAAAGCAGGGTCCTGCACGTCAGGCCATGCGTCAGGCTGGTTTACCAGACAATACCGGCGCAGTTACCATCAATAAACTGTGTGGCTCTGGCATGAAAGCCGTAATGCAGGCCACTGACATGATCAAGGCTGGTAGTGCCAATGTTGTGGTGGCTGGTGGCATGGAATCCATGACCAATGCACCTTATGTACTGGCAAAAGCCCGTGGCGGCTTCCGTATGGGTCATGGCGAAATTAAGGATCATATGTTCCTTGATGGCCTGGAAGATGCTGAAACTGGTCGCTTAATGGGTTCCTTTGCGCAGGATATGGCCAACAAAATGAGCTATACCCGTGAGCAAATGGATGACTTTGCCATTCGTTCATTAAAGCGGGCACAAACTGCCATCACTGAAGGTTACTTCAAGGATGAGATTGTACCTGTGCCGGTAAAAACCCGTAAAGGTGAAGAAACTGTTGCTCAGGATGAACAACCGCTCAACGCCAAGCTGGACAAGATTCCAGGTTTAAAGCCAGCGTTTGCCAAAGACGGTACAATTACCGCAGCCAATGCCAGTTCCATTTCTGATGGAGCCTCAGCACTGGTACTGACCTCTGAATCCAATGCGCAGGCTAAAGGTTTACAGCCCTTGGCTCGCATTGTTGCAACATCCAGCAATTCGCAACATCCTAGCGAATTTACCATTGCACCAGTTGGCGCAATTCAAAAGGTGCTGGATAAAGCTGGCTGGAAGGCTGAAGATGTTGACCTGTGGGAAATCAATGAGGCATTTGCCATGGTAACTATGGCTGCCATTGACAAGTACAATCTGGATGCTGAAAAAGTTAATATTCATGGCGGTGCCTGTGCGCTGGGCCATCCAGTAGGCTCTACTGGTTCGCGTATTATTTTGAGCCTGATTCATGCGCTAAAACGTACTGGCGGCAAAAAAGGTATTGCAGCCCTGTGCATTGGTGGTGGTGAAGCAACTGCTGTTGCCATTGAATTGATATAAGTTTTTCTTGTAAATTACAAAATTTACTATTCAGAAATAGGCAGGTTTAGACCTGCCTATTCTTTTTTATTATTTTAAATAAGCAATTGTAAGTAAAAATCAGATTTGTAGGATTAAAAAAATGAAACGATCCGTTTTAAACCTTTTAGTGGGCAGTTTAATTGTAGCCGTTGCAGGTAGCGGATTTTATTACTATCAGCATGGTTTTAAATCAAAAGTTCGCATTACATCAGCAAGTTCCAGTTCATCAGCTGATGCTTCTATGGTTACTGGCCATGCATTAAAGCCTCAGCCGTATGTGCTAATAAAAGACTCTATTAAAACCCTTGCCAAGAGTAAGCAGTTCAGTGATTTTATTAAAACTGATCAGCTTTTACAGCAACACTTAAATCAACTGTCATTAGCGCAGCGCTATGAAGTAATGGAAAGCTTTCTGCAGGCAGTCAATCAGCATATTTCGCTGGTAGATGGAGAAAAACGGGAATTAAGCCGTCATAATGATTTTCTGCTAGATATTACGCCAGAAGAATATGAGCCACCCTTGCTGGCTAAAAGATTGCTTACTGTTTTGCAGCCTGAACAAAAGATATGGTTTAGTCAGGCAATAAACTATGATTTTGACATACTGGACATTGGTGAAGGGTTTTACGTCATTCGATTAAATCCTAACTATATCGTAAAGCGCTTTGCCCCTGCCTTAATGCAAGCGGATCAGGTTTTTGTTAAAGCCATTGCGCAGCAAAATCAGCAGCAGTTTTATTATGATGCAACAATTGACATCTCTTGGCAGGAATTAGGCGAACGAGCTACGTTTTGGGAAAACTATGCCCAACAATATCCTGATGCTTATTTTGTAAAAGATGCAAAAGTGTTGGCAAGTTATTATCTTTATTATTTGATACATGGCATGGGTGGTTCAACAGCAGTTGAATATTTTGATGAGCAGGAAAACAAACCTGTAATTGAAAGTGAAGCCGAGCAAGCGTTTATGTTGATTAAGACTAAATATCCCAATTCAAATGTTAGCCAAAAAATAAGACAATTCGAAAATTCAGTATTAAATGACCAAAAAATTATCGAACCTGTGGAGCCAACGGAACGCAGCATACTTATGGGTCAGTTATAGTAGTTATTAACTTAAACTTTTCCTAGTTTCTTTAAAACTTCAGCCACTGCGACCATGCCAAACGTCGCAGTGACAGCTACAGCAGAGCCATAACCACCACAACGCAGGCCAGCACTACTATTAACTACAGTTTCACAAGCGGCTGTATTGCTAAACGGATTATCAATTGAATAAATACAGGTAATGCCAAACTTGTCCTTGGGCTTTTTGCAAATTCCCTTGTTGCGCAGTTCGCTACGGATTTTGGCCAGCATTGGGTCTTGCTCGGTTTTGGATAAATCTGCTACTCGAATTTTTAAGGGATCAAGCTTGCCACCTGCCCCGCCCGACACAATTAATGGAATTTTGTTAAAGCGGCAATGCAGAATCAAGGCAATCTTGGCTTTTACATCATCAATGCAATCTAAAATAATATCCGGCTGATACTGCTCAACCAGTGTTTTTACATTGTCTGGCGTAAGGAAATCATCAACTAAATTTAAACGAATGCGTGGATTGATACTTCTGGCGCGTGCTGCCATGACATCAATCTTGCCATGGCCGAAGGTTTCAGTGAGCGCCGGCAGTTGCCGATTGACATTGGACGCTACTAGCACATCCATATCAATCAGCGTTAATGTACCTACCCCACTACGTGCCAGTGCCTCAACAGCCCAAGAACCCACACCGCCAATACCAATTACCATGATATGGGCCTGCTCAAACTGGCTAAATGCCTGTTCGCCATAAACTTTGGCAGCTCCAGCAAAGCGGCGCTCATACTCGTCGCTGTCAGTAGTAAGTTGCATGGAAAAAGGATTAGATGGCAGTGACATGCGGATAAGACCAGTCCAGATTAAGAGCATCACAGGTATTTTGCCAAATTTGCCGGGCTAGTGCTTGTTTTTCTTGCTGAAGATAACTGGCAAGGCTATCCAGTACAAATGGCAAATTGGCTGGTGTGTTGCGGGTACGATGCTCATGCGACTGCTGGCAGCATAGCGGTGTCATATCCGGGCAATCGGTTTCCAGTACCAGATGATCTGCGCCAACGGTCTCAATAACCTGATGCAACCGCTTGGCATTCGGATTGGTCACTTGTCCGGTCACACCAAGTTTAAATCCCATCTGTATAAATGCTTTTGCTTCCTGTATTCCGCCACCAAACGCATGAGCAATACCACCCTGCTTAAAGCGATGCTTTTTTAGAATATTCAGCGTTTCTGCATGTGCACGACGAATATGCAATAGCACTGGTAAATTGTACTGGTGTGCCAGTTCCAGTTGTGCTGAAAAAAATTTCTGTTGCCGCGCAAACACTTTGGCTTGTTTCATGTCCTTGGTAAAGGTATCCAGTCCAATTTCACCAATGGCTACCACCTGCTGGCTTTTAAGTAATTGCTCAAGTTGCAACAAATGTTCAGTTGTATGCTGATCGATATAAAAAGGATGCAAACCGGGCGCCAGCAAAGCTTGTGGATGCTCTGCTGCCTGATTGATTTGCTGCTGCACTTGCACCAATGTATCAAAACGCTCTGCCAGAAAGCCAATCAGCACTAATGCTTGCACGCCACACTGCCTGGCAAGCTTTGCCAATACCAGCCGGTCATGGTCAAACTCTGGCACATCAAAATGTGTATGCGTGTCAATTAGTGGTAGCGGAAGCATTTTGCTCAGCAGCAGCTTGTGGTTGTTGCAGTAACTGCTTTTGCAATTGCAGGGGTGGCGTCAGGTATTCTGGCTTGATAATCCCGGTTAACTGGGCATAAGGAATGGTGAATTCCGGCATGCCTACTGCATAAGGGCCAATTTCATACTGGCCATATGAAAACACCAGGCCTTCACTGCTAAAGGTGAAATTATCGGTCAGCTTAAACGGCCAGTCCTGTTCATATTTTGCCAAGTCAGCAGAGAGATCATTTTGCTTCACCCAGTCTGCATATTGCTGATGCACCAGTTCATACAATTTAGGTTGTTGCTCAGCCAGCATCATATCGGCCAATTTAAGCTGTTTTTTCTGCTTTAAATCCAGAGTGTAATAGTTATCTAGTGCACTGCCATGTGCGCCGCCTGTATAAAACGCTGCACTTAGTTTAAACAGCGCAATATTGCCTTTTTCACCCAAAAATTCAGAAGTAACCTGCATGGTGTAAGGCACCGGGGTACCACGCGCGATGCTGTCCTGTTTGGCCGCCTGTACAAAACGGTCTACATTGGCTTGCAAGGTGGTTAGTTTGGCAGGTTGTTCACTAAGCTGCACATTGGATAATTCAAGGATTTTCTGATCCAGAAACTGGTTAATCCACGGCTTGCCAGTTTCCAGACGCTGAATATCAACCTGTGGGCAGCCTTCGCCCTCACAGGCAGGTAACACATAATTTGCCTTCATAGTCTTGGCATTTAGCTGATCCGTAGCAGCCTGTGCTGCTGTCGTTGCAGGGGCGGGTGTTTTAACCTGTTCAGCAGTTTCATTATGTTTTTGACAGGCCGTGATGCCAAGCAAGCTACTACAGGCCAGCATGGTACTCAGTACAATTTTATTCATAAGATCAATGCAGGTTGTTTAAAAAACTGTTTTGATTTTAAAGCTAAATTTAATAGGTTTGATGAGTAGTGCTAAGGTGATTTTATGGTTAATCTGTAATTCATGAAGACTTTTCATCACAATCAGTACACGGCGTTGCGCTTCCTGTCCCGTTTTGTGGTTTAACTTCTGGTTTTGGGAATTCCTTGTCCCGGTGCAGGCTACGCGGCATCAATAACGCCATTAAAGCCACTGCCGATAATTTGACAACTGACTTTAATGGAAAGTGCTGCTGATTGCTCCGGGCAGATTTAGTGCTCACGGGTTGATCTGAACTCAATGTCTGGCCAGCGCTCCTGCATGATTTGCAGATTTACCCGGCTAGGTGCCAAATAAGTCAGGTGACCCCCCCCATCCAGTGACAGTTGATCATGCGCTTTTTTCTTGAATTCATTTAAGGTTTTCTCATCATTACAGTGAATCCAGCGCACAGTATTGACGCTAATTGGTTCATAGACGCAATCCACTTTGTATTCTTCTTTTAAACGATAGGCCACCACATCAAACTGTAACACCCCCACTGCCCCCAGAATCAGGTCATTGCTGATTTGTGGCATAAAGACCTGCGTTGCCCCTTCTTCTGATAATTCCTTTAAGCCTTTTTGCAATTGCTTGGATTTTAAGGGATCTTTTAAGCGAACACGGCGGAACATTTCCGGAGCAAAGTGTGGAATCCCGGTAAAGTGCAAATTCTCGCCATTGGTAAAGGTATCGCCAATCTGAATGGTGCCGTGGTTATGCAGGCCAATAATATCACCGGGCCATGCTTCTTCCAGATGCTCACGCTCACCAGCCAGAAAAGTCAGTGCATCACTGATCCGTACTTCCTTGCCCAGCCGCACATGGTTCATTTTCAGGCCTTTTTCATACTTGCCGGAACAAATACGCATAAAGGCAACCCGGTCACGATGCTTGGGGTCCATGTTGGCCTGAATCTTAAACACAAAACCGCTAAATCCTGCTTCGGTAGCATCCACCTGACGCTCTTTGGCAGGATGAGCTTTAGGAGCTGGTGCCCAGTCTACAAAGGCATTTAAAACCTGATCAACACCAAAATTGCCCAGCGCTGTACCAAACAGCACAGGTGTTTGTTTCCCTGTTAAAAACTGCTGCTGATCAAAATCCTCATGCGCCATCTGTGCTAGCTCAAGGGATTCTTCAAAGGCCTGAAACGCCAGCACACCCACTTTTTCACGGATATCCGGGTAATCATAACCCTCACGGACTTCAAGCTCGACAATGCGGGAACCTTGCCCATGCTGATATAAATAGGTTTTGTTTTGGCCCAGATGATAAACACCGGCAAAGTCCTTACCAGTGCCAATCGGCCAGGTCACCGGTACACAACGAATCTTTAGCACACTTTCAATTTCGTCCAGCAGCTCAAGTGGATCGCGAATTTCACGGTCCATTTTATTAACAAAGGAAATGATGGGCGTATCACGCATGCGGCATACTTCCATTAGCTTGATGGTGCGCTCCTCAACGCCCTTGGCACCATCGATCACCATCAGGGCAGAATCCACTGCAGTGAGTGTGCGATAGGTATCTTCGGAAAAGTCTTCGTGTCCCGGTGTATCCAGCAAATTAATAATATGATCTTTATAGGGAAATTGCATAACCGAAGTCGTGATGGAAATGCCACGCTCTTTTTCCATTTCCATCCAGTCAGAGGTCGCTGCACGGTCAGACTTGCGACTTTTAACAGTTCCTGCCACCTGAATGGCCTTGCCCCACAGCAGCAACTTTTCAGTCATGGTGGTTTTACCGGCATCCGGGTGACTAATAATCGCAAAGGTTCTGCGCTGCGCAACTTGCTGCGCCAGCTCTTGAGCAAAATCAGTCATAACCACCAATCCAACAGACCAAAAAAATGAGGCGCGAATTATACCATGTGAGCGAGGAAATAACGAAGCACCGCTTCGTCCGAGCGCAAGATGAGAGCTTTGCTTGAGTGGCGCAGATAAAGCAGGCAGTAACCTGAATACTTTTCCAACCCTATGGTGCGATTACACCAGTGAAATGCTAAATGCCTATTTAAAGTCAAAAGGCTATGCTGATTTTAATGTTGTCACTGCTTTTAAGCTGCGCGGTAGCCGTAAATGCCACGTCTGGCTCACCGATGATCATATCGTGATTGATATCACTGCTGACCAGTTTGGCAAGCGCAAATATCCTAAAGTCCTGATTTGCCAGCCCAGTGACTATTTGCTTAAACATCAATACAGAAAAATTTTTAGCATTGAAAATATTACCCATAAGCATCATGATCCGGTTCAGCAGAAGCATCACATTTATCAGGCGATTAACGAGTTACTGGAAGGCCAAGCGTTTTAATTGCATATAGGACCGCCCTATGTCAGGCATCCGTTTTAATACCTAATTAATAACTTTCTGCATTATTATTTATTTTGACAAGCCATATTGTCAAAACAATGCCAGTAGCCTACTATGCAGTGAATCTATTTTTCTTCTCTCAGGTAACTCGTATGCTAAAAACACAAAAAGTACATATTGTTCAGGATTTTGATTTTCCGGTTGCCAAGCTATTTGCTGCGCTCAGTGAACATGAAAACCTGCGCCAGATTTTTGCACCCATGAATATCGAGCGTATCCAAAACGGTAAAGATAGCCGCAATGGCGTGGGTTCAGCCCGTAAGATGTCTTTACCACTGGCACCATCCTTTGTTGAAACCACCCTGGTCTATCGTGAAAACGAATTGATTGAATATGCCATTACCAAAGGCATTGCACCCATTAAAAATCACTATGGCATTATGAAGTTTATTGATTTGGGCAATCGCTCACGTCTGGACTACACCATTGAATTTAAAGGCCGACTGCCCCTGCTTGGCCCAATTGTTAAGGCCAGTCTGCAAAGTGGCATTAAAAAGGGTTTAAAAAAGCTCAAAGTTTAAAATACTCTTGCTGGTCTAAAAACTGACTGCTGGTTAAAGCAAGAAATCCCAGCCAACAAAAAAAG
Organism: Alkanindiges illinoisensis; assembly: GCF_004377485.1. Taxonomy (GTDB): domain Bacteria; phylum Pseudomonadota; class Gammaproteobacteria; order Pseudomonadales; family Moraxellaceae; genus Alkanindiges; species Alkanindiges illinoisensis_A. The sequence goes on from NZ_SNTY01000010.1 coordinate 71,355, forward strand.
CGGCCCATTGCTTGAGCCGCTTTTTTCATGTGTCACCCAAAGGCTTAAATACGTGAAGGCCTAGGTACGCGGACGTTTTACCGGCCAGCTCATTTTAAAGCGTGCCCCACCCAAATCCGGGCTTTGATCCACACTAATATGTCCGCCAAACCAGAATGCAATTCTGGACACAATGGAAAGCCCCAAGCCATAGCCACCCGCAGAACCCGCAGCACGTGTCCGGCTGTCATCCAGACGGGAAAATGGCTCAAAGATTTTTTCACGATCTTTTTCTGGAATACCCGGGCCATCATCTTCCACACAGATATAAGCCTTACCGTTTTCTACGCCGCCGCTAATGCGGATCTTGCGATTGGCATAACGCATGGCATTACCTGCCAGATTTTGCATTACCCGGTGCAGATACAGTTTTTCTGCCGAAACCAGCAGTTCATGATCCGGTTCTAACGTGAGTACCTGTGGCTCAAGCCCCAGATTGCGCGTTTCTTCAGCAACCTGACGTACCAGCTTATACAAAGCTACTTCTTCAAAATTCAGGGATGGCGTGCCTTGCTCCAGCTTGGCATAGGTGAGAATTTCATCAATCAGGGTATTGAGAGCCTCAATATCCTTGTCAATCATCAGTTGCTGTTCCAGACGACTTTCATAATCATCAGTGTCGGCCAGCATTTCCACCCCAAAACGCACCCGCGCCACCGGAGTACGCAGCTCATGCGATACTGCCCGGGTCAATTCGCGCTGGGCTTCAATCAGGCGCTTGATATGCTCGGCCATGCCATTAAAGCTCAATGCCAGCGTATCAATTTCATCCTCACCATCCACCTGAACACGTGCGTCCAGATTACCGGTACGTACCTGATTCAAGCCATTGCGCACCAGCCGGATTTTACGCTCCAGCGGCAAGATCAGTGAATATACGCCAAGGCTAATTAGCAGCAAACCAATGAGGGTAACACTGGCAAACAAATGAAAAGGCAACCAGTTAAACATGGGAATTGGTCCCATCACCAGCACTTCGTTGCCATTGCCAGTAGGGCTCACCACCGAAATATTGGCACCAGTAGAAGAAGCACCATCACGCAGCAACATAATCACTTCTTTACGGCGAATGCGGGATAACTGATCAATATCCAGTCCCAGTTTGCTCACTGGCTGAATCGAAATCGGATAGGGAAAATGCTGACGAATTTCCTTTAGGCGTTTTTGTTCCTGACCCGGGTAATACACCAGATCATCCAGCATAAAAACTGCCATGGCTTTAATTTGCTGTTCACCTGCCTTGTCAACCCGGGTGGCCAGTAGCAAATTTTCATTGGGAACTTTGGTATAAATGTCTGCCTGAATTTTATCACTGTTATAACGAACCACGGATTTCTCGTGTTCCAGCAATTCCTGTTCGCGCCGGCTAAATTCAATGGAATCGTTAGGCACCAGCTTAAGCGGTAGATTCAGCAGGATACTGGCATCATCCAGCCAGTTTTGTCGGGTTTGCGCAGAGGTCTGGCGGGCAATACCCTGAGTAATAATATAAAATACACCGGCAGCCATCTCTTCGCGATAAGCCTGCGCACGCTTATAATTCACACCTTGTACCAGCAGGTAGGCAATGAGCGCGACTACCACACATAATAAGACAAGACTTGCGTAAATACGAAAAAATATACTATGCCGCAATCTTAAACCTCATTATTTTCAACGCCAGCTACAGGAGAGCGTGTATTTTAAAAATCGACATATTCTAAGGCAAATTTTGTGAAACACAATTTAAAGTGACAAAAAACACACTGTTCGCTGAATAAACAGGTCAAACAGTGTGCTTTTGCATTTAAGTTATAACTATTATTGGTGTAGGGCGTTCTGAAAATCACAACCCGTTGGTCGACTCTTTAACAAACAGGTAGCCTTTACTGCGTACAGTTTTGATGCGTTTTGGGTTTTCCGGGTCATCGCCAATTTTTGGACGGATACGGGAAATACGCACATCAATGGAACGATCCTGGCCATCATATTCAATCCCACGCAGACGCTCAAAAATGTCTTCACGCGACAGGATACGGCCAGCATTGGATGCCAGTAACCACAACAGATCATATTCAGCACTGGTAAAATCAACCAGCTCGCCAGACAGCGTCACTGAGCGGCCACCGTTATCAATTACCAGATCATCAAACGCAAGACGCTGAGCAACTTCTTCGTCAACCACTTTATCGGTACGGCGCAGCAAAGCACGAATACGGGCTAGCAGCACACGTGGCTGTACAGGTTTTGGAACATAATCATCCGCACCCATTTCAAGTCCCAGTACCTGATCCATATCTTCAGTACGGGCAGTCAGCATCAGGATCGGATGGTGATAATGCGGACGAACTTCGCGGCAAACGGTTAAGCCATCTGCACCTGGCAGCATTACGTCCAGCACCACCATATCTGGTTGCTCGGCAATAATACGGCGAATGGCACGGTTACCATCCGTTTCAACACCAACTTCCAGGCCATTTCTGATCAGGTAATCCTGGGTTAATGTTGCCAGACGTTCGTCATCCTCAACAATTAAAATCCTTGGCAATTTCTCTTCTTGCGTCATCTGTTTTTCCCCGAAATAAGCTGAGTATCCGTTAAAAATAAAGTAGATACGGTCTAATTACCTTGCGCCAATATACACCGTTTACATTGTAAACAATATGCCATTCACCAAACTGCTACAGCAAGCCCCGGAATTGATGCAAATTTGTTACATCAGTTATCCGTCTGGCTAAAAATACTTCCCCCAGTTACATTTTGGATTTTTTAATTGTGCTTTTGGTAAATATTATGTTGATTCTCAAATGTATATGTTTTGGTCTTCTGTAAGAAGGTTATCGCTATTCGTCTTGCCTATCGGTTGTCCACAACTTATCAACAAAGTTATCCCTCTAGTTATCCGCAAACTTATCCACAATTGTTTCTTTTATAACCAACATAACATAACGATAACTCACCCAAAATCACTTAAGATCAGATTGCCAATCAGGAAAAAATCCCTTATCTTGTGCCTATCAAATTAAATCAACACAATTAGTAGTGTTTTGCATAAAATCTGGGCATTTATTGAAATGACTGTTTTTTATGTAAATGCACTGACCTTTAGGGAGAAAAGCAGTCATGAATGCGCCAATTGGACAAGCCTCAGTAGTCCCCGGACAATTACGGGTCATCAAGCGTAATGGTGGCGTGCTTCCTTATGATGCCGACAAAATTGCCGTGGCTATTAGCAAGGCTTTTCTGGCGGTGGAAGGCCAGCAGGGTGCCAATTCAAGCCGTATCCATGATCGCGTCACCCAGCTGACAGAAATGGTTGAAAATACCTTCAAGCGTCGTTTACCGTCTGGTGGCACCATCCACATTGAAGAAATTCAGGATCAGGTTGAGCTGGCCCTGATGCGTACTGGCGAGCATAAAGTGGCTCGTGCCTATGTGATTTACCGTGAAAAACAAGCCACTTTGCGCCAGCAGGATGATGCAAATCATCACCCTACCCTGCAAATTTTAGGCACTGACGGGCAGTTAAAGCCATTAGATTTAAGCCTGCTGCAACACACGGTGGAAAAAGCCGCAGCTGGGCTGGAAGGGATTGATGTAGAGGCCATCATTGATGAAACTGTACGCAACCTTTATAACGGCGTAAATGAAGCGGACATCTCCACCACCATGATGATGGCAACCCGCACCCGCATTGAGCAAGAACCCAATTACACCTATGTCACCGCACGTCTGCTACGTGATGACCTGCTTAAAGAAGGCCTGGAATTCCTCGGCCTGCCGCTGGATACCACCGAGAATGAAGCGCTGCAAGCCTTTTTGGAAAAAGGTGTTGTACTGGAATTGCTGGATCCACAACTGCTGACCTTTGACCTTGAAAAGCTCAAGGCAGCGATTATGCCAGAGCGCAGCAACCAGTTTACCTATCTGGGTCTGCAAACCCTGTATGACCGCTATTTCATTCACAGTGAAGGCATCCGCTTTGAGCTGCCACAACTGTTCTTCATGCGTGTTTCCATGGGTCTTGCCTTAAATGAAGATGACCGCGAAGCACGGGCCATTGAGTTTTATAACCTGTTGTCCAGCTTTGACTACATGGCATCCACGCCTACCCTGTTTAACTCCGGCACGTTGCGTTCACAGCTTTCAAGCTGCTACCTGACTACAGTACCCGATGACCTGCATGGTATTTATGGCGCGATTCAGGACAATGCCATGTTGTCCAAATGGGCAGGTGGTCTGGGCAATGACTGGACACCCGTGCGTGCCTTGAATTCTTCCATTAAAGGAACCAACGGCAAATCACAGGGTGTTGTTCCTTTCCTAAAAGTTGTGAATGACACAGCTGTTGCGGTAAACCAAGGTGGCAAGCGTAAAGGTGCGGTTTGTGCGTATTTAGAAAGCTGGCATCTGGACGTTGAAGAATTTCTGGAACTGCGTAAAAACACCGGGGATGACCGTCGCCGTACCCATGACATGAACACGGCCAACTGGGTACCTGACCTGTTTATGCAGCGCGTGATTGAAGATGGCGAATGGACACTGTTCAGCCCGTCCGATGTTCCAGAGTTGCATGACCTGACCGGCCTTGCCTTTAAAGAAAAATATGAGGCCTATGAGCAACTGACCCGTGACGGCAAACTCAAGCTATTCAAGCGTGTGCGTGCGCAGGATTTATGGCGCAAAATGCTGTCCATGCTGTTCGAAACTGGTCATCCGTGGATTACCTTTAAGGATGTGTGCAACCTGCGCTCTCCTCAGCAGCATGTGGGCGTGGTGCATTCCTCTAACCTGTGTACCGAAATTACCCTGAATACCAGCAAGGATGAAATTGCGGTATGTAATCTGGGTTCAATCAATCTGGTCAAGCATGTTAAAGATGGCGTACTGGACAGTGACAAGCTGAAGGCTACAGTAAAAACTGCGGTACGCATGCTGGACAACGTGATTGACATCAACTATTACGCCGTGCCACAAGCCAAAGCATCCAACCTGAAGCACCGTCCAGTGGGCATGGGTATCATGGGCTTTCAGGATGCCCTGTATGAGCTGAATATTGCCTATGGTTCAGCTGAAGCGGTAGAGTTTGCTGACCGCTCTATGGAAGTGATTAGCTATCATGCGATTTATACCTCCAGCGAACTGGCAGTTGAGCGTGGCAGCTATAGCACGTTTAAGGGTTCGTTATGGGATCAGGGTATTCTGCCAATTGACTCGCTGGACATTGTGGCCAAGTCACGCCCTGAACGCATGTTTGATGTAGATCGCAGCCAAACTCTGGACTGGGATACCTTGCGTCAAAAAGTGCAAAAAGATGGTATGCGCAATTCTAACGTAATGGCTATTGCCCCAACGGCGACCATTTCCAATATCTGTGGTGTAGCGCAATCAATTGAGCCTACTTTCCAGAACCTGTATGTGAAATCCAACCTGTCCGGTGAATTTACCGTAATCAACCCTTATCTGGTGCGTGCTTTAAAAGAGCGTAACCTGTGGGATGTAGTCATGGTGAATGACCTGAAACATTATGAAGGTTCAGTACAGAAAATTGCCCGTATTCCGGATGATCTTAAAGCGCTGTTTGCCACCGCGTTTGAAGTAGAACCGCGCTGGATTGTAGATGCAGCCAGCCGTCGCCAGAAATGGATTGATCAGGCACAGTCATTGAACCTGTACATTGCAGGTGCAAATGGCAAGAAACTGGACATCACCTACAAAATGGCATGGTTACGTGGCCTAAAAACCACTTACTACCTGCGTGCGCTGGGTGCAACCTCGGCTGAAAAATCTACCATCAATACTGGTGCGCTCAATGCGGTAAAAGCTGCCCCTGCTGCCCCGGTAGTAGAAACTGCGCCAGTGGTGGAAGATGATGCGTTTGCCAATGCGGCGCCCGTACCATTGGCGTGCAGTATTGACAATCCAGACTGTGAAGCGTGCCAGTAATGGCACCTTCCCCTGTAAATATTGGCTATGATCTGGGTCTGGGTGCCCTGATCGCCATGTTTATCGTGTTTTATGCGCCGATGGTCTATATTTTTATGGCCATGTTCAGGTCACAAAAGGATAAACCGGCACCAGACGATCTTGCGGGAAGTGATTAATTAGTAATTTAAAATTGAGAAAGGGAGCCACTGCGCTAACAGTACTCCCTTAATTCAAAAGGTACCGAGGCAACCTTTTGAGCGTTGGCTTTAGTGAAAAAGCGCGTCCATTTTGGACTAGTTTTGTACCAGCGTCAATTCTGCCTTACTTTTACTTTATAGTTTAATGTTAGGAGAAGTTAAGATGAGTAAGCCACAAGATCGAATGGTTTATAAACGTGGAGATGTTTGGGTTAACAAACGTAATGATTCAGGGCGAGCTTCAAGTGTGCATTCTACTCAGAAGGAGGCACAACAAGCAGCCAAGAAAATGTTAGGTAATTAAGGAGGTGGTGAGTTAATCACTAAAGGAGTAGATCAACGTATCAGAAGCAAAGATACTATCACTCCCGGAAATGATCCCTTTCCTCCAAAAGATACAGAACATTAATTGTTAATTCTATTCAGAGAAGAATATTTCTTCTCTGAATTTTATGTCTTCTTGTCTTGCTGGTATCAGTTAAGAAAATTAAATGATATTAAATTGGGAGACACAATATGTCCATTCTAAGCTGGGATGATTTTGAAGATGATGCGAAGAACGCTCCAGTCGCAAACAAGCCTGCGCCAGTCAAAGCGCCGCAAACGGATTCTGCATCGCTGGTATCTGCTGCACCAGCAGCAAAAGCGCCAGTGGCTGCTGCTCAATCCGTTAGCCCAGCACCAGCTCAGCCTGTTGCCGGCAGTGCTGTGGAAAGAGCCACAGAATCCCTAGCCCATCTGGATGTTGCACCCGGTCTTGAAGAACTGGAAATGGGTGCAGGTCGCGTACAGGTGGATGACAAGGCCATGATCAACTGCCGCGCCGACTTAAACCAGCTCGTGCCGTTCAAGTATGAATGGGCATGGCAGAAATATCTGGATGGTTGTGCCAACCACTGGATGCCACAGGAAGTCAACATGACTGCCGATATTGCGCTGTGGAAGTCTGAGAACGGCCTGACTGAAGACGAACGCCTGATTGTGATGCGCTCACTGGGTTTCTTCTCTACTGCAGATTCTCTGGTGGCCAATAATCTGGTGCTGGCACTGTACCGCCACATTACCAACCCGGAATGCCGTCAGTACATTTTGCGTCAGGCCTTTGAAGAAGCGATTCATACCCATGCTTACCAGTACTGCATCCAATCATTGGGCATGGATGAAGGCGAAGTCTTTAATATGTACCGCGAAGTGCCCAGCGTTGCACGTAAAGCCGCTTGGGGACTGAAATATACCCAAAGCCTCGGTGATCCTACCTTCAAGACCGGTACACCCGAAGACGACCAGACCCTGCTACGTAACCTGATTGCATTTTACTGCGTGCTGGAAGGGATTTTCTTCTACTGTGGCTTTACCCAGATTTTGTCGATGGGTCGCCGCAACAAGATGACCGGGGTTGCCGAGCAGTTCCAGTATATTTTACGTGATGAATCCATGCATCTGAACTTTGGTATTGACATGATCAACCAGATCAAGATTGAAAACCCGCACCTATGGAGCAAAGAGTTCCAGCAAGAAGTGATTCAAATGATTTTGGAAGGTGCGATGCTGGAAATCGAATATGCGCGTGACACGATGCCACGTGGTGTACTGGGCATGAATGCCGCGATGATGGAAGAATACCTGAAGTTTATTGCTAACCGTCGCCTGTCCCAGTTGGGCTTGCCAGAGCAATATGTTGGCGTGACCAATCCATTCTCGTGGATGTCTGAGATGATGGACTTGCGTAAAGAGAAGAACTTCTTTGAAACACGCGTGACAGATTATCAGACTGGTGGTGCGTTAAGCTGGTAATTTTTACTACTGTTACGCTAAATATAAATAATTGATACTTCGCTAGCCTTATGAAGCTTGTGAGTTAATTCACGAGCTTCAAATCATAAATAAAATATAGCGAATTGGAATCAAGATTAACAAAGGGGAAAATAATGTTTAATCGTGGCTCTGAATGGGGACGTTGGGATTTACATGTGCATACTAAAGGTACAGCTAAGAATGATCAGTTTGGTAATATTACTTTTGACGAATACTGTATCGAGCTTTTTAGAAGAGCAATCCAAAATAATATCAGAGCTATCGGTATAACTGATTACTTTAGTATCGATAATTTTAAGAAGGTTTTGTATTTCCAAAAAGAAATTAACAATCGAACCGAATTTAGCTCCGAAGAAAAACTATTAATTTCTAAGATTTTTATTCTCCCTAATGTTGAATTACGCACTACACCAAGTACTAATGAAGGGTCTGCTATTAATTTTCATCTTATAATAGATCCTACAGCAATTGATGAATATGAACAGCGTTTTACTGACCATCTAATATTTACAGCATCAGGATCTGAAAAATATAAACTTAGTCGTTATGATTTAGCCAAACTCGGTAGGAATGTTACAGGAGATGCAACCTTAGAGGAAGAAGTTGCAATAAGAAAAGGGATTTCTTCTTTCGTATTAAATCCTTCGGATATTATTAATGCCTTTAATGAATATCCTTCCTTCCGTGATCACTGCATTGTGGCTGTAGCTAATTCAAATACTGATGGAGCTTCAGCATTTCAGGGACACGAAAGATTTCTATATAACCAAGAAGGTGCAACACTTAAAGTTCTGAGAGAATCACTTTATAAAGTATCGGATGCGATTTTTTCTGCTATAGATACAGATTTCTTTTTAGGGAAAAAAGCGACCGATCAAGCTGCTCATATTCGGCTTTATGGAAGTTTCAAACCTTGTATTCATGGCAGTGATGCTCATAGTTTAGATAAACTTTTTAGTCCAAAAGGAAATAGATATTGTTGGATTAAAGCAGAGCCGACTTTCGAAGGTTTAAAACAAATTTTACATGAACCAGAAAGTCGCGTTTACATAGGCCCAATTAAACCCGAGCTTAAAAATGATTATGAGGTCATTGACCACATCACCTTAAAGAGTGACGATGTCTTCAACGAAGTTATTTATTTCAACCCAAACCTAACATCCATTATTGGTGGCCGCTCTTCAGGAAAATCAACTTTACTTCAGTGTCTTGCAAAAAAGCTTCAGCCTACGGCGTTAGATGGTGATCCTAGCCATATCAATGGGTTGTGCCAAAATCTTAAAATCATTTGGAAAGATGGAAAAGAAGATGATTCACGTCAAATAGAGTATTTTTATCAAGGTCATATGTATAATAAGTCAAAAGATGAAGGTATTGAAGAAATCGTTCATAAACTTTTATTACAACAGAAACCTGATTTGTTTGATGTATTCGAACGAGAAAAATCTGCCTCAAAACTTAAGATTGCTGGAGAACTATCTACTTATTTTTCAACAAAAGAACAAATTGAGCAGAAAAAAAATTCCCTGCTTTCTATGGGAAAAATAGAAGATATAAATGCTCAAATCCAAGCTTTATCTGAACAAATAAATACATACCAGACAGGAGATATTACTGAACAAGAATTGAAAAATCATGATTTACAAAAAAAAGGAATAGCATCTATCAAGAGTGAAGTAGAACAGATTGATAGCTTAATCGGCTACTTAGAGAAAATACAAATCAATGAGTTTGTGACTATTCACAATCCTTTTATTGATTTTCGTGCTTACCCAATAATTTCGAAAAATGTTGAACAATCAATAAGTGCCATTAGAAATTTTGCCGTAGCTCAATTAAAAGCATTAGCTGAAGAAGCGCATATGCTTTTACTGCAAAAGCGATCAAACGCAGTTAAGGCATGTGAAGAAGTTCAGTCTGATGCTCAATTTATTAAGGTTTCGCAGTTTTTATCTCACTCTGAAAACTTAAAGCCGATTTTGGAGCAGAAACAACTAGAAGAGGCAAAAGCTAAACGTATAGCTCAAATGCAAGATGAAATAGCCCATTTAGAGCAATCAAATACGGTTCTCCTTACGTCAGTTCGTAATGAATGGACGTCTATACTTGACTCATATGACAATGTGATCAAAGAAATGGATTCCCTTAATGTCAATCAAGACTTAATAATTACCTCAAGCAAAGTATTTGAAGTTGACTCCTATCAGACTTGGATTAAAGGAAACATTAACCAGCAAGGTGAAAAGCCTCAAAACTACACAAATAGAGTAGTCACCTCAGGCCAGGAGCTTTTAAGCCTCTTTGATGAGATAACGCAAAGTATAGCTGATACGTCAATCAAACTTAAACAGGGCGCTACTTTAGAAAAACTCACAAAAGAGTTCTTTGATAATGCTTGGTTTAAATTTAAACACGATGTTATTTATGATGGCGACAATTACAAAGCAATGTCTCAAGGAAAAAAAGCCTTTGTGGTTCTTAAAATGACACTTGAGTGTAGTGATAGTAAATGTCCAATTATCATTGATCAGCCTGAGGATGATCTCGATAATAGAGCTATATTTGCTGAACTTGTAAAATACCTAAAAGAGAAGAAAACTCAACGCCAAATCATTTTGGTAACGCATAATGCGAATGTGGTTGTAAATGCTGATAGTGAGTTAGTCATTGTTGCTAATCAACACGGTTCTCATAGTCCTAACAATCACGATAAAAAGTTCCAATATAAATATGGAAGTATTGAATGTTTATTAAGAGATAAGGATACTAATGCATCTACTTTAGATAAAAAAAGAATCAAAGACCATATCTGTGAAATACTAGAAGGTGGTAATAAAGCATTTAAACTTAGAGAAAGAAAATATAATATCGCTTAGTTTAAGCTAAAGGTATAATTCATCATCATCAGCAGCATTTCAAAGTAAAGGTTGAGAAATTCTTTTAAAATAATATTGTTCAGAAAATGAAAGCTAGTATCCTAGCTGAAGAGATGCCTGTAATTAGCGAGCTTTTTATAGACTATATTTTCAACTGTATTAGTTCCGATCTGATCGGACAAAGATCTTGAAAAAGAGAAAGTTACCCGTTTAGATAAAGGTGTCGAATCTTAATCAAACAAAGGTAACTTTCTGATGTTGTATACTACCAATCAAATCATC
>NZ_SNTY01000011.1 GCF_004377485.1 Alkanindiges illinoisensis
TAGAGCACGTAGTCTTCATGGATTTCTGAGTGGAATTTACGCCTCACTATGTGCATATCAACTCACTCATCAAAATAAGCCAACAATTCAAATTAAGGAATCATCGGCTTAAGCACGATTCGGGTTAGCTAGGATGATTTCTTGCGCGCCCGTGGATGGGCACTGTCATAGACTTTCGCCAGATGCTCAAAATCCAGATGGGTATAAATTTGCGTGGTGCTAATATCCGCATGGCCCAGCAATTCCTGCACCGCACGCAAATCGCCACTACTGGCCAGCAAGTGCGAAGCAAAACAGTGTCGCAACAAATGCGGATGCAAGTGCTGACTAATGCCTGCCCGCTCAGCCTGCAAACTCACCCGGCGTTCAATTTGCCGGGTGCTTAAGCCCTTGCCGGAACGCTCGCTGACAAAAATCGCATCCTCTTCAGATGCAACCCAGCTACTACGTAATTGCAGCCAGGCTTGCAGCGCTTCAATGGCTTTGCTACCCACTGGCACCACACGGGTTTTATTGCCTTTACCAACGACAGACACTAAGCCACGCGCCAGATCCAGTTGCGCCAAGGTGAGTTTGGCCAGCTCGGACAAGCGTAAACCACTGCTGTAAAACAGCTCCAGAATGGCTTTATCCCGACACCACAGTTGTGCATCACGCTCCTTTTCTGGCGCAGCCTGATCCAGAATCTGCGGCATGATTTCCGCATCCAGCATACCGGGCAGCGGACGATTGGGACGCTGAATAGCAAAGTCCAGTGCAAAGTTTTGCGCAATAATTTCCTGCTCAACCAGCCAGTCGGCAAAACTGCGCACCGCAGACAGCTCACGTTGCAGGCTGCTGCTGGAAATGCGGTCTACTTCAATGCGCTGGGCGGCAAACTGGCGCAAGGTATGATGGCTGACCTGCTGCAATCCAACAGATTTACAAGATAAAAACACGGTGAATTGCAACAGATCACGCTGATAGGCCTTTCGGGTATGGAAAGACAAATTCATGCGGACCAGGGCTTGCATCCATTGCCGCACAAGCTCAGATACATTGTCCTGTACAGAACCTTTTTCAGGCTGATCTGTTTCTGAAAAACTTAAATCCTGCTGGGTCACTCAGTTATCCTTAAAAAAGCCCTGTTGCGAAACCATAAAAAATCCTTCTTGCAAAGCAATGTCTATCATCCCACTTGCCAAAAGAAATAATAAGAATTTCGCAAGAAATCTGGAGAACTACTGCTCCTCGTTTTGCTCAGGAACATAGAAGTCATAGGGATTAAAAGTGCCTTCAAAGGTGGTTGCTGTTGGCCCGGTCATCCATACTACGTCATTAGGTTGCCACTGAATTAATAAAGGGCCGCCCGCCAGATAAACGCGAACTTCCGGGTCAAGCAGGCCACGGCGAATCCCGCTCACTGCGGCGGCACAGGCGCCAGTACCGCAGGCTAGGGTTTCGCCCACGCCACGCTCAAACACGCGCAAACGTACCTCGCCCCGGTTCACAATTTGCATAAAGCCGACATTGACCCGTTGTGGAAAACGCACATGCGATTCCAGTACAGGGCCAAGGGTGTCTACAGGTGCTGTATGAATATCATCCACCAGCAGCACTGCATGCGGATTGCCCATATTGACTACATCCAGCTCAACCGTTTGACCCAGTGCCTCTACCGGATAGCTGTCTGGCAACTGCGGGCTTTGTTCTTCAACCTTAAACGGAATATCGTCCGGCAAAAAGCGCGGCTCGCCCATATTGACACGTACCCAGGCCTGATTATTGATTTCTGGCTCCACCACGCCGCTCTTGGTTTCCACCCGGATTTTGGCTTTTTTGGTTAAGTGACGCTCATGCACAAAACGGGCAAAGCAGCGCACGCCATTGCCACACTGCTCTACTTCCGAACCATCGGCATTAAAAATACGGTATTTAAAATCCACATCCGGCCGCTCAGGAGCTTCCACAATCAGCATCTGGTCAAAGCCGATGCCAAAATTGCGATGTGCCAAACGGCGAATGAGTTCAGGATGCAGCGGCATGCGCTGGGTTACCAGATCAATCACCATAAAGTCATTGCCCAGCCCATGCATCTTGCTAAATTGAATCCGCATTGTGTTCTCCGTTTGGTATTGCCACAGTGATTTGTTAAAAAGTGCTTATTCCGGCAGGCAGCTTTCCAGTTGCCACAGGTCTTGCAGGGTTTCACGCTGACGCACCACATGCATGTTGCTGCCATCGACCATGATTTCAGCCGCACGCGGGCGAGTGTTGTAGTTACTGCTCATTACAAAACCATATGCCCCTGCACCCATCACCGCCAGCACATCGCCTTCCTGCAAGGATAGCTCGCGCTCTTTGCCCAAAAAATCCCCGGTTTCGCAAATCGAACCCACCAGGTCCCACTGCTTGCTATCTTGCTCGCGTGGTGCTGCAACCGGCACAATATTCATCCAGGCCTGATACAGCGACGGACGGATCAGGTCATTCATGGCTGCATCAATTACCGCAAAATTACGGTGCGCGGTGGGCTTTAGCAAATCCACAGTCGTCAGCAACACGCCAGCATTGGCACTAATGGCACGGCCGGGTTCCATATATACTTTCAGGCCCAGTTTGCTTAAGGCAGGTTGCAGGCTTTTGGCATATTCGGCAGGGGTTGGTGGGGTTTCATCGTTATAGCGCACGCCAAGGCCGCCACCAATATCAATATGCTTAAGATGAATACCCTGCGCTTTCAACTGTTCAATCATTTGAATGATTTTGTCCAGCGCATCTACAAAAGGCTGGGTGGTGGTGAGCTGCGAACCAATATGGCAATCAATGCCAACTACATCCAGACCTTGCAGGCTGGCGGCATACTGGTAAGTGTCATACACAGTATCGCTAGGCACGCCAAACTTGTTTTCTTTGAGACCCGTGGAAATATACGGATGGGTTTGCGCATCCACATCAGGGTTAACTCTTAAGGACACTGGTGCCTTTACGCCCAAACGCTGGGCCACGCGGTCAATGCGGGCCAGCTCGGCATAGGATTCCACATTAAAACAGGCAATACCAACCTTTAGCGCCTGTTCAATTTCAGCTTCAGTTTTGCCAAGTCCGGAAAAAACCACTTTGGCCGGATTACCTCCTGCGGCAAGCACACGCGCCAGCTCGCCCCCACTGACAATATCAAAGCCTGCACCCAGACGTGCCAGCACATTCAATACCCCAATATTGGAGTTGGCCTTGACCGCAAAACACACCTGATGGTCAATAAACGCAAACGCTTCATCAAAGGCTGTATAGTGCCGTTCAAGGGCTGCCCGCGAATACACATATAGCGGGGTGCCGTGGGCTTTTGCAATTTCTGCCAGTGATACCTGCTCCGCATGCAAAACGCCTGCAATACGCTCAAAACTCATGAGTTACCTATTATTTCTAAAAAACGAAAGGGATAAATGCTTAAAAGCCGATGGCTAAAAATTATGCATTAAAACGAAGACATTAATTGGTGACTGTAGTGCCCGGCTCATCTGAAAAATCAGTTTGCGGGTTGGGCTGCACTTCGCCATTGGCCTTTTTCGGCTTAATCAAATAAATGGCTTTGCTGTCTTTGGCAGCATGATCAGAAGGCAGGATCAAAGGCCCTTTTTGCCCACAGGCGGCCAGCCCAAGAGCTGTCAGGCAAAGCAAGGCAGAAGAAAAGCCTATGCGCATGGTGGTTCCTTAAAATAATTCTAAAATTACGCAGTAGTATAACTCAAGCAAAATCCATAGATACGGTTTTTCAGCAAACTCGGCACTCACAGCTTTGACAGGATGCCGTCCTTCTGGCCCTAATCACGATAACCCCATAAAAACCTGTTTATCTATCCAGAAACTTTTTATGACCAGCGATTGTACTTGCATAAAATAACCAAACTTACAGAGTTTGACAGGGAATGCGCACTTTATTGACTGAAAAGACAGAGCAGTTCTTTTAAAACTAGAATGCACTGTATTGGCAACGCACAGAATTTAATCAAATTAATGACTGTTTGAAGGCAAGAATTCACCGAATCAGCGTTATCACAACCTTTTTAAACCAACCCGACTAAACCAACCAAATCATGCCCAGGTAACCGCTCTGCCAACCGTTTTAGGACAGCAGGCCAAGCCCGAGCACAGGAGTAGCACAATGCACGATTCAAATGGCGCAACCACCTCACTCTGGCAGGATATTCAGCCACCCATTCCGGCTAATGGCCAGCAAGCCCCCGACATGACTGTTGATGTCTGTATCGTTGGCGCAGGGATTAGTGGCCTGTCGGTGGCTTATATGCTAAGCCAGGCCGGCAAGAAAGTGGTGGTACTGGATGATGATCCAATTGGCGGTACCATGACCTCACGGACCACAGCGCATTTATTTAGTGCACTGGATGACCGCTTTTACAAGCTGGAGCGCCTGTTTGGTGAAACCGGCAGCCAGCTTGCTGCGGAAAGTCATACCCGCGCGATTGATAAAATCGAAGAAATTGTTTTGCATGAAAACATTGACTGCGAATTTAAACGTGTTGATGGGTATTTGTTTTCCCATACCACTGAAGACAGCCATGAGCTGGATAAAGAACTTGAGGCAGCACAACGCGCCGGTTTTACCGATGCACAAAAAGTTGATTTTCCGCCACAGCAGCCCCAACTTGGCCCGGCCATTTGCTTTCCACGCCAGGGTCAATTTCAGCCGCTGGCTTATGTGGCCGGACTGGCAAAGGCCATTCAGGCCAAAGGCGGACTTTTATATGATGGCACTCATGTTAGCAAGATACAGGATGATGAAAGCCAGCCTTATGTCGAAACAGCACATGGCACCACCATCAAAGCCAGACATATTGTAGTGGCGACCAATAGTCCCATGCACAGCCGGGAGTTTTCGCTAAAACAGGCGCAATACATGACCTATGCCATTGGTGTGCGTATTCCACCCAACAGTTTTACCCCTACCCTGTACTGGGATACGCAAACACCGGGTTATCATTATGTGCGGTCTGCTTCCAGTCCTGCCGGTAAAAATGATCTTTTGATTATTGGCGGTGAGGATCACAAGGTCGGACAAGATAATGCCGAAAACAAGCATTTTGACAATCTGGAAAAATGGGCAAAGCAGCATTTTCCCAATGTTGAGAACCGCGTGTACCAATGGTCGGGCGAGTATGCAGAACCCATGGATTCACTGGCATTTATTGGCCTAACCCCTTTTCAGAAATCGGTATATATGGTCACTGGCGATTCTGGTCAGGGCATGACACACGGTACTATTGCCGGCATACTAGTGACTGACCTGATTTTGGGACGCAACAATCCATGGGCTGAACTCTACGATCCATCACGGCGTAATCTGCATCCAGAAGCCATGCTAACCATGATGAAAGAAGGGATTAATGCCAACCTGCAATTTGCCGATTATTTACGTTCTGGCGAAATTAGCTCACCTGACGAACTGGATCATGGACAAGGTGCCATTATGTCCAAGGGCTTACGCAAAATCGCGGTTTATAAAGATGATGAAGGCAAGATTCATCAGTGCAGTGCCATTTGTACCCACTGGAAAGGGGTGGTGCGCTGGAACAATGCGGAAAAAACATGGGATTGTCCGCTACATGGCTCGCGCTTTAATGCCTGTGGCAAGCTCATTCAGGGGCCAGCCAATAAAGACCTTGATCCGGTTGAGTAGTTTTTCGGATTGAATATTCTTTCAGGCAAACAATCAGCCAGCTAAAATTAATAGCTGTAAATCAAAAGCCAGCCAGTTCATCTGCTGGCTTTTTTACAGTTGAAAATTCATCATTGCTAAAAACTTATCACTGCTCAATTGCGCGTGAACTATGCTATAACAACCAAGATTTTCAAATAAAATACTACTTAGATCAGGGACCACAGGGATTGTCATGTCTAGCAAAATCAGGTCAGTCAAAAGCCAATCTGGGAACCGTGACACCAGCAAAAAGAAAACCCTCTTAAGCCGTTTACTGAATCAACCGGAGCCCAGCTGGTATACACCCGTTGCAAAATCTACCAACAGCACGCTGGAAATTCTGTATCTGGGCACGGCAGGTTTTGTACTAAAAAGTCAGGATCGCATTATTGCACTTGATCCCTACATAAGCCGCCCTTCACTGTGGCAATCTTTGAGCCAGCCTTTATTGCCAAATACTGCCCTGATTGAACAGCTTATTCCTGAAGCCGATGACGTGCTGATTGGCCATGCACATTATGACCATATTCTGGATGCGCCACAGCTTTGCCGCTCTACCGGGGCACGCCTGATTGGTTCGACGGCTACCATTATGGTCGGGCGTGCAGCAGGCTTACCGGATGTGCAACTGGTAGAAACCCAAGGCCGTGAAACTATTAAATCCGGGAGCTGGCAGGTTCGTGGCCTGCCATCCATCCATGGCAAGGCTGCGTTTGGCCGGATTCCACTGCCGGGCGACATGAACGAGCCACCGCCGTGGCCGCCACGCTTTTACCAGCTTAAGCATGGACTGGTTTTAAACTGGCTGGTGGATACGGGCAATCTTAAAGTGGTGCATATTGATTCTGCCGATTTCATTGAATCTGAACTGGCAGGTATGCAAGCCGATATTGTATGCCTGTGTGCGATTGGTCGCCATTATCGCCCCAATTATGTGAAGGATGTGGTGCGCTTGCTGCAACCCAAGTGGATTATTCCCTGCCACTGGGACAGCATGGTTACACCCATCCATGACACGCCAGACCTGCTGCCACAAGTCGATATGCCGGGCATGATTGAGGAAATCCGGGCTGCTGGCTGTGAACCCGTGGTGATGCCCATTTTGGGTAAGGCCTGGTTTTAGTAGCTTGCATTAGTAATAACAAACCTGACAGTAGCGAACCCTACAGTTTCAATCCACGCACCTGCATGAGGTGCGACATGCAGTCTGAGCCTGAATTACCTGACTTTATGTTTCAATCCACGCACCTGCATGAGGTGCGACGACTAATAAAATCTACAAGTGTCGCAACTTCTGTTTCAATCCACGCACCTGCATGAGGTGCGACTAGTATAAGTATTTCTATAGTGGGCGTTTTATGTTTCAATCCACGCACCTGCATGAGGTGCGACATGAGGTTAAGGCTGGGTATAGATTGCATCCTGTTTCAATCCACGCACCTGCATGAGGTGCGACATGATGCAATCATGCAGCAATTTGACCAGATGGTGTTTCAATCCACGCACCTGTATAAGGTGCGACTGTCAAAGTTAGTAATTTCAGCTTCACCAAAATGTTTCAATCCACGCACCTGTATAAGGTGCGACTTATTTTTTGAAGATTTATTGCCAGGCTGTCGTGTTTCAATCCACGCACCTGTATAAGGTGCGACAAATCCCAGATCATGCGCGGAAAATCTGGCAATGTTTCAATCCACGCACCTGTATAAGGTGCGACTGTAAGTGGCATTTGTGCGCCCTATACTGATAGGTTTCAATCCACGCACCTGTATAAGGTGCGACAGCGCCCCACTTGGTATTCAGGGGCGATGTGTGTTTCAATCCACGCACCTGTATAAGGTGCGACTGCTGGTGGTACTGGCAAACAAATGTCAGATGCTGTTTCAATCCACGCACCTGTATAAGGTGCGACAATCCAATTACTGATACAAAGTCCAAAGCTAAGTTTCAATCCACGCACCTGTATAAGGTGCGACTTAATCCACCTCATGTTGGTGAAGTGCTACGGGTTTCAATCCACGCACCTGTATAAGGTGCGACTTGATACAACCATTAATTTGCCCAGTGCACCTGTTTCAATCCACGCACCTGTATAAGGTGCGACAAGAGTAGCAATGGCCAAGCTTGATAGTGAAATGTTTCAATCCACGCACCTGTATAAGGTGCGACGAGCAATCCCCGCAAGCACCAACACTCACCAGCGTTTCAATCCACGCACCTGTATAAGGTGCGACGTTTGTCATCAATAGCGAGCAAAAGCCCGCTGTTGTTTCAATCCACGCACCTGTATAAGGTGCGACGTTCTTTATGGCTGCTTACAGGGGTTTGATATGTTTCAATCCACGCACCTGTATAAGGTGCGACAATGACGAGTAGGACAAGCAAAGAGTAGTCAGGTTTCAATCCACGCACCTGTATAAGGTGCGACTTTTAAAATAATCACGCTCGCCAAAAGTGCGGGTTTCAATCCACGCACCTGTATAAGGTGCGACGCCATGAAAGCCGCCCAATGGCACATAGCACCAGTTTCAATCCACGCACCTGTATAAGGTGCGACCTGCACCACAGCCCGAACGGTGGCAAGCGCAGGTTTCAATCCACGCACCTGTATAAGGTGCGACTGTTGTAGGATTTGTGCGGATAAACGTAGCAAAAGTTTCAATCCACGCACCTGTATAAGGTGCGACAACATCACAGATGCCTGTATGCTCTCTTGATCTGTTTCAATCCACGCACCTGTATAAGGTGCGACTCGTGCGTATGCCGGATGGCACCATTATCAAGGTTTCAATCCACGCACCTGTATAAGGTGCGACATGACTGCGGATTGCCCAGGCTTGCCAGTTCACCATCTGGTTTCAATCCACGCACCTGTATAAGGTGCGACTATCCGCTGTTGCCTTATCATCCTCCAAGTTGGTTTCAATCCACGCACCTGTATAAGGTGCGACCCAGTCGTATGTTGAGTGTTGGTGATGGCCACGTTTCAATCCACGCACCTGTATAAGGTGCGACATGCTGATTATGACAAGGCTATGGCCATTATTGTTTCAATCCACGCACCTGTATAAGGTGCGACGGTTTAACGTCAGTGCGCTTCTGCCATAGGTCGTCATTCAGGTTTCAATCCACGCACCTGTATAAGGTGCGACGCACATCATCAGCAACCAGCGCGCTGCCATCATCGTTTCAATCCACGCACCTGTATAAGGTGCGACTTGCGCCTATGCGGCGCGTTTAGCTAAACGAGTGAGTTTCAATCCACGCACCTGTATAAGGTGCGACTGTGGACGTTTACAAAGCTTTGATCCAGGGTGTTTCAATCCACGCACCTGTATAAGGTGCGACTATAGCACGCTCCAGTGACCGACTGACTGAGCAGTTTCAATCCACGCACCTGTATAAGGTGCGACACCGTGTCTTGATCGTTCTCGTCCACCAGCACGGTTTCAATCCACGCACCTGTATAAGGTGCGACAAATTCGTTCTGATACGCCAGCCAGCTATCAGTTTCAATCCACGCACCTGTATAAGGTGCGACTTGTTCTGCAACGGCCATAAAACCCCCTTAATCGTTTCAATCCACGCACCTGTATAAGGTGCGACCTTGCGCCCAGAGCCAAACCATGTATTTATAAAATGTTTCAATCCACGCACCTGTATAAGGTGCGACTCTCTAAAGACGGCAAACCCGCACCAGACCTGCTGTTTCAATCCACGCACCTGTATAAGGTGCGACTTGCCAGTGGTACTGATCTGGAATGCTTCAGCAGGTTTCAATCCACGCACCTGTATAAGGTGCGACATCATTTCCTCTAGCTTGATAGCCACATTTAAGTTTCAATCCACGCACCTGTATAAGGTGCGACGTGCGCGGCATGAAATACGCACAGGACAGCCTGTTTCAATCCACGCACCTGTATAAGGTGCGACACTATCAACTGCTAATGCCGCAGCTTCTGACAATGTTTCAATCCACGCACCTGTATAAGGTGCGACGCCCATACAGCGGCTTATGGTCAGTTAAAGCTAGTTTCAATCCACGCACCTGTATAAGGTGCGACATCCAAGGCTGGATAATCTGGTCAGGTTTACGGTTTCAATCCACGCACCTGTATAAGGTGCGACATCCACAGGTTGTTATCCAGCCTCGTCTTGATGTTTCAATCCACGCACCTGTATAAGGTGCGACTATTAATTTAACGTGGGACCGGGTGGATTATAAGTTTCAATCCACGCACCTGTATAAGGTGCGACGCTTTCGGGGTTGGCTTGGGTACTGGTACAGCAGTTTCAATCCACGCACCTGTATAAGGTGCGACACTGGCGCATGAATCTGGTGGCTTTCGCTACATGGTTTCAATCCACGCACCTGTATAAGGTGCGACGCCAGCGTTATACACGTCGTCGGGCTTTGGTGTTTCAATCCACGCACCTGTATAAGGTGCGACCTGCCCAAGGCACTCTTAATGTGATTGTATTGCCAGTTTCAATCCACGCACCTGTATAAGGTGCGACTTTGCCTGTGCCATGTAGTGATCTGGCTGAATCAGTTTCAATCCACGCACCTGTATAAGGTGCGACGGTCGTGCGGCTGGCCGACAAAACTACTTGCTCGTTTCAATCCACGCACCTGTATAAGGTGCGACTGTTTTGATAACTGGCGGTGGAACATTCAGTTTTGTTTCAATCCACGCACCTGTATAAGGTGCGACGGCGCCCCAATTGTATCGAGTGACAATATCGTAGTTTCAATCCACGCACCTGTATAAGGTGCGACCGGTATGATGCACGACAATCACGTCAGCCAGCCGGTTTCAATCCACGCACCTGTATAAGGTGCGACTATCCAGCCATTCCATTTCATCAACACAAAATGTTTCAATCCACGCACCTGTATAAGGTGCGACGTGCCACTGGGGTGAACCCCCCCAACAATGCCAGTTTCAATCCACGCACCTGTATAAGGTGCGACAAATGATAAAGGCACTTTGGTCTGGAATGATGGTTTCAATCCACGCACCTGTATAAGGTGCGACGGCTTAGCCAAGCTGTTTGGTGGCAATGGCAAGATGTTTCAATCCACGCACCTGTATAAGGTGCGACAGCATTCTCTTAACCTACTAATAGCAAAGGCAAAAAACTGCAATTTTTGCGAATAGTAGAGATTGGAAATGCAAAGCTAATCATAAAGTAAAAATATTCCCCCATAACGATAATGATTTCAAACACTTAACCGATTTGCGAAAACCCTAGCAATTTTATGCCCGCTTAGGATTCGCGCACTGCTATTTACCTGCTTAAAAAATAAGTGGGCCGTTTAAGTCAAATGCTGGTTTTGCCCCAATATGTTCAACCCGATGCTCCCAGTTGCTGCCTAGGTAGTAGAACCGCAGGCTATCTAAGGATTCATCCATGACGTTGAGTAACCGACTTTTAAGGCTCACCCATTGAGCAGGGTCAACCTCAATTTCAAATACTGAGTATTGCACCCGCTGGCCATAATCGCGACATAATTTTGCAATTTTACGTAGGCGCTTTGCCCCTGTTTCACTATCTTTTAAGCTCACATCATAAGTGACCAGTACCATCATTACAGCATTCTCCTATTTCCATAAAAATGGAATATAGCTGTCTACATCGCCACGTAAATGACGCGCTAAAATTTGTGCCTGTAGCCAAGGGATTAAGCCAAATGGCACAGTTTCTTCAAACCACGGATGCAACAATGTTTCCTGCTTACGGGCTTGCCAAGCCGCCAAAAAAGTTTTGCGGGCGTCATCTTTCAACGTGACTGCACCATTTGGCCAGCTTTCAAAATCCTTTAGTAAAATTTGCTTTTTATTAATCAATGACAACACAAAACGGTCAATCATGGGACGCAATTCTTCAGCCATATCTAACGCTAAGGATGGGCGACCTGGCCTTAACTGATGCAAGAAACCACATGCCGGGTCTAGGCCTGTTGTTTCTAGAGCCGAACGATAATCATGTGTTAGTAAGGTATAACTAAATGATAATAACGCATTGACAGGATCTTTTGGTGGACGTCGCTGACGGTTTAAAAATTCAAATTCCTGCTGGCGAATTAGATGAGAGAACACACCAAAATAAACTGTAGCGGCCTCGCCTTCTCGCCCCATGAGCTCATCAATACTGGCACAATCAACCAATTGCCCAAGACACCGCG
This sequence comes from Alkanindiges illinoisensis, assembly GCF_004377485.1. Lineage (GTDB taxonomy): Bacteria > Pseudomonadota > Gammaproteobacteria > Pseudomonadales > Moraxellaceae > Alkanindiges > Alkanindiges illinoisensis_A. The sequence continues at coordinate 11,889 of NZ_SNTY01000011.1, forward strand.
TCATGCGCTTATCCGCATATTCGAGCTGGGCAATATCTATACTGTTAAGCTGCTCGGCATAATCACGTAGATAGCGCCGTATTACTGCACGCTGGTTATAAAGTTTGCCACTTAGCATACTCTGTGCAATCAAAATACTGCTGGTTGAGCTATGAGCAGTGAGATGCTGCCTGCGCCTGAGCAATACATTGCCACTGACCGCGCCTTCTACCCGCGCCAGAAATTTTCCAAACTGGTTAAGCAAGGTAATAGTTATACCGTTTTTAGCGCAATGCTCCATTAAATAAGGCGAAATAGTAATCTGGCCAAAACACACCAGCCCCTCTAGCTTATGGATAGGCACGCGTGCTTTGGTTTCATCACCCAGCTTCATTACCAGATTTTCACCATCCTTATGAATCCATGCACCCTGAGTTTGCACGTAGATGGTATTTCTCAATGGTCGCATTTAATTTCCCTATTTATTCTGCCTGTAAGTGCTTAGCTAACCATAAACTCGCTGATTTTTTAAATTTTTTTGGATGGCATAATTCAATCAACGAACAGGCGCGACATTTTTTACTGTCGAATATAGCGGCTGGTGTGCTGCCGGTTTTCACAATCTCACGGCAGGCCTGAATGGTATTTAGAGTTAAGTCCTGCAGTTGCTGGTCAAACTCTATATTTTGCCGCCTGCGAGTTTCTCCATAAAATAATGCACCCTGAGGAATAACCACATTCTGCATTTCTTCCAGGCATAAAGCTTGCGCACAAAGTTGTACTTCATCCGCCTGATGCGATTTGGGCTTGCCGCGCTTATACTCAATTGGATAAGGCAACTCGGAACCATCAGGTTGCCGATGAAACTCAACCACATCGGCTACCCCTTCGATACCTAGTCTTTCTGAGGCTAAAGGCAATGCCCACGCCGTACGGATTTTGCCGCGTTTTTGCTGATCCTGCTGATTAACCCGCTGATGCAATACCTGACCTGACGCAGTAAAATAATTTTCTGTCCAGATATCTTCAAGTTCGATTAGCGCAAACTGGCGTGGACAGTATAAATAATGCTGCAAGCGCGATAGATAAATGGTTTCCATACCATGTGTCCTTTTAAACTAAAATAAACCCTGCCCATTAGAATCTCATTTATAGGCAGGGTTTAAATTTATAGCCGCTCGATAATTTCTACCCCTTCTGGTTTGCCTGCATGGTCAACTGTGATGTTGTAATCGGTATAGGCACGCGTACTCTCCACACCTTCTTTGCGCTCAACTTTGACACGCTCAAAAAGCTGATGTGCAGGCGCATTGCCTAACTTGCTTTCATGTTTAAATATCACAAGTTTTCGTGTGGTCATCTCGCCTCTTGCCGCAGAACGATCATGCTCAAACATCTGCTCTAAAGCCTGCCAAAATATTTCCAAGTCATTTTCGCTAAAACCTGTTCGCTCCGCCAATGGAGCAGAAATAAAGCCATGCATTTCATACAAGCCATAAGGAATAATATGCTTGCGCCCCATTGTCCGCTCTTTGTCGGCATCCTTTTCATTGGTGACCGCCATACGGGTAATTGAAATTTCAAGCGGCACTATAGGGTCAATTGACCGCGCAAAAGCTAGTTGAACCGCGCCACGCACTTGGCCAGTGTTTACCTCAGTCGTCATTACTGCACCGAAAGTCCGCACATCAAAAAAATGGTCACACATAAACTTAGTTAGGGCTTTTGCCTTGTCGGCATCTTTAGGCAGTTTTTTTGTTTTGGTATCTGGTTCAAGGCCTAATGCCTCGTAAGCTTTCTTATTAAAGTTATTAAGTACCGCCTTTTCCTGCATATAGATGGCGTAACCTTGTTGGTCATCCTGCGTTAATTCAACAAAGTTCCGTACCTTGCGTTTGATACAAACATCTGTAACCAGTCCCTGATTAGTTTCAGGATCCAGGCGCGCCATGTTACCGGCATCAGGATCACCATTGGGATTACCGTTGGTAACATCAAATAATAGAACAAAATCGTAGCGGTTGGTAATGGCAGTCATCATTGCTTCCTGAATTGAATTATAAAAATAGTTTCGATTGGAGATTACTCTTCGGTATTATTCATACCGTCATTCACAGGAAGTGATTCGGCCATCTCATTTTTGACTTCCTCGCCTTCCTTGGTTTTGATAGTTTTCGTCCACTTTTGATGATAATAACCAATAGCAAAGCGGCCCTGGTCATTCATGTTTAAACTTTTTGGCCAGCTTGTACTCAAGCCTTGTTCAATATCGCCAATTTGCCAGTCAAAAAAACTGGATAATCCCGGATTTTCCTTGCGTATCTTGCCCAAATGGTTAGCAGCATTTCGAAGTAGCATCGGAAAAATAGATGCGGGCGTTGCTGAGGCTGCTCCCCAATAACGGTCGCGTATAGTCGCGTTCACGCTATCTCCAAGCGCTTTACGCTGAATACTTTCTAATACAGCAAATAACCGCCCCAGTCGGTAGGCCGGATTGGTTTCGGTCACATCTAGGCTCATAGGTATCTCCTTATGGTTTTTTGTTTGTAGATCAAACTGCTGGCTTAAGCGGGCAGCGCGGTTAATTACTGCCTTGCACAGTGCCACACGCAAGCTAGTAATTTGCCCATCACTACGCATCCGCAGTAGCAGTTGTGCCAATAAACTTTGTGGATAGCGTTGCCCAGTAAAAATAGCTCTTGCTAAATCGCCAGCAAGTAGAGGGGAAACATCATCGAATTTAGGTTTCTGTCCTGCACGGTGCGGAACAGTAGCCAGCGTAAGTGAAGCTATGCTTGGTGGCGTCCGCCACGGGATAGGCTCCAGATATAAATCCTGATAATGCTCGGAGATTCTTTCGCTTAACTGTCCAAGCGTAGACTGCTGCCAGAAGCGGACGCTGATACGGGCTGCATTAGGAGATAAACCCAAAATATAAAACCGAGTATATGGGTCTAGATCGGGTCGTATAGCTGATAAAGGTCTACCACTAGCAATTTGTTTAATTAAACCAGAAAGACTTTGCGTTTCCTGCTCATCAGTTGGTGGCGGAGGTGCAAATAATGCAGCAACGAATAGTTCTGCTTGTTCAGCCTGACTTGCATTATTAGCCTCCGCCCAAAATACGGTAACCGCATCACCGATCTTTAGACGTTGCTGATTTCCTTCACTGCGCCGTAGTAAATAGTTCAATGCTATTGTATAGGCAAAGGTAGCTTGCTCGCTCATAGGTGAGTTTTCACCCTGCGTTTTTCCAAACGATTCGAACGAGTTTTTATTAAACGAAACAATCATTGCACCAGATGATTGCCCTCCGTCCACGCCCTTTATTGCTGGATGCAGACGTGCTAATGGAGCTTGCCTACCACTAACTAAACACTGCCCAATCACAGAAGTTTCTTCGGCCTGCAAACTAGCCCAGATGTCTTTAGCTATTGGCCTATCATGCAAATATAGGGTTTCACCTTCCAGACGAAACACTACATTTTTATCGATTAGTTCCTCTGTAAAGGGTTGAATAACAGGATGCGTCGTATAGTGCTCAGGTTGCCATTCTTGTAAAAAACTCACCAAAGCCTGTAAGCCCAAATCTTCATTTTGTGCCAGAGCATTAAAATGTAAATTTTTAAAGTTCTGATGCTCTTCCTGACTACGCTTACTGGTCGTGCTTACTCCTAACACATAAGCAGTTTTATCCCATAAAAAGTTGGACTTAATCCCAACTGTACGAGTTTGGCCTTGTGGCGCAATTAGTTCTAAGGCCGAGCGGCGTTTATCAGGTAAACGTAAATCATTGATCGCTGCTAATTCTCCTGCCTGATTTAATATTAGACAAAAATCAATTTTGGCAACTGCGTAACCCCTAGTGGCGACCTTTCCCTGTTCGTTTAATCGCTCATATAGATCATTTAGTTTTTGTAATATCATTGTAGTGTCTCCCCAAATGGAGGCACATTCAACACACCATCTTCAAGCCGGGCACGAAAAAAGCGGGCTTGATGCTTATTTTTATAATCTATGTCCCATAGCATATAGCCGAGGTCTTTGTTGCGATCGAGTTCAGGCAGGCTACTTTTTGGAATATCGGCTACTTGGTCAATCCATTCAAAATAAGCCGGGAATTCTCGATTCCCTAGACAAGGCTGCTGAAAGCATTGACCTTTTTGTGCCCGACGCTTAAAAGTTTCAAAGTGTTTGTTGAGGTTATCGTCTGCACCTGCCTGCTTTGTCATTTCAAAGGAGGCCTCAATCACATAAACAACTTGACGTAGTACTGTCGCAGCACGCTGTTGCCGGTCCTCATCAATAAATGTAACAGCCTCAGCAAGATTACCCGTCTTTTGTGCTTTGCTAATGCTCGTGGTAGCCAGCTTTGAACCTACCTCATTCCGCCGTATATTTTCAAATTGAATAGGATTTAAAACATGAATCCGTTCAATTACGTACCGAATAGCAGGTTTCCAATGTATGGCTTCAATAATTCCCCGTGCGGCTGATGGTGTCATCACATCATAAGATACTCGCTCAACTTTCATCTCTGGGCGAGTAAAGCATGCGTTATCTCCCCAAACTTTTAAAATAACTCTTTTTCTTGCCATAATTTCCCTCGCTCTTTTATTTTTAAATTGCCCGTGCACTGAGACCAAAGCCACCAATGCACTGGCTGTTTGCATCACTCTAACTGACGTTTATCGGTTTCAATCCACGCCTCTAAAAGAAGGCGAACTCAAACCAGCCTACCTATGTTCATTACATGCTTCAATAATTTTATTCCTATAAACGTCAGTAATTTAAAAAATTACCAATTACACTCCATTCCTGAAAGTAATAGTGGCTCACGGTCTGGGTCGAAACCCACATCAGTGGTATACATACTTCTGGTATCCAGCACCAGAAATTGCTGGCCAAAGCGTTCAGGCTGTATATATTGCAGTGCACCAACCTTGACTAAATCAGCGGCAACGCGTTCAGGTACGGACACGGTATAGACCTGTAATTGCCGTGCAATCTTGCCGACGCTTAGGAAAGTTGGAAGCGCTTTTAATTTCTCGATCAACTCTTCTGCTTTGGCATCAAACGGAACAATCACGGTGCACATTGTGCTTTCAATCAGCTTAAATTTTTGATCGACCCAATCAAATGGCAAACTATTAATTTTGCTATTTTTGACTTTAGTAAGTATCTGTTCCCGATCTAGCAGGCTGTTAGTACCTGATTCTTTTTGCCAGTAAAGTAATTCGAAATATTTACGTATACTTTTAATACCTAGAGGGTCTATTGCATAATCTGGCAGTCGTAGTATCTCTTGCATGGTTGAAGCAAAAGCTTGCAACTCTGTTGGCATACTATGATCTTGGGGTGTAAATACCTCAACTAAGCTACAGGCTATTTCCCACTTACCTTCACGGTTACAACGGCCAGCGGCTTGGGCAATAGAATCCAGGCCAGCATCGGCACGTAACACATGGGGAAAGCTAACATCTACACCCGCCTCAATTAATGAGGTAGAGATCACCCGACAAGGCTGGCCTTTCTCCAAATATTCGCGAATTTCCTGCAAAACCTGGCTGCGGTGTACTGAGCACATAAAGGTTGATAAGTGAAAACTTCCTTCCAGTGCTGCAATACCCCGATACAACTCACGCGCCTGCTTCCGATTGTTTACTATGCATAAAATCTGCTCGTGCTGGCTGATTCTTTCGATAAGTTTCTCGTCATTTTGCGCACCAATATGCTTAATAGTGACACGACGGAACTGTTCATATAAAGCTTGGGGTTGAATGTCAGCGGATTGTGCGAGCTCCCGTACATTCTCTAGGCCATCTAAAAAACCGTCTACCTTTCGAATTGCAGGTTGTGTTGCTGTGCATAGGACAATAGAGCAACCATAATTTTGGTTAAGCTCATCAATTGCAACCAAACTAGGACGTAGTAAATGAAGTGGCAGGGTTTGCGCCTCATCCATCACAATGACGCTATTAGCAATATTATGTAGTTTTCGGCAGGGACTGGTTTTGCTAGAAAATAATGATTCTAAGAATTGCACCACAGTCGTGATAATAATAGGTGCATCCCAATTATCCTGAGCAAGTTTTAGCTTAGTCAAACTATCAATATGAGCAGTCTTTTGAGAAATTTTGGCCTCGTTGAAAGCACTATGGTGTTCAATGATAGCCTCTGCAAACTCCTCATCCAGCGCCCTTCGAAATACACTTGCGGTTTGTTCAATAATGCTCGTGAATGGAATAACAAAAATAATTCTGCGTTTATTTTTTAGTGCAGCATGGTCAAGTGCAAATGCCATAGAGGTAAAGGTCTTACCTCCCCCAGTAGGAACCGTTAAGCTAAATAGTCCTGGTTCAAAAGCCGCATTTTCTCGTACAGTTTTAAGAATGACATTCCGCTTTTGTTGGATATCAGTTCGGTTAGGTAAACCTGATAAGAATTGATCAAACTTTTTCTTAATAGATATTAAAGTCGGGTAATTTCCGCGCGGCGCTGGCTGTTTTCCCTCAGCCTGTAAAGCAAAAGCCTCTGTATCTAGCCGATCTGCATCTACTAAACTGGACAACAATATACGTGCAAGTAACATGAGCTGAAAATTTATTGCATCATTTTTTACTTTAAAAAAGGGGTTCATCTCTATTTTAACTGGTAGCAAATGCTCAATTTCAGATTTCCATTGTTCAGCCAATACAGGAAGTGAGCCTTCTTTTTCTTTATTCAAACGCCGCTCAAGCTCAGTTAAACGTGCTGTGTCCTCATGTATTCCATTGGCTAATCCAGCATGGTGGCCAGCAATTACGTAGGCCATAAGTTGCCCCAAGTTGCCATATTTTTTAAATGCTGTTATTGCACCCCAAGTTGCATGATCAACAGATTTCGGATCACCCTGTAAACGCTCCTGAAACTCCTGACAATATTTCCCTAGATCATGTAACAAACCAATAGCTTTAGCAAGTTGAGCCCAACCAATAGACTGGGCGGATTGTTCAGCTATTTTGCCTACCACTGTTAAATGATCGATTAAGGGTTGCCAATTTGTTTTATTAGGGTCTGAGGTAGAGTGGGCATAAAACTCCATAGTTATTCCCTTAATTCATCTTTTCTTCACAATTACTAGTTTTATCACATCAACCAGCTTTAGCAATATCTATACGTCATAAAATGTCGCCCATAAAAAACCAGTCACAGGGACTGGTCTTTTTGTTTAGTCATGCTTTAAACCGGCTTGCGTTTCATCATTAGATAACTAAGCGCCAGAATCACCAGCCAGATCGGGCTAACAATCAGCGACTGCCGCGTATCTGGTTCCAGTGTAAGAATAAACACGGTAAAAATAAAAAATGCAATCACCACATAACACATGGCAACACCGCCGGGCATCTTGAATTTAGAAGTTGCATGCAGCTGCGGACGGGTCTTGCGGTACTTGATATAGGACAGCAGCACAATAATCCACACGCAAATAAACAAAATGGTGGACAGTGTAGTGACCAGGGTAAATGCAGTAATGGTATTGGGTACAAAGTACTGTAGCAATGCGCCGGACATAATCAGCACGCAGGAAAAGATCAGGCCATTGGCAGGAACAGCCACACTGGACAAACGTTCGAAAAAGCTGGGCGCCTGCTTGTCTTTTGCCAGTCCAAACAGCATACGACTGGTGGAAAAAATCCCGCTATTCATCGAGGACATCACTGATGACAACACCACCAGATTCATCACAATAGCCGCCACCGGAATCCCTGCCAGCAGGAACAATTCCACAAATGGGCTTTTATCCGGCACTACAGAGCGCCATGGGGTCACTGACATAACCACCACCAGCGACAACACATAAAACAAAATGACGCGAACCGGAATAGAGTTAATTGCCTTGGGTAGATTCTTTTCCGGGTCTTTAGTTTCTGCTGCTGTCGTTCCCACCAGTTCAATCCCGACAAAGGCAAAAATGGCTATCTGGAATCCAGCCAGAAAACCTTTTAACCCATTGGGAAACATGCCGCCATCTGTCCACAAATTGGTGAGGGACGCAACTGAACCACTGGGCGAGGTAAATGCGGTGAGCACCATGTATAACCCGGCGCAAATCAACGCAACAATGGCAACAATCTTGATCAGGGCAAACCAGAACTCCACTTCACCAAACAGTTTGACGGTCAGCAGGTTAAGACCCATCAGGAACAGCACACAGCCTGCACTAATGGCAGCGCCACCCAGTGGGGTAAACTGCGTGCCTTCCGGTAGCCAGAAGGTTAGATAATTGACAATGGCAGTCAGGTCGGCAATACAAATTGAGACCCAGCACAACCAATAGGTCCAGCCAGTAAAAAACCCGGCCCATGGCCCCAGCAGGTCATACGCCATATCCACAAATGACTTATATTGCAGATTTGACAGGAGTAACTCGCCCAGTGCCCTCATCACGAAGAACACCATCAGGCCAATAATCATATAAATAAAAATAATGGATGGGCCAGCAAGGCTAATGGTCTTGCCTGAACCCATAAACAGGCCGGTACCAATGGCGCCCCCAATTGCAATGAGCTGTAAATGACGGTTCTGTAATTTACGCTGCAAATGGTCTGGCGACGATTGGCTTACGGCATCATCGTGCGACATCATGAAAAGGTTCCCTAATGTTGTTGCGCCTTACCCAAGCAAACTATATTCCTAAAATACCAGCCTATGATTTTTTATCATCATGCCATGCTGATGCTTGCAGATCCCTGATGGCTGTAAGGCAAAAATAAGCCTGCACATTTAACAATGAAGTGCCCGGCGATACAACCTGCCATACGACACATTGCTTAATTTTATCGCAGGCTTACTCCCTCAAAAGACGTCAGATCACGACGCATTTTGCATTAAAATCCATTTTTGCAGATTAAAACCCGCTAAAATAAGCCTCATTTATTAAAAAAATGGACACAATGAGCAAAGTCAAAACCCAGTACGCTTGCCAGCAATGTGGCACGATTCATCCCAAATGGTCTGGCCAGTGCAGCGATTGCGGCGAATGGAACTGTCTGGTTGAAAGCAAGCCAGAAGCGGCCTCAACCCATCGTGCCAAAGCGGGCATCGTGGCTGGCGGCTATGCAGGCCAAGCCAGTAGTGTCACCAAGCTCAATAAAATCAGCATGGCACGTGAAACCCGCCTAAGCACTGGTATTGGTGAGTTTGACCGGGTACTGGGCGGCGGGCTGGTCACAGGCTCAGTGGTGTTGATCGGCGGTGATCCCGGTATTGGCAAGTCCACCATTTTGCTGCAAACCATGACTCACATGGCAGAACAGGCTGGTTCAGCCACAGAAAATACTACGCGCGCGCTGTATGTGACGGGTGAAGAATCACTGTCACAGGTAGCCTTGCGTGCCCAACGTCTGGACTTGCCTACCCATCAACTAAGCGTGATGGCCGAAACCTGTGTGGAAACCATTTGCGCTACGCTGGCACAGGAAAAACCCGCTGTTGCCGTACTGGACTCCATTCAAACCCTGTATACCGAAAGCCTGCAATCTGCACCGGGCGGCGTGGCACAAATCCGTGAATCGGCTGCCCTGCTCACGCGCTATGCCAAAAATTCCGGCACCGCCTTGTTTCTGGTCGGTCATGTCACCAAAGAAGGCGCACTGGCGGGGCCGCGTGTGCTGGAACACATGGTGGATTGCGTCCTGTATTTTGAAGGTGAATCTGACTCACGCTTCCGCATGATTCGTGCGGTCAAAAACCGTTTTGGTGCAGTAAATGAACTCGGCGTGTTTGCCATGACGGATCGCGGCCTGCGTGAAGTGCCCAATCCCTCCGCCATCTTTTTAAGCCGTTATGATGAAGCCATTCCCGGCAGTATTGTGATGGTAAGCCGTGAAGGCACCCGGCCGCTACTGGTAGAAGTGCAGGCGCTGGTGGACGATGCGCATGGTCAGCCACGGCGTGTAGCACTGGGTCTGGATCAAAACCGCCTAGCCATGCTGCTGGCGGTAATGCACCGGCATGGTGGCGTGCAAACTACCGGACAGGATGTATTTGTTAATGTGGTGGGTGGCGTCAAGGTCATGGAAACTGGTTCTGACCTTGCCGTATTGCTGGCTGTAGCCTCCAGTTTACGCGGCAAGGCCTTGCCACAGCATCTGGCAGTCTTTGGCGAAGTGGGCCTGTCTGGTGAAATACGTCCGGTACCCAATGGTCAGGAACGCTTGCGCGAAGCCGTCAAGCATGGCTTTAAAACCGCCATTGTGCCACGTGCCAACATGCCCCAGCAGCCTGTCAAAGGCCTGAATGTAATTGCAGTGGGTCGCCTGCATGAAGCACTGGATGCCGCCCTGCAACTGGACAGTTAATTCAGGCAGTGATAGCCAGTTAAACCGGCTGGTATAGGCTTAAGCCAGTATTTTAACCCGCCTTAATTGTGTGCTATTTGATTGCTTTTAAGGCTGGCTTAATGCACTTCAACAACAATTCCAGAACAAAGTGTTTGCTTGAAATTCAGGGGCCAGCACTACATTAATGGTTTATCACTTGATGATTTAAACTTGATAATCTAAAAAGCAGGAAATTGCAGATGCAAATCAATAAGCATGGTGTCGTGGCAGCGTTGATGATGACGACTTTGGTTTTGTCACCGCTTGCTGAAGCAAAACGGATGGGCGGTGGTAAAAGTTATGGCATGAGCCGTAGCCATAGCAGTAGCTCATCGTCTTCTTATAATCAGGGTTATAACCAGAACCGCCAAACTGCTGCGCCCGTACAACAGGGTACTGTCCAGCCACAGCGCTCTGGCCCCGGTGTAGGTACAATGGTTGCGGCGGGTGTGGCAGGTGCTGCGGTTGGTGCCGTGGCTGCTAACGCGCTGGCTAATGACAATGATCCGGCCACCTCTCGTGATGCAGCAGCTTCTCCTGATGCAACAACAGCGCAACAGCAAAATGCACAGGCAGCACAAGCTGAACAAAAAAGCAGTTTTAGCTGGTTGTGGATCGCCATTCTGGCTATTGGTGCATTTTTCCTGTTTAGACGCTTGTCTGCAAAAAAAGCATCTGCTAATGGCAACCCTTTTGCCCCGAACAGTGGAGGGCCATTTGGTCGCACCAATGCAGCGCCATCACCTAGCTCGCGTCCATTCTCTACCGGCGGCGATAACACCAATATCTTTGGTCAAAGCGTAGGTACAACCGCAGGTGGTGCATATAGCTCCAGTGGCCAGCAACTTCCTGATGGAACTGAACCGGCAGCATTTTTGCGTCAGGCGCGTGCCAAGTTCCTGCACCTGCAATCCATGAACAGCAGCAGCAACATTGAAGAGGTTCGCCGTTATTTTACGCCTGACATGTATGCGGCGATTCGCAGTGATATCCTGTCCAACGATGAACTGGCAGAATTCCCGCAACTCAATGCGCAAGTGGTCGAAAGCGGCACGGAAAATGGTCAGTACTTTGCCAGCGTGCAATTTAGTGGAACAGTGAGTGAAACCTTGAATGCGCAGGCGGTGCCATTTAGCGAAACCTGGCATTTTGTAAAACCTGCCAACAGCAGTGAATGGCTGGTGGCGGGTATTCAGCAAAACTAAGTTTAGTGCTGTTTTGCCTTATCTAAAAACCTCCGGTTTAAAACTGGAGGTTTTTTTATTGGTTGAACTTTAGGAATTAAATTGTTTTAACCCATATACCTAGATCAGCCACATAATAGGTATGCGTATCAGCCACTTCAAGGTTATAAACGGTACAGATATAAGGCTGCCCATGATCCTTATACCAGCCAAGATAAGTTTCCCGATAAGATACTCCAGTGTCACGTTGTCGCATTATCCCTGGGGTTAGATCAACGTCAACAATGCTTACACCCTCATCATCTCCATATTCGTTAAAACGAATAGTCCAGCCACTTAGATCACCAGGGAAATGATAAATAGGACGAGCTGCGGTAAACATTCCTCCTCCATTGTCATACAGTTTAGCTAATCGTCCATCATTAAGCTCAAAGGAATCACTCTCTCTTAGATCCTCAGCCTGCACCCAGCCTTTTCCTACCACCCAGAATGGATGATTGGCAGTCACTATAATATTGGTTAACTCATCATCAGAAATATATTTTCTATCTCTTCTAGCTTGGTCTCTAACCTCTTGTGCAATACATTTAACCAAGCGTACGGGTACATTATCCGTTTTAACGGTTCTGACTACAGACTTGTAAACTTGCGCCCCAATGCCATCTTCAGGTTTAGACAATACCCTATCGCCAACCTTGATCTGTTCAATGGGGACTAAACCTTGATCCGTATGAACCAGTGTTCCTGCTGCAAAACCACTTTCTATTTTTAATGTCATGTCTTTATCTCTCTTATCAATTTTAAAGTAATAAAAAAGCCCTCATGTTGAGAGCTTTTTTAAATTCACAGCTTCAAATCAGCCGAATGGATGACGCAAGATAATGGTCTCTGCGCGATCCGGCCCAGTAGAAATGATATCGATTGGACAACCGACTAGCTCTTCAATTCGCTTGATATAAGCTTGGGCATTGGCAGGTAGCTGATCCACACGGGTTGCACCTACGGTTGTTTCTGTCCAGCCCGGCATGGTTTCATAGACGGGCTTCATGTTTTCAAACGACACGGCATCGCTGGAACCTGCACAGCCGCAATCAGTTGCTTCATAGCTGGTACAGATTTTTACTTCAGAGAGGCCATCCAGTACGTCCAGTTTGGTCAGGCAAATTCCACTGAGGGAATTGACTTCGACTGCACGGCGTACCACCACGGCATCAAACCAGCCACAACGACGCTGACGGCCAGTAGAGGCACCAATTTCATTACCAACCACACCCAAATGCTTGCCAATGGCATCGCCCACATCAGTTTTGGCATCCCAGACCAGTTCGGTTGGAAACGGCCCAGCACCAACACGGGTGGTATAGGCTTTGGTAATGCCCAGCACATAATCCAGGAATAATGGGCCAACACCTGTGCCCGTGCTCACACCACCAGCTGTCGTGTTGCTGCTGGTGACATAAGGATAAGTCCCGTGGTCAATATCCAGCAAGGAACCTTGCGCGCCTTCAAACATCAGCGGCTTACCCTGCATCCGGTAGTCATGCAAAATGGCAGTGACATCAGCAATTAACGGTTTTAACTGGGCAGCCCATTCGGTGCATTGCTGCAATACGGTGTCAAAATTTACCGCTTCAACGCCATAATACTGGGTCAGGCGGAAATTGTGATATTCAATGACTTCTTTCAAGCGGGCAGCAAATTCTTCACCACCACGAATCATGTCAGCCAGACGCAGGCCACGGCGGGCAACCTTGTCTTCATACGCCGGGCCAATACCACGGCCAGTTGTACCAATCTTGGCATTACCACGCTTGATTTCACGCGCCTGATCCAGCGCAATGTGGTAAGGCAGAATTAGCGGGCAATTCGGGGAAATACGCAGGCGCTCACGTACCGGCACGCCTTTGGCTTCCAGTGTACCCATTTCCTTGAGCAACGCATCCGGCGCCAGCACCACGCCATTGCCAATCAGGTTAAGCACATTGGCACGTAAAATCCCTGAAGGAATCAAATGCAGTACAGTTTTCTCGCCACCAACGACAAGGGTATGGCCTGCATTGTGCCCGCCCTGATAGCGTACAACGGCTGCGGCCTGATCGGTTAGCAAATCAACGATTTTGCCTTTGCCCTCATCGCCCCACTGTGTACCAAGCACAACGACATTCTTGCCCATATCTGCCTCATTACCTATATAAAACTGTTGCTCAGGCTGCACCAACACGCAGCAGCCCTTACGTTAAAATTAGCCTTGAAAACTCATGCTCAAACTGACTGGCGCTGCCATATCGCCCCATCATGTACCAGACGCTGACTGGCACGACTATGCTGATCCTGCTCATCCAGCGCCTGAATAACCACAAAACCATCCTGACGGGCCTGTGCAATCGCAGCCTGTAGCTCGGTATCCTTGCCCAGTGGTGCTAGCATTATCGGCATGGAGTTGGCTTGATTGGCCTGCGCCAGCACATACAAATCACAGCTAAATCCTGTTGCTGCACGCTCACGGCCAAAGGCAATACCAATACCATCATAACGCCCACCCTGAGCCAGTGGCACTGCACGGTTAGGGCCATACACGGCAAACATCAGACCAGTATGGTAGTGATAACCACGCAACTCTGCGGCATCCACGCCAACATTAATCGTAGGCCAGTACTGCTGAACATGCGCCTGTGCCTGTTCCAGCGCATTTAGTGCCTGTTGCAGGGTTTGGTCAGCCAGTACCTGTGCAGACAATTGCTGCTTTAAGGTAGTCAAATCATTGCCATAACGGCCCAGCGCATAAAAATCCTGGCCCAGATTCAACGTCTGGGTATATTCTGCCAGTTCGGGAATTGCCTTGCGCTGATATAAATCGGTGAGCTCTGCTTCCTGAGCATCGCTCAGGCCAGCGATGCGTGCCAGATTTCTAAAAATACCCACATGACCCAGATCCAGATGCAGCTTGTGCTCAAAGCCTGCCTGTTGAAGCAGGGTCAGCATCAGGTCTGCCATTTCCAGATCAGCTTCCAGCCCCTCACAGCCAAACAGCTCAGCACCTAGTTGTAAGGGAGCGCGGGACGCTGACAAACCCTGTGGACGGGTATGTAAAACAGTAGCGGCATAGCAATAACGGGCAATGCCTTCAACCGGTCTGACATGCGCGTCAATGCGGGCAACCTGTGGCGTAATATCGGCACGCACGCCCAGCAAACGACCTGAAATCTGGTCGATGAGCTTGAAGGTTACCAGATCAAGGTCACTGGTATTGCGGTTTAGCAGGGATAAGGATTCGACGTATTCAATAAATGGCGTGTAAACCAGTTCATAACCACGGCTGGCCAGAGAATCAAGTAAACGACGACGAAGCTGTTCAATCACTTGCGCCTGTTCTGGCAGCACATCAGCCACCCCATCAGGCAATAACCAAGTTTCTGAAACTGGCATGGTAAAACCTATTTGATAGTTGGGTTAATGCCAAAAAGTGGCATCCCACACGAAAAAAAATCGGGCTATTTCCCGACGTCGGCAAGTCTAGCACGAAGCAAAAATGGTTGCACGCCTGTCTGCCCGGCAAACCAGTGAAAAATGGACAAATGACGCACAAACCAGCCTTTGAGCAATTAAATCAGCATTGAACCGGATTGCTACTTAAGGCCGTACACAAATCCAGCAAGCGATTCGCATAGCCCCATTCATTGTCATACCACGCCAGTACCTTGGCCTGCCTGCCCACCACAATGGTTTGCAGGCTATCCACTACCAGTGAATATGGCTGGTGGTTAAAGTCACTAGACACCAGCGGCTGGTCAGTGACATCCATAATATTGGCATACTGGTTTTGCGCAGCATCTATAAACAACTGATTAATCGCGTGTGCATCTGCCGGGTTTTTCATCACAAATGACAGATCAATGGCAGCCACGTTGATGGTTGGCACCCGAATGGAATAGCCATCAATACGGTTTTCCATGTGTGGCAATACCCGCTTTAAGGCACCTAGCGCACTGGAAGTGGTTGGAATAATATTGTAGCCCGATGCCCGTGCCCGGCGCGGGTCACGATGGGCATGATCCAGTACAGCCTGATCAGTCGTGACCGCATGGATTTCAGTCATTAATGCGGATTCAATGCCAAAAGCATCATCCAGCAGTTTTACCAGTGGCACCAATGCCTGCGTGGTACAGGACACACTGGAAATAACCCGGTCTGTTGGCAAAATATCCTGTTCGTTAATCCCAAAAACAACTGCAGCATCTACAGTATCAAATGGGGCTGCACCAATAATGACGCGCCCTGCTCCTGCTTGCAAATGCCCGGAAGCCCCAACGCGGGAACGAAACAGTCCGGTACACTCCAGCACAATATCAATATGTAGCGCCTGCCAAGGTAACTGTGCGGGTTCAGCGATTTTAAGAATTTTAATATGACGACTAATGCCATCTTTACTGACCTGCAAAAAGCTGGATTCACCCTCGCTAATCACCTCAACTTTTGCATTAAAACGGCCATGCGTACTGTCAAAACGTAGCAGGTGTGCCAGCATTTCCGGTTCAGCAATGTCATTGATAGCCACAATATTAACCTGTGGCCACAATCCTTCTTCAATCCAGGCACGCAATACATTACGGCCAATGCGTCCAAACCCATTGATGGCAATATTTAAGGCAGAAGAATGGCTCACAAACAGGCTCAGCGTGGCAAAACAGGCGATATAGTTTAGCGTATATCTTTCATAAAAAAAGTTTCCGGGCACTTTTTATGGAAAAAACATGAATTGAATCGATTCAAGCGATTACAAAAGCGGTTTCTCAAAATTTTTACTTAAAAAATGGGGATTTTTTGTACATTCACTTAACAATTATGTCGACTACGTCTATAATTTTAAAAATCAAGGACGTGACTTTTGACGACATAAATTATGGCTAAACTCTTTAAAGTTTTTGCATTTTCTACTTTAGCACTTTCTTTTCAGGTGCTTTCCCTTCAGGCTGCCTATGCTGAAGATACCATTTACACCTGGACTGATGAGCAGGAATCATTAACGAATTATGGTGGTATTCCGCCAGAGGAAGAACTGAGTTCCGACGCTGTTAAAGTGATTGACCTGCAAAAAGGCATTACAACCAAGGTTGATTTTCCCACCCGTGCCGTGGATGCAGCCGCTGAAAAAAACAGACAGCAACTTAAGCCGCCTGCGGGCTATCCTGCCGCAGCTGTTGCAGCAATGAATCCCAATGCTCCTACAGAAGCAGCTACACCTGCAACTAGCAGCAGTGCACCTAAAATGCTGGGTTCCTCAACGCCTGTACCACCGCCTGCCACTACTGATCAGGCTAAACCTGCTGCACAGTCCGGCATGCTGGCCTCAGGCAAGGCTAGTTCGTTTATTAATGAGGAAGAAGCCAAAAAGCTGAGTGAACAGGAAAACAAACTGGAAGAACAGGCCAAAAGTGCACGCCGTATTGCCCTTGAAAAACGACGTGATGAAATGAAAGCGCTGGCAGAACGTGTGCGCAATGGTGCAGCATCACGGCAGGAAATTGCAGCCTTAATGACTTATCGCCAAACCGCCTCTTTTGGTGAAGCCCGTAGCGCATTGGCACGGCCTAAAACTGCCAAGAAAGTTGAACTGAGCGATTAAGTTTTAGGTTTATTCATAAAAGTCAGCCCTAAAAAAATGCCTCCCAGATGGAGGCATTTTTTATGTCAGAACACTTGCAGGAATGGTTTATCGAGCAACCAGTTCTTCTACCGCAGCAACAACTGCTTCAGTAGTAATGCCAAAATACTTGAACAGGTCTTTGGCTGGGGCAGACTCACCAAAGGTACTCATACCAATCACCTTGCCATCCAGACCCACAAATTTCCACCAGTAGTCTACATGTGAGGCTTCAACTGCAACACGCGCGCGGATATTGGCTGGTAATACCGATTCCCGGTAAGCCGCATCCTGACGCATGAATTCTTCAGCACATGGCATGGAAACCACGCGTACACCAGACAACTGGCTGTAGGCCTGCATGGCCAAGTCAACTTCCGAACCCGTTGCAATAATAATGGCTTTAAGCTCGCCCTGCTCTGCGGCCAATACATAGCCGCCTTTTGCAGCATCCGTAATTTGCGTTTCAGTGCGGGTTAAATGTGGCAGATTTTGACGGGAGAACACCAATGCAGTTGGGCCATCCTTACGTTCCAGCGCTGATTTCCAGGCAATAGCGGATTCAACGGTATCCGCTGGACGCCAGGTATTCAGATTTGGTGTACCACGCAAGGACGCAAGCTGCTCAATGGGCTGATGCGTTGGGCCATCTTCACCCAAACCAATCGAATCATGCGTATACACATGAATCACACGCTGTTTCATCAATGCGCCCATACGAACGGCATTGCGGGCATATTCCATAAAAATCAGGAAAGTCGCGACATAAGGAATAAAGCCACCATGCAATGCAATACCATTGGCAATCGCTGTCATGCCAAATTCGCGCACACCATAGTGAATATAGTTGCCTGCCGGATTGTCCTGAATGCCTTCACAGCCTTTCCAGATCGTCAAGTTAGAGCCAGCAAGGTCAGCCGAGCCACCCAGCAATTCGGGCAACTGTGGGCCAAACGCCTGCAATGCATTCTGGCTGGCCTTACGGCTGGCAATGGTTTCAGCCTTACTGTTAACGTCGCGAATATACTGGTCGGCTTTAGAGGCAAAATCAGCAGGCAAGTCACCATTCAAGCGGCGCTGTAGCTCAGCAGCCAGTTCAGGATACTGGGTGCGATAGTCTTCAAACAGCGTGTTCCACTCATTTTCCTGAATGATTCCCTTTGGACGTGCATCCCATGCGTCATAGACATCCGCCGGAATCACAAAGGGTTCATCAGTCCAGGTTAGGGTATCGCGCACCAGTTCAATTTCTGAGACACCCAGCGGCGCACCGTGACATTCTTCCTTACCCTGCTTGTTAGGTGAACCCAGACCAATGACGGTTTTACAGATAATCAGGCTTGGGCGTTTGGTTTCTGCCTGTGCAGCCAGGGTTGCAGCATGCAGCGCTTCGGTATCGTGGCCATCCACTTTCACCACGTGCCAGCCATAAGCCTCAAAGCGTTTTTGTGTGTCGTCGCTAAACCAGCCTTCCACCTCACCATCAATGGAAATGCCATTATCATCATAATAAGCAATCAGCTTGCCCAGTTGCAGGGTACCTGCCAGCGAGCAGACTTCATGCGAAATCCCTTCCATCAGGCAACCATCACCCATAAAGCAATAGGTGAAGTGATCCACGACATTCAAGCCATCACGGTTAAACTGTGCGGCCAGCGTTTTTTCAGCAATGGCGAAGCCCACTGCATTGGCAATACCCTGACCCAATGGCCCGGTCGTGGTTTCAACCCCAGCGGTATAGCCATATTCCGGGTGGCCCGGTGTTTTGCTATGCAACTGGCGGAACTGTTTTAAATCATCAACTGATACATCATAGCCAGATAAATGTAATAAGGCATATTGCAGCATGGAGCCATGGCCATTGGACAACACAAAACGGTCACGGTTTGGCCAGTTGGGATTACTTGGGTTATGACGCAAGAATTGACGCCACAGCACTTCAGCAATTTCTGCCATGCCCATCGGCGCGCCTGGATGACCGGAATTTGCCTGTTGAACAGCGTCTACGGCCAGCACACGAATGGCATTGGCAAGGCGGCGTTCATTGAGTGGTGTTGTCATGAGCCAGTTTCCCGAATAACTAAATGAAGGACTTGAGTAAAACCTGAGCAAGCAAGCTTCAGTCTGTTTTTAAAACCAGTACAAAAAACCAGTTTGATAAAAGCAGCACTAAAAAAAGATGGGCGTATTGTCCTAAAAATCAGGTGCAGGGTAAAGCAAAGAATGCTTTTTTATTAAAGACAGGTGACATGATGGCATCAGGCTGAATTTTATTGCGATAAAATCAAGCATTTTTCATGCAAGATATGCTAGTCCAAAGCTTGAAGTCGCGTTAACATAGCCGCCATCTTTAACTTCTTATTTTCTGGAACATTCATGCGCGAATACGCTGTCTTTACGTCAGAATCGGTCAGTGAAGGCCACCCAGATAAGATGGCAGACCAGATTAGCGATGCCATTCTTGATGCAATCTTACAACAAGACCAATATGCCCGCGTGGCCTGTGAAACACTGGTAAAAACCGGTGCCGTGGTACTGGCAGGTGAAATTACCACCACTGCCAATATTGATTTTGAAAAAATCGTGCGTGATACGGTTAATGATATTGGCTATAACCATAGCGATTTGGGTTTTGATGGCTCGACCTGTGCGGTTATTAACATGCTAGGCAAGCAGTCCCCTGAAATTGCGCAAGGTGTGGATCGCCAAAAGCCTGAAGATCAGGGTGCTGGTGATCAGGGCCTGATGTTTGGTTATGCCAGCCACGAAACCGATGTGTTAATGCCAGCACCGATTTGCTATGCGCACCGTCTGGTTGAGAAGCAGTCTGAACTGCGCCGTAACGGTAAGCTGGCATGGTTACGTCCTGATGCCAAAAGTCAGGTCACTTTCCATTATGAAGATGGCAAGCCTGCCCGTGTTGATGCAGTAGTACTCTCTACCCAGCATGATCCCTCCATTAGCCAGGCTGACCTAAAAGAAGCCGTGATTGAAGAAATCGTCAAAGCTGTATTACCAGCTGAGATGCTGCATGCGGCCACCAAGTTTCACATCAATCCAACTGGCAAGTTTGTGATTGGCGGACCAGTCGGTGATTGCGGTTTAACAGGCCGCAAGATTATTGTAGATACTTATGGCGGCATGGCCCGTCATGGTGGTGGCGCTTTTTCGGGTAAAGACCCGTCCAAGGTTGATCGCTCAGCAGCCTATGCAGGCCGTTATGTGGCTAAGAACATTGTGGCGGCGAGCCTTGCCGATAAATGTGAAATTCAGGTGAGTTATGCGATTGGTGTGGCAGAACCCACTTCTATTTCCATCAATACCTTTGGTAGCGGCAAGATTGATGATGAGCAGATTATTGCCCTGATTCGTGAACATTTTGACCTGCGTCCCTATGGTATCACTCGCATGCTGAACCTGATTCAGCCGATGTACCAGAAAACTGCAAGTTTTGGCCATTTTGGCCGCCATGGTTCAGATAGTGCATTTACTTGGGAAAAAACCGATAAAGCGGCTGACCTCAAGCAGGCTGCCGGTATTTTATAATTTTATATAGCCTACAATAAATATATTTATTGTAGGTTATAATTTCACATAGAGATAAAAGCTGTGGACAATTATGCTCAAAAACTTTAGTTTTATTTTAACAATAGTTTTATTTTTTTTTACAAAAGCTTATGCTTCAGAAATATACGACAGCTCTGAAAAATGTGATAGTTTTATTATAGTGATTTCTCCTATTAATGACACTGTAAAGGTTTTATGGAAAGAAAAATCTATCTTCCCAAACCCACCTAAAACTTTTACAGCTGGTGATAATTATTTTAAAGGATTAAAACAATTTACACTTAATTGTCCAGATAGATTTATAAGCTATGATGGAAACATTCTTAAAATAAAATCTGATGATTATCTAGAAAAAACTAGAAATTTATTAAATGGAAATATTGATATTTCGTATTCTTATTATTATGATTATCCTAATATTAAAGAAGGGTATCATAGCAATAAGTTAATATTTGATTTACACTCTTATGAAATTAAAAATTCCCCTTCTGTAAGCTCTGAATTAAGTGGTAAAATTATCGGCACCAAAATAGATGACAGTGAGTTATTGCCTTTGATATATGACTCTAAAATATATGATCATAAAACAGATATGAGAACTGCTGATGTAATAGAAATTTTTAGTAAAACTGAAGCTATATGGGAAAAAATATACATAAAAAAATCGGATGGCGTTATAGAGTTACACAAAAAATTTCAGTTTCCTGACCGGAAATAGTTTTCAAGTGAATAAAAAGCTAACTAATTTTTACTAAAAATAAGTTAGCTTCATAAAACATCTAGATATTCTGGGTGGGTGCTTCACCCGCAATGTTAGACTCTGGTAATGCAGAGCGATCTTCATCTGCTCGCGCAGTCGGACTTGGGGTGGAGGTGGCCAGGCCAGTGATTTCTTCCAGCTCTTCTTCATTGCTATCAATCAAGTCATCAATATCCATTTCCTCCAGCCCGCCTTCCGGTTCATTGGCCACGGTTTCATCGTAGCCTGCATCGGTTGGGTCTGCTGCGTCGTCTGACAGGTCACTGGCTGCAGGCTGGTCAGAATTATCACGGTTATTCACGCTAAATTCAGGTGGTACGTCAGTCAGCGCACTGTCCTGACCCATTGCATCCTGACGCATATCCTGTTTGGCATCCTGTTCTGCCTGCTGTGCCTCGTGGTTTGAACTGGCCTGGTTTGAATGGGTCATTGCTTACTCCTACTGCAAAATTTTGAGATAGCAATAAACTAATAGGTTTATAAATAAGTAATAAGAGCAGAATTGCGATGTTGCAACAGCTTTATGTAAGCAGGATTACGTTATGTAAAATCCAGCAAAATTTTAACTGAAAAAATTAAGTAAAAAAATTATTGCAGGCCGTTGAATGCCGTCCAGACAGTTGCCTATCATCCAGAAAATTGCATACCATCCAGACAATTGCATATCATCTAAACAGTTGCATACTGTTAATCTGCAATTTCTTGCATACACCATTTTCCAAGCATGCCTAAGAATTTCGCCGCCCAGGCCGCCATTGCTAGAAAATTTTTTTTCTGGGAAATACCGTCTTGTTATTGACTCAGCTGTACAACATTAAAAAAAGCCTGCATGCGCAAGCTTGGTTGTTAAGAGTTTGAATAATTTACTTCATTACCACCATCACCCGGATAGCATCTGGTACTAACGATAACTGCTGCAACAACTGTACGCCCTGTGCCTGCTGTTCTTTTAGACGCTCCAGCTCGTCTTCGCGAATGCTGGGGTTATGTTCCTTCAGATAGGTCAGACGATCAATTTCCTGTTGCAGTCGATCGTTATAACGCTTGCGGGCAACTTCACTAAAGCTTTGCACCTGTGCCTTGGCCAGTTGCTCTGCCTGCTTGTAGCGTTCTTCAATCACTTCGCGGCGCAATTTAACCACCTGACGCGCATTATTCATGTCCAGACGATGCACATACGGATGCAGCATGGCAGAATTAATCTTAGCGGATAAATCCTGTCCATTTTCATTTAGTAATACCCGAATAAGCTGCTGTGGCAAACTGGCAGCCAGATTCAGGATTTTGGGTGCAATCACTTCGACCCGAAACCACATTTCCAGCATTAGGCTACCTTGTGGAATTGCCGCGCTTTTCAGCACTGTAACACTGGTATTACCAAACGACTGAGTATGTACCATTTCAAAAATGCTATTGGTAAACGGGTGTTCCAGCGTAATGTACTGGGCATCTTCCCGGTGCTGTGCCTGCTCACGCGAGAAGGTGGCTGTCATGCCCTCTTCATCCATTAACAAACCTTCTACCTGCATTTGATCGGAAGGCCGGATAATCAGCGTGCCATCACTTTGTTCTTCATAGTCAATGTTGGTAGCTGCCAGAAAGCGTGTCATAAAGTCAGGTAACGGATTTTGCTCATCCTGATCTTCCAGCGCCTTGACAATCCGTGCAGCCACTTTAGGCCGGCAGGAATTAAACTCCAGCAGACGGTCACGCCCGGCCTGTAATTCATCTTCCAGCGCCATACGCTCGCTGTTCACCTGTTCCAGCAGGTCTTCAAACACCTGCCCCTGATCACTTAACAGGCAATCTTTCAGCTCGACAATATGGTTTTCCTGCAAGGTTTGCGCAGTAGGGGAAATATTGCTGAAAATATTTAAGGCTTCGTTGTACCAGCGGAACATGCGCTCTTGCGCGGTGCCTACAAAATAAGGCACATGAATTTGAATGCGGTTTTGCTGACCAATCCGGTCAAGACGTCCAATCCGTTGTTCCAGCACATCAGGGTTGGCAGGCAGGTCAAATAAAATCAGGTCACTGGCAAACTGGAAGTTACGGCCTTCCGAGCCAATTTCCGAACACAGGAGGATTTGTGCCCCATAGCCTTCTTCAGCAAAATATGCTGCGGCTTGGTCCCGTTCCAGCAGGCTCATGCCTTCATGGAACATGGCCGTACGAATGCCGCCATGAATGCGTAAGGCAGTTTCCAGTGATTCCACCACTGGGCCACTACGGGCAATCAGCAGCACTTTTTTGTGTTTTAAATCCTTGCGCAGAATGTCCATCAGCCATGGCAGGCGTGCATCATGTTCCATCCATGAGCCATCCAGCATGGTTTCTTCAAACCACATTTGCTCACGCAGTTTGCCAGTTAACGGCCAGTGCTCAGGAGCTGGCAAAGCTGCTGGAATGCAGTCACGACCCGGAAAACCGGAAATGGCCTCACGGGTATTGCGGAACAAAATCCGGCCTGTGCCGTGACGGTCTAGCAGTTCATTAATAGCACGATAGCGCGCTTCACTATCTTGCTCCACTTCATGGCCCAGCAGCTCAACTAAAACCTGTTGATGCTGTTCATTTAAAGGCTCATCCGACATCAGCACTTCAGCAATTTGTGCCGTCTGGCTGTATTGCGCTTCTTCTTCCAGAAAGTGATCCAGCGTGTCAAAGCGCTGTGGATCCAGCAGGCGCAAACGGGCAAAATGGCTATCTACACCCAGTTGCTCCGGGGTTGCTGTCAGCAATAAAACACCCGGCGTTTGATTGGCAAATTCTTCAACCAAATCATAGCGGTCATTGCCAACGCCTTCACCCCTTTCCGGGTCTTCGTGCCAAGTTAAATGGTGCGCTTCGTCAATCACCAGCAAGTCAAAGCCAGCATCCAAGGCCTGTTGTTTGAGATCTTCGTGATCCAGTAGCAAGTCAATACTGGCAATGATGCATTGTTCGGTTAAAAACGGATTGGCATCTTCATCGTGTTCTTTAATGGATGCCGTACGCGTGAGGTCAAACAGGGAAAATTGCAGATTGAAACGGCGACGCATTTCAATCATCCACTGGTACTGCAAGGAATCTGGCACCAGAATTAAAATACGTTCACTACGGCCAGTTTGCAGTTGCTGGTGAATAATCAGGCCGGCTTCAATGGTTTTGCCAAGACCCACTTCATCGGCAAGCAATACACGCGGTGCCAGACGGCGGCCCACTTCATGGGCAATATATAACTGGTGTGGAATCAGGCCAACACGTGGGCCAAGTAAGCCACGCAACGGACTAATCGCCATACGGCTTTGCATGAGCAATGCTTCAATGCGCAAGTCATACCATTCTTTGGATTCAATCTGGCTGGCCAGCAAACGATCCAGCGGACGCGCTAGCTGGATATTGGCACCCAGCCGGGTTTCATTCATGCTTTTACGCTGTTCCCCTGCTGGGCAAACCACGTCATAGCGCATGACGCCACGTACATTTTCAACACCTTCAACCTGCCACTCCTGCCCTTCCTGATCGGTAAACCAGTCACCCTGTTTAAACAGGATACGGGACAGCGGCGCATTGGCCCGGGCATACACGCGCGTTTCATCGCTTTTGGGGAATAAAATGCTAATGGTACGTTCATCGACATCGACCAAAACGCCTAAGCCAAGTTCTGACTCTGTGTCTGATAACCAACGTTGTCCAATGGCAAAATCTTGCAATTCATTCACCTTATCTTTTGCAATTATTACAGCACACGTATTTACTGCCCAAGGATTTGAAGCCCAAATCGTGCGGCGCGCATTCTCTCATATCTGCTGTGCGTTGTGCTTGAGTTTTTGTATAAAACTCGCCCGTAAAGATATTTTCTAAACTATTCCTGCGGGAAAGACAGACAAAAGCAACAGGTCAGTTGATTAAAATGGTGCTGGACAGAAAAAATTCAACTTCTTGCCTGTTACGGGATGAAAAAAAGACAACTGTTCGGCATGCAAACATAAGCGTGGCATCAGCTGGCACGCCTGTTCATCGGCATACAGTTCATCACCGACAATGGCATGCCCCAGATATTGCATGTGTACCCGCAACTGATGGGAGCGCCCGGTAATAGGTGTTAATTTTACCCGGGTAACTGGCTGGTTGTTGATTTCAAACTGCTCAACGGCCTGCCAGTGTGTTAAAGCTGGCTTATGATAGGCAGGCTCAGCAATGTGTAAGGGTGGACGGGTTGGATCATAATTAACTGGCACATCTACACTACCCTCACCCATTAAATGTCCACTCACCAGCGCATGGTATTGCTTGTCAGTTTGGCGGTTTTGAAACTGTTTTGAGATATGGCTTTGCGCTGTTTTATTTAAGGCAAATACCAGAATACCCGAGGTATCACGATCCAGGCGGTGAATGAGTAAGGTATTGGGTTCATCGAACAACAAACGATTAATGACGCAATCCGTCAGATCGCCTTTGCCCGGTACACTGAGCAATCCGGCAGGTTTGTTGATGACAATAAAGTGTTCATCGCGGTGGATGAGCGTTTGCTGTAAAAAATTGGTCATAGGTCGGTCAGGGTTCTTCAAATAGCCAGATGGCTTATAGCAAAATTATTAATCATCAAGTTATAGGGTCAAATCAAGCCTGCCATGGATTGAATAAGCTAACCCCAGTTTCCTTAAAATCAGCAATGTTTCGGGTAACCACTGTCATGCCATGGATAATGGCCGTTGCTGCAATTAAGGCATCTCGTTCAGAACGTGGATCTGGCACATGTAATCGCGCGCAGGCTAATGCAACCTTGGTATCAATAGCCAGAATTCTTTTTTCAAAAGTAGGTAACACTTGCTGATCCAGCCATTGTCTTAATAGCTGGCCTTGCTGGAAATCACGGCGCTCGATTCTTAATACGCCGGTTTCCAGCTCCATAATACTAATGGCAGACACATAAAGCTCAGGAAGAATCAGCTGATTTGCCCATTGTGCAAATCGAAGGTCAGCCTTGCCAGTGTGTACTTTTCGCAGCTCGGAAATGACATTGGTATCCAGTAATAACATTAGTCAAAATCTACTGGCTTTAAGTACAGACTGGTTTTTACAGTTTCAAAATCAATCTCGTCAGGACAACTTAGCAACTCAGTAATTTTTGGCTGGGTACTCAACATTTTTTGGTATTCATCATAGCTCAGTAATACATGTGTAGGTTTGCCACGCTCAGTAATAACAACTGGATCTTGCACACTTTTGCGTTTGGCATAACCAATATCCTGATTAAATTCACGGCTGCTAATTTGAATCATGATTCGCCTCCTAAATTCAATACCGGTTTGCAATAATAAATTGTATAAGCCCACACGTAGTAATGTTACTACATTTTCAAGAAATGCAATAGAGAACTGATTTCATTTTTATATTTAGTGAATTGCTGCAAATGCACCCAATTTGCAGGAACAGGTACATTTGCATTCTTTTTCTTATAAATAGTGACTTAAACTGCCATCTCATTAAATACATCGCACGCAATACTAATGGTTTTCTCAATATCAGCATCGCTATGCACACTGGAAATAAATCCGGCCTCAAAGGCTGACGGTGCCAGATATACACCACGCTTGAGCATGCCATGGAAAAACTGCTTAAAGGCTTCAATGTTGCAATGCGTCATGGCTTCAAAACTGGATAGGTCATCAGAATTGGTAAAATACAGACCAAACATGCCACCCACCGCTTGGGTTTTAAAAGCAATGCCAGCGTCATCTGCTGCCTGTTGCAAACCTGTCAATAACTTGGCCAGTTTAGCCTCCAGTTGCTCATAAAAACCGGGCTGGGTCAAGTGCCTGAACATGGCAAGTCCTGCCCGCATGGCCAGTGGATTGCCGGACAGTGTGCCAGCCTGATACACCCCACCCAAGGGCGCAATACACTGCATGATTTCTTTTTTGCCACCAAACGCGCCAACAGGCAATCCGGCACCAATAATCTTGCCTAAAGTCGTAATATCGGCCTGCACGCCATAGCGCTGTTGTGCGCCGCCCAGTGCCACACGAAAGCCAGTCATCACTTCATCAATAATCAGTACGCTACCGGCTTTGTCGCACTCATCACGCAGGCATTGCAAAAAGCCTTCAACAGGAATAACCAGATTCATATTACCAGCCACTGGTTCAACAATAATGCCAGCAATTTCTGAACCAAACTCAGCAAAGCAGCGTTGCACCGCTTCAATATCGTTATAGGGGAGAATAATCGTGTGTTTGGCAAAATCCTCTGGTACGCCTAAGGAGGTAGGCACGCCAAGTGTTAACATACCAGAACCGGATTTTACCAGTAAGGAATCGGCATGACCGTGGTAACAGCCTTCAAACTTGACGATCTTGTCGCGTCCGGTATATCCCCGCGCCAAACGAATGGCACTCATACAGGCTTCGGTGCCGGAACTGGTCATACGCACCATTTCAATGGATGGCATGATCTCACAAATTAAATCAGCCACTGTGGTTTCTGTGGGTGTGGGCGCACCAAAACTCAAGCCATCTGCAGCAGCCTGCTGTACAGCTGTGACGATATCCGGATGCGCATGCCCTAAAATCATTGGCCCCCATGAGCCAACATAATCAATATACTGTTTGCCCGCCGCGTCCCACAGGTAAGCACCTTGAGCCTTGGTAATAAAAACTGGGGTACCACCTACCCCTTTAAATGCACGCACGGGTGAGTTTACACCGCCAGGAATATGCTGGTTTGCTGCTGCAAAAAGCTCAGCATTAGAAGGCGTTGATAAAGGCTGGGTCATACATTCACCACAAGACAAGTCACTGAAAAAATAAGCACATCGTATTTAAGGCCGGGCTAGGGTCAGGCTTTTAAAGCATTCTGACCCATAAAATGAATGCATTATAGGATGTGCGATACGAAAGCGTGAGTTTAACGCGAAAACATGCTACAAGCGTTGTGAAATGTTTAATTGAATACAGTTCAGCCAATGTGAAATCAAGACAGAATAAAGTTAAAACGAACAAGGCTAGGGCAAAATGATATTACTGAGCTTCCAGCCCAATCCTGAACGGGTGAGCACATAGCGCACAGGCTGACGTTCAGGATGCTGCTGAACAATACTAAACTGGTTTACATTATCAAAATGATATTGCCACTGTGTATGAGAATGCGTGGAGTGTAATGCATGAACCGGATAAGTGCTGCTGGCTTGACTGGCAAGCGGCTTGCCCATTTGTACTTGCTGATAATCTGTGGTGTTTTCATTAAGACCATCTTCAGCACCAGACCAGCCCTCAAGGTTGTTGAGATCATTTTCAAAACTGCGGATATTGCTTACCAGTGTAATGATGGATGCAGGCGTTACGGTGCGATTCAACATGCCATCAATGGCCTGATTGGCAATATTGTAAGTCAGGCTACCGAAAAAACTGCCATTCTGGCGCAAGGAGATTTTTTGCTCCAGTTTGTCTTGTAACTGGATTTTCAAGTTACGCTTTAACAGGGCAAAGTCAATGTAATGAGCTAGATCATCACTACTTTTTTGCTCAACTGCCTGTTTAATTTGATAAACCGTGTAATAGGGACTTACGATCTGCCAGACAATAAAAGCCAGAAAGACTAAAACAGCAGTCCACTGCTTTTTCATATCCATTAACCACTCGTTACGCTAACAAGTGAATCAGCCTAACCAATAACACGTGTTCACAGATTTCTTTTTTTGTGTAGGTTTGTGTTAAACAGTGTAACCAAGCGGTTAATTTTCTAAGAGCGCTTGCCATGCTTTAACACGTTGTGCTACCTGATCCATGTCAAGATTAAGGACATCTCCGACCACTGCATACAAGTCGATATTCAGATTTATCAGTGGCTGACTATTTTCCACTGTCAACCCGCCAATTACACAAATGGGTAGCTCAAACTGGGCCTTGGCCTGCTGTAGGGTTGCCATACTAACGCGCTGTGCATTGGGCTTGGTAAATGAAGGAAATACCGCACCAAAGGCCAGATAACTGGCGCCTTCTGCAACGGCCTGCTTTGCAAGCTTCAATGAATCATGGCAAGTCCTGCCAATAATCGCCTGCGTTCCAAGTTGCGCTCTGGCGTCAATCAGTGAGCCATCCCCCTGCCCCAGATGCAAGCCGCAAGCAAACTGTCGCGCCAGTACCAAATTATCATTAATAATTAACGGCACCTGATATTGCTGGCAAAGCTTCAATAGTGTTTCAATTTCCCTAACTTGCTGGGCAGGCATTACCTGCTTTCTACGGTACTGAATGAATGCAATAGGCCCACTTTGCAATGCAATATGCAATTTTTGATACAGCACATCAAATGGATCGTCATTGGTAATTAAATACAGTCCGCGCATTAGGGTATTTTCCTTATCACAGGAATATAAGCCTGTAAAATTGATAAATCATCTGCATAAAAAAGCGCAGTAGTGACGCAATGCCTTAATAACAGTGTTAACTGTATTTGGCAAAGCTCCACCCTGCGCTTTTAATACACCGCTGCTTTTAAAGCAATGGTTGAATGCCCATGTCAAATCAGGCTTCTTCTTTAATACCTGTCATATCTACTGGGGTATTTTCAGAAGACACATCAATCACAGTACTTTTTACTGCAATCTTGGCCTTATCATTACGACGCGCTTCCAGTCGATCCAGATAGCCATCATCAATGCCTTTGGTGACATAAACGCCATTAAATACCGAACAGTCAAATTCCTGTACTGGCGATTTGCGACTCTTGGTGGCTTCAATCAGGTCTTCCAGATCCTGAAAAATCAGACGGTCTGCACCAATAATCGTGCGTACTTCCTCAACACTATGGCCGGATGCAATCAGCTCACTCTTGGCTGGCATATCAATGCCATACACGTTGGGAAACTTCACTGGTGGCGCAGCAGATGCAAAGAACACCTTGGTTGCACCAGACTCACGGGCCATCTGGATAATTTCATGGCAGGTGGTGCCGCGTACAATTGAATCATCCACCAGCAATACATTCTTGCCTTTAAATTCAAGGTCAACCGGATTTAACTTCTGGCGCACTGATTTCTTGCGCTGCTGCTGACCCGGCATAATGAAGGTACGGCCAATGTAGCGGTTTTTCATGAAGCCTTCACGGAACTTCACACCCAGATGATTGGCCAGTTCCAGTGCTGCGGTACGACTGGTGTCCGGAATTGGAATCACCACGTCAATATCATGCTCTTCGCCCCACTCACGCAAAATTTTCTGGGCCAGTTTTTCACCCATGCGCAAACGTGATTTATAAACCGAAATACCATCGATAATGGAATCCGGACGGGCAAAATAGACAAACTCGAAAATGCACGGTGCGTAACGGAACTCTTTAGCACACTGCTTGGTAAAAATCTGGTTATCCGAATTAATGAAAATGGCTTCACCGGGAGCGACGTCCCGAATAACCTTAAATCCTAATGAGGTCAGCGCTACTGATTCGGAAGCAATCATGTATTCAACACCGCCCGCTTCGTTCAGGCGCATGCCATAGGTTAATGGACGGATACCATTAGGGTCACGAAAACCCAGCAAGCCATGACCGGTAATCATGGCAACTACCGCATAAGCCCCTTCACAGCGCTGATGTACCCGGGAAACCGCTTCAAAAATATCATTTTCGCCAGGAATTTCTTTGCCTAAAGCCTGTAGCTCATGGGCAAATACATTCAGCAGCACTTCAGAATCTGAATCAGTATTGATATGTCGCAAATCGGTCTTAAACAGGTCTTTGCTGATTTCAATGGCGTTGGTCAGGTTGCCATTGTGTGCCAGTGTGATCCCATAAGGTGAGTTCACATAAAATGGCTGGGCCTCGGCACTACTGGACGAACCAGCTGTTGGGTAGCGCACATGCCCAATCCCAAAATTACCCGCCAGACGCATCATGTGACGTGTATGAAACACATCACGCACCATGCCGTTTTCCTTGCGTAAAAACAGGCGACCATCCTGGCAGGTCACAATTCCGGCGGCATCCTGTCCGCGATGCTGTAACATGGTTAAGGCATCATATAACGTTTGGTTGACTGGCGCTAAACCGGCAACACCAACGACTCCACACATAGCGACCTCGCAGACAGGCTAGGTAAATAAACTGATTGAATCAACCAGCTAGACAAACAAGAGATAAATCAGGAAAACGGATTAGGCACTGTATCGGCAGCATCACGGCGGCCTACGTTGTGCTCATACTGGTCAACCGGCTCGGCAGACAACTCTGGTTCTTCACGAGCATCACGGGATTTTACTTCATCCCACACGTGTCCTGCTACATGTTCCGACATTTCAACAGCCATTGGCGCATAAGGTGACAACAGCGATACCATTCTGGATTTTTGCCAGTAGGGTGATTCAGCCACCCACGGCCCCAGCAACTGGATTGCAATCATTAAGATCAGGGAACCTTTGGCAGCCCCAAAAATGCCCCCTGCCGCCTGTTCGGTTAGACCAAGCTTTAGGGCTTTAAACAAGCGACGCAGCACATTGCCAATTATAGCTGTCACAAACAACACCAGTGCTGCAATCGTGGCAAACGCCGCAATTTTCTGGACGACAGGATCATGCGTCAGGACAGAAAAACTGGGAGCCAGGGTTTGTGCAAAACGGCTACCCAGTACGAGTGCCAATAGCCAGCCAATCAGACTGGTTAGGGAGCGAATCAGGCCACGTTGTAGCCCTGTCCATGTTGCCCACATGATGATCACCACACTGGCGATATCCAGATAATTCATGATCTGTTAGCGCACCGCTTTAACACAGTCATTAATGAGGTCTGGACCCTGATAAATCAAGCCACTATACAATTGCACCAAGGATGCGCCAGCATCCATCTTGGCTTTGGCCTGATCACCGTTTAAAATTCCGCCTACCCCGATCAAGGGGATACGTCCCTGCAAATGCGCTGCAAATGCTGTCAAACATTCGGTACTTCGGTCAAAGACCGGGGCACCCGACAACCCACCCGCTTCATCTCCATGCGGCAGTTCAGCAACGCCATCACGGGATAAGGTAGTATTGGTGGTAATCAGGCCATCAATTTCAAAGCGGATTAACTGCGCACTAATAAACGCAATATCTTCCGGGCTTAGATCCGGTGCAACCTTAAGTACCAGTGGTACATAATGGCGGTGTTTTTCAGCCAGATAAAGCTGTCGTTGTTTTAATTGCTGTAATAAATCGGTTAAGGCATCACCACTTTGCAGGCTACGCAAGCCTTTGGTATTGGGTGAAGAGATATTAACCGTAACATAAGAGGCGTAGGGATAAACCTTATCCAGACAAATCAGGTAATCATCTACTGCTTTTTCAACCGGCGTATCTGCATTTTTGCCGATATTAATGCCAAGCACCCCTTTATACTTGGCTGCCCTGACATTTTCAACCAGCTTGTCTACGCCATCATTATTAAATCCCATGCGGTTAATAATGGCTTCGGCTTGAGGCAAACGGAACAAACGCGGGTGCGGATTGCCGGACTGCGGGCGTGGCGTGATAGTGCCAATTTCAATAAAACCAAAACCCAGTGCGGCCAGTGCATCAATATAATCGCCATTTTTATCCAGACCAGCGGCAAGTCCCACGGGATTATCAAATGTAATTCCCATGCAGGTAACAGGCTGGTTAATTTTTAGATATAGTCGGGATAGCAGACCGGTTTTTTCGGCCAGCTTGAGCGAGCTTAGCGTTGCATGATGTGCACGTTCAGGATCAAGGGCAAACAGGGCTGGACGTGTAAACTGATAGAGCATGAACAAAACAGGCTGGGTGCGATAAAGCGCAATTATAACTGTCTCGCTGTTCAGTTGCTACCTGTTGATCTTAAAACACCTGGTAAAAAGCAAGCTATTGCAGGAATTTATCAGGTCAATACCATCTGGCCCAATTTATCGACCCTGTTATGTTGCATTTAAAAGCTGCATTTAAAACAAAATGGGCTAGCCCTGTTTTAATGAGGCCTTTAACTGCAAGTCACCGGATGGATTCTGGCTGATATCCAGTTGCTGGATACTCACGCCCTGCTCGGCCAGCCGCGATAGCCAGGTTCCCAGCACTGCAAAATTCTGATGCACCACACTCACCTGTATCTGATCACCCGCAGGCATTTGCGACACGGTCAAACCCTGATTTTGTGCGGTGGTTTGTATGATCATGTTTAGAGGCATCTGGTCGCCCTGGGACTGGCGAATGTTGGGTGCCTGAGAGCGCATCCACAGCAGTAGCTCGCGTTCTTCAGTAGCCTGGGTTTGAGCCTTGTCGGCTGCCTTGTGCAATGCCCAGATACTATAGCCAATTGAAGTAACAATTAAGAATATCGTCAGGATAATCAGTGCAAAGCGGTCACGTGGTGAAAGCTGATCCAGTCGCTGCTGCAACCGGGCAACGCGCTGATTAAAACGCTGGTTAAAATTAGCTGCCAAACTCATAATTGCACCCGAATTAAACCTGATACCTGTCCATTGGCCGGATTCACTGATCCAAGTTCAGCATTTAAACCCTGATCACTCAACTGGGAGCGCAAGGATTCTAGCGCAGGCAAACCACTGGCAATAATAGTCAGCTCCAGCACATTGTCACGATATTGCACCTGACTGGCCGGCAAATTGGCCTGCTGTAATAATGGCCCTACCCGGCTAATCAACGACAGTGCCGTTAGATCCATTGAGCTGTTGCTTTGCAGGTGTGCTTCGAACTGTCTTTTCAGGTTAACAATCCGTCGCTCCTCTGGAAACCAGCTTTGGAACTGCTGCACTGCCATTGCATGGGTTTGCTCAGCTATTTTGTGATAGCGCCATGTTCGCACCCCATCATAAACCATCTGTACCAGCAAGGTTGCTACCAGCACCGCAGCAATTGCTGGCCAGTACCCAGACAACGGGGCTTTGGCCTTTGGCAACACATTAAATGGATGACGAATATATTGAGCATCCGTTAAGGATGCCGGGGTTGTTTCCCATGCATACAAACTCACAGCTAGACCGGCAATACCCTCAATGGCCAGCTGATCCTGCTCAGTCGGCTGGCCCCAGATATTAAGTTGTACCAGTTCCGGCAGGTAATCCAGCAAAATGGTCAGGTCGTCAGCACAATAGGCTACATAGCGGCCTACACGCAGAATACGTTGCTGCTGATGAATAATCAGCTGGGCTTCATTGAGCTGGGTTGGTGCTGGCACCAGTAAAAAATCCGGGAGCAACGCCTGAATACGCCAGTTTCCCAGTGCCATGATATTCTGATAGTGCCCAACCAGACTGGCAGGTAAGGCCATGATATTGATGTGCTCGCTTTCATCAATCAGGGTTTGATCTGGCTGACCCTGATCCAGCTGATAGTGAACCGCCAGTTGGTCAACGGGAACCAGTGCATATTCTTCAAGTAGATAACGCACGCCAGTTGGTCCAAGCTGGCGCAACTGCTGACGGGTCATGGGCTGCCGCAAGATCTGGGTGCTGCTGGTTGGAAAGAAAACAATAGCTTCTTTCTGGTGTTCTGTTGCTGTTGCCTGTAGCAGTTCATCCCAGTTGGCTGCCGTCTGCCAGGCATCAGTGGCATTAACACGCCAGTGCCAGGCAGCATCGCCTTCTGGCATCCATAAATACAGCATGGGTTATTTTTCCCTGATTTTAATAGTGCAGTGGTTGTGTCAGCTTAGCGTGACCACGTCTTGCCGTCATCATATAAAAACATGGGCTATAAATCTATGCCAGCCTAAAAGATTATGCGGCAGTTCCTGGCAGCAAAGGGTTAATGCCATTACGGCACCAGCCTTGCCTGCTCAACTGACAACCCCGGTGCAATGACCGCTTGCTCATACACACGTGCTTCGGCCAGCTCAAAACTGCGCGGTGACTCGCCAACCAGTAAACCGCCCAGATAAGCCACAATATTCATGTGACATACCACCACAATGCATTTTGCATCCAGTTGCGATAACCAGTCCAGTGCTGGTACCGCTTTGTCGTCTGGCTTGATGTGCGGATAAATAATGACAGGAATGTCAGTACAATAGGCATCAAAGGCCTGTCGGGTTTGCTGGGCACGAATCAATGGACTCACCACAAATAAATCCGGCTGGTAACGCTGAATGAGCTGCTGTGCCGTTGAAGCAGCCTGCTGCTGGCCACGTCCTGTGAGCACGCGGCTGGCATCACTGTGCAGGCTGCTATCCATAGGGGCTTCAGCTTCGCCATGCCGCATTAGAATTAGTTGCATTACCTGTCATTTCCTATGGGCTGGTTTACATGAATGAACAAGATGAAGCCTTGTGGTTTAAACCTGTTCATGCGGCAGGACAAACTCCACATCACTGCGATGCCCATTTTGCATGAGCGACAAGGCAATACCCAGTGGCGGTTTTCCTTCAAAAATCACTTCGTACAGCGCATTGGTAATGGGCATATACACATTTAGCAATCTGGATTGCGCACTCACCTGACGAATGGTATTAATGCCTTCTGCGGTCTGCCCCAGGGCTGCGATTGCTTCCTCAAGATTTTTGCCTTGTCCCAGTGCATAGCCAATCTGGTAATTCCGGCTGAGTGGACTGCTACAGGTGGCAAATAAATCACCCACACCCGACAAGCCCAAAAAGGTGAGCGGATTAGCGCCCAGCGTTACCGCAAATCGGCTCATTTCTGCCAGTGCGCGGGTGAGTAGCATACTGCGGGTATTCTCGCCCACGTTATAGGCTGCACCCATACCCATAGCAATGGCATAAATATTTTTCAGCGCACCGCCCAGCTCCACACCATGTACATCAGAGCTGGCAAAAACCCGGAACAGAGCGCTATGGAGCGCAGTCTGCACGGCATTGCGCAAGGCCTCGCTGGTACTGGCAATGACTGTCCCTGCGGGCATATTGGCCACAATTTCCTTGGCAAGGTTTGGCCCCGAGAGCACACCAAAAGGCACTTCTGGCAACTCCTGCTGAATGATGTCGCTCATCAGGCAAAAGGTTTCTGCTTCAATGCCCTTGGTGAGCGATACAATCGCCTGCCCGCTAATCATTGGCGCAATTTGCTTGAGCACATCACGATAGGAATGGCTGGGAATCGCCACCAGAATAATATCGCGGTTAGGCACCACATCTTCCAGCTTGCTGCTAAATTGCAGGGTTTCTTCCAGTTGAAAATCAGGCAAATAACGCTTGTTGCGTTTGGATTGCTGCATGTCCTGTGCAGCCTTTTCGTCACGAATCCACATACAGGTTTCGCAACCATTACGTGCAGCAAGGTTAGCCATGGCAGTACCAAAACTGCCGCCACCCAGTACTGCCACGCGTAATGGGGTTGCCGGTTTTTCACGTGGGGTAATTAATGCCGAAATATTAAAATCATTCATCATGTTAGGTTCTACCAGTCCAAAGTCTGGACCATTCAATTTCAATTATAGTAAAGTTCAATATAGCAAATCGCCAAATGATATTTGTTGCTTAATCCGGCACTTATACATGGGCCCAGGATTACAGCAAAACTTCAAACAGCGATTATTAATATGTTAAGCCTGTCTGGTTGGCCAGTCAGCCAGAAAATCATTCACTGGCAAACGCTCGCGGGGTGCCAGTTGACGGGCTGCCGTGCCAATATAAATAAATCCGGCAATTTCATCATCGGATTTTAGTCCCATTTTTTGCTTGAATACCTCAGACTCTGCCATTGCACCTGTACGCCACATTGATGCATAGCCCTGCGCAGTCAGCATTAACAAGAAGTTTTCAATGGCTGCGCCCATACTAAGCACTTGCTCTACTTTAGGTACTTTGGGATGTATTTGTGTATTCACAATAGCCACCAGAATTAATGGCGCACGCAAGGGTTGTGCCAGTGCCCGTTCGTGCTGGGTCGGATCAGTGACACCAGATTCCTGCACACATTCCAGAAAAATTTGCCCAAGCGCTTGGCGTCCTTCACCCCGTATCTGCAAAAACTGCCAGGGACGCAAACGGTGATGATCCGGTGCACTTATAGCGGCCTGCAATGCCTGCTCAAGCTCGGCCTGTGTGGGCGCTGGCTCTACCAGCTGGCCTACCGATTGCCGACTTTCAATGAATTCCAATAATTGCGCTGGAGCTATTGGCTGCGTCATGGGAATTCCTCAGTAATTTTTATGTCAATCAAATCAGAAGATTCAAAACTCAATTTAAGGGTAAATAGCCTGAAGGGTTAATCTGTTCAATTTCTACCACGCTATTTTGCGGCTTTATCATTTTCTGCTAGCCCGTTTCCTGATGACTCATTTTCTAGTGCTTTATGTTGCACAGGCAATGCTTCACCAGAACGACGTTTTAGCCAGTCAGTCACAATCACCCAGGTTGTTTTTACGGCTTGAGTTCCCGTAAACAGCCCGGCATGACCACCCGGAACCACCTCAAAACTTTTATCCAGTGAACCCACCACCGTCATCACTGCACTGGCCGCACCAATACTGGTAATCGCATCATTGTCACCTGCAATCGCCAGCAAGGCACATTTAATATTTTTAAAGCTGATCTGGCGTCCACCAATATGAAAATGCCCATGATTCATGCGATTGGCCAAGCCAAATTTTTCAATCATCTCGCGCATGGTAGCTCCCGGATAATCCGGCATATTGGTAAACCATTCATTCATGGTGGTATAGCGGCTAACATAATCCTGATTGCTGATATTACGGATTAAATCAATATAACTGCTTAGCATGGCTGTGGGTTGTGTGAGCTGAAAACCAATTGAAAGCAGCTTGCCATTCACATGAAACAGTTTTGAATTAAAATCATTTAAATCAAGGCCTGTGAGGCGGCGCATCATGCTGGCCGGTATTGAAAGCAATTGATAAGCCTTACCTATAGCACTACTCATCTGATGCATATTTACCGGGGATGCAATAGTGACTAGATTCTTAACCTGATTTTTTCCTTCGGCAGCGGTATAAATCAGTGACAATAACCCACCCATGCAATAACCAACAATACTAACCTGCACCTGTCCGCTATGCTCGCGAATCACCGCAACGGCTTTTGGAAACCAGTTTAATGTATAGGTTTCCAGTGACAAATAATTTTCACTGCTACCCGGCCGCCCCCAGTCAATCATATAAACCGCAAAACCATGCGCCAGAAAATAACGCACCAGTGATCGTTCAGTCATCAGGTCAAACACCCAGCCATACACGCCTAGCGGAGGCACCAGCACCAGTGGAATGGCATAGTGTTTTTGTGACACTGCTATGGTATCGCCTTCAACCTGAACGCGCTCTTCAAGCAAAGGCGGATAATAATAAACAGAAAACAGACCCTCGCGTAGCAATTGCTGACGGATACTTTTATTTTGTAATAAATAACGATGGCGCGAAAAACGACGGCCTGTCGAATGCTTAAATGCGGCTTTGCTGTATTCAACAAACGATAACCGTGGAAAATGAAATGCCATGCAGTGATATCTCGTAATGCACTAAAGCAGGAAAGCTGATCTAGAGTAGCAAATTTCCAGAGATGGGGCGAACAATCCGAGCAAAACACATAAAAACCCTTTAATTTTTGCTTGATGATTTGTCATAAAAAAGAAAGGATTTAACTTAAAGCACACAGTTTGGCAAACGAAGTGTTATCGAAGCTCAGCCCTTCTATGTCCATAATTCTTCTAAAATTTGAGCTATATTTTTTTGAGCCAAGCTCTGGAGCCCGACAATGATAATGCAATTTACCCCACTCGCCACATTAGCATTAATAGGCCTGATCCTGACTGGTTGTGCCAGTACGCCCAATGCCACCACCGCCATCCAGCGCGAAAATAATCAGTTTGAAGTTACAGGTCTGGGCAAGTCCAAAACTATTGCCACGAATAATGCGGCCAGTGCAGCCAATAAAACCTGTCGCAGCAGCACGCCCGTGGTAGTGAATCAGGACATCAAATACAATGGGGTCGTTAGTGAGCAAACCGGGCGCATCATTGAGCAGGCAGCCAGTGTTATCGGTGTATTAAGTGGTTCAGGCAGCAATTCCATCAGCCGTGATGATGATTACGAAGCAACTTTAACTTTTTACTGCAAAAACTAAATCGGCCTCTATAAAGTGCATTAATTGATCCAGCACAGTAAAATGTCAGCTCAATGAGCTGACTTTTTTATATTTCAAATAATAGACTTCTTTCATAAGTTGTACCAACTCGCCTTCGACAGGCTCAGGCAGCGTTGGTAGAGCTTGTCGAAACCAGACTTATGCAAGAGATCTAATAATGACCTAAATGGATATGATATCCTAAGCTTAGCGATAGCCATCCAGACGTTGCAAAGGCAATTTCTGGCCAATTGCTTTTTCTAGATCGGCCAGTAAAAAGGCATCATCTTCACTGGCAAAACTGATACTAATGCCATTTTCACCAGCACGGCCAGTACGTCCAATCCGGTGCACATAATCTTCGGCATGTTCAGGCAGGGTATAATTCACCACATGGCTTACTCCATCCACATGGATACCACGCCCTGCTACATCTGTTGCAATTAGAATCTGGATTTTGCCTTGCTTGAACTGATCCAGCGTTTTAATGCGTTTATCCTGTGCAATTTCGCCTGACAAGATACCAACGCTATAATTCTGCTTTTTTAAACGATCATAAAGCTTACGCACCTGATCACGGCGATTAGCAAAAATCATTACCTTATCAATAGGTTCCTGGGCTAAAAGCTCTTTTAACAAGCGCTCTTTTTCCTGATTACCCACAATATAAACGCGCTGCTCTACCCGTTCGCTGGTTTTTTGCTCTGGCTCAATTTCAACCGTGACCGGCTCAAATAGCCATTGTTGCGCCAGATTTAGTACATCGTAGCTAAATGTTGCCGAAAACAATAAGGTCTGGTGATTTTCCTTAATCGGAGCCTGACGCAGGATGCGCTTGACCGATGGAATAAAGCCCATGTCCAGCAAACGGTCTGCTTCATCAATCACTACAAACTCAAGCCGATCCAGCCAGACTTCCTTTTGATCCATAAAGTCCATCAGGCGACCCGGTGTTGCCACCAGAATATCTACAAAGTTTTTATCCAGCCCTTTGCGTTGCAGGTCATAATCCACGCCGCCCAGCAATGTCACAATATTAATATTGGTATGTTTGCACAATGCCTTGGCATCACTTTCAATTTGCAGCGCCAATTCACGGGTAGGCGCCATAATCAGGGCACGCGGTTCACCCCGGTAGCGTTGTTCTTCAATCGGATGGTTTAACAGGTCATTCAGTACGCTAATTAAAAAAGCTGCGGTTTTGCCAGTCCCTGTCTGGGCGCGCCCAATGGCATCATGCCCTGCCAGCGTATAGCGTAAAATCTTTTGCTGAATCGGAGTCATGTGATGATAGCCAAGATCATCAATGGCACGACGCAAGGAAGGATGCAAATTAACCGCGTCGAAGCTTGAACTCATATAAACCTTTCTTTCATAAAATAAATTTTTTGGCCACTTGCGTTAAGGCCTTCTTTTCACCCAAAAAAATACGTCCCAGCACTAATGCATGGGACGTACATTCTAGCGGCATTTAATGCACATGAAAACATGTAACACCAACTCGCTATCTAACGCCAGATGGATAAAGTGTCTTTAAAAGATTCTTTACCCGTCTGTGCATTACTGCTTTTTTCAGCAAAATTAGTCTAAAGGCTGAACTTCTTCAGCTTGAAAACCTTTTTGGCCTTTTACTACAGTGAATTCAACACGCTGACCATCACGCAGAGTGCGGTGACCGTCGCCTTGAATTGCACGGAAGTGAACGAATACATCGTCACCGCCATTGCGCTGAATAAAACCAAAACCTTTAGTATCATTAAACCACTTTACAACACCTTGCTCGCGCGCTGACATATGTCAATCCTCATATAAAACAAAAGAAGGACTGTCCGGTGTTGCAACAGCAGAGAAACACAGACCATCAAAAAACTTATTTCTTGTTGTCGTAGTCATTCTGTATATCATTCAACAATTCCAGATCAAATCCAATACCGTATTAAATGAATACTTAATATCGATATGATTTGAGCTTAACATGAAGTGAGCAAGGTGCAAAGCCAGAAACGATATTGTTTGTAATTAACATGGGATTTCTGTCACATTTACCCAAAATTGTTTGATTTTTAGCCATTTTTATCATGTAACAGTTTTTTATCATTTTTTAGAGTCATGCCTCACCAAAGCATTTTATAATAAGTTCAGCAATAAATACGTGTTACGAATAGATAAATTCCATGCCAGTGAACTCTAAAATGCCGTTATATAAAAATATCGATGCCACAGGACTTGCCTGTCCCTTACCGCTATTGAAGTTAAAGCAGGCATTGCACAGTATGGGAGCTGGTGAGCAAGTGGTTTTAAAGGCCAGTGATGCAAATAGTTTGACTGATATTAAGCGGTTTTGTGAAATTTCAGGACATTCTTTTGAAATAATTAGGCAGGAAAATCAACTGTTTGAATTTTTAATACAAAAGAAAAATTCATAATTTTTAACAAGTTTACCTGATGATACGGTTTGTTGTAACTTTACACAACTAAACCTAATTTCTGCATCGTTAATTATGCTATAACCTTTATAATTCAACATTAAAGCAACAGGGCCAGCCTTTAAAAGCCCTTATCAAGGAGTTTTCATGAGCGACAGCACTAACCAGCTGATGCCCTTGTCTTTAACCGCTCCCGGTGTAAACCTGGGTGCCTACATCAGCACTGTTAACCAGATTCCAATCTTAACGGCTGAGCAGGAAAAAGCGCTTGCTGATCGTTATTTTTATGATCAGGATGTTGATGCTGCCAAGATGCTTGTGATGTCTCACCTGCGCTTTGTGGTTCATATTGCCAGAAGCTATGCGGGTTATGGCCTGCCTCAGGCTGATTTGATTCAGGAAGGCAATCTGGGTTTGATGAAAGCGGTGAAACGCTTTGACCCTACAATGGGCGTTCGTCTGGTATCGTTTGCCGTACACTGGATTAAAGCGGAAATCCATGAATTTGTTATCCGTAACTGGCGAATTGTTAAAGTGGCCACTACAAAGGCACAGCGTAAATTATTCTTTAATTTACGCAGTTTGAAAAAAGCCAGTCGCAAACTAACGCTGGACGAAGCGGCAGCCATTGCACAAGATTTGAATGTAACGCCTGAGCAAGTGCTTGAAATGGAAGGCCGCCTCACAGCTTATGATGCTTCCTTTGAAGCGCAAACCGACGATGACGATGAAGGCCGTGTTGCCCCAGTCATTTATCTGGAAGACAGTCGCTATGATCCGGCGCGTGAAGTTGAGGACGCAGACTGGGAAGAACACAACAATAATGCTCTGCATGATGCCATGGGTATGCTTGATGACCGTTCACGGACTATTTTGCAACGACGCTGGCTGGATGATGAAAAATCTACCCTGCACGAGCTTGCTGCCGAATACAATGTGTCTGCTGAACGTATTCGTCAACTGGAAAAAAATGCCATGGAAAAAATCAAGACAGCCATGATGGCAGGTTAGAGGGTGGCTGGTTGAGAAATCATGGCTGATTTATTGATGTTCTAAAGTCAATCCTGTGGTTAATTCCAGAATCATAAATAAGAGCCATAAAATAGAGATTTATGGCTCTTTTATTTTGGGCGAAATGCTGAGTAATCCGTTGAACCTTGATGATCTTGCCTATGGCATTCATGGTTATTTAAGCTGGTTTTGGGTAAACTAGCAGCCTGCATACTACGGACTCATTTTGATGTGGATTGCTATTGCGGCTATTAATCTGGCTATTGCCGTTGTGCTTGGTGCATTTGGTGCCCATGGCTTAAAAAGTCGTGCTTCGGTTGATCAACTG
Organism: Alkanindiges illinoisensis; assembly: GCF_004377485.1. Taxonomy (GTDB): domain Bacteria; phylum Pseudomonadota; class Gammaproteobacteria; order Pseudomonadales; family Moraxellaceae; genus Alkanindiges; species Alkanindiges illinoisensis_A. The sequence goes on from NZ_SNTY01000011.1 coordinate 55,170, forward strand.
GGCTGGTGGCATACTGCAACCGAGTACTTTTTCTATCATGCCCTTGGTTTACTGGCTATGGGCATTTTGATGAAAATCCTGCCTGAGCTGTCATTCAAAATACCAGCAGCACTTTTGCAGTTGGGAATCATCATTTTTTGTGGTTCATTATATCTGATGGCGCTTGGTGCTCCACGCTGGTTTGGGGCGATTACGCCGCTTGGCGGCTTGGCTATGATTGCTGGCTGGCTTGGTCTGGCATGGATTATGATTCGGGCGCAAACATGAGTAGCAACATGAACACCTATACCAACGTACACATTAATGGCGAAGCCAGACAGGTGAAATCTGTCACGCTGGCAGATTTGATCATCGAACTTGGCTTGCAGGATAAACGCCTTGCCGTGGAGCTGGATGAAATGCTGGTGCCAAAAAGCAAACATGCTGAAACCGCATTATATGAGAATGCAAAAATTGAAATTATTCAAGCTGTTGGTGGAGGTTAATTGATGTCACAGCTCAACACACATTTAAGCAGCGCTGATTCAGATCTCATCCAATTGAGTGATTCATCCAGCAAATCTGACCAACCATTAATAATTGGCTCTCGACAGTTTAATTCCCGTCTATTGGTAGGCACTGGCAAATACAAGGATCTGGCTGAAACCGGCGCTGCTATTGAAACCAGTGGTGCTGAAATTGTGACAGTTGCCATTCGTCGGGTGAATATTGGACAAAACCCCGATCAGCCAAACTTGTTGTCAGTTATTCCTCCAGAAAAATATACCATTTTGCCCAATACGGCAGGCTGTTTTGACGCCGATAGCGCAATCCGTACCTGTATGCTGGCGCGTGAATTGCTGGATGGGCATAATTTGGTCAAGCTGGAAGTACTGGGCGACCAGAAAACTCTGTATCCCAATGTGGTACATACCTTAAAGGCAGCACGCACCCTGATTGATGATGGTTTTGAGGTAATGGTTTATACCTCGGATGACCCAATCATTGCGCAGGAACTTGCAGACATGGGCTGTGTGGCCGTGATGCCTTTGGGCAGTTTGATTGGCTCTGGCTTGGGCCTCACCAACCCGCACAATATCCGCCTGATTCTGGAAAATGCTGCTCAAAGCAAAAATCAGGTGCCCATTATTGTTGATGCAGGTGTGGGTACAGCCAGCGATGCAGCCATTGCTATGGAGTTGGGATGTGCGGGTGTGCTGATGAATACAGCCATTGCGGCAGCACAACAACCAGTACTGATGGCGTCTGCCATGAAAAAAGCCGTTGAGGCTGGCCGCGAGGCTTATCTGGCAGGACGTATGGCTCGCAAGCCTTATGCAGCAGCAAGCTCACCAGAAACCGGTTATTTCTTTAAATAATTTGTCGTGGCATGCATTGAATTAAGGGGCAGTATTTGCCCCTTTTTATTTAGCATTTTTAGGTGCTGTCAGCATGAGAAAGCTACACCAAACCTTCTTGTTTTAAACTTTTTTGGACTGCTGGATATTCACTCACCTTTTGCTTATGTACCTGCAAATTGGAAAACTGGCTTAAATCCAGTTTCATATTGCTGGCCCAGGTTAAAATCACAAACAGGTAAATATCGGCAATACTAATGATATCGCCAGTGACATAAGCCTGCTGCGCCAAAACCTGATCAATATAGGTAAAGCGATTGTTGATTTTATCTTTAGCAGCTTTTTTAGCTTCATCACTGGAAGCAGGATTAAATAGCAGCGCAAAGCTTTTATGAATTTCTGAACCAATAAAAGCCAGCCATTCCACCACACGGATTTTAGGCAAGCCCTGTTCAGGAAATAAATGATAATTTTGCTGACTTTCCGATAAATACTGTGCTACTGCTGGCAATTCGGTAATACGCTCGCCACTGTCCAGCTCCAGAGTGGGAACATAACCTTTTGGATTAATCTCATAATAATCACGGCCATCTTCTGTTTTATGGGTTTTTAAATCTACCCTGACCAGTTCATATTCAACGCCCATATCATTGAGGAGCACATGAATGGTTAAAGGACAGGCACCGGGTGAATAATACAATTTCATGAGTTAATCCCTGAGCTGGCAATAGTTTAGGATTTTAGCAGCTTGCAAAAACAGCAGGTTTTGGCCTTTGTTTCAGCATGTTGTGTTTGCATTAATAGCTCAGATAAAACAGTGTGCTGACTTAAACGGTGAGCTGATCAACGCATAGGTGAGCTAAAGCTCATCACTTGGTCAATCCGGTGCTTATCCATAAGTAACATCAGTAAACGATCCAGCCCAAAAAAAATTCTACCCTGCTTTAGTATAGTCTGTTGATTTTCTATAACCTGTTCGGCCTGTGTCACTTGTCCACTTACCAGCTTTAAGCCATCAATGTATAAATTAAACTTGGCTGCTACTGCCATGTCATCATCATTAATATCGGTCTGCGCTGCGGCTGTTTTCTCAACCGGGAAATCTGTTAAAAACATAGGCTGGTTATAGCCCAGCGTGGGTTCGACAAAATGGCAAAATAGTCCGTCTAGCCATGCCAGCCGATCCTCGCCATAATTAATATTCAAGCCAACACGGCGCGCCAGATTCTTAAGCTGTTTAAGGTCTGCCTGATGCGGATTCATATCAAGCCGTCGTGCAAAGATATCCTGATAACTGATCGTTTCAATATCAAATTCATAACCAAATACGTGTGCCAGCAAATCCTGGCTGTCCTGCATGAGTTGCGTAAAAGTGGCATCAGGTGTGTACCACGCCAGCATGGAAAATTCACTGCTGTGTTTACGCTTGTGTTCATGCACATTATTAGTGTGCTGAAACACCTTGCATATCTGGTAAATCGCGCCACAGCCACAAGCCAGTAATTGCTGCATGGCCAAGGCAGGCGAAGTCTGCAATGAGATTTGTGGATCGCTACTGTGTTCTCCAGTGATGTGCTGCTGGACGATCATGGCTCGATTATCACTGTGTGCAGTTGCCTGCAAAATGGGTGTTTCCACCTCTAGCACCTGACGCTGGCCAAAAAACTCACGAATATGCTGATATAAAATGGCCCGCGCGCGTATGGCCTGTAATCTGTCCGACTGCTGGGAAGTAGATGTATTCATGGAGCAGGTTTCCGGCTATGGCAGTGGCACTAGAATAATAAACAACACTTTCAATTTTGATTACAACACCTGATCACCATAGGCCGCCCACTCACGGCGCAAAGGATAAGTTTTACGCAAATAATCAAAATGGGTAGCATCAACCATACCCTCTGTATTGAGCCCTGCCCGCAAGGCTTGGTCATCCGCACGGATATCATAGAGCTGTGGCAGCAAAGCCAATAACTGGGTTTGCAAAGGCTGGTCAGAATTAAATAACTCTGGCATGTCAGCAAGCTGGCTTTCAAATTGCTTTGGCGCATCCAGATTAAAATGCTGGCAAAAGGCCTGATAGATCATTTGCGTGCCGCGTGCCTTGCCTTCCAGACTGTATCCTGCAATATGGGGCGTGGCTAAAGCCAGATGATCCAGCAGATTTTGGCTAATCACCGGTTCATGCTCAAATACATCCAGCACTACCAGACGCCGTGTTTTTGCAATGTCATCCAGTAAGGCCTGCTCGCTCACCACTTCACCACGGGCTGAATTGATGAGAAAACAATCGGGTTTCATTTGGGCAAAGGTGTCTGCATTAAATAAATGATAGGTAGCGTGAATCCCAGTCCGGGTAAGCGGTACATGAATGCTAATGGCATCTGATTGTGCCAGCACTTGTGCAAAGTTTAGGTTTTCCACATCTGGCAATTGCACATTTGGATCGGTGCCAATCACGCGCCAGCCCAGTCGCTGTGCAAGCATTGCCAGTCTGCTGCCGACATTACCAAGGCCCACAATACCTAAGCAAAAATCTCTACCCGCATGAATCTTTTCAGGCTGCAAGGTTAAAATTGCTGTTACTACATATTCAGCCACAGCTTGTGCATTGCATCCCGGCGCATGGCTTACCTCGATGTTGGCCACAGCAAGACCTGTCAGATCAATATGATCGGTGCCAATGGTTGCACTTCCCACAAATTCAACTGCCGAGCCTTCCAGCAATGCTGGCGTGACCTTGGTCACTGATCGCACTAGCAAGGCATTGGCGTGATGCACGTCACTGGCCTGAATGCCACGCCCTGCCCGGTATTCAATATCGGCCAGATCCGCAAAAAAATAATCAGTCAGCGCCAGGTTTTCATCTGCAATAATTTTTAGCGGTTTGTCCTGCAATGTCTTTTGGTTCAAAACGGCGTCCTTATGGCTGATTGTTGATAGAAATGACTGCTTCAAACATAAATGGGCTTAACTATATTTGTTTTAAAATCAGTCTTGCCTGAATCACTCTCGACGTAAAATCATTAACGGTGATGTATTCCAGAGTGGGCGTAAACGGGACTGGCCAATAACCAATGCCAGACATAGCATAATAACTGGCAGGATAATCCACCAGCTATAATGCAGGCTAAAAGGAATGCTTAAGCGCCAGCTCATCAAGCCAGCCACACTTTCTGCCAGAACAACAGCCATCAAACCAGCCAGTACCCCAATCATGGCCATTTCCAGACTTAAACGCAGGCGCAATTGCTGGCGCGACAGGCCAATTACCCGTAACAAAATAACCTCTGACTGACGCTGGTCAACCAAAAGTTGCAAACTGGCCAGCAACACCAGTACCCCTGCAATGGACACCAGCCCGGCCAGAAGTGCCAGCGCTTGACCCAGAACTTCCAGCAAGCGGCGCACTTCGTTTAACACTGCATCAATATCAATAAATACCGTGGTAGGGAAATCGGCAATAACTTGGGCCAGTTGCTGATGCTGTGCCGGAGGAACATAAAAACTACCCAGATAACTGCCTGCAAACTGATCCATGCTACCGGGCGAATAAATAAAGAAAAAGTTTGGACTAAAGCTATCCCAGTTAACACTACGAATGCTAACCACAGTAGCGATCAAATTACCTTCTGGCAGGCTCATGGTGAGTTTATCGCCCAAATTAATGCCCAGACTGGTGGCGGTTTCCTGCTCTACCGATACCTGATTAACAGCACTGAACGGCTTACCGGCCAGCACCTGATTATCGGCTGGAAACTGGCTGGACTGGGTCAGGTTAAGCTCACGGCGCAAACTATTGTGCTGTTTGATTTGCGCTGCACTAAAGGGCTGGTCATTTTTGGCAATCAAACGGCCTTTAATGTTGGGATATAGCGGTGTACCTTGCCATTGCTGTAATTGCAAACGCCGCACAAATTCATCTTTCTGGTCTGGTGGTAAGCCATACACAAACTGGTTAGGTGTGCCCTGTGGCAGGCTGGTCTGCCAGCGTTGCATTAGGTCATTACGCAGGAATAGCAAGATGGTCAGTAAGCCTAGTCCTAGTGATAAAGCCAGAATTTGCAGGCTGATTTGCCGGGGCTGACGGATATAGCTTTGGCCAAAACCAGTTTTCTGAATGAGTTTTAGCAGCAGTAGTGTGATGACATATAACACTGCGAGTAATACCAGCACACCACCCAGCAAGGTAATACTCAAACCCAGCTTGCCAGTTTGCACCAGTAAAAAAATAAACAATGCTTCAAAAGCACTGCCACCAATCAGGATTTTTGACCAGCTAAAATGCTGCTCCATCCGGCGAATAACCCGTAACGGTGACACATAAATCAGCCGCAATAAATCAGGCACTGCAAAACCCGCCAGCAGTACAGCAGCTGCAAAAATACCGGTCAATAGTGGCATGCCCAGCAAAATGACCGGCTGAAACTGCAACTCCAGTGCCGGTAGTGCCTGATGTAAAATATGGAGCAAACCATAACTAACCCCGGCACCCACAATAGTGCCGCTAATGGCAGCAGCCAGCAGTAATAACCCCAGCAAGCCCAGATACACCATGATCATTTGCCGATGGCTCGCGCCCAGACAGCGCAGCATGGCAAACTGGTCAATTTGTTCAGTTACATAACGCTGGCAAGCCAATGCAATCGCAACCCCGCACAGCAGCATGGTCAGGATACTGGCAATTTGTGCATAGTCATCCAGTGTTTGTACTGGACGCATCAAACGGGTATTGCCCTGACTGGCAACACGCAGTTGCACACCCTGAGGCAAGTTATCCTTATAGCGCTGTTCAAAAGCCTGCACCTGTTGCGGCTGGCCTGCCATGATCAGCCGGTAATCAATCCGACTGCCCACTTGAATGGCCTTGGTTCGTGCCACATCCTGCTGATTAATGATCACCGTGGGTGAAAACCCGCTCATACCAGTTTCCTGATTGGGGTCTCGCACAATGGAAGCTGCTACCTTAAAGCTGGCATCGCCAATCCGAATCTGGTCACCTAGCCGGACTTTGAGCAAGTCAAACAAACGTGGGCTTAACCAGATGGTTTGCGGCGCAGGAATCGGCATGGGCTTTGCTCGCGGGCTAATGCTGAGCTCGCCGCGTAATGGAAAGCCGGGATTTACGGCTTTGACATTAACCAGCACAAACTGCTCATGAGCCTGTGCCATACTGCTAAACACTGTCGTGGTATTGGTACGCAACTGCTGATGTTGTGCCCGCTGCTGCCATACTGCATCTAGCGGCTGGTTGCTGCTCAGTACCAGGTCTCCTGCCAGCAATTGTCCGGCTTGCTGATTAATGGCAATACGTAGCGTATCACTGGTAAAGCGCAAGGCCGTCGTGGCAGTTACCGCCAGCACCAGTGAGGCAAATAGCATCCAGACGCCACGTCCTGCCATACTCTGGCGCAGCATTAAGATAAACAGTCCCATGTCCTACTCTCCCGACACAGAACGGGTCAAATGATCCTGATAACCCTGTTTTAAAATACCGTTTTCAGCCAGCACCGGACTTTCCTGAAAATGGCCATCCTGCAAATGCAGTTGCCGGTTACAACGGCTGGCCAATTCCAGATCATGCGTCACCAGCACCAGTGTTGTGCCGCGTTCCCGGTTTAAACTAAACAGCAAATCCTCAATCGCGCGGGCGGTATGACCATCCAGATTTCCGGTGGGCTCATCAGCAAAAATAACCTGTGGCTCAGTCACTAATGCACGGGCAATGGCTACCCGTTGCTGCTCTCCGCCGGATAATACCCGTGGTGTTTGCAGCATCCGGTCCTGTAAACCCACCCGTTCCAGCAACTCCTGACTGCGCAGGCGTGCCTGGCGTGGCGATACCGTTTTACTCAAGGTTAAGGGCAGCATGACGTTATCCAGTGCCGACAAATGGTTTAATAACTGAAAAGACTGAAACACAAAGCCCAGATAATGCAAACGCACTCGCGCACGTTCATCTTCGTTTAAATCATGCAATGCCTGTCCACACAGGAAAATGCGGCCTTGCGTGGCTTGGTCCAGTCCGGCTAGCAACCCCAGCAAGGTTGATTTGCCCGAGCCGGAGCGCCCAGTAATGGCAACCTGCTCTCCGGCCATAATGCTCAGGTTGAGCTGATGCAAAATGGTGATTTCACCAGTTGCCGTCTTCACGGTTTGTTCAAGTTGCTCTGCCATAATGATTGGCTTGGACAGTGTGGGCTGAGCGCTGGATAAACCTTCTGCAACAGTTTGCATTGGCTCATTCTGCTTTAATAGTTGTTCTGTTCCCGAGCTTGCCTGAGTCTGGTCTTGCATATGAAATTCTCTGTAAAAAACGCTGCCTTCAAAGATCCGGTTTTTCAACCTATTAAAACGCTGGGTATTACTACTGTAATGACATTGTCATTATTCAGTACCACTGCAGTCAGTGCGAAAACCATCCTGATTTTAGGAGACAGTATCAGTGCTGGCTATGGTATTAATGTAGAGCAAGGCTGGGTGGCAAAATTACAGCAGCGCCTCAACCAGAAATATCCCAAGCAGCATCAGGTGATCAATGCCAGCGTGAGCGGAGAAACGACTAGTGGTGCACTGGCACGCTTGCCCAAATTGCTGACGACTTATAAGCCGCAAGTGGTGGTGATAGAACTGGGTGGTAATGATGCGCTGCGTGGCCAGCCACCCGCAGGCATTCAGAACAATCTCACCCGACTGGTGAGCATCACAAAAAATGCCAAGGCTGAACCCTTACTGCTGGGTATGAAAATTCCACCCAATTATGGCAGCGCCTATAGCAAGGCTTTTGAACAAACCTTTAGCAATGTGGCCAAGGCACAGCAGGTTAAACTGGTTCCATTCTTTTTGCAGGGCATTGCAGGCAACAACCAACTGATGCAGCGTGATCTGGTGCATCCGACGGCCAATGCACAAAACCAGTTGTTAAACAATGCCTGGCCGCAGATTGAAAAAACCCTGAAATAAGCCTGCACCAAAATGTGTTGCTGATTAAAAAGGCGGCCTGTTATGAGCAGAACCGCCTTTTTATGATCTAGTGAATTTCTACTAGCCAATCAAGCTAAATATCAAAAAATTCCACTGTACCGGTTTCCAGTGAATACTCTGCGCCCACTACTCTTAGCTCACCCTTTTCAATGAGCTGCTCCAGTACGGCTGAGCCATGACGCAACTGGTTCACTGACGCCTGCACATTGGCGCGCACTGCATATTTTCGCAGTTTTTCCAGATCATGGCGCAAGTCGGTGTGCATCAGGATTTCCACTGAAGGCCGCACCCGATTCACAATGGACATTAAATTACTGGACGGTTTTTGATCGGGATGGCGCAGTGCTTCAATGGTTGCAGCAATTGCCCCACAATGTGAATGACCCAGCACCACCACCAGCGGTGCATCATAGCGTTCAGCAGCAAATTCCACACTGCCTACCTGGGATGGCGCGACAATATTGCCTGCCACGCGAATTACAAACAGGTCACCCAGTCCCTGATTAAATACAATTTCAGCCGGAACGCGGGAATCGGAACAACCCAGAATAATGGCAAATGGATTTTGCTCTTTGGCCAGCGTTGCACGCTCGACCAGACTTAAATGTGTGTCCTTGGCAGGCTTTCCTGCGACAAATTCTGCATTACCCTGTTTTAAGCGTTCAAGCGCCTCTTGTGCAGTAATCATCACCTATTTGCTCAACATGGTTTAATTTTAACGCCAGTATTATAACCAAACTTTTATACTTTGCTGATAGGACTTCTTGGCTTTGTTGAATGCTGAGTACAGGATGAAAAGGAGTTAAAGGTTTTCCTACAATTTCCAACAAAATGGGAACTTTTTATTAGCATGCATTTGAATTCAGGAACTTACAATGACTGCTTTAGCACAGGTACAGTATAGATGATATGCAACATTCTGAATTATGGAACCGTTTTGCAGGCTGGCTAGACCAGTATGACTGGATGGAAATGCTGCTGGGATTGGGCATATTGCTTCTGGTAGCGTGGATTGCCAACTGGCTGGCCAAGCATGTGATTGTGCGCGGGGTTCGCCGTTTTAGCCAGCTGCTGCCATTGAACCATAACGGTGCATTGAGCCGGTTTAAGGTGATTGACCGTTTTGCCAATATTGTACCTGCGCTGGTCATTAAGATAGGTATTGCACAGGTTCCACACCTGTCACCGGGCATTATTAGAATTGTAGGGATGCTGGCTCAGGCCTGGGTGTTTATTACCATTGTGCTGACCATTAGCGCGGCACTCAATGTGGTAAATGAGCTGTACCAACGCCGTCCGGTTGCGCGCAACAAGCCGATTAAAGGCTATTTGCAACTGGTCAAGATTGTCTTGTTTATTGTTTGCGCGCTCTTGATTGTTGGTACGTTCCTGCAAAAGGATATATTTACCCTGCTGGCCGGTTTTGGTGCAATGGCTGCCGTACTGATGCTGGTATTTCAAAATACTATTTTGTCATTGGTTGCCAGTGTTCAGATTTCTTCTTATGACATGGTGCGGCTGGGCGACTGGATTACCATGCCTGGACTTAATGCCGATGGTGATGTGATTGATATGTCACTAAATACCATTAAAGTCCAGAATTTTGACAAAACCATCACCACCATTCCTACCAACCGCCTGATTACTGATACGTTTATGAACTGGCGCGGCATGAGTGAATCCGGTGGACGACGGATTAAGCGGGCCATTTTACTGGATCAGACCAGCGTACATTTTCTGGATAATGATGAATACCAGCATTTAAAATCATCGTTTTTGCTGGATAAATACTTGGATGAAAAAAATCAGGAAATTGCAGCATGGAATGAAAGTCTGGGACCACAGGCCAATAGCAAGCTTAATCAGCGCGCACTCACCAATCTTGGTACTTTTCGCGCCTATATCCAGAATTACCTGCAACATCATCCGGGTATTCATCAGGAAATGACCTTGCTGGTGCGACAGCTTGAGCCAACGGCGCAGGGCTTGCCACTGGAAATTTACTGCTTTAGCAACAGCACTGACTGGGCATTTTATGAAAATGTGCAATCCGATATTTTTGATCACCTGCTGGCAATTTTGCCGGAATTTGGCTTGCGGGTGTTTCAGCAACCCAGCGGCGCTGACCTGACTAACATGGGTTTGGTGAGTTTTTCTGCCTCGCCTGAAACCACGCCGATGCAGCAAGAACACTAATCTGTAATACCTCAGTTCTATGGCTTTCAGGAAGAAAAATCCGCAGCACCGTATTTCGATGAACATACCAGATCAATGCTGCTGGTTTGGTGTGTTAATTGGCCTAAAAAAATTAAAAAAATAGTGTGATTGCCAATTGTAATTTGTTGCTGTCTGTTAGGCTAAATGCGATAACAATCTTTTTTCAGGGAATAGAGGTATGTTGAAAACAATTTGCAAGCCATTACTACCGCTTGTCATGGCACTGGGGTTAACTGGAATCACTACTGTAGCGGCACAGGCTGTGCCCCTGCCCCAGCAAAGTTTCCAGCAGGTTTTACAGGAAGAACGTGCCTGGGCTGGCTTAACCACGCATACGCTTAAAGTAGGTGACATTGAATGGACTTACAGCGAAGGCGGCGACAAAGCCAAGCCAACCGTGATGCTGGTACATGGCCTGTCCGGTAGTCGCGACAACTGGAACCGGGTCGCCCGTTACCTGACACCTTATTACCATGTCATTATTCCCGACCTGCCTGCACATGGCGACACCAAAGTTCCGGCAGACTTTGACCTGCAAGTGCCTAATATGGTGGAAGCCCTGCGCCGCTTTACCGAAGCTGCCGGCATTAATAAAAACCTGAACGTGGCGGGTCACTCACTGGGTGGTGCGGTGGCTGGCCTATATGCAGCGCAATACTTTTTTGATGTGCAAAGCCTGTTGCTGAGTGACAGTGCCGGCGTATTCAAGACTGCCCAAAGTCCCTATTTAAAAGACCCTACCCTGCTACGTGATATTGTGGTTACCAAGCCGGGTGACTTTGACAAACTCATGAAAATTGCCATGTACAATCCGCCGTTTATTCCATCTTCGCTCAAGCAGGAGCAGGAAAAAATGATGATGGCGCAATCGGACAATACCCGTAAGGTGATTGAGCAACTCATTAAACTGTACGGCTATTACACCCCGGAAACCTTTGCGCTGGCTGCCAAAGCCATTGAAGCGCCTACCTTGATTATCTGGGGCAAGCAGGACAAGATTATTGATGTCAATGTGGTGCCAGAACTCAAAGGCCTGATTAAAAATGCACAGGAACCAGTGATTCTGCCCAATGTTGGCCATACACCTATTCTGGAAGCCGAACAGCTCGTTATTCAGAAGTACCTGCCGTTTTTACAAAAAGCAGTAGCCACTCCAAATCCGTTTGCCGGATCAGCGCCTTAACACAGGCTTTGGTTAGGCTCTGGTTTATTAAACACTTTTAGTCTTCGAGAAACTTATGATTCACCCCAAAGCAGAACAATTATTACAGGCCCAGTTGCGTTATATCCTGCTGCAATTGCAGTCCGAGCAAACCGTCAGTGATGAAGTCAATACGCTGGTGGCGCACCTGTCTGAAAAGCCTGTTGAACAGCTGATTACACTGGAACACTTACAGGCACTACTGGGCAAGCAGGCACTGGATTATCCGGTACAAGCACATCTCACTGAGCAAATTGTGTCACAAATCCAGTTTGCCCTAACGCATGCCAGCAATGACAGCATCAAGATTGCGGGCCTGGTTCCTGCTGATTCAGTAGAAACCGTAGCGCAATACCTGTCCTCGCAAAAAGAACATCGTGAAGCCTTTATTCACCGGATTTTTAGCAACCCGGCTTATGCCCAGATGCTGTCACAAACCATTAGCCATGCCATCAATGACTATATGGAAAACAATGTGATTGCCAAGAAAATGCCCGGTGTTGGCAGCCTGATGAAAATGGGTAAAAGCGTATTGGAAAAGGCAACTGACAGCAACCTGGATTCTGCCTTGCAGGGTTATTTAAGCAAAAACATTAACAACCTGATTGCCGTCAGTGAAAAAATGGCCAACCGCCATCTTAATGACCAGCAGGTATATCAGCTCATTCAGCAGGGATGGCAAACTGTGGCACAGCAACCTGTGAGTATGGTGAATAACTATGTGGACAATGATAGCCTGACCAGCGGCGCGCAAGTGATTAGCCGCACCTGGGACAGCCTGCGCAGTAGCGACTATATCCGCACTCAGGTGAATGATGGCATCGCACACTGGTACAGCCAGAACAAACATCATACGCTGGGCAAAATCCTGCGTGATGTCAACGTGGATGCTGTACTGATTGAGCAGGAACTCAAACTGGCGATTATGCCAGTGGTACGTCAGCTGATTGAAGAAGGTTATGTGGCCCAGCGTGTAGAAGCCCGCCTGCGTGATTTTTACCAGACCAGTGAAGTGGCCGCCATTTTTGCTGACTAAAATATCAGGCAGATTAAAGGGCTAAGTTGATTTTCTAGCGTTTGATTTCAATGGCGCATGGTTTGATTTAAGAAGTCAAATCATGCGTTATTCTTCTAAGTAAATCTACAAGTTAAACGCTAGTTATCTTCTAAAAAAATCTAATGCTGCACCTGCAACAACTGTCCGCTAATTTTTATAACTACATCTCTTTAACTGCTTTTTATGGCATTTCGTGGCACACTAAAGCCCTAAGATTTTATGTACCAGAACAATTTTTTTTATGACTCAATCATTGTCAGATACGGTAGAAGCACTACTGGTCGAAGAAGGTTTTAAGGTAGACCGGGTAAAACCCATTGTCCCTGCCAATTCACTGGATGAGGACAATGCAGTCACTTTCCGGATTTTTATTAAAGGCCATAAAGGCGAATGGCCGTGCATGGTACGCTGTTTTGAAACAACGTCGCGCGTGCTGGTGTATAGCCTGTATCCTGATCAGGTGCCAGAGCATTTGCGCTCCCGCATGAGTGAACTTATTTGCCGGATTAATTACGGCCTGATTCTGGGCAATTTTGAAATGGACTGGGACGATGGCGAACTACGCTATAAAACCAGCATTGATGTGGAAGGCTTTGGTCTGAACAGCACGATTTTACGCAATCTGGTGTATGGCAATTTTCACAGCTTTGATTTGTACTTTAATGCACTGGCACTGGGTATGGATACCGAACGCGATCTGGATATGATCGTGATGGAAGCAGAAAATCCCGACATGCCGAAGGGTTTTGATCTGGTTGATGAAATTGTGCACTGATTTTTTAGCCTATTGATTAAAGGCTGTACCCATCAATAAAATCGTTCAATAAAACCGATCAAATAAAAAAGCTGGCTACCTTTTTGGTTTGCCAGCTTTTTTATTTGATACTTTATTTACTAGTTTTGCCGTGGTTTTAAATCACACTAAGTTCGCCTTAACAGATTAGCCTTTGTGCGCTTCAAGCTGGGCACCCACTCGAGCACCCATTTCTTTGCCCAATGCTGCCAATGCATTAAATGGCCGAATCATCACTTCAAAATCCACGATCTTGCCCTGTGCATCGAAGCCAATCATGTCAATGCCTTTAAGTGCCTTGCCATCGACCACAGCACTAAACTCCAGCACCACCTGCAAACCATCATCAGTTGCAAACTCACGATGGTAAGTGAAATCCTCGAAAATGGTAATTACTGTTTTAAGAATCAATCCCACCGCCAGCGAACCCGTATAAGGCCGATGCGCCATGGGTGAACGAAACACCACATTCGAGTCCAGCAGCTCAGCCAGAATGCTCATATCGCGGGTTTGTAGCATGTGGTGCCACTTTTCCAGTGAGCTTGCCACCGCTGGTTGAAGCTGTGCGGTTATTGCTGATGTACTCATGACTGTTCTCCCTGAACGTTTATACCTTGTTTTTTGCTTAGAACTTGCCAGCGGGTTGTTAATATACCCGCTGGCATTGATCTGGCTGATTGGATTAGGGCTATTAAATCGCTAGCGCAAGTTCAGTTCCATTTAAAATGGCACGCTTGGCATCAAGCTCGCCTGCTTCTAGCGCACCGCCAATCAGGTGCGTAGAAATACCTGCCGCCTGCAAGTCGTCATACATGGCACGCAATGGTTCCTGCCCGGCACAGATAATGATGTTATCCACTTCCAGCACCTGCTCCTTGCCATCGACCACAATATGCAAGCCTTGCTCGCTCACTTTTTCATAGCTGGCGCCATTAATCATGGTGACGTGCTTGTGCTTTAGGCCGGCCTTATGAATCCAGCCCGTGGTTTTGCCCAGATTGGCACCAACCGGGGTGGACTTGCGCTGCAACAGATACACTTCGCGTGGACTGGCTTCAGGCTGAGGCTGGGTAATCCCCCCACGATGCTCATAGCTGGTGTCAATGCCCCACTCGGCAAAAAACTTCTTGGGATTCAAGGTGGCGCTTTCGCCTTCATGGGTCAGGTATTCGGACACATCAAACCCAATACCGCCTGCACCCACCACCGCAACCCGTTTGCCCACCGGTTTTTTATCACGCAACACGTCCAGATAAGTCAGTACCTTGGGACTATCAATCCCTTCAATATTCAAATGACGCGGGGTTACACCGGTAGCCAGCACCACTTCATCAAACTGGCCATTTTTCAACAAATCCAGATCAACATACTGTCCCAGTTTTAACTCGACAGTGCCCAGCTCCAGCTGACGCTTGAAATAACGCAGGGTTTCATAAAATTCTTCCTTGCCCGGAATCAGCTTGGCCACGTTAAATTGGCCGCCAATCTGGTTTTCAGCATCAAACAGGGTCACCTGATGGCCGCGCTTGGCCGCAGTGGTTGCAAAGGCCAGACCGGCCGGGCCTGCACCCACCACTGCAATTTTCTTAACTTTTTCCAGCGGCTTTGCCGTCAATACCGTTTCATGGCAGGCATACGGATTAACCAGACAGGACGTAATCTTGCCTACAAAAATATGGTCAAGGCAGGCCTGATTACAGCCAATACACGTATTAATCTCATCGCTCCGGTTGCTCGCAGCCTTTAAGACAAACTGCGAATCAGCCAGAAACGGACGTGCCATGGACACCATGTCGGCACTGCCTTCAGCCAGAATCTGTTCGGCCACATCCGGCGCATTAATACGGTTGGTGGTAACCAAAGGAATGCTGACTTCACCTTTGAGCTTTTTGGTCACCCATGCAAAGGCAGCACGCGGCACTTTGGTGGCAATGGTTGGAATACGTGCTTCATGCCAGCCAATCCCGGTATTGATGAGTGTGGCCCCTGCTTGCTCAATGGCTTTAGCCAGTTGCACCACTTCGTCATAACTGGAACCGCCTTCCACCAGATCCAGCATGGACAAGCGATAGATAATAATAAAGTTAGTGCCCACGGCCTCACGAATGCGACGCACAATTTCCAGTGCAAAGCGGGTACGGTTTTCATAGCTACCGCCCCACTCGTCAGTCCGGTGATTGGTACGCTCGGCAATAAACTGGTTAATCAGATAGCCCTCTGATCCCATCACCTCAACGCCATCATATCCGGCAACCTGTGCCATTTTTGCACAGTGTACAAAGTCCTCAATGGTGCGCTCAATTTCTTCGCCAGTCAGTTCATGCGGCACAAATGGATTGATCGGTGCTTTCACCGCACTGGGTGCAACATTGGCAGGATTATACGCGTAGCGGCCAGTGTGCAGGATTTGCAGGGCAATTTTACCGCCTTCTGCATGTACCGCATCGGTCACCACCTTGTGATGCTCGGCTTCTTCCAGATTGTTTAACACTGAACCGCCCTGTACAACGGCGCCTTCAGGATTGGGTGCAATACCGCCTGTGACAATCAGGCCAACGCCGCCACGTGCACGCTCGGCATAAAATGCGGCCATGCGCTCAAAACCACCCGGTAATTCCTCCAGCCCCAAGTGCATGGAACCCATCAGGGTACGGTTGCGTAAGGTGGTAAAGCCCAGATCAAGCGGGGCTAACAAATGCGGATACGCAGATGCTTGATCTTGTGGCTGATGGTTAGGCTGGGCATTGGGATTTGACATGGCTGGCTATTCCTTTATGACGGAAATTAAAACGCTGGCGGTTGTGATCAGCACGATATGGTTTCTTAAAAATACTGGATCACAACTATGCACTTTGTTGCATGATTTGCTCTGCCGATTTTATAATTTATTTTCCATCACTATGCAACTGGTTGCATAAATTATTTTTACAGTATTTAATACTTTTTTCTGCTCACTCATTTGCGGTATTGCATGTCACTCGCTCACGTCCTGCTCACCTCCTTATTGGAAAAGCCAAGCTCTGGTTATGATCTGGCGCGCCGCTTTGACAAGTCCATGGGCTTTTTCTGGAGTGCCACCCACCAGCAGATTTACCGCGAGCTTAAACGCATGGAAGATCAGGGCTGGATTCATGCAAGTCCGGCAGAAGATGCTGGTAAGACCAAAAAGAAAACCTATGAGGTACTGGAAGCAGGCAGGCAGGAATTAAAACAATGGGTGTTGCTGGCGACTGATCCTTACCTGATTCGCGAGGAAATGGCGGTGCGGCTGCGAGCCGAGGCCATACTTGGCCCATTGGGTATTGAAGAAGAGCTCAAACGCCACCTGAAATTGCATGAAGAAAAACTGGCGCTATATCTGACCATTGAACAGCGTGATTTTATCAAAGACAGTGTGCTTAGCCGCGAGCAGCAAATTCAGTATCGGGTATTGTTGTTAGGGATTGAAACGCAAAGAACCTGGATTCAATGGGCAAAGGACACAATTGCGTTATTTAAAAAGCTGGATTCGAACAAATAGGAACCATTTAAGCGTAAAGTTTTTTATTTTAAAAATTATAATTTAAACACGACGGCGTCTTAACATTTTTATTTAACTAGAATCAATTCTTACGTTCTTTTGTCTTGATACAAAAGAATCAAAAGATCAAGGCAATAGCAATGAACTAAAAATCAACGCATCAGCCTAAAATGAAAAAACTCGCTACGCTCAAACAATTTTCATTTCTTAACGACTGATTTTGTTGATTTTCTTAACGCTCATTGCTAATAGCCCCCATAACAAGCAATCAGCAAGCGCATAGAATTTAAAACAAAAACTTATTTAAAATAAGCACCTTCTTTTTGGGTATGATCTGTTTTATCAATCACACGACCCAGCTCAGGAATATGCTCTTTCAGCGTGGTTTCCACACCCTGCTTTAAAGTCACATCCACCGCTGAACAACCCTGACAGCCACCGCCAAACTGCAATACCGCAGTCAGGCCATGCTCCTCATCGGTAAACAGCTCAACCAGCGACACGTTACCACCATGTCCGGCCAGTCCCGGATTGATTTCTGCCTGCAATACATAAGCAATGCGCTCTTCTACCGACGCATCTGCACCCACGCGAGGCACTTTGGAATTAGGTGCCTTAAAGGTTAACTGACCACCAAAACGATCCTTGTTGTAATCAATCACGGCATCTTTTAAATAAGGAATGGATGGCGTGTCGATGTAGGCCGGGAAGCCATCATACTGTTGCTGGTAATCCAGCGTATTCACTTCTTCTGGTGTGGCATAGGCCATGCAGCATTCCGCACGGGCAGTACCAGGGTGCTCAACGAAAATGCGTACACCAATGCCAGGCGTATTTTGCTTGGCCAGCAAGTCATTCAGGTATTCCTGAGCGCTGGGCGTAATGACCATGTTCGGGATCATTTCATCCGGTAAGCTGGTAGTTTGAGTGGCTTGATTTTCAATCGTGGTGGCATTTTCAACAGACATTACAACTAACTCCTGCGCAGAGGGCACATCATAGCGCATAGATGAGGGCTATGATCATCAAACACAAGTTTAAGTGATTTTTTGGGCAAAATGTAGGAAAACCCTTGGCAAAATATCGATCATCATGATCGGCTAAAAATGTAACTAGGCGTATATACACAACAATTTGGCCTAAAAGTACTTTACTATTCCATCACAATAACCATTAATCCGACTAAAATGCTAGGTTTACCTTTTTCCCATACCCTGACATTAATTCTTATTACCTGTCTGCTGTCGTTTATTGCATTTGGCAACCGTGTGGTGATGAATCGCCTGATCATGTGGCCGCCAGCCATGCGCCGTGGCCAGTTTGACCGCTTTATTACTTACGGCTTTGTGCATGCTGATGGTACGCATTTGCTGTTCAACATGATTACCCTGTATTTTTTTGGCCATGCGATTGAAACATTTTACCGGCCTTATTTTGTCGGAATGGGTTTTATCCTGTTTTATCTGGCGGCTTTGGTGGTGGCCATGCTACCCAGCTATTTCAAGCATAAGAATGACCCCAATTACCTGAGTCTTGGTGCTTCAGGTGCAGTATCCGCAGTGCTGTTTGCCTATATCCTGTTTGAGCCATGGAACCTGATTTTTGTATTTTTCATTCCCATGCCAGCCATTCTCTATGCCTTGCTATACACGGCTTATACCGTTTATTCAGCACGACGTGGACAGGACAATATCAACCACAGTGCGCATTTATGGGGTGCAGGTTTTGGCGTAATTGCAACCATTGCAATTGAGCCACGGTTGGTACCACGCTTTATACAGGAATTGCTGCATCTTCATTAAAATATTTTGCATCCCTTTAAGGTTAATTTTAAAACCTGAAAATCAGATCAGTGATTTGATGTAAGACTTCTTTCATAAGTCATACCAACCTGCCTTCGACCAATTCGACAAGCTCAGTGACCGTAGGCAGCGTTGGTTGAGCCTGTCGAAACCAGACTCATGAAAGAGATCTATAGTTTCACTTATATTTTTATTCGATAGCCTTGTTCGTTTTAATTATTCTTAGATTAGCATTTGAAGTGCAACACCATGTTCTTGGAATAATACCTGACTCGGACTTTTAAATCCGAGTCTTTTTCTTGGACGATGGTTCAATCGTTGAGTGATTTCTGCAATATATGCATCCGT
>NZ_SNTY01000012.1 GCF_004377485.1 Alkanindiges illinoisensis
TCAAATCGTTTGCATTGATATTTTGTTTAATTGCAATTGGCTTAACTAAAAATCTTTCTAAGTCTTTTTCAGATGTTAATTTAATCCAGTTCTCAAAAACACCACTCGTAGTTGCTCGAAAATAGATGTTATCAGGAGTGATAAAGATCTGACGTGCAAAAGTTCCACTCGGTTCTTTCACTGCAATTAATGCACCTGCGCCACGAACACCTGCAGCATTGCCATAGTATGGAAAATTCAAATGTACCTGAGGTTTAGGTGTCAATGTAAAAAGAAAGTAGCCGTTTTGATATGCAATAGAATTTAAATCAACTGCAGTAGATTCATTATTAATAATACTTTTTGGTTTAAATAATGCATTTTCGTTACACCAAACTTTGATAAGTTCAGCTGGATCAAAAGCACTTTTCTTTAAAATCGAACCATTCCAACTATTATTACCAATTCCCCACTGACCAGAACCAGTCGTATTTTCTTGACCAATCACTACAGTACAGTTCAATGGCAAAGTCGCTTTGGCTGCATTAAATTCTGCATAAGTCCCAAACTCAAAAACACCTTGCACAATTTCTTGCTTCGATGCTTTTTCGGCCATGATGGCCAGTGCATCCGTCCATGCCTGCGAAGTAGGGTAGGTCTTGCCTGTGGCTTCTGGTGTACCGTTATTGTTCAGATACTCCACGGCATAAATGGCAGGGTCACTGGAACGGGCATTAAAATACTTGCCATTGGGTACGCCTGTGCCTGCTGCCACGCCTTCGCTCGGGGTGCTATACACTCGTGCGACAAAGCCTTGGTTTAGGACTTCTTCGCGAGTAATATTTAATAGTTCTTCTATCTGAGTGAAAGACTTGCTATCAAGCTGCGCCAAAACATTACGCAAGATTGCAATAATATCTGCAGCTGTTTTGGCATTATTTAAAATGGTAGACCAGTTATTCATGGCATTTCCTAAAATCTGGACATAAAAAAACCGCTCACTGTGTCAAAACAGGGGCGGTCGCTATAAAGTTAGAAGTTAAAATTTGATGATAAACATCCAGGCCACGTTACGTGGCCTGGTTTCTATACCACCCGTGCTATTTACGGTCACGCTGTGGCTATGGCTACCAGATTCAAGAATTTGCCCAGATCCAGTCGCTCCCGAATCAGCTGATTGGCCAGCCATCGTAATCGCATTGGTTGGGGTATCTGGCCTTACGTTATTTGCATCACCTCCAACCTTGGTGTCGTGGCTATGTACACCTGCACTGCCGGTACTGCCTGTGTGGCCATGCGACTTAAAGGCCTCATCCTGCCAGCTACCTAAGGTACGACCTGAATCAATGCCACGGCTATGATCCCAACCCCTTGCAAACTCCCCACGCATATCCGGGATATTAAAAGTGGTGGAGCCATCACCAGGGCCAAAGCTGGTGCCTATGACTGCAAACAAAGCAGCATACGTGGTACGTGATACAGCCTGGCCAGCACACTCCAGATAGCCGGCTGGCACTGTGCTAGTTGGCCACATCATGGTCATGCCAGGTTTAATCCGGTTTTCCGGCTGATCCAGCTGGTCAATAATTTCATTAATCTTGAGAGCTAATGAATTAAATAGGCAGTTAAACCATTGGCGCGCCGGTTTCTGGGCGGCAGGAAAACCCGCCTCCAGATCCAGGTCATCGGTATTTTTGGCACCGGTTTTGGCGAACTCTGTTAATTTTGTAATAGCCATCTTAATTTCCTGTCACTGTTAAAGTAACGCCCATCGGACGTGGATACATCAGCCGCACCAGCCCAAGTGTCAAGTTGCTCACGCTCGCTTGAAACTGCACCTTGATGGCCATAGTCTGGGTGTCCGTAATTTTTACTGGTGTAGCCGTTAATAGCTGCACTATGTAATAGCCATCATTCAATATGCAGTCACAGCGGTTGCGGTAAATCTGGGCCTGAATGACGGGTAAAACCAGCTCATCCGGAATATCTGCAGCGGCATAGCTACTCACCCCGGATTCACGCCAAAACCCACCAATCTCCGGATTATCGGTTTCACCAAAGGTCAGGGCAGCTTCCTGATCGGCAAACCCAAAAAAAGGTAATGGAGTGACATTGGGTATAGATGCGGGTGCACCCACCCATTTCGCTATGGTTTTGAGCTGGTCACCAGTTGCCGTAGACAAGTCAAACTTACCGGGCATTTGCTGCAGTACTGCACGGCACTGCAATAGTGGTGTTAAAACAGCCTCAATCGAGGCTGTGAGCTTGGGCTTTCCCCGGTGGTAGCTGGTTAACAGCCGGGTATAATCTAAAATATCATCCATGCAATTAACCCACACTAATACTGATGTTTTCTGGTAAGCAGGTAGCAATCTCATTAAACCCTAGGGTGTACTCTGCCCCGATCGCTACACCATTGGCTTTAACGGTCATAGAAATAATTTCATAACTACGGGAATCCAGATCACCATAAAGGCCAGCGGGCACATAGAGCTTGTTGGTAGAAATCAGATCCCCAATGTCGAGCTGGCTAAAATAATCGGCCAGCGCATTTTTAATCCGCTCACCGGTATCAAAGTTATAATTGACCTTGGCCCGTAGATTAATCTGTACCGTAAAATCAACCTGCACCGGCCGCCAGAATTTAATATTAACCGGGTAGCCCTGGGCATCATTGATAGCTACCGTGGTATTACCATGTAAACCACAGCCCTGGGTTTTCTTGGCAGCAATGGCCTGGGCAATCAATGTGCTATCACCACCTGATACCACGATGGCAATGGAATACCCAGGAATGCCATTAGCATCAGGGTTTTTAGTGGCATTCTCATAAGCCTTGCAGCGGGTCACACCGGACAGGCTATAAATGGCGCCTATCAACCCATCCATCAGTGATCTGGACGGGATAGCTACAGATAAGGCCTGCCGTTGACGCAGGGCTGCATCAGTTTCCAGTGGTGCACCGGGTGTTGCTGCAGTGTCATTGTTGACAGATTGCCAGCCCCGTGTTGGTGTCTGGATCTTATTAATGGTGTTAGCTGGTGCAATAATACTGCCCAGGACAGCTGCTGTAGCAGTGACTGTAACCTGTCCAGATTGGCCAATAGTGACTGCTGCCGGCAATAACCACTGGTTGCCATAAACATCAGCAGCCTTGCCGTTATTAATCTGGGTGCCGGCCTGCCCGATCAGTTTCACCGTCGCTGTGGACTTGGTGGCAATCGCCCGGCTAATCCCATTAATCCGGACATTGCGTGACAGTGACTCACCAACTGCATTGGCAGGTGAAAAGGAATTATAGACCTCAATGGCCGCTGCATTGCTATCACTGATGCAACGGGCCAGCAGGCCTAAAAACTGGCCGTCCTGGCTATCATTCTCCAGATACACATCATTGCCATAAATACCCCGGTACTGGTCTTTTAAAAACTCCAGGATCTCCGCAAACGTCGGTGCACTGATCCCATAATCATCAATCGCCGGGGCGGTGGATGTTAATGCCATTTATGAAGTACTCCCGCTAACTGTGGTCTGGCCATAAATTGTATCTATCGTGATCTCGACGGTGAGGCGCCGCACATCACCATCAAAGCTGCCCTGAAAATCTGTAACTCGCTCAACGCCTGGTGTTTCCAGAACGCGCTGGCGTAAGGTTAACTCAAACAGGCTATCTGTCCCCTTGCCCAGCACGCTGGTATCCCAGCCCGTCCCATCGCTGATATTGGCAAACCACTCACCAATCCATAAATTAAGTCGGGTTAAAACGGCCTGCCCGACCGTTTCCGGTGTGTTGGCCATAAAATTGGACTGGCTATTACCAAAGCTGTAATCGCCATTTTCATCAAGTTTTCTATAGCGCATAAAAAAACCGCTAAACGCGGCTCCTTAAAAAATTGATTATTTAGGCTGGCCAGTATCACTGTTGCCAGATTGCACACCAGGGTGCAGGTGAGTACTGCCAACGTCCTTGCCGTTATTCTGCAGCTGACCATCTACCTGCAGGCCGCTGGCCATGGTCACTGAATTCTCAAAGCTCACCGGGCCTTTAAATACATTCTGGCCAGCCTCAACCGTAAATACACCAGGCGTTTTTACATTGACCGCATGGCTGGCCGGATCTAGCTCAATGTAGGCCTGTCCATCATCACTACGCAGCTGGGCAGTACTGGTAGAAATATTGTTTATCTTATTCGGCTGGGATTGTGGCCCAAACCAGGCAAAGCTATCTGACAAATCATGCTTGCGGTTTTCCATCGGTGGCTGAATGCCGCCAGATTGCCACCAGCCGTCAATACAGCGCGACGCAAACACCACCAGGCACTCATCCCCCGGCTTTATGGGAAATGTCATGGTGCAGCCACCACCGCGCGGGAACATCACCGGCACATCCTGCAGTAGTGGTAAATCTACCAGTATGATAGATCCATCAGGCTGGCCAACCTGCAGCTGAATGGTAGGCTGGGCTGTCACAGTCACCGCCTCTGGATCGTAGTTTTCCACAATACAGGGAATACTTACCCACAACCCGGACAATGCTGCATTAATGGCATCCCGGATCGTGGTTAATAGATCTGGTGCACGTTCGTTATTACTAATGGCCATTATTGAACCGCCTTGATTGCTGCACCGGTAAGTGGTGTGGCTTTAGAACCTACACCGACACATACCAGCTCGGTGTACCAGTCATCACCACGGGTATCACCCGAATGGTTTACACTGACAATGTTATAAAACCCGTTAATGCCCTGGGCGCTTTTAATATCCTTGTAGGGCTGGTCCACGTACTGGCCAGAGTAGCCAATATCAAAAGACTGGGTTTGTATGCGGCTCATGTCCACCTGTACCTGACCGCCCCACTTTAAGCGTGGGTTTAACAGGCATGTGACCTTGAGGCCTTCGGTAGTCAGTTGTGGCATGCCAATCAGCCCGGTTTCTGGGGTCATCACGAATGCCGGCTCGCCATTACCCCCGCCGCGCGGAATCATTACAGCCTGGTCATCCTCTATCACCAGATCCGTATTATTGGTCTGGGTGAACTGCTTTACATAGTCACGCAACATGCCACTGAAGGTTTTACCCCGTGGCAAACCCTGATCCGATACATCACACATATAGCCAGCGTCCACCCCGCATTTTTTAAATTCTTCCTTCAGGTCGTCGCGGATCTGCTGCTGTGTCATGCCTGCAGGCAGGCTTTTATTAACCACGGCATAATTCACCGCATTGTTGCCGGACTGGGCAAGAATGCATAGCCAGGTATCAGTGGGATTATCCCGGCCGCGCCGGTACTGGAAAACCTGACCCTTAAAAACAATATCCAGCTCACCGTCATAACCCGCTTCCAAGATGACTGTCTGGCCAGTTTCACCAAAACCATTTTCACCACTAAGCCGGTTCATGGTGTCCGGACTTAAGTTATAAATATAAATCTCGGCAAATTTCGGATTGTCTACCGTCGCCTGGCTAATCCGGAATGTAATCCGCATTTCCGATAGATCCAGTGCATCTTCCTGGCCTTTTTGCACCTGTACCGTTAGCCGGCACTTTCGCTTCCATTGTTTCATGGGTCTACCCAATACAGTTTGGTGGTGGTGCCTAGCCCGTCAAATGTCGGGTTCTGGCCATCACGGGTGATAACAAAAAGCTGCCCTGGTATTTTGTGCTGGTACTGCTCAATAATGCTGGTACCCAGTGTTAAAGGAATGCCTGTTACCAGCGGTGTGCCGTCCGGCTGGGCAATATCCAGATACCAGCCGCCAATTGATGAATTACGCCACACCAGACTCAGCTGGTAGGCAATACCATTTAACGTGACCTTGAATCGCTGGTTGCTAGGACTAAGCGGGATCTCATAAGTCGCCATTTAGGGAACTCCTATCGTATAAGCCCCACCGACCTGGCCAAGGCCTGTCACCTGGCTGAGTCCAGATGCATCCACGGGCTTGGCCTGCTTGGTACCGCCTTCCTGAATTGGCCCGGTTGCGGCCGGATCTGCCTGCTCCTCTACCTGCACTGTGGTTTCCTTGGTTTTAGTGATGTTCACTTTTTTAAAGTTCACCTTAACCATCAGTGCATTTTCACTGGTCGCATCTGTAGTAACCTGCAGTGTTTCAATCAGCATATTGGTATAGAGCCTTTTGCCGGTTGATATGATGAGCAAATTCCCCTGCAGGGCGCGTAAGGCCTCATAAATGGCCACCAGGCTTAAATCACCACCTAGAAACGTATTACCCAGCATTTTATTGAGCTTGCCGGCACTCTCAGACCAGCCAATCTCCATGGCCACCTCAGCTGGCGCCGAATAGCAGTGATCGCTGATCGGTGCACCCTTTTCCACTGGATGCTCTGTAATCACGGTTTTATCAGTGTGGTTTTCTGATACCACTACATCCGCAAACAGCCCCATGATGGAGCGCTTATTATTAAAAAGCAGAGATCCTACCGTTTCAACTAATGCCATTTTCCTGCATCCAATAAAAAGCCCCGCTAAATAGCAGGGCTTTGATTAACTGTGACTGTCACTCCTAAATAGTGATAGGCTTATAATCTAATCACTACTACATATAAGCCTGCCACCTGTGCTGGTGCAACCTAAACTTTTCAGCAACTTGGCTTTTTTTAGTTCCAGTTGAGATATTTTATTTTTATCTTTAAATAGAACCTTTTTATTTTCAGCTTCAATTTGCTGGCCAATATTATAAATTTGATTATTTATATTGGATTTTCTATCAATCTCAGGCTTTGCAGACTGATAGGTTTGCTCTTTTAATTTAGCAACTCGCATTACGCCAACCCAATGATTAAAAAATACTCGTGATTGACTAGGTAATGAGGATGTATAGGACTCTCTTGCCCCCATGTTCCAAACTGCAATGCTAATGGATTGATCTTTTGATGCATCTATCCAATCATTGAAACCCAAAACTATATTCTGTTTGCAATCATCTGCAACCGCTAGGCTATTTGAATATACGCCTTCCTGATTACAGTAATCTAAGGTATTAAATAAAATCCGAGAAAAACCTTTACTGTCTACCCTTAAAGGTCTGCCATTTAATACCAGAAAGCCATCCTCATCCATGCCAAATTGCTGATTATCAAGCGTAGACATTATTTCATCAAAGTATTTATTTCCAGTGCTATCGGAGTCTGCTGCAAAAGTTGAATTTGAAAAAACAGTAGACATAAAAACCAAGGTTAAAATTAAAACTTTCACGACATCCCCAATGTTTAGGTTATTTAACACATATATCAGTTTTCTTATCTTCTGTTTGATAGCACGACAATGAACGACTATCCACTAATGTGGGATCAGTAATTTTTTTATAAAATAAATCACGATAATAGTGGATAGCATCTTTTTCATTCAAGGATGCACCGCATTCTGTTGTTTCTTCAGTAGCCTGATTATAACAAGTAGAAATTTCGGCATTAAACTGCTTCTTACCCATTTTCATGGACTCATAAGTACCACCAGCTCCATAGCCTGTTGAAACAAGGCAGCTAAATTTAGTTAATAGCTTATTCCCAGAAAAGGTATAGCAAATACCAGACCTGTCATCCGTTGGAGCAGCATGTGCCACTCCAGAGATTAAGTAAGCCAGTGACAGCAGAATAATACTTCTCATAATATCGTTACCGATTATGCTTTATTCAATAATACCACGCGCATTACGTGCCATTTGGATATTAACAGCATCCTGTTGACGTTGAACAGCTAAAGCAGTTTGCTGTGCATTGTCTGCCCCATAGACATGAATATCTGTCTTTTGCTGCATGCTCACTACCTGTGAATTGCTATTTTTACTGCCAGCCTGGTTAATTTGATCCTTATGCGGATTGCCAGATGGCGGGGCAGCATTATTTAATGCTGGTAATGATGAATTGGATATATTCACCTGCCCTGGTACAAAATAATTCTTTTGGTGTGCCTTAAAATCATTATTTTGTACCATTTCACCCTTAGCAATATAACCATCCTTATTGGAATCCCAGACCTTATTAAGATCATAGGCAGCTGTACCTTTCTTATAACCATAGCCAGTAACTGCTGTATAAACATCAGCTACAGATGAGGATTTGCTAGGCTTAAAACCTCGTTCCTTAAAGTACTTTTCCACATATTGCATTTGTTCATCAAAAGACAATGAAGCAAATTTCTTGCGGGACATTCCATAGTACTTGCCCTTAGTGCCACCAGATCCTTTCATAAACTGGATTAGGCCTGTAGCACTGGAATTTGGATTTTTTGCACCAGGATCAAAACTACCAGCCGTTTCAAATGAAATTACTGCAGCTAGATCGTTAGGATTAATTCCAAGACGCGAGGCAACAGCCTGAATAGATTTTGCTTTATCCGCATTAAAGCCCTTTCTTTTAAGATCAGGATTAAATTGGAAGTTTCCACCCATAGCACTATTTAAAGCCTTCGCACCGTCAGTAACTGCTGCTACACCAGCCTTGGCCACATCCTGAGTGATCGTAGCAGCAGTTTTGGCTGCATTTACGGTTTTCTCAATACCCACTGTGGTCAGCTCAATGGCCTTATCGCGCAAGCCCATAATGACCTCGGCCAGCTCTTTGATCCGGGTAATGGCTGTTTCAATGCCACCAGCCCACTCGCCCCAGTCAATCAGGGATTTGCCACCATTCTTCCAGGTCTGGTAATCATCCCACAGCAAGGCAATTGCTGCAGCCAATGCCAGAATCAGGCCGATCGGTGAGGCCAGTATGGCCAGATTCAGTGCCCGGAATAAAAACAGTAGACCTTTAAGAATAGATAGCGCCCCGGCCAGTTTAGAGATAGCCGCAAACAACCCGCCAAAAATCAGCACCAGCATGGCAATTTTAAGGCCAGCGGCTAGAAATGCCTTGAGGCGTGGGTCTAATCCACTAAACCACTGGATGGCTGACTGCAGGCCAGTATTGATAATTTTCAACACCGGAATTAATGCCTTGCCTGCAGTCATTAAAATAACTTCAGACAACGCTTTTACAGTCATGGTGATGTCACGGAATTGCACCATGAAATCCTTGCCAGACTTGGCCATGTCATCGGACATACCCATATCTTTTTGCAGCTTCTGGTATTTTTCCATATTCTGCAAAAAGGCCGGGTCACGCATGGCCATCAGCGTATTTTCATCAATCCCCATGGCACTGGCATAAGCATTAGCCTGGTAATAATCCATGCCTGCCAGAGTCTTGGACATATCTTTCATAACCTCGACACGGTCACGCATTGCACCGTTCTGGTCACGGGTAGATACACCCAGATTATTCACCATGCCTTCATAGCCGGGTGACTGGCGAATTTTTTGTGACAGGCTTTCCAGTGTCTGCAGGGCATTGCCGGCTGTACCACCCATCTGGGAAATAGCAGCCTCAAACCCACGGATATTGCTGGCTGATGCACCAATGCGCTGGGATGAATAATAAAGCTTGTCCAGCTCACTGGCTGTTTTGGTAACTGCAATCACAGCACCTGTGGCCAGCCCCAGCAATACCGTGTTTAAAGATTTGGCCTTGTTTTCCACCCCTTGCAGGGTGTCCCCCATCCGCTTGGCGCCAGCATTATCAATGTTGAATCCAAGCGCGACCATAAAGTCACGAATTGTACTACCGCTCATTTTTCATCTTCTCATCCAGCAGGCGCTGGTTATCAGCCTGTACATCCAGGGCATCATTCATCAGCGCAATATCGGCAAGATCAAGTGTGCCGTCCTTGAGCGACTCATAACGGCACATCCCCTTGAGAACTGGCCGCATGAGCCAGTCCTCCTCGCCAGGTAAAGACCGGAAATTTACGTGGGCTGGTTCTCGATAGTCGCTTTCGTAACCAACCCGCGTATAAAATTTCCCAGGCTTGTACGCAGAACTGCAATAACCAGTGGCAGGATCTCGCCCAGCTCAAGGTCATCAAACATCAATGACCCATTGCTGCACACATTAGCCAGACCGCCACCAGTGTCACGCTTGACCACGGATAAACATTTTTTCAGGACGTAATCCGCGTTTTCATCAGACATGCCCGCCAGGGCATCAGCAAATGGCAAAGCCGCTTTGGCCAATCCAGATAAATCAACATCGGCCAGAACAGCACCGCCATTTTCATCTTTACTGGCCAGCTCCAGCTTATCCACCATTTCCTGAATACCACCCTTGGCCACTTCAGTGAGCAAGGGGGCAATCGTGGGAATCACTGGAGCAATACGCCGGGAAACATGCGCCTGGGAAAATACGTCCAGCTTGCCGATTGCATAGCTATGCTGGCCAACGGTTATCCGTTCCATTATTGGTATTCTCCAAGCTTGGTATCCAGTTTGATGGCATCAAACACCCATTCCACAATATCCGCATCCTTGGCATATTTGAGATCCGGCTTTTTCCGGAATGCACACAGTGATGCAGTGCCATTGTCCCCACTACCAGAATGGTTAAAGGTAATAGTATTTCTGCCCCACTTTTTACTATTGCCGGCCTGTAGGTTATACAGGTTCATCAGCTTGGCATTCGCTGGTGAGGTTTTAAGCAGGCGAATGGTAACTGCACCGGATTTATCAGCATGTAGTGAATGCATGCCTTCTCCATCGGCGCCTACGGTCATGGTATTTTTATCACCAGCTGCTGCAAAGGTAATCCCTTCATCTGCCACGGCCGCGCCATAACCCAAATCAATGGTGGCATCATCGCTCGTGAGCGAGGCAGCACAGTCCAAAAAAGAGTAAGTCGACATAGATCATTTCCTATTTGCGCCTCCTTTTCTGTTGTTTTCGACAACATACAGAGGTTGCGTATTTGTATAGTGACAAGCTTGTTTTAAATCATCTGCATTTGTTAGATCAAAAGCTGATAGTGGTTCAATATGGTCGATAGTCCATATCACCCCTCTGTTATCCCAGCGCATGTCGTGTTTAAACATGCGTTCAAGATGATTTTTAAAAAACTCAATAGAACAGCCTAGTTGTTGGGTAGCAATACAATTTTTACTATTCCTCCTTAAGGCATTGTTTAGATTTCTCCGAATCTGATTTCTTATCAAATATTGGATATTTTCTAACCGCTGTCTGCCTTCCCACTCCCGATGTCTTGCATTTACTTTATCCTTATTGCGCTTTTGGTACTCCAAAGCACGCTGATTGTATAAAGCAGTATTCTCACTACGTCTTTGACGCTCAAGCTCACGATACTTTTCAGGATTTTCAGCATATTTCTGCTTAAACCCTTCCAAAATCTTTGCCTTATTTTCTGCGTAATACTTTGCTTTATAAATTTTAGTGCACGGCTTGCAAACAGTATGAATCCCATCAGGCTTATTCTTATTCCTGACAAATTGATCTAATTCTCTTTGCTCGCCGCACCGATTACATACCCTCATAACAATATCCAAAATCACTAGATATTATTATTTTATCAATAAATGAGTACGACTCAAAATCCTTATTAGCGGTTAACATTGACCAGCACATCAACAAAATGCACTGCCCCGGCCAGTTTGATAGCCACCTGAATGGGTGGTGCCTTACGTGCTTCCCGATCTGCCTGTGACTGGGTATCGATGCTGTTTGCAAACACGTAATAGCCTTTAGATAGAAAATCACCGGCTTTTAGTGCACCAAACTCGTTACCATTCCATACACCAGGTGCCAGCAAGCCATTTCGTACTGCCTGATCCAAGCGGGCCTCAATGACTGCACAGATCCGGTTCATGCCGGCTGCAGTCTGTGGAATTTTAGTCCCACCGGTGTACTGCAGATTCCAGATCGCGGTCTGAACATCGTTTTGCAGCCAGTCCAGCCCGTGACGCTCATCAATGAATGCACCGTTACACATCACCCCTTCCTGAATGATGGCTGTGTCATTGTTGTATTGCACAAAGACGTTGGCATTCTTGGCTTTGAGTGCTGCGGCCTGACTAGTTGTCAGCTGCTCGGCCACTACCGTGGGTTCCTGCTTAAATTTCAGGGTAATGGTAGTATTGCTGCCCTGAAAATTCACACTGAAGGCCCGGCCAAACAATGAAGCGGCTGCATACGGTGTGGTGGTAGAAAACTGCACAAAGGTACGGGCAAGGCCAAGCTGCTTGAGCTTATACGGAATATCTGTTGTAGATCCGCTGGCCAGTGCATTGGTGTCGCTGGAAGTCACACCAAAAATGCGGGATTGATCCAGGCTTTCAATAAACTGGCCTGTTGCCAGAATATCTGCCTCACCCAGGGTGGAATCAGCTACCATACAGCCATACCAGTTGGCAGTCATATCAACCGCTTTTTGAACTGTGGCCAGAATATTCTCAGCCGCCACGCCATCAACCGGTGCAGGCGCCTGACTGGACTGCAGGCCTAGTAATGCGGCCAGCGCACCATCGGCCGCATAACTGACTGTCGATGCTGGGCCAGTGGTTGCACTGATAATGTCAAAGCGCTTTTGGCCACCATCCCAGACACACGTTGCTGCAGGTGACAATTTGGCAGAAATTGCTGAAGCCACCCCATTAATATTGGTCACCCCTGACAAATTGATAGCAGTTAGACTTTTGGCAGTACCATCAACCGTGATGGACATGGTGCCAGCAGTGATTGCCTGAAAGCCTGATAACGCCTGCTCGGCTGTCGTCAGGATCTTGCCATGCAACAGCCCGGCGGTTGCAGTTTTTGGCCAGCGGCCAATCAGCACTACTGCAGGCCGTGGGGACTGGGCAAAGTATTTCTGTGCTGCCAGGTACTCTGGTGCAGAAATACCAAAATCGCTGGCCACAGATTCAATGTTGTTATAAGTCCGGATTCGCTCGCGGGTATCAATCACGGGAGAAGTACCCAGGATTAACAGCGCGCCAAAATCACGGGTGGCCGCTGCCGTGGGTGCCATGTTAAGCGACACATTAACAACGGCGGATACTGGCAATTGAGCCATGATTACTCCTTAGCCACCAGTGAAACTAACAACTGGCGGACTGTTAAAAGGTTTAATTTGATAGGTACGCTCAACCTTGCGCCGGATGGTAAAAGGCAGGTCATAACGTCGAATGAATTGCTGGTTGACCAACTCCGGGATACTGAGAATATCGCCGTGGCCAATCAGCTTGGCCTTGATTGCAGACAGTGGCTGGTTATTTTGATGGATGGCCAAACCATCACGGAAAAGCTCGGCATACTCAAAACCACTAGGGCCATAGAACGTCACCAGCACATCAATGGTGATATGCCGGATATAGCGAGTATTTTCGTCCTGTTGCTCCAGTGCTGGCCCGGCATCAGCACGACTCAGCTTTGCGCCAATTGCTGCCCAGTTCTGGTCTGGCTCTGGCATTTCCGGAACCGTGGGCTGCCAGCGCGGCCGCACCATGAAACCCGGTAGGCCAGTAATCCCTACCACATGCGCCTGCAGTGCATCTTCCAGTTCCTCATCTAACGGCAAAGCGCCGCCGCCAGGCGTGAGATACCCACCTGTTGCTGATGTATTGGCCATAGAATTAACCTGAAGGTTTAAGGGATTTTAAGGTACAAACTGCTTTGACAAAGCCGCGCCCAAAATGGCTGTAATCCTTTACAGTCAACACCGTGTATTTATTGCCACGCCAGGTAATTTCGTCAGCATCTGAGGCACGAATACCCTGAGTCAACCGAAAGCGGGTTACCACGTTAATGGCACCCGAAACAATTGAACCATCCGGCATACGATCCAGCTTTAAGCCATCGTTAGCCGTGACAATGGCCGAAAATGGTGTGCTGGTTGGTGTATTGTCCGCCCGGCCTTTCTCGTTAATGGTCTGGGTGTTGCGAATACAGACCAGCCCTTTATCAAAAAAGCGCGGGTCATTAATAACCCGGCTGACATCCAGTGTGGCCATAACTACTCCTTGTCGCGTAAGACATAAGTTACCGAATTACGCATTTGTGCAGTATCAATCAGAGGTTTGACCAGATTGCTGTCCGCTGGTCCCTGCTCAAGCTGTTTAAGGTACTTCCGTGCACCCTTGCGGCCTTTGCGTGCCCGCTTCTTGATCGTGGCCAATGATAGTGGCGTGAAATCACCACTGTTCAGCGTAGCCCGTACCGAGTTCTGGGCAACCATGCCGGCCGCATTCAGCTGGCGAACCACACCAGCTGGTGAACCATCCAGCGCAGCCCCCGCCGCCTTTCCCAGCCGATCAGCGACTTGATCCTGTACCGCTTCCACGCCTGGTACCAGAAATGGCCGCTCCGGAATATTCTGGAGCGGTGAACCGTTTTCCTGTGTATAGGCAATTTCTGCATTGGTTAGCCCAGAATCTGACCTAGGCTCTCCATGCGGAATACCGACCATCACGTCTGTTTTACCCAGTTCCTGCAGGGCAGCAAAAATGCCTGCCAAGCCATCACCGGTTGCAGTCACGCTCACAGTTGAATACCTCCAGCACCAAACATCATGGCCAGCTGGTACAACTGAATACCATAAGTGGTTAAATTCCAGTGGCCAGCATCGGCAAAGGTGATAGATCCCACGTCCATGGAAACTGATACACCATCCACTGACTTGGAAGTTTCCACCCCCACCACATTGCCGACCGCATCCGGCCCCACCGTTTCTGATGCCGTACGCTCGCGCGAATACAGCACCAGATAGTGAGCCACATACAGGGTTAGGCCATCATCCAGACAATCCTGCCAGCGACTCTCCGGGAGCATTTTTTTACCCAGGCGTAAATACATCTGGATATGGAATGACGGATAATCAGTAGTGCTGGCAAACTCCGGCAGGCTTTGCCGGAAAGTCGGTTCGTCTAGCATGATTTACCCTCAGGCAGGTTTGTCGGCCGCTGGTGCAGATTTGGCTTTTGCAGCCGCCAATTCTTTTTCCAGTGCAGCAATACGGTCATCCTTAGCCTTGCTCTCTGTTTCAGCCTTTTTAAGGCTGGCCGCAGCATCACTGGCCAATTTGGTTTTACTGGCCAGATCCGCCTCAAGCTTGGTAACTTTAGCGGTAGCCTCGGCTGACTTTTGCTCATGCTCTCCAGCTGACTGCTTGGCTGTTTCCAGCTCAGACTGGGCGCTGGCCAGCTGCTGCTCCAGCTGGGCAATCACCTCATTAGCTGCAGTATCATCCGTCAGCTCTGACAGATCCTGACAGTGCGCCTTTACAAACCAGTGGTCGGCCAGTTCCTGACTGACGTCTTGCAAACCCGGCTTTAAATGCACGGTATCGGCACTATCAGTAGTCAAATTGACACTGATAGGTTTATTGATAAAAACCTTAGGCATGATGCCTCCTTAAATGCCGTCGGCATAAGCCGCAGTTTCTGGATAGACCCACTCAACCACACCCATACGACCAAAATAGGTGGTGAGTTGACGCAGATCACGATATTCGATTGGTGTACGCTGAAGCGGAACCAACGGAAAGCGAACGCGGCTTTCATCCTGCGTATAGGCAACCATACGGTTAGTCCCTGCTGCACCACGGCCTGATAACCATTTTAGTGGCTGAATATCCAGTGGACGACCGTTAATGGTATTAGACAAACTATTAACCTTTAAGAATTCCAGGATACTGATATTGCCGGCATCACTAACCACACGACTGACCAGTTTGCTAAATTGCACTGGTGGTAACAGTAATTTGTCAGGCACTACCGCATAACCCGAAGCAACCCATGCATTGTTCAGGATCAGGTTGACATCATCTAAAATTTGCTGGGGTGTTTTGGTATCCCATGTATTACCCGGTACGTTAGTAGACGCTACCTTAGAGGAGTTCACCAGACCTTCCACACCCAAACGGGTATCCCCAATATAGACCTGCTCGTCAACGTCCATGTTGTACTTGAGCATCAGGCCGTTGTACTTCTGGACATCCACTGGCCGTCCAAGCTGCCGTGCTGATTCAAGCTCTGGTAGTGTCCAGCCCAGCTGCATGCCCCACAGCGTTAATGGCTGGGCAGTCTTACCAATATCCAGCGCAATACTGGTGATGGCATCAGTATCCTTACCGATCCATGCCTTACCATTGGGTGAATTGCCACCAGCTGCTGCAAAGCTGCTATTGGTGAAACTGGAGGTTTCATCGGCAATTGACACATCGCTACGCAGGTCAATATCACGACTCCAAGTAACACTGGCCAGTGGCTCGTGCATGGTCTGGTCAAGGCGTTCTAGCTCGCCAACCAAAAAGGCACCCGTACTATCAACAGTTTGGGTATCAAAAGTTGCAAATTGGTCGCGGGTACGTCCACGACGAATAACAGGCGCTGCGGCCAGCCCAGCTGCAGCCATTGAACTGACAATGGCCAAACCTAATTTGTTTTCACGCATTGTGAATTTTTCCTTAAATTTCAGGCATAAAAAAACCCGCTTTACGCAGGCCTGTTTAAACCAATAGATTAGATGTTAAATGCAATTTCCACATTGCCCTGGGCGTCTGCCTCGCTCATAAAGCGTGCCCCGGTAATCGCAATGGTGTTGGTGCTATCGGCTACCGCTTCAATACCACCAATAGGCTTGCCTGCAGCAGCATTGGCCACACGCACATAAACCACGCCATTTAACGCAGCAGTGCCAGCATTGTTGGTTACAGTCATATAACCACGGCGAAGCACATCAGCCACACCTGAGGTGGGTGGTACTGCTGCACCCTGGGCATTGGAGCTGGACTGGGTGGGATAAGCACGCACCAGCAGGCCGTATACATCAGCTGCAGTATCGCCGGCACCAATCGGCACCAGCTTGCCAGATACCACCTTGCCGAAAATACCAAAGCTTGCAAATGGTGTGGCACCCAGCATTACCGCTTCAGTGGTTGCATGTGAGCGGCGAGTTACATCACCAGGAATGCCGGAAGGCATCCGGTATAGAATGGAATTACCCATAATAAGAAAACCTTAAAATTAATGAATGTGAATTAACCTTAAATACTTATGGATCGGCCGTTACTTGCTGGCGCGATCCTGCCAGTACTTGCGGTTGGCGGCGTTGATTTCAGCGGGTGTACGTGGCTTATTCCCAAAGTCCTTGGTGCCAATACCACTACGCATACCCTGACTATTGTTTTGCTGGCGGATCAGCTCAGAGGCACCAACAAAGGCAGCATCCAGCGTAACGGCCGGCAATTTAGCAAAATCAGAGTTGCCCCCAACAAAAGGATCAATGGCTTTTTTGCCATCTTCAGTGCCGTAAGCCTTGGTTAAGGCGCTAACCTTGCATTGGCGTACCAGCTGGCCAACATCCTTGGCTTTGGCATCTAAAGTGGGCAGGCGAATACCTGGTGACAAAATTTCTGCCCGCGACACCACATTTTGTAGAGAATCACCCGTATAGGTAACTTCACCCGAATCATCCTTTTTTTGTGCCGGTTCAGCGCCAAGAATGTCATCCTTGGTTTTATCGTCATCCGGATTGTCTTCATCATCCTTGGTTTTATCCGGATCGGCATCAGGATCTGATTCAGCATCTTTAAAGCGTTTTTCCAGCGCCTTAAAGCGTTTATCATTCTTGGCATCCATGGCACGGATAGCAGCAAGAATAGCAGCACCATCGCCAGTCGGAGTTGGGTTGTTTTCTTCATCTGGTTCATCCTCACCGTCGCCAGTTTCAACTTCCAACTCGCTATCCTCAGCTGCCTGAGCCAACTTTTCAGCTTCCTCGGCATCCCCAGTTTTAATGAGCTTTCTAATGCGGTCGGCAAAACTTAATTTTTTGGACTGCACGCCAGCCTTGGTTTTAGTCTTGGTAGACATGGTTTTACTATCTCCTATGGCGCAACGTGTGCCGCACCGTCCTCTTTCAACTAATGCAACATGATTACCAATAATGTTGCGCTGGATCCCCCGGCCTGGCGCTGTCTGTTCATAGTCAGCGTCATAACCTAGTGAAATTTCAATTTTGCCCTTTTGAACATCGTCGATGGCCTGCTTATCGGTAATGAGCAGATCTGCAAACAGCAGGTCATCTTCAATGCCGGTGCCACGGCGCACGTTAAAGCAGTTGCCGGCTGCATGTTCCTTCCAGTTGTCCGGGCCTACCCAGTCGTCCGGATGATCGTTGGTGACTACCTTGCCCTCAAAACTCATCAGGGTAGCAGGCATAAACAAATCATCCGCTGAACGGGATACTGTAATAATGCCGTTCTTGGCATCTACCGGAATTTCTCCATCGGCATAGGTCAGCTCACCAGTACGGGCTATGGCCACATCACGACATAGCAAATAGCCCTCTGGTGTAAGCTCGCGCGTCTTACCAATTTTTTCTGTAGTGTAAAAATTGGATTTATCTTTGGATTTACCTTTTTTGCTCATAATCAATCCGGAATAATAGGTTCGGCATAACAACGACAATTTGGCAAACAGCCAGCATGGCCAGTCATACCATCTAAAGTAGGTGGATCGTTCCATTTAATAGGTGTGCCATTAATGGCTTTATGACTGGGCCTAACGTCGCCATCACCAGAGGTACGCCAGATATAACTGTCGCTGCCAATGGCCAGCGCACGTGCCTGTGTAAATGTGGTTGCCGCCCTGGATACTTCAGTACGGGCAATGGTATTAGCCCGTGATTTGGTCACATGGCCAGTGGCCATAATCAGGCCAGAAATCTCGCTGGCCCGAGTACCGTCAATCACTGCCCGGGTGGCCAGATCATGTACCCGCTGTGCGGCGTCCAGTGGCAGGGATTTAATCAGCCTGACCTGATCGGCCAGCAGTTGCTGCATCACCACACCAGTGTCCGCCAGGCGGATTTCATTACGCAGGCCGCGCGACATATCCTGTGCATACAGCATCCAGGTCTTTTCGTCTCGCAAGGCAACGTCCGTCAGAATCCGGCCAGCCGCATTGGTAGCCCAAACGTCTAATGTTTCCGAATAATGCCGCAATGCTGACACTAGGGACGGATACACTGCCGGGTTAGTGACATCAAAACCCTTTACCAGGGAATCAATATAACTGGCGATTTTGCGAAGATCCTGGCCATACTTGATTTCAACTTTGCGTGCCCTATGCGGCGTGTGACGTGGCCGCTGGTTTCGCTGGGTCTGGGTCATCAATCAACTCGCTGGGTGGTGGTGGATCATCGGTAGCCTGTTCAATATCGTCATCCGTGATATTCGACCAGATACCAGTAGCCTCACTGGATTGACGCAACTCCTTTAATGCAGTCTTGCGGTCAATCATCCCGGCATCATGGGCTTCAATTACCGTAGTCGTGATTGAGCTGGCAATTTCGGCCTTTTCCTTGTCGGACATTTGCCATAGCGAGGTAAAATCAAGGCTGAAATTATCCGGCAAGGGTTGGCCAAGCACTGAGCGGGACAGCACGCCATACAATTTGGTCAGTGGTGACCGCAAGCGGCGTTCCTGCTGCTGCTTGATATTGTCGTAATACGTGGTGAGATCACTCTCACCAGTACTATTAAGCCCAGCTGGTGACTGGCCAAACAGACGTACTAGCGGAATGCCTAAGGCACCAGACAGTT
This sequence comes from Alkanindiges illinoisensis, assembly GCF_004377485.1. Classification (GTDB taxonomy): domain Bacteria; phylum Pseudomonadota; class Gammaproteobacteria; order Pseudomonadales; family Moraxellaceae; genus Alkanindiges; species Alkanindiges illinoisensis_A. Next base: position 19,423 of record NZ_SNTY01000012.1, read on the forward strand.
GCTGGCCAAATTGCAAAAGAATGTCTGACAGACCAGAAAAGTTATACTGGTGGGCTTCATAAGTATCTCCCCCATCCATGACGGTCATGCCTTCATTGGACTGCCACAGCCGGATCTGTTCCATCTGCTTAATCAGGGCATTAAATGCCGGGCCACCAGTAGCAATAATTTTACGCAGGTCTGGCACTTTATAGGTGCGCAGGTGAGCCTTGTAGACCAGCTGAGCGGCGCCCGTGGTGGTACTATCAAATGCAGTTAAACGATCAAACAGGCGCTCAATGACGGACTGGCCCCAAAGGTTTTCTGCCTGGGATTGCCAGAACGGCAAATCCACCCCATCAATCCGGATGATCCGGCTGTAATGGATACGCTGGCCAGCTAAACCTTTGGCGCCGATAATCACATCGTAATATTTCGGCATGCCCAGATCCGGCCCCAGATCAGTGACCAGATCCTGCAAATCCGGTTGCAGCTGCCAGCGATCCAGCACCAGTAGACCTTTAAACTGGCCCTTGGTGATGGAATCCATATTTAATGGCGTGCTTGCCCGCTGGCCATCAATCAGCATGACTGCAATGGCACCGCCATATAGCCGCCCCCACTTGATCGTGTCACATAGGTGATCCCAGATCCGCAAACGCTCCAGCTCTTTGGCCATACGCTCCATATCATCCGGATCAATGTCCCCCTTCAGGTCAACACCCTCGCGAGTCATATCTTCAGCAACAACATCCACCGCCTGGCCAACAACCCAGCTGGTGCGGTACATGGCTTCAAGCTGCATCCGGTTACGACTAATAAAATTAAAGCCATAACTGGAGTGGTCATGCTGGCTACCAGCACCCCAGCCCAGACGCGCTGCCAGATTCTGGAAGCTGTCCATTGTAAATTTTGCTAAACCCATAAATACCTCTAAGACCCCAATGCCTCCCATACGCTGAGGTTGGAAATTGCAGGGTTGTAACAGATCATCACGCTATCAGCGCGGTTCGGTGATTTTGTGCCGTCGGGCTGCTTATTGACTAGCAGCTTGCCAACACCGTTTTTGCTGTATGTGGGTTGGGACAGCTCAACCAGCAGCTGCTCATACTCGCTTTTGTCCATGTCGGTACTCGAAATGGAAATCAGGTCGTCCGGGTTATAGTCCATGCCTTTGAGCGCCCGGTAGGTTGCCTGGAAACGTAAACGCAGCGACCACCACGCCTGGGCTTTCAGGTTGGCAAAATAGTCCTGATTCTTGCGGCTCTCGACCATTTCACCCTCAGGATCATGCACACTGGCCGAACCCCTAAAAGGCTCCACCGTGACTTCTGGCCAGCCCTTTTCTCGGCGCTGTTCATTGATTACGCGGGCATCACCCCGGACACCAGCACCCAGCCCATCAGCGTCGTAATACATCTGGCTAAAATCATTCTCAACACACAGATCCATGGCTTGCTGAGTTGTGCCAAAAATGTCGTCGCCCTTGCCAGACCATGACTTGAGCTTTTGCAGCACAATGCCGTGTCGGCCAGCAAACGAGTTTTGATCCTTGCCCTCGTCGGCCACATCCAGTGCACCGAAACGCTGGCCAGTAGCAGCAATGTCCAATTTGATATGGGCGTCGACCGCCGCCATGACCCACTCATGTGGAATAAGCACACCTTCCACTGAAGCGGCATAGTTAATGTCAACTTCCTGAGCCAACACCACATCGTCCAGCGTAATTTGCTGTTTGACATACCACGGGTGGATCAGCTGGCCACGATACTCAACTGACCAGCTTTTATCTGGATTCTCACGCCACGGCATGGTGAACACGGCATATTTGCCACTAAACCGATCCTGATACGCCTTATTGCCCACACCGTTGGGGGTGGTGCCTTTAATATGCACGTTGGTATTCTGGCTGATGGCCGCGTCGGTAGACTCCTGATTTGGCACGAATGCCCATTCGTCCAGCAGGTACATTGATGTACGGCCACCACGGCCGATATTGTCGCCAGCTTCACCGGTAATGGTGGCACCGTTGGCAGGATTCACAATACGCAGGTAATTATCATGCTCACGCTGGGAAAACCCGTTAGGCTTCATCCAGTCGGGCAACTTGCTGAACATATCGCGGAATTTATGCAGCAGGGTTTTAGGATCGCCTTTCTTGTCCACCAGATCTTCTTTACGGCTACCCACACCAGCTGCAAACCCATCAACGAATAGCCAGTGATGCAGAAAAAAGCCTAGAACTACATAGCTCATGCCTTCATCACGGGATTTATCAATATAGCCGTGGGTCTGGGTAGACTCACGCTCTGCAAGCCAGTGCACCAGCTCAACCTGTTTTGGCCGTAATACAAACGGCAAATTGGCAGGCAGGCCAAATGCCATACCGCGTGGATCGTAGGTCCATACCCACTGATTAAACCAGTGCACCGGATCAGCCTTGCACTTATCCAGCTCAGCCTGGCGGCTGGCGGGTGTGGCATCAGTAAGCTGGCGATAGTAATAGCGGCGTACCATCTCATCCCGAACCTCGGGCAAGCGTACATTGATTGTCCACTCCTTGATGAGTGGTGCAATCTCATCAAGTGTGTAGATCATATTTTACCGTCCAGGCAAAGCCGTGATAATTCATCAGTTGATAGGTTGGCCAGCTGCTCTGGTGTGTACTGTGGTTGTGCAACCGGGTGCAATGGCTGGCCATCCTTGCCAGTGACTTCCTGCCGGGTGACACGGCCGTCTGTTTCCTGAAAGGCCTGTTTTATGATGCTTTGCTTAACAACCTTATTTTTGCCTGCGCTGTCGTACATATCCTGCAATTCACGCAAGCGATATGCCTTGTTGGCCAGTGGGATGTCTATAATATTTTCCCGAAATTCCTTGCGGGTCTTATGAAACAGCTCAACAAATTTTTTACTGAGGTTTTTGCCAGCCGCCTTGGTTGGGTCGTAAAGCTGTACCTGTTTGCGGTCTATATCCAGTCCATATTCTTGCTTGACAGCCTCAGCCACTTTTTGGGGTGAAATCATGCAGGCAAGCGACTGTACTATATAGATTTTTACAGGCTCTGATAAAGTAGCCATACCCCCCTCTTTGTCTAGCTACGTCTAGCAAGACAGACAAAAAAATGAGCCGAAGCTCACTTGATAACGACTGCCCCGCAGCCTCGCTCCACTTCAGCATCCAGCACAAACGGTGCGGTGTTGGCAATGTTGGCCAGTCGCTGTGTACCTTCGCTTGCACCCCAGCGTCTAACCGTATCGAAAAATTCTTCCACGTCGTGATTAACCAAACGATGCTTAGGTAGGCCAGTGACATTACTGGTAATCATCTCGCCATCTTCATCGCGCTCTACACCGATATGACATAGCTCATGGTCAACCAGTGCACAAAACTCCCGATCAGTCGCCGTTTCACAATAACTCGCATCCAAGGTAATAAGGTATGTGGGTGTAAATCCAAACCATTCACGCATTTGCTGTTCCTGACGTGCTTTCTGCCAGCCACCAGCACGAAAGGCCACACGCTCACACTGGCCAAGCACCAGGCTATTTTTATTTTTAGCCGGTGCGGATGCCCAGGCAAAGGTTAAAAATCCTGTGCCTTCTTTCGCTGCATCAATCAGATCAGCAATATGCTCATGTTCCGGGTTATACAGTGGACTACCAATAGTTAAAAATGTACGTTTTACCCAGGCCAGCACTTCAGGTGCAGGGATCAGCTCAACCACTGGATCAAGCCCAGATTCCAAATCTGCTTTAGCCTGATCCAGAAAATTTACTGGTGGGAATGGTCTAACGAGGTCAGTCATAGAAACACCGGAAAACTAACAGCCAAATAAATAAATAAACTGGCCAGCAAAACCAAAGCGGCCAGCACGAAATACACCCCGTATCCACGATCCATGTGCACCCCGATAAAATGCCTGTTGGCCAGTCAATAATTAGTTGTGACAGTCACATTTAATTAGGTTAAAATTTATGCTCTATCCAGTGAGCTATAAGAATGAAAAATGTAGAAGATAAATACACAGCGGATCTGTTTAAGAACCCTGTAGGCCGTCCACCCAAAATTGATAAATCTGGCAAGTCAGCAGCACAACGCAAAAAAGATCAGCGTGAACGACTTACGCTACGTGCGGCCGCAAATGATTTTGACCAGGCTGTTTGCCTGCATGTGCTCAACAATAAGCAGCTACGGGAAAAATACGGTGTGCTGGCCTGCCAACATTTAGAGAAAATATTAAGCAAATAAAAAATCCCGACTGCTGCCCCTCCCCAGTAACAGCAGTCGGCTGGTGCAATACGCTCACCCAAGCACAAACTATTTAATTCTCTTGCTGGCCATCAACTGGCGTAAATCCTTTAACCGATCCAGGGCTGCATAAAACTTATTATCTATTTCGGCCAGCTGCTCTGGTGTCTTGCCGGCGCGTGAACATGAGCCATAATGATCAAGCTCAGCTTTGGCCAGCCGTATCTGCTCAAGCAATGACATACAAAGTCCTTTTCAATAGGCACAAAAAAACCCGGCGCAGTGGCTGGGTTTGGTTGAAATTCTGTGCCAGCTCTTTTCGTTTAGCCTGCTGGCGAGGCTGCTAACAATTTAGTCCGCTGTTAGCTACGTCTACTCACTTACTCACAAAATACCGAATTGGCACGGGATAATGCTTCCAGTTTTCATTTTATTGGTCGGGGCGATCAACTCCCTGATTTTTGAAGTTCCTACAAGTCCAATTCATACCGATCAATAGTATGGGTTTAGATTGGCCATAAAAAAAGCCCAATCTTTGGGGGACTGGGCTATTAAGCGTACTGGGCTTGACTTACACAAAACGCCAGTTTTACATAAAACTACACCCTAATTTAACGAAATGCAAACTTTATTTTACTAAAGACACCCAGTACGCTTTTTAAAGTATTCCAACGCCTTTTTTTGCTTCTTGCGGGCAGCTGGTATGGTGCATTGTTCCATGATAGAGAGTGCCTTATCAGTCCACTCATGCTCATAGCGAAGTATTAAATACCAGGCACAGCGGCTTTCATCCAGATCAATTCTGGCCAGCATTTCCTGCAATACCTTACTGACTGCTCTGGCCTCAATATCATTAATTTGCAGATCTGGACGAATTGGTGTGGCCTGCCTAACTTTTTTAGTATCAGCTTTATCAATCATGACGGCCAATGGTGAGCTGTCACCACCGCCTGCACCAGCCTGACCATAAGTTGGTGTATTGAGCCATACGCCATACTGGATCACCCAATCAGCAGCACTAAACCGTTTCCAGTTGACCACTTGTAAAACATGTAATCGCTTATCCGTCCCCATAACAACCCCCCAAAGTAGTTAAACTTCCCTGATCTCAATGCCGTGAACAACTTTCATCAAATGTTTTTTTAAGCGGTATGGCCGCAATTTACGAGTTGCCGCACTCTTAACGTCCTCAACCACCAGCTGGCCAGTAGCATCGGTATAAACAAAATCTGCCACATACCGCATGGCGGGTGTTTTGCGCTTTTCAGAGTTGTATTTAACCCCTGCGGCCAGCTCGTAAGACACCTGCATGCGTAGATTCGTGATCTGGTCAGCCTGTAATAGCAGTTTTAAACCCTCGTACCGCAGACCTTCCTTTTTTGACTGAAACTTAAACCCATCAATTTCAACAGACTGATTATTATATTTAGACCGCTTTTTAGGCTTTGCCTGCTGCCCTGCTTTAGCTACTGGAGCAAATCGGCGACGGTATTCTTCCATGGACATGCTAGTCAATCTTGTACCCCTATACCCTGTAACTGGCTTTTAACAGCCACCTTGGCCGTTTGCTGCAACTCGTAAATGTGATAGTCACTTAAATTTTCTTCAGCACAGCGCTGTTTAAACATTTCTCGCGCTTCCCGAACTGCCAGCTCCAGCTGGGCCAGTACCAGGGCAGATCCGGCCAGGGAATCACTAACCGGCTTCATTTGGCCACCAGTCTATTGAGCTTGCTAAATACCGCGTAATAAGACCGATCCAGTACAAAAGCCATTTGGTATGGTGTGTATCCATCCCGGTGCATGGAAAGCAGTGCTGTCACCTCACATGGCCACCAGCCACCAATGGTGCTGTAGTAACGATGGGTTTGCTGGCAATAAATCATGCTGCACCTGGTGTACGCTGGCGCTGTTGCTGTTTGGCCAGTAGATCAGCCTCTGCCTGTACTGCACGTTGCTGGGCTTCCAGCTGTGCGGCCTGCTCTGCTTCACGCTCAAGCTGCTTGGCCATGGTGTCATTGGCCACTTTGCCGTGAATTAAACGAGCAAGGCATTTCTCCGGGGTTTCCCCTTCCTGAATATTCTCGCGGACTTGGCCAACGGTATAACCACAGCCAAACGGTTCCCAGTCTGGCCTATCTTCAAAAGATGGGTTTTTAGGGACTGGGGATTCTGTCTGGCGCTGTGAATGATCAGGCTGCTGTTTTGCTGGCTTCGCTGGTTTTTGGGCAGCTGGTTGAACTTGAGCCTTTCTCCGGGCATTCACGATCCAGACACGAAGATGCAGGTACAGCTGGTTTTCAGTGTGGCCCTTACCGTGGTTGTTGCGGTTGAAGTCTGCAAGCTGATCGGCAAGCTCTGTCTGGCTAACCGGTGGATAATCCTTCTCGGCCATCAAACTGTTCAGGTGCTCAAGGTTAGGTATCCACAGTGCACTTGCCTGCTCTGCCGTTAAAAACCCATCGGGATTTTTTTTATTTTTTTCTAAAGATATATTATCCCTATCCCTATCCCTTACTTCTCCCTTTCCCTTAAGAGCATTTTCCGCAGGATTTCCACCGGAATTATTTTTATTTCCAGTGGAATGATTACCGGATTCTTTGGAATTAGGTTTGGAATCTTCGGAAATAGTTTGCCATTCTGCTGGACTTCCTACGGCTATCCATAATTCAATGGTTGGAATTTCTACAGGTGGGAGTCCGCTTTCTTCCAGTTTCTTATTGGCTTTCCGTAGGCGATCTGCAAATTTAGCGTAGTGATGACGTTGTTTGCCTGCCCAGCTTTCCTGTGCTTTTTCACAGATAACTGGATGATAATAGCGGCCGTCCTCGCATAGTACCCAGCCATGTAGCGCCTCGTCTTTAATATTGAGCCATTCTTTAACGACACGGCCAAAGCCGGCCAGATTGGATAATACACGGTCATCAGCTGGCAGACTGCCTGCTGGAACCTGATGCCAGGCTGCACACCACAGCAGCAGGCCTGAACGAAATGCCTCGGCACTGGTCAGTGCGGTAAAATCGCTATCACGCAACCGCACCACATCCAGTGGCATATAGGCAAAGTCCCGCAAATCAATATTGTCGGGTATTAATGGTGCTGTCATTGCAAACTCCCTACTTGACAGCCTGGGCTGTAAATAAAACGGTTACATCAGTTTGGATAAATTGAGAAAACACAGTGCTACCGCCATTTTGAATAGCCTGGCGTATTTCCTGATCCAGACTTTTTAGCTGTTCAATATTTTCTTGGTGCCACTTGTCCAGTAGTTTCCTTTCAAACTGGGTTAATGGCCGTGGCTGGGTGGTTGTATGAGGTTTTCGTGACATCAGGCTCCCCTCCACACCAGAATTTCAGATTCGCGCCGACGGTTGAAATAGGCAAAAATGTCTGCCTTATTAAAGGTGCACGCAACAATCAGGCTTCGCCCTTTTCTAACGGCATACTGTTCAACGAATTTGCGATCTAATGACCAGCAAATAGATTGATCAGCCTCAATCGAATCATCACAGCACCGATAGGCTGTGACTGTTTTTGGCAAGCGTGAAAACTCACGACGTTCGCTTGTTTTCATTAGTTTGTGGCTGTTGCGACGCTGGCTTTTGAATAACGCAATCCAGCGGGTTTGGTCTTTAAAGCAACCTCCCGCTTTCCACGCTGTACCCAGAAAATTCCAATAGGTATTGTCATCGGTAATTTGTTGGCCATACTTTTCCATGAAAGGCAAAGCCAGACTGTGCGGGATCTGCGTAAACAGAATTGCTATGTCACGGTCTGTCATGCAGTCCGCGATGGGTTTAATGGGATGCCTTAACATTGTGCACCCCCTGGCAGATACTCTGGATCGATGTCACACCAGCACTGGCCAAAACTGCTATACATGAGCGGTGTGGGCGCCCAGATCGGTGTAACGTTATCCTGGTGCAATTTGATGTACCGGGTAGCTGTAGCAATCTCTAACATGCGCCCGAAAATGGACTGAATGCTGCCCACCTGATTGGTAGCAATGCCACCGGCCTGGCCTTTCTGGGTAAAGTTCACCTGGTCGCCCACGTAGTAGCGGCGGTAGCTATGCGGGATGCCTTTATATTTTTTGCAAGCCTGACAAAAGAATTTTTCGGCCAGTGTCAGCTCAACTGACTTGGCTTCTTCTTTAATCAATGGGCGTACATAGGTTAAGGCAAATTCAATACACCCATGCTCATGTAGGCTTTTTTCAATTAATACTGCTTGCGGCGGACTAACCTTAAACTTCCAGCCCATCTGCTGACGCCAGGATTCACGCAATACCATGGCATTTTTAACCGGATGGTCATTTTTACGCAGGTTAGCGCGGCATACTTCCATCATTTCTTCCAGCAGGTTTAAGGCCAGCTGGTGATACTGGTGCACCTCAAGTAGGTGCAAATTGGGTGCTTTAGTCGGCCGTTCTTCATAACGATTCATAATGACCATCCTTGGCCAGTAGCCATCTGGATAATATTAAGAGCAAAGAAAAATATGGCAGTGGCGCGCCACCAAAAGCGGCCATTGCACTTGTTGAGGTTCTGCTCGGCAAGCCGTACAACATGATCCTGGCATGCAGTCAGCAAAACTTTGGTGTTACTGCATTTAAGGCAATCCGGTGTTTTATCAAGATTGGCAGCTGGCAGTGTTTCCAGCGCTTTATGCAGATCGCGTAACTCGCACTGGGTAGTAAACATGCTGTTGTTTTTGATACCAGCATATTGCTGAATACCCACAAAGGCCCAATGGCCATCCTGATAAAGACGGAATCGGTCATCGTAATAATGGGTGATTCGGTCATCGGCCAGCTGGTACTGCGCGATATATGCTGTACCAATTGGGGCCTGCTTGCGGATCTGGTGTGCTGCTGCCCGTCCACCAAGGTTCGCTATTAATTGACTTGCTTCTATACTCATGGTTAAATTTCCTTTCGACTAGTTGTACCGTTCGTTACTCGCAATAACGAACACCTAAAAGCCCTTGCTGTTCGCAGTTAGGGCTTTTTTATTGCCCGGATTTGTTGCGGTCGCTCTGCTGCGCATCGTTTTATTCGTTCCCTGTTAAACCAAAAATCTTTTGTCTAACCTTCGTTTCATGTTCGATTTGTTCGAGATGAGGAATGATTAGATTTTCAAAGGTGTACTCACTGGCCCCCTGGCCTGCTCGCTGGCAATCAGCCAAACCAACAAGACGATCCTTTACAGCCTGTGGCATGTGTACGGTGATAGAGGCGTCTTTCTTGCCCCGTGCGACTTGGCGCATGTTGTTTCCCCTGTTGCGGCGACGTCCTTTCCCCATGGTGATTCCTTCCAATTGGTGGTTAAGTGGTGGCTTGTACAACCTGATTAGTTTCACTGGCGGAAGCAAAGCCAAAGTGCTCAAGTACATCCATCTCGGAAACCTGACCATTGCTCTCTGCTGCCAGAGCTTTACGCAATTTTTTTCTTGGTTCTTTATAGCCATACAGCAAATGAGTCATGAGATAGCCTGGCGTAGTACCGGCTCTAATGGCATACGCTTCCAACTCCTCAGGGCTTAACTGAATTAAGAAGTCTCTAAATTTCATGGTTGCCTCTCCTTTTAAAGAGAATATTACCTTTTAGGTAATATAAATACAACCTTTTTTGTTGTTTACCTTTTAGGTGATAAGAGTAAGAATTTGCTAATGGACAATAGAACGATTCGCTATAACAACGTGCGCTATTTGGTTGATTTAATTGGTGGGGTTTCCAACTTTGCTGAAAAGATCGGAAAAGGCCAATCGCAAGTTAGTCAGTTCGCTGGCACTAATCCCATTAAAGGTATCGGCAATAAAATTGCCCGAGAGATTGAAGCCGCCCTTCAGAAAGATCATGGCTGGCTAGATGTAGCTCATCCTGAATTATGGGAAAGTCATGGCGACATGCGCCCCACCCAATCCCAAAGCATGGGCGATATGGTGCAAAGTCAGGGCTTTGTACCGCCTGCTGGTACCGAATTAATAGACGTACCTCACCTGTCTATGCCAGTGATCTCATGGGTGCAGGCTGGTGATTGGACACCAGTAATGGCATCTGATTTATCGAATGTAATTGAGTGGCTGCCTTACGATCCCAGAGCAGGGAAAAACGGATTCGGGTTGGTGGTTAAAGGCGCGTCAATGGAGCCAGTGTTCCGAGCTGATGATAGGATCTACGTAAACCCTACTTATCAAATTGATGAGCTCAATACTGGTGATCTAGTAGTGATGGCCTGCGATGGTGACTGTGAAGCCACATTCAAAGAATTAGTTGTAGAGGGTGGTCGCTATTACCTACGGGCGTTAAATCCCAACTGGCACGAAAAAATCATGCCCGTGGATCATAATTGCAGGTTGGTGGGCAAGGTCGTGGGACGGTATACGATTTTTTAGGGTACTGAAAACCAAGGATCAGGTGGCCAACGGTACGGCACCTGATACGAAGACGGCTTAAAGAAAAGAAATTGTGAAGCTGTCTTTACCAAAAAAACTAATTTTTGGGATTACAAATTGAACATGCTTAGTATATTGTATATAGGGTTACCTTGATGGTAAGAAAAGTATTAAGTCGATATGATCGTTCACCACCTGATGATGATTCGGTTAATCGAAAAATCCAGACGGTATCAGCTTTATATCCAATAGATGAAGTAAAAAACATTCTTGATCCAGATAGTATTGACTATGCAACTAACAAGGCACCTTTAAATGTGCAAGCTTTAGGTTGGGATTTAAAAGATGTATGTGATTTATTGCATGAAGCTTTTGACAGTGGTCAGTACATTGATTCTGAATGGTGTTTAAACAAAAAAGGGCACTGGTTAGCATGTGATAGTTATCGTATTCGGCGCCGTGAATTTATAGAAGCGGCTCATAAAGTCATGCAAATCGAATACTTTATTAAATTTTGCATTGGTAAAATGGGTGCGATTGTACTGATTGTTTCCTGCCATTTAAGTAGTTGAGGAAAAGGGTATGTCACTTGATCAAAGTTGCTGCCGCGTTTGTGGTGAAGGAAAACTTATATTGCATACAGAAAATGTTTGGCAAACGTATAAAGATACTGAGAAGCTTATTTCGCATACTTATTATGAATGTGATGACTGCGGTTCAGTCCGGCAAAGCATTGAGCAGTCTCGCCAAAATAAACGCATCATGATTGCTTTTCAAAAGGAAGTTGATCGAATGCTGTCTGGCGAAGAAGTTCGTGCTATTCGTGTTTCTCTTAATTTAACAATTGAAGAGGCTGGCAATTTATTTGGTGGTGGCCCTGTTGCGTTCTCTAAATATGAAAATGATGCATTAACTCAAAGCCTGCCAATGGACCGCTTACTTCGTGCAGTGAGAGCTAACAAAATGACCGCGTGGAACATTGCTCTGGAAACATGCCCTCAACTACTTGAAAAACTGGCTAATGTAGTTATGCAAAATACTCAAATCCACGAATCCAGTTATTATATGCCTGTGCTTGACTATCATCCTAATTCACAGCTATTTAAATCATCTACAAACGATTTTATTTCAGTGGAATCTAAGGAACAGAAACTGAGCCTTAGTGTACAGTCAGCTAATAACTTTATGCGTTGTTAATTAGGAATTAAAAATGCCAGATCTTAATAATGAATCATCAAATCTTGAAATAGATCTAATACGTGGTAAGGATTGCTCAACCATATACTTTGATAAGATTACTGGACTGTCAGTGAATGGGGCTGGTACGGTTAAACTTATCTTTGCACAACAGGAACCACGCACCCCTAATCGCTTTGAAGAACAATTAATTATTGCGCTTCCTATCGGAGAGCTGCCAAACATTAAAGCAGCTATTGACAAGATGATCGCATCGGAAATCAGTCAGGGACGTTTGCAGGCTGATGAGTTATCAATACGTCAAAATCTAAAGAGTAATGTGGAAGTTAAATGTCAGCACTGTGGACATTTCTTTCCATCGCCACTTCCTTTTAACTCCAAAAGGAATTTTGATTTAGCTCAATTGAAGGGCAATCGAACCGACTGCCCTTATTGTGGACATATGACTGGAGTAGATAAAGAACATATGCGTGCTACTTTTCCTGATTCACCCGAGCCATTTATCGGGGAACTTGCTAAGGATTAATACGTCGCCAAGTAACCCCAGATCTGCAAAAATCAACGCTAATACCATTCTGATTTAAAAAGCAAACTAATAGCCCGGATGAATCTTCCGGGTGTTTTTTTAACTGAGAGATAATACTAATAAGTTGCTCAACCTGCTTTTCATCTAACATAACCTTCCCCTATACCCGGCCCCGCGCTGGGTTTCTTTTTTTAATATAGCAGAAAAATAAAAAATATTATCTTTTTGGTATTGCATTAATTTACCTTTTAGGTAATATTATCTTCAACAAGCCAATAAACAGGCAAAAAGAAACCTCCGCGTTGCTGTCACAACCGGAGGCCTGACCCCAACTGAACTGGAGTAAAAATATTATGTCACCAATGCAAAAGTTTGTCATCAGTAGCGAGCAATCGCTACTGGCCAAGCGTCACCGCCGTAATGTGTTCCGCGCCCGTATCATTTCCGCGTGCAGCGTTAAAAACGTGGTTGCCGTATTTATCCATGCAGGCCTGATCGTGTTCTTTGTAGTGATTACCACTGCCCTGTATGCGTTTATGTCCACCCTTGTGCGTGGAGGCATTTAATATGACCACTGCATCTCTCAAGGTTTACCAAGCCATCAATGCAGTACAGCGTGCACTGGCCAAAGAAGGAATTTCAAAGGATCGCCAGGCCTCCGGGTTTGGTAATGGCTATGCATTCCGGGGCATTGATGATGTCTACAATGCCATAGCTCCCTTACTGGCCGAGCACAAGCTGGTGATTATTCCACGCTGTGTTGAGCGTACTGAAACACAGCGGCCCAGTGGTAATAAAACCCTGTATTTTGTCCTGGTCAAAATGGAATTTGATTTTATCAGTAGTGAAGATGGATCTAAGCACGTGGCCTGCGTATTTGGTGAGGCGATGGACGCAGGCGACAAGGCCACCAACAAGGCCATGTCGATTGCCTATAAATATGCCTGTTTCCAGACCTTTGCCATTCCGACTGAAGGTGACAACGATCCGGACGCCACTGTGCATGCTCCAGGTAATGTCCAGGCTAAACCTAAACAGGCAGCTGGCCAGCCGCAACAGCCGCAACCCAATCAACCAGCTTGTGAGCAGGTAAAGCCACTGGCCACTATCCTGGCTGATATTAATAAGGCCCGGAATGTGGATACGCTTACTGCAATCCGCGACTATGTAGCGGCTCGGCAATATAGCAATTCTGATATTAGCGAGTTCAAGCAGGCGCTAAAATCACGCCATGATCAGCTCATACAAAAACGGCCAGCCCAGGCCAACCAGCAGCATGGCCAGTCACAAGGATTCAAACCGCTTCAGTCTGTGCTCAAGGATATTCTGGCCACCAAGACGGTGCACGATCTTATTGACATCAAAAACTATGTTTTTAATGTTGGCCATGGTGAGGAAGGCTACACCGAGCATGATTTCCGGATCATTAAAAACCAGCTCGCAGCGCAACACGACAAGCTGGTCAAATACTCGACCAAGAACCCTGCTCCAGCTGTCCGGCCTAACCTAGATGATCCAATCCCGTTTTAATAATCCCGCCCTGCTGTGGCGGGGCATCCTACCCTATTGAAGGATGTAAACATAATGAAAACAGACTCTCTTTACCGTAAGCTAATCCGTGAGAAAGCTAGGGTAAAATTTAAGGTATCTGGCCAGCTGCCAGGCACCTGCCAACATGGGTCACATCAAGCCTATGTGTACTATGCATGTCGCTGTGATGTTTGCGTCACTTCGCACAATGCCTACCAGCTTAAATTGGCTAAAACGTCGCCTGTGCGCCACGGCACGCTCTATGGTTATAAAACCCAGGGATGTAAATGTCCATTATGTAAACAGGCTGTACAGGAATATTTCCGTGATTACCGGTCAAGGGAAGTAGCAGCATGACCCATTACTACGCCTGGAAGAACAATGAAAAGCGCGCGGTACACAGAACAGCCGAGAGATTGAGTTTGAGGATGGTACTCGCGAGATCGTCAGCGGCAACAGTTTAAGAAAGTTAGGAGGTAAATAATATTATGGGAGCACAAATTAATCAGCAATCAGCAGCAGCTGGCCAGACAGTACAAAGCAGCTACACCACGACAGACCTGTGCGTAAAGTTTAAACGCACTGCCCGTACATTTCTGCGCTGGCAATCTGAAAAATGGCCTAATCCCTTCCCTAAACCGATTTCAGCGTCAAAGGGCGCGGATAATGTATATAGTGCCAAGGCTGTAGACGCATGGGAAGCTGCTGGCGGCTTAAATGCTCAAGTAGCCACATCCAATGAGTGATTGTTTAAAATCACCTGTAATCGCTCATACCATGCCTTATAGGCCTCTGCCTGCTCTTTTAAATAATCATACCGGTCATACGTCTGCCACATTTTTGGCAGCGCATGGCCAAGCATGATCTCACACACGTGGGGTGGTGCCAGTTCTGACATATTGGTGCGCATGGTACGGCGCAAGTCATGTAACGACCAATGCAGCATTTCATAGTTTTTATGCCGCTTCAGCCACTGAAAAATATTGTTCGGCATTGATAAATGCCCTGATTCTTTCATAGGTTCAGTAGAATTTAATGCTGTGAAAATATAATCAGAATTATAGCTAATCATCATGGCCTGCCTGATCAGGCTCTCAAACTCCGGAATAATCGGCCGCAGTAATGGTTTTTTGGTCAGTTTGCCAGTCTTATGATTTTCAGCCGGTATAGTCCACACGCCTTTTTCAAAATCAAAATCTTTCTTTTTGGCCAGCTTTAATTCACCTACCCGGCAGCCATACATCAGGCACAGCTTCATAAATATTTTGTTTTTTACGGCCATTCTGGTTTTATCCAGGGCATGCCAGGACAAATAGATTTCCTGATTAGTGAGTGCTCGCTCAGTGGAATTTTTAATAATATTTAAATCATGCTTTGCTGATATATCTTTTAAGTGATTCACGCTGGCCAGTTCGCGCTTAATCGCCCAGCGGTACACATGATCCGAATTTAACAATATCCTGGATGCAATAGATTGAGAGTGCTTGGTTATATCTTCCAGCAGTAAGACCCACTGCTGAAGGCTGATCTCATCTGCCAGGAACTCGCCAATAATAGGCAGTGCATGAATTTCAAAGGATCTTAAAATCTGGTGATGGGAGGCCTTTTTGGGCTTGCATGAATTTTCATACCACATGTAGAACAGGTCATTAAAATTTTTGGCATTAACAATATTGGCTTTTTCCTTATGCCGGATATTCTTAGGGTCGTGGCCCTGCTCCAGCTGGGCACGCAAACGCTGGCCCTCTGCCCTGGCATCCTTCAAAGACATAAGCGGGTATGAACCCAGATCCAGACGCTTGGCCTTGCCGGCATAGTTATAGCGCAACTGGAATACGATTTTACCCTTGGGTGACACCCGGACACTGAGCGCATCACGGTCTGCCCGTTCTTCCGTCTTTTCCCGTTCTTTTTTATGGTTGGCTTTTAGCCACGCTTCAGATAATGCCATGATCGACTCTTGTACATAATTTCCAAAAATTGGCCAGCATGTACAAAACAGCCTGATTATGTACAAGGCTATGTACATAATTTTAGTGTCTTGTTGTGGCGCTTGGTGGCTGATTATGTCCTGTAATGTCGCATAGTGGAATACAGAAGCTAGGGAAATAAAGGTTTTTTTGTCGTGTGGTGACGGATGGTGTCGCGTGGTGTCTTATTGTTTATTATAAATATGGGCAATGATTGAAAAATTACGGATGTTGCGAATATCGGTCACAGTGCGGCCAAAATATAAAGTTATTGAAAATGGCGCATTCTAACGCATTTTAAGCAAGAAAACTTGCAGGAAATGAGTGCTTGACGTGATTAAAGTACGATATAGGCTTTTTTAAACTCAGGCGGCATACGGATGGGTCGCCCATTAGAAAGCCGGATGCAAACCCAGTGGGTTTTGGCTTCAAATACTACCTTTTTATCTTGTAAGCGTATGAATTCATATTGCCGGTAAAGGTTAAAACCATCCGTTTCTGTAAGCCATGTTTTTAATAATAATTGATCCCCTGTAAAGCAGGAGGCCAGATAGGTCATTTCATGATGACGGGCGACCATCGCAGCATCAAGTTTTTGATAACCAATAAAGTCAAGACCCAGCGCCGCAGAATGCGCCCAAGCCACATCCTGCATCCATTGCAGATACATAATATTGTTCACATGGCCAAAGCTGTCGAGGTGCTGGTCAGTTACCGTAATGATCTGCTCAAAAAGCTGCATGCGACTCCGCTACAAGTTTCATATTTTAGTGAATAACTATAATGGTAATCTCAGCATAATGATGAATTTTTATTTTAGACAGTGCATACTCTGCAACTTTAGTAATATCCTAATTCTTACGATGAGCTTGCTGTGGAAAATCCTTTGGTAAATAAACCCATTTTTATTCCTGCATTAAGTATTGGGTTGCTTTCCAAACGAACATGGTTAAGTAAAGTTTTAAATCACGACATTAAAATTGGTTTATTGCCTTTAGCTCATCGTCAATGGTTAGGTTGGGGAAATAAACGTAGTTATAAAAGGGCAACGGCATTATCACAACTAGGTTCTGATTCTAATACCATTCAGCTGGAAGATGGCTTTATTCGTTCAATTGGATTACCCAAGGATAAATTTCCAGTCTGGTCAGTTATCTTTGATCCACTGGGTATTTATTATAATGCCTATAAGCCATCCTCTCTTGAACATTTAATTCAAGCTGCCAACTTCGATACAACAACTCTCAAGAGAGCCAACGACTGCATTGACCTTATTTGCCAGCATAATATTACTAAATATAATCATGCCCCCGATATAGCGCTTAATGCAGAGCCTGATCAAAAGCATATTCTGGTTGTAGACCAGACCAAAGGCGACTTATCTATTAAAGCCAGCGGCGCTTCAGCAGAAACCTTTCAATACATGTTACACACTGCCTTAGCCACACATCCGGATGCCATTATCTGGGTTAAAACTCATCCTGAAGTCAGTGCCCAGCAGAAGCAAGGGCATTTTAAACCCGATAATTTTAATGACCGTATTCGCTATATTACAACAGCAGCCAATCCTTTATCCCTCATTAAGCAAATGGATGAAGTATATGTGGTCAGCTCACAAATGGGTTTTGAAGCATTAATGCTAGGCAAAAAAGTCTATTGCTTTGGCCTTCCCTGGTACGCTGGCTGGGGCTTGACGCATGATGAATATGCCCCAATTCGTATTTTGCAAAATCGCCGTACTGCACGCCCAACCTTACAACAGCTATTCGCGGCAGCCTATTTTCACTATACGCGCTACATTGACCCATATACCGGGCAGCGCTGCGATTTAGAAACCATTCTTGATATTGCCATTGCTCAAAAGCAGTGGAATGAAAGATTGGCTGGTACTGTACTTTGTGTGGGCTTCTCTCCCTGGAAAAAACATTTTATTCGTAATTACTTACATTTGCCTGCTCTTACTTTGGATTTCACTTCCGAACTCACTTATAAATCATTAATACCTGTTGATCATGTAATTATCTGGGGGATGAAACAACCAGAACTCAACCACAAGACCATTGCTCCCGCCAAACTCTGGCGCATGGAGGACGGTTTTGTTCGCTCGGTTGGTCTGGGCGCCAAACTGATTACCCCATACTCACTGGTACTGGACGATCAAGGTATTTATTACAACCCGCAGCAGCCATCGCAGCTTGAGCAGATTCTTTCCGGCCTTACGCTAAATGATGACCAGCGCATCCGTATCCGTGGTGTAATCACTGCATTGATAAAGCAAAATATCAGTAAATATAATTTGCAAGGCGAAAACGACTGGCCATCTGCTGTTCCGGCTGACAAGCGAATTATTCTTGTACCGGGACAAGTATCAGACGATGCTTCTATCCGCTACGGCACGTCCAGCTATTGTCCTAGTAATCAGAAATTATTAGAACTGGTCAGACAGCATCATCCTGATGCCTACATTGTGTACAAACCCCATCCGGATGTGGTCAGTGGTTTGCGCGATGGCAAAATAGCAGAACAGGCTATGCAGCAACTGGCCGATGCAATTGTGTATCAGACTAATATGTCGTGTTGCCTGCAAGCCTGTGATGAGGTGCATACCATGACCTCTCTGACAGGATTTGAAGCCCTGCTTCGCGGTAAAACAGTGGTTTGTTATGGGCAGCCTTTTTATAGTGGCTGGGGCTTAACCACCGATCTGCAACCGCCTCCGCGCCGTACCCAAAAGCTTGATATTGAGACACTGGCTTATGCCACATTGATTAGTTATCCGCTTTACTCAATTAACCAAAAAACTATGGGAGCACAAATTGAACACGTCATTGAGCAACTTGGGCGAGAAATTGCTGTACCTGTAAAATCAAACCGTCTTTTTAGTGGTTTGTTACCAATCGTTAAAAGAATTCATCATCGCTTTTCATTAAGATAGCGCAAATTTTGAAGAGCGCACGCTCAGTAAAATGCTGTTTAAATGATGTAACAGTGAGAAGGTTTAAATGCTACCATCTATCAAATAGCAGTTGTAATGATTTTAAGCTAGCTGCGTTTATTTATTCTGGGGAATTAGGCTTTGAAAAAGCTAAAAATTAATTTTTTATTTATCTTGTGTGTAGTAATTCCTTCTATACTGGCAATTATTTACTACGGCTTTATTGCTTCTGATGTCTATACCTCAGAATCAAGTTTTATTATTCGAAGCCCTGATAGACAATCCAGTACTACCGGGCTGAATCTGATATTAAGAAGTGCAGGTTTTAGTCGTGCCCAGGATGATTCTTATGCTGTAGATACATTTATTGGGTCACGAGATGCTCTTAAGCAATTAGAAAACTCATACCCAGTTCGTGCTCATTACTCCTCTGAAAACATTGATTTTATCAATAGATTTGGTAATGCTCTAAATGGCCGGTCTTTTGAATCATTTTATAAATACTATGGCAATAAAGTAGAAGTTGAAACTGATCGAAATACGGCTATCTCCTCTCTAACTGTTCATGCTTTTTCACCTAAAGCTGCCTACGATATCAATGATAAAATCTTAAAGTTGAGTGAAAAACTCATCAATAATATCAATGATAACGCCCGCAAAGACTTGATCAGATTTGCCGAAAATGAAGTACTTAAAGCTGAGCAACAAGCTAACCAGGCTTCTCAGGCACTTAGTCAATATCGGAACCGAAATCGTGTCTTTAACCCAGAGGGTCAGTCTGCGCAGGTATTAACGCAAATTACCAAGCTACAAGATCAGTTAGTTCAGACAAAAATGCAACTGGCGCAGGTACAGAATGTAGCGCCAGATAACCCTCAAATTGATTCATTAAAAGTACAGATTCGCGTATTAGAGCAAGAGATTCAAAATCAAAAATCTAATGTAGTAGGTGAAAGACAGTCCTTTACCTCACAATCTGGAAACTTCCAGCGTTTAACTCTGGAAAAAGAGCTTGCTGATAAACAGCTCGCTGCAGCCATGACCAGTCTTGAGCAAGCCCGTAACGATGCCGTACGCAAGCAGCTTTATCTTGAACGTGTGGCACAGCCTAATATACCAGATGAAGCATTAGGCCCTAAAAGACTTAAAAGTATCGTGGCTACTATTATTCTGGGATTAATCATGTGGGGAATTTTAGGTATGCTATTGGCAGGTGCACGTGAACACAAAAACTAATAGTCACAACACCAGTTTAAGGCAGTCTCTAGGAATTCAGAAGAGAGTAGTTTTTGCACTGCTCATGCGTGAAATTATCACACGCTTTGGAAGACATAATATTGGTTTTTTATGGCTTTTCGCAGAACCAATGATTTTTACACTTGCTATTACTGCGGCCTGGACAGCTACAAAAGGTGTGCATGGTAGTGAGCTTCCAATCATCCCCTTTGCCGTAACAGGTTATTCAACCGTACTATTGTGGCGTAATGTGGCCAACCGCTGTGGTAAAGCGGTTGAAGCCAATGGCGCTCTACTTTTTCACCGTAATGTGAAAATTATTGATCTTATGCTTTCCAGGATAATTCTGGAAATAGGCGGTGCAACAATTTCCTTTGTGGTAATTAGCGTTGCTTTTATCGCTCTAGGCTTAATGGAACTTCCTGATAATATATTTCTTATGTTAATGGCATGGTTATTAACTGCATGGTTTGCTACAGGCCTAGGCTTCATAGTAGGAGTAATCAGTGAAGTTTCCGAGTTATTCGATAGGCTTTGGCATGCTTTTACCTATATTCTGTTCGGGCTGTCAGGAGTCGGGTTTCTGGTTGACTGGCTTCCTACAGGAATGCAAAAAGTAGTTCTCTACATACCTATGGTACATGGTACCGAAATGCTTAGACATGGATATTTTGGAGATAGTATTGTTACTTATGAAGACCCTGTGTTTTTAATTCTTATTAATATTTCTTTTACATTTTTTGGCCTATTGGCTATAAAGAGATTAAGTAAAACGGTAACGCCAGAATGATAAAGCTTGAAGATGTTGTTAAAAAATATCCGATTAATGGGGGTCATAAAGTAGTACTAGACCATATAAATTTTAATATCGATAAAGGCGAAAAAGTTGGGATTCTTGGCAGAAATGGTGCTGGTAAATCCACACTCATCCGTTTAATTAGTGAGGCTGAATATCCAACTAGTGGCTTTATCACTCGTGATATGAGTATTTCTTGGCCAATTGCTTTTGGTGGTGGCTTTCAAGGAACCTTAACTGGCGTAGACAATGTATATTTTATTTCCAGAATATATGGTTTAAATCCCAAAAAGACTTTGCCTTTTATTGAAGAGTTTGCAGAATTAGGGAAATACATTCGTGAACCAATAAAAACATATTCTTCAGGGATGCGTGCCCGTCTTGCATTTGCCATTTCAATGGCTGTTGAGTTTGATTGTTTTTTAATTGATGAAGTAGTTGCGGTTGGGGATCAACGATTCCATGAGAAATGCCATCATGAATTATTTGTAAAACGCGCTGATCGTGCCAAAATACTTGTTTCACATGATATAAACTTTATTAGAACTTATTGTTCCCGAGCCTCTGTATTACATGAAGGAAAACTATTTAACTTTGAAGAATTAGAGTCTGCATTAGGTTTTTATCAATCTACCATGAGCTAGTTTACTTAATTAAAGTACTTACTAGCTTTAACTCTACCTTAGAAATTGAAGTTAACACCTCATCCGGAGATAGCACCACCACCTCTATATCCTGGTATTGTGATGCTAATGTTATATCTATTTCCTTAAAGAAATCTCTTTCGATGGCATTGAAAGTGATCTGCTTTAATATAATTTTGCCGCACTCGGCCGTTATTCTTATAACTATCTCTTTGTTTGGTTGCGCTTCTTTAACCGCTCCTATTACAATAACTTTAAAATTGCTGGCTGGTAAAGTAACATAAGGTCCAAAACATAATGTACCGCCTTTTTTATTCCCTATAAACTGATCCAATACTAAACTGGATTGTTCAGCTTTAAGAAAATTATCGCCTGGATAATAATCTCTATATCCTTTAAAAATATAGCCCATTAATTGTTTTACGGTATTGGGGACTCTAGACAATAAAAATAAATGCTTTTCGAAACTTATCACATCACCATAGTCACTTTCTTCATCATAACAAATAATAAAAAGTTTATAGGCAGATGTAAACTTACGCTCTTCTATTAAACGGTGTAAAACCCTATCAATAAGATTATTAAAATTATAGTCATCATATCTAGATCTAAATAACTGCAATATCTTTTTTGTTCTGAGTTTACAAGTTTCAATACTCCGAAAAATTATATTGACTGCATAGTAATCATAACTAGAATTACGTAATTTTACTCTTACATCTTTCCAATTAATCTGCTCATCATTTATCAATGAACCGATCACCATTTTTAAGTATCCTACTTCTGCTAATGCCGAAACAGAAGGGTGGCCTGAAAAAGGCAAGCTTATTACATCATAGCTTTTGAAATGATTAATTAATTGTAATACATGTTTCTTGTCAGTATATGCAAATGGATCATATATAATAACCGCATGGGTATTATATAAATTGTTAGGCCAGCGATAAAAATTAGGCAATCTTTTTGCCTCATAACGCCACCGCTTTTCATAAGGACAAACATCACCATCAATTGAGTATTGAGGACAAAAAGCAATGACTTGTGTTAATTTTAACCATTCAGAAAAATATAATGCTGCATAAGCCCCCATGCTGCATCCATAACCTATTCGCTTTTTATATTTTTGTAAAATATTTTTTTGAATCCAGTCCAATTGAGAAAATGTTAATTCTTGATACCAGTTATTCTCTAAAGTTTTAAATACTAATACATCAAAATTTTCTTTTAATAAAAAATGTTCTGCAAAGCCTGGCCTATCAAATCCAAGATCTCCATGAGGATTAAAAGTTATGACAATAGTATCACTATTATTTTTAATCAACTCACCTATAACTTCATTACCTTGAAAAACCATCTCTCTCTTATGTCCATTACTGATATTCAATTTTTAATTCACTAGTGAAATACTTTATCTGTAATAAATTTAGCAGATTCTGCTAGTTACTTCAATAATATAAGATCAAAGCCTTAGATGAAATTTTTAGAATTTTAATATATTTGTATAGAGCTCCGTTTTAATATGATATATATTAACAGTTATTCAGTTCTTCAAATTAGGTAATTCCATGTCCAAACAAAAACTTGCCATAGTTAGTACATTTGATGATTTATGCGGTATTGCGAGCTATACTAAAGCCATAGTAGAGCAACTTAGCCCCTATTATGATATTAAAGTTTTTGATCTTGATCAATTTTTACTGTCTAATGTTAAAAGTGATATTGTCAAATTAGCTAATCAGGATATTGATAATATTTGTAAAGAGATTGCTAGAGATTTTGATGTTGTAAATATTCAGCTCGAACACGGTACACTAGGGAAAAAACCCAACATTATATTTAAGCGTTTAAAGAAAATTATCTTGGCATCACCGAAATTGTGCATTACCTTTCATACTGTTCTGCACAGTGAAGGTGGGATTGACTGGCGCTCCATTAGATTACATGCAAAGAAGCTTGAACTAAATAAAGTGCGCTCACATCTAAATCACATTAGAAATTCAACTTATTTAACTGATCAGATTTATAACTTAATTAGACAACAACAAAAATTAGGTAAAGATATTAGTATTATTGTCCACACTAAACGTGATGCACGATATATGAGTGTTATCCAAAAACTCAAAAATGTCTATCATCATCCATTAGTGTACTTAAGTAAGCAAACTAGCGAAAAAGTTAAAAATGAGGCAAGTAAGAAAAATTTTCCTGCTCTAGCTAATTTATCTGAAGATACTATTCTGTTAGGTTGCTTTGGCTTTTACGGTGTATACAAGGGTACTGAAACAGCAATTAATGCCTTAAAACTATTACCTAGTAATTATCATCTAGCCATTTTTGGAGGAGTTCACCCAAATAATATTAATAAGAATGAGATAATAAACAATGATGTCAAAAGAATTCTCGAAACTATTGCAGTAGGTAAAACTGAATTAGATGTAGCAACTAGTATCTCTGATAAAGCTCAAAATGTGACTTTTGAATTAGACAGCAAATGGATGAATGAGGCTGTTAATAAACCGCATAAAGATGATTTATCCTCCAGAGTTCACTTTGCTGGCGCTCCTACAGATGAAGATTTTCCAAAAGCTATGGCTATCTGTGATATTGTTTTATTACCCTACAATGAAGTAGGTCAATCTGCTTCAGGTCCAGGCTCTATGGCTATTGATATGGGCAAGCATATTGTTGCGTCTCGCACAAAAACTTTTTTACAACTTAGTCGTTATTATCCTGAGGCGATGGACTTTTTCGATATTGGCAATTCACTTCAGCTTGCTCAAGTGTTAGAAGGTATTGATGTTAAAAACCCTCGTGCTAAAAAAGATTATAGTTATAATACTGAAAGCAATGTGAATTTATATCGCTCTGCTTTATTTAGTAAAGATATTTAAGTTGCGTTAACTATTTGCAATTGGATTAGTAGGCTCATTCACTCTTTTGAGCCTACTAATTAAATATTGAATTAAATTAATTACCCATCAGAGTTATACGAATATTTTATAAGAACTGATATTCATTTCTTTGGAATTAATAGCTTTACTTAGGTTAATAGTGGTTTAATTTTTGTATAATAATCCTATTTGCGTATTATGTGTCTCAATTTTAATTTAGAGCCATCCATTCAATAGTTGCCTCAAGTGGATAACGCTTAATATCACTTACTGCTTTATTTAATATGGCTGGATCGCCTAATAGTAATTTTATTTCATTAGTACGTACAAATGCTGGATTAATCCTGATTTCATTAAATTGATGATTAGTAGCATCTTGGGCATAGTTTAGTATTTGGTGGAGCGTATAGGCTTGACCTGAACAGATATTTATTGTTCTAAAATTTGCTGAATTTTTTCTCTGAATTAACTCCATATAGAATCTCGCGACATCACGAACATCTGAAAAATCTCGTGCAATATCAAGGTTACCTAATTCAATGACGGGTTGTTTAGCTTTAGCCGCTTGTATAATCTTTGGCACTAAAAAATTGCTGCTTTGATGTAGGCCCGTGTAATTAAAAGGTCTTACAATAGTGATGGGGAAATATTGGCTATATAAACCACTGATATATTCACCTGTTACTTTTGTCACTGCATAATCATTTACAGGTGCAAAAGGGGTTGCTTCAGTTAATGGCTGGCCAGAATCATTATTACCATAGACATTGGCACTGCTGGCTACCATAACATGTTCAGGCAATGTGTCCGCATTCTTTAAAGCTTCCATTAAATTGCGTGTACCAATCACATTGGTTTCATACAATTCACTCATATCAGCATGAGCAACAAAAGAGATAGCGGCCAGATGAATAACATAATGTGGCTTTATCTGGTCGATAATCTGCTTAAGCCTTGTATAGCTATTAAGTGAAATAGCAAAAATCTGTTTAACGCCATCCATATCACGGTTTTGCGCATGCGAAAACCCATAGACCTCATATCCCAGATCAACAAATCTACGGGCAACATATCTGCCCGTAAATCCAGTTATACCCGTAATTAATATACGTTTAGTCACTTAGAAAGAAAATCCTATTTCATTGCGGCGAATATCTGCTTCCACCATCATCTGGCATAATTCTTCAAGAGTGGTTTGGGGCTTCCAACCCAGCTTTTCGGTAGCACTGGCTGGATCACCAATCAGTAAATCGACTTCAGCAGGGCGATGGAACTTGGGATTAATTTTTAAGACCACCTTGCCAGTCGCTCTATCAATACCGACTTCATCCAGATCCTGACCGGAATATTCAACTTCAATGCCTGCCGCTTTAAATGCCATGGTCACGAAGTCACGAACAGTCTCAGTACGATTGGTTGCAAGCACGAAAGTACCTGGTTCATCAGCCTGCAGCATGCGCCACATCCCCTCTACATACTCTTTGGCAAAACCCCAGTCACGTTTGGCATCCAGATTACCCAGTTCCAGATAATCCAGCTTGCCCAGCTTGATTTTGGCTACACTGTCAGTGATCTTACGGGTTACAAACTCACGGCCACGCAATGGGGATTCATGATTAAACAAAATGCCACTGGTTGCAAAGATATTGTATGATTCACGGTAATTCACGACCATCCAGTGCGCATACAGTTTGGCGACGCCATAAGGACTACGCGGATAAAATGGTGTATCTTCCTTCTGAGGAATAGCCTGTACTTTTCCGAACATCTCAGAGGTTGAAGCCTGATAAAAACGAATCTCTGGATCTACAATGCGAATTGCTTCTAGCAGATTAACTGGACCAATTCCGGTAATTTCAGCAGTAGTCAATGGTTGATCAAACGATACGCCTACAAAGCTTTGTGCAGCCAGGTTATAAACCTCGGTGGCTTTAGTCTGCTGTAATAAACGAATACTTGCGCTAAGATCTGTAAGATCATATTCAACCAGATGAAGATCAGGATGATCTTGAATGCCTAACTCCTCAATACGCCAAAAATTCACTGAGCTGGTACGGCGATAAGTACCATAAACTGTATAGCCTTTTTCCAGCAGTAATTCGGCTAAATAAGCGCCATCCTGTCCTGTAATACCTGTAATAACTGCAATTTTCATAAAACACCTTTAATAAATCTGAACTACAAATATTTATAAAGATTGTTAAAAAGTAGTTTTAAATATTATCTACTTGCTTAACAATTTATTACTATGGATCTAAGATATAATATCATGATAACTAAATGAAATTTTTATCACATGCTTTGTAAAAGCTTGACAGAATATCAGATCCACTCTAATTGATTAGAGAAATAAAATTATTTTTAACTAACCCGGCCATAAATATCACTAAAGCGGACAATATCATCTTCTCCCAGATAAATCCCCACCTGCACTTCAATAAGAACGCACTCGATAACACCAGGATTGGTCAAACGGTGAGTCTGGCCAGCAGGAATATAAGTAGATTCATTAGGATGCAATAATTTTTCTTCTTCACCATTAACCACTTTGGCAGTACCTGATACTACAATCCAGTGCTCACTCCGATGATGATGCATTTGCAGTGACAGACTGCCACCAGGCTTAACGGCAATGCGTTTCATTTTAAAACCGTTACCCTCTTCCAGTGTGGTATAGGTACCCCATGGCCGGTTCACTGTACGGTGTAACTGGCATGACTCATGTTTAACTTCTTTTAAACGATTAACGACTTTTTTGACATCTTGCGCATTAGCACGGTTCGCAATTAACAGCGCGTCTGGTGTATCCACAATAATAAGATCTTCGACACCAACTGTTGCAACAATACGGTTGGCATTACTTTTTATATAATTGTTTTTTGAATTAATCAAAATAGAGTCAGTTGCACCATCTAGCTGGTTACCATTTTCATCAGCAGGCGCTAAATCACTAATACTGTCCCATGAGCCAATATCACTCCACCCAATGTCACAGGATACGACAGATATCTTGTCCGATTTCTCTAAAATCGCATAGTCAATTGAAATATCAGGAGCCTGAGAGAATTCTTTTTCACCCAACAGGCATTCTTCCTGAGAATCACCCTGCTGGTGTTGAATTGCTTGCTTCACAGCCTTAAGCACTTCAGGGGCATGCTGGGCTAATTCCTTAAGCATGGTGCCCGCTGTAAAGCAAAACATGCCAGAATTCCACAGAAAACCGGCTGAAACGTATTCTACTGCCTTTTCATAGTCTGGTTTTTCAATAAAGCGCACTACATCGCTACCGTTGGCTTCAATGTAGCCATAGCCCGTTTCAGGATTAGAAGGCTGAATACCAAAGGTAACAATACGACCTGTTTTAGCGAGAATAGCGGCCTTCTCTACCGCATTTTGGAAACTTTCACATTTTTGAATCAGGTGATCAGCAGCCAAAGCCAGCAGTATTGTATCTTCGCCAAACAACTCTGCGGCCAGTAAAGCACTGGCTGCAATCGCAGGTGCGGTATTTCGGCCCACTGGTTCCAATATAAAATGCGGCTTTTTATTATGGGTAATATCTAAATAAGCATCTCGGGTTAGAAACAAGGTGTCTTTACTGGTGACTGTAATAATATCTGTCACACCAGCTAAATTTGCCGCCCTTAAAAAGGTCTTTTGTATTAATGAATGCTCATCAACCAGCATAAATGGTTTTGGATGAAGCTCACGCGAAACAGGCCATAGTCGGGAGCCGGCCCCACCAGAAATAATCACAGGAACGAGCATTGTAGCCTCATTAAAAAATATATTGTGTTAATTAGTTAAATAATTAGACAAGGACACGAAAGCCTAACCATCGTGATTTTAAAGACCAAGCAGAAAAAAACAAGGTGCAGGTTGAATACTTCACGTTTCAATATGTTAATTTAACCAATCAATCGCTTTATTTACATAGTATATACAGGGTAGCTTGGTAAAAATTTGCCAACCTGAAACTAAAATGTTCGTTTATTGATCAGTAGATCAGCATAGAAAATCATAATTTCTATAATTCTAAAAAAAAATTCCTTTAAAATAAGCGTTTTAATTAAGAAGTTGTATTTTTCTCATTCTTTACTATTTAGGCATTTATATAAAATGACCTGTTAATGACTGTTGATTACAGCACATGCTATTATCGCGTTTAAAATTAAATGCAATGTTTTTTGGTGGAGAATAAATCAATGGCAATGGGCCTAGCTAAACACTTTATGGTTTTACCCTTATTGATTGCAATCAGTGCCTGTACCTCTTCCAACAGCTTTTTAGCAACTTCAGGTCCTAGCCGTGCTGCTATTGAAAATATGGGCACACAGCCTGTTGAGTCTGCGATCCCGGTTTTACCTTTAACCAGTGAAGTGGTGAACCAGGTAGGTGCTTATGCTTCAGTGGTTAGGTTTTCTGACGTATTTCCTACCAATAAAAGTACAACTGGAAGGATTGGTATTGGTGATTTGGTGGAAGTTTCTTTATGGGAAACGCCGCCTGCAGTGCTATTTTCAACCTCAGGTGTACAATCTTTTAGCAGTGGTAAAGAGTTGTCATTACCTGAACAAATGGTTGATGTGAAGGGCAATATCTCTATACCTTTTATAGGCAGTGTTTCAGTTCAAGGCAAAATTCCTGCACAGGTCGAACGGGAAATTGTAGCCCGTTTAAGAGGACGAGCCCATAAACCTCAGGCTTTTGTTCGCCTGGTTAAAAATAACAACGCCACAGTGACCGTAGTGGGTAGTTCTGGCAACAATAAACTGGTGCCTCTGTCCTCCAAAAATGAGCGGCTGCTTGAAGCAGTTGCACTGGCTGGCGGCGTTAGTGATTCATTGAATCGCATTAGCATTCAGCTTACCCGTCAGGATCAGGTGGTTTCAATGCCTTTAGAAGCGATTGTTAAAGATCCCCGGCAGAATATTTACCTGAATTCAGGTGACGTGATTACCATTTTAAACCAGCCCTTGAATTTCACCGTATTGGGCGCTTCAGGTAAAAATGAAGAAATAGGCTTTGAGTCCAAGGGTATTAGTCTGGCACAAGCGTTGGGTCGTGCAGGTGGTGTGCAGGATTTCCGAGCTGATGCCAGAGGGGTATTCATCTTCAGGTTTGAAGATCCAAACCGTTTAACAGAACTTACGCCGCTTGCTTCAAATCCTCAACATTTGATCGATGGAAAGTTTCCGGTTATTTATCAGATAGATTTAAAAGACCCACAAACTTTTTTTTGGGCACAAAAGTTTATGATCCAGAATAATGACATGGTTTATATTTCAAATGCATCTTCGGCTGAGCTTAACAAGTTTATTGGCATTGTCACCTCAAGTATCTTCTCGGTAAATGCTGCTAAAGGCTTGTAAATGTCCGATGTAATACAGGGGCGTGTTGCAATTGATGCGACACGCCAATACCGACGTGTGTTTAACCAAAAGATGGCCACGGGTATTGATAAAGTAGATTTGGCCTATATTAGACAATATCAAACGAGTGCTAATGCTGTATTACGTTTAAAAAAACGCTGGTTTGTTCTCAATGCCAATGACTCGGCTATTCTTTTTGGAAAGATTCTGCAAAATCGATCATTATCACGGATTGAGTTACTTCGCTTTTGTGCGAATACATGCCTTAGCTCTAAGCGTCGCTATCCAACTGTATTAATTAATACCAGTCATAGCGGGCTGGAACAGGCAGATTACAGTATTCAGGCCAAACGCCTGTTCAAACGGGTTGCTTATTTTTTGCATGATATTATTCCTTTAGAGTATCCAGAATACTGTAAGGCAGGTGAAACATTAAAGCATGAGGCTCGAGTTAAAACCATTGTACAGTCAGGGCATCTGGTTATTACCAATTCACAAGATACGCTGGATAAATTTAAATATTTTAGTCAGCAACAATTTAAAGCTGCTTCCCTGCCTACAGGGACAGTTGCTTTACTGGGTACAGAATTGCATTTACCTGTACCTCAAAGGAATAAGTCAGAGATACTTATAGTGCCGGGTAATTTTCCTTACTTCGTCATTCTGGGTACAATTGAACCACGAAAAAACCATTTATTGTTACTTCAGGTTTGGCGTAGGCTGGCTGAGCAACTTAAGGAAAATTGTCCCAAGCTTTATATTATCGGTAAACGCGGCTGGGATATTGAACAAGTTATTGATATTCTGGAGCGTGCACCTTATGCCAAGCAGCATATCTTAGAAATTTCTAATGCATGCGATATGCAAGTAAACCTGCTTTTACAGGATGCACGTGCTCTACTTTTCCCCTCGTTTGCAGAAGGTTTTGGGTTACCACTGGTACAGGCTTTACAGCTTTCCACCCCTGTCATTGCTTCTGATTTACCTGTTTTTAAGGAGTTAGCCAACACTATTCCAGATTATGCTGACCCTATTGATGTGATGCAATGGATGCATCTTATTATTAACTACAGTAGTGATAACAGTACATTGCGGACAGCTCAACTTGAACGTCTAGCAAATTTTCAGGCTTTTTCCTGGAAAGAGCACTTTAACATTGTGACTCCCCAACTTAATCATCTTTTTGTTAGCTAGCTTATGAATTCGCAGATTTCCTTATCTTTAAGTAACACACAGGATGTGCCAATTAAAAGGTTACTTCAAGCTAAGAATGTGTTGTTGCTGCAAGGCCCTATTGGCCCTTTTTTTCAAAATTTTGCAGA
Organism: Alkanindiges illinoisensis; assembly: GCF_004377485.1. Lineage (GTDB taxonomy): Bacteria > Pseudomonadota > Gammaproteobacteria > Pseudomonadales > Moraxellaceae > Alkanindiges > Alkanindiges illinoisensis_A. The sequence continues at coordinate 50,468 of NZ_SNTY01000012.1, forward strand.
CTGGTTGAATCGACATGAGATTAACGTGAACAAGGTTAATTTTAATGGTGGTGACTGGTGGTATAGCCGCTATATCAACAGTTGCCATAATTTTGCGCTTCCCTTTCCATTGTTTCATACTTGGCTATGTGATCTTATTATTTCCCGAAACATTGACGCTATTGTGTGCTTTGGTGATTGCCGTCCGCAACACCAGATTGCTAAAAAAGTATGTCGCTTATTAGGCTTGGACTTTTTTGTTTTTGAAGAAGGTTACATTCGCCCTGACTACATTACTTTTGAGTACGAGGGGGTCAATGCACACTCTGTCTGGGCCTTACCAGACACTCCTATGCTGCCTATAAGAATTAATCCGCCTCATGATGCCAATCAGAAATTCATTAGAATGGTTGGTTATGCCATCAATTATTATCTTGCCATGGCAGCTGGCCGATTCTGGTTTCCGAGTTATTGCCATCATCGCAACTTGCCAATTTCAATTGAAATGCTGAGCTGGTTAAAATCAGGCATTCGCAAAATTACTTATAAATCTCATGACCAAGCCACCATGGCGCTGATTCAGCAGAACTTTGCTGACCGCTATTTTGTCTGTGCGCTTCAAGTATTTAACGATTTCCAGATTAGAGCACATAGTGATTACCATGACGTGACAGAGTTTATTGAGGAAGTGATTCACTCCTTTGCACAGCACAGTCATCATGAGGATATCTTGGTATTTAAGCATCACCCCATGGATCGCGGTTATAGAAACTATAAGAAGTTTATTTACACCCTAGCTAGCCAACTTAAGGTAAGTGAACGAATTTATTATGTCTGTGATGTGCACTTGCCTACCTTAATTGAACACTCACTAGGAATGGTGACTATTAATAGTACTACCGGCATACAATCGCTATTTCGTAATAAACCAGTGAAAGTAATGGGCCGAGCAATTTATAATCATCCTGGAATAACAGCTCAGATTTCATTAGATGATTTCTGGCGAGACTATGGTTCAGTAGACATGAGTAAATATGATTTATTTAAAAACAATCTTATTTATTTTACCCAGTTAAACGGGTCTTTTTATGGTGACATGCCTTGGATGGCAAATTACTAAAATGGCTGAGTATTAACACGATTAAGCTAAAACCCAGCCAGTGCAAAGACAAGTTAGACATTAAAACCGGAGATCAAATGACTATCTCCTGTTTTTTAACTTTCTGATTATTCAACCCTTAACCCAACAATTGCTGGTACACCATCGCGCTGAATTGCAATCCGAACGACACGGTTTGAAGGAAGACTGCGAATAGCTGTCAGCAATGCTGCGGCTGTTGGCGTCTGTGTATTGTTCAGGCTAGTGATTACATCTCCTGGCAGTAAACCCGCATGAGCAGCCAAACCACCTGGCAATACATCAGTAATAATGACGCCTTTTATTTTTAAACTCTGGCTTTCTGCTGGTGTTAAGTCGCGCAATTGCATGCCCAGTGAAGGGCCTTTGCCCTGATCGGTTTTCATGCTTTCAGCAGGTGGGGTATCGACTGGCGCACTGGTCAATGTGGCACTTAAGGATAGCTGTTTGCTATTACGTTGTACCACCATGCTTGCTGTCTGGTTTGGCCGGGTGCGATTAATCAGGTTAATCAGATCTGTCGTGCGATTAATTGGAGTGCCATTATAGGACAGGATAATATCCCCTGCCTTTAGCCCTGCCTTGCTGGCTGGTGTATCATCAGAAACCTGTGTTACCAAGGCCCCCTCTGGACGTGACAACTCATAAGCTTCGGCAAGGTTTCGGTCGATATCCTGCAACATTACTCCCAGATATGCACGGGATACCTTGCCAGTTTTTATAATCTGATTGGCAACATCCATCGCCACATCAATTGGAATAGAAAACGATAGACCCATGTAGCCGCCGGTTCCACTAAAGATGCGAGAGTTGATCCCGATTACTTCCCCTTGCCGGTTGAATAAGGGACCTCCAGAGTTACCAGGATTTAGTGCAACATCAGTTTGAATAAATGGCACTGCGTTTTCACGCGACATGGTACGTGACTTTGCGCTCACAATACCGGCGGAAGCAGAATAGTCAAAACCAAATGGTGAGCCAATCGCCAGTACAGGTTCACCTACTTTCAGACTGTTGGCATCCCCGATACGCAAGGCTGGAAAATCACTGCCTTTTACTTTAAGCACAGCAACATCGGTACGTGCATCACTACCCACCAGCTCGGCATCGATTTCACGGCGGTCATTCAGGGTAATGGTCACCTTACTGGCATCTGCAATCACATGGTGGTTAGTGAGCAAATAACCATCTTTAGTGATAAAAAATGCACTGCCATAGGCATTTTGTTCCTGTGGCAAACGCTGATTTGGAATTTGCACATTATTACCGAAAAAACGGCGTAATAATTCAGGCATTTGTTGTTGTAATAACTCTTCCTGACTCATTTTTTTGGACACATTAACACGTACCACGGCAGGACTTACTGTCTGAACTAATGACGAAAAATCAACAGGCGCAGCTGCAATGCTGGGCTGACTAATGACAATAGAACATACTGCTGCAACAACACCCCGTTGAATATAATTGATACTCATTGACTGCCTTCCTAGAGAGTCTATGTAATCAGAAATTTAGTTAACTGTTTTAACAGAGTTTTTAAGGATTTTCTGTTAGCAATCGTTTCTATTTAACCTAAATCCCCGCTTTAATTGAGATTATGTAGAAAATGTGAAATTTCATGCTGTTAAATCTATATTTCCATTCATAATTTTTTTGGTAAAAAGCTTGCGTTTTTTATCATTTTGGCGTGTTATTCGCCTCTGTTTTTTATTCAATTTCAGGCTTTTTACAATGCGCGACCAGAGCCAGGCATCTATTTACGATGTGATTATTGTTGGAAGCGGGGCTGCCGGGTTAACTCTAGCCTTGTCGCTTCCTACTCATCTTAAGGTTGCCGTACTGGCAAAATCGGTATTAACGGAAGCAAGCACCTATTATGCGCAGGGTGGTGTTGCTGCTGTGCTGGATGAAACTGATTCTGTAGAACAGCATGTTGAAGATACCCTGATTGCAGGCGCACATTTGTGTCACCCCGATGCAGTGGCATTTACCGTAGAACATGGCCGTGATGCTGTTAATTTCCTACTGGAACAAGGCGTACGCTTTACGCTGGATGAAGCCGAACAACTACATTTAACCCGTGAAGGGGGTCACTCGCAGCGCCGGATTATCCATGCGGCCGATGCAACTGGCATGGCCATTTCAACTACGCTGGTCAAGCGCGTTCGTGAATGCCAGCATGTAACCCTGCTGGAAAACTATGCGGCTATTGATGTAATTACTAGCCAGCGTCTGGGGCTTGCAGGCAATAACCGGGTTGCTGGTTTATATGTGCTGAATATTCACACTGAGCAGGTTGAAACCCTGCTGGCTCCATTTGTAGCACTGGCTTGTGGTGGCGCCAGTAAAGCTTATTTATATACCTCTAACCCGGATATTGCGACCGGAGACGGTATTGCCATGGCATGGCGAGCAGGCTGCCGGGTAGCAAATCTGGAGTTTAACCAGTTTCACCCAACTTGCCTGTATCATCCACAGGCCCGTTCCTTCCTGATTACGGAAGCAATGCGTGGTGAAGGCGCGTATTTACGCTTGCCTGATGGGGAACGCTTTATGCAGCGTTTCCATGAAAGCGCTGAACTGGCTCCACGTGATATTGTGGCCCGTGCCATTGACTATGAAATGAAGCGGTTAGGTATTCGTCATGTCTGGCTTGATATCACTCATCAGCCGGAAGATTTTGTCAAATCCCATTTCCCTACGTTGTATGAACGCCTGCTGGAACTGGGCATTGATATTACCAAGGATATGATTCCAGTCGTACCTGCTGCACATTACACCTGTGGTGGCGTTATGGTGAATCATCATAGCCAGACTGACATTGCAGGATTATATGCGATTGGTGAAACATCCTTTACCGGTTTGCATGGCGCTAACCGTATGGCTAGCAATTCCCTGCTGGAATGTTTTGTTTATGGGATGAGTGCGGCACGCCATATTGCCCAGTTACACCCGAATACGCAGGCTGTTACCAGCGTGCCAAAGTGGGATGCATCCAAGGTGCAACATCCCGATGAGGACGTGGTGATTTTGCAAAACTGGGATGAACTGCGCAGCTTTATGTGGAACTATGTCGGGATTGTCCGTACCACAAAACGCCTGCAACGGGCGCTAAACCGGATTGAGTTACTCAAGCGGGAAATTGAAGATTACTATCAGGGTTATGTCATCACCAAAAACCTGATTGAACTCCGCAATCTGGTACTGGTTTCAGAAATGATTGTGCGCTGCGCCTTGCAACGACATGAGTCCCGGGGCTTGCACTATACGCTGGACTATCCGGAAATCTCTACTGAAATCCGCGATACTGTTTTGCTGCCACCGGACTTTGTTGCACAATCACCCATTGTGGTTTAAGGCAACCCTAAACAAGACATGCAGTAAAAATTTATTGATAGATCTAAAGGCAAACTCAGGTTTGCCTTTATTTTTCGGTCTTTATATTTTAATTTGATGTCAGCAGTTGATTTTGCTTGAGGACTGCAATGGCCTGCTCCAGTATTTGTGCTGGCGTCTGGCTGGCATCTAGCCGTATAAAACGCTCGGGTTCTGCAAAGGCCCGGCTTTGGTAAACTGTACGCACCTTCTGAAAAAATTCCAGTTTTTCCTGTTCAAAACGATCCAGTGCTCCGCGCTTTTGCGCGCGTTGCATCCCAAGCTCTACTGGTGCATCCAGCCAGAAAGTCAGATGTGGCATTACAGGTACAAATTGCTGGCGCAGTAACTCAATCGTGTCTACATTTAAGCCACGACCACCGCCCTGATAGGCAAAACTGGCATCAATAAAACGATCACTCAGTACCCATTGGCCTGCATTAAGTGCCGGTTGAATCACCTGTGCAATATGCTGGGCACGCGCGGCAAAGATCAGCAACAATTCGCAATTTTCGCTCATGGCTTCGTCCTGCGGGCTGAGCAATAACTGACGAATTTGTTCAGCCAGTGGCGTACCTCCGGGTTCGCGTGTCAAAACCACTTGCTTGCCCTGTTGCTGCAAATAATCTACCAGACTTTTAATCAGCGTGGTTTTGCCTACCCCTTCTGTACCTTCAAAACTAATAAACATCAGGGGCTGACTCCTGCTGGATTAGCATTAGCCGCACGCTTCTGGCGCAAGACTTTCAGGTAATTGGCCACGGCCTGATTATGCTGCTCCAGTGAGCTGCTAAATACATGCCCACCTGTGCCAGTGGCTACAAAGTACAGGCTGTCCCCTGCTGCCGGATGTAGGGCTGCTTCGATAGAAGCCTTGCTGGGTAATGCAATCGGTGTTGGCGGCAAGCCATCAATGGTATAAGTGTTATATGGTGTGGGTGTGAGCAAATCCTGACGACGGATATTGCCCTTATAATTATCGCCCATGCCATAAATAACGGTAGGATCGGTTTGCAGGCGCATACCCACTTTCAGACGGCGCACAAACACGCCAGCGACGTCCTGTCGCTCACGCGGAATACCAGTTTCTTTTTCCACAATTGAAGCCATAATCAGGGCTTCATAGGCATTTTTATAGGGTAAATTGGGTGCCCGTTTTTGCCAGGCTTCATCCAGAACCTTTTTTTGCGTGCGATATAAATGCTTTAAAATCGCGGCATCGGTTTCGCCCTTGGCAAAATAATAGGTATCCGGGGCAAACCAGCCTTCAGGATGCGGCTGGTTAATCTCCAGCTTTTTCAACAGTTGCTGGTTATCTAGTCCCTTTAAGGTATGGGTGACATTCGGATCACTGTCCAGACGCTTGCGCAGTTGACCAAACGTCGTACCTTCAATTACCAGGACCCGGTTCATTTGCGCCAGCTTGCCATTACTCAGCATTTGCAGCAATTGCTGAACCGTTGTGCCCTTTTCAACCTCATAAACACCCGCTTTTAAAGTATCGTGAATAAACAGGCGCTGGTAAATTTTGGCCATGACAGGAAAACGAATCTGTCCTTTTTCGCTCAACTCGGCAATCAGGCCTGAATAGGTTTGTCCCTGTTTAATATTGAGCATCTGGCTCTGGGTACGCATGGGAATTTCACGCCAAAGTCCTTGCCACAACAGTAGCCATAACCCCAGCAAGCCGACAATCATGATAATGACTAAAAATCGTAGAGCTTTAGATTGCAAAATGCCTGCTCCGGATGGCGCTGCTTTGGTTTTAGAGGCCCCACTGGTTTTGGGTTTTGCTTTCGTTTTAACAGGACGTTTTGCCATAACCGATTGATGCTGAACAAAGGTAAGCAAGCATAGCAGAACTTGATGGCAAAATTGAGCGGTTCAGAGAGCCACCTACCCAACTCATTCAGGAAATCATTGGAAATCGCAAAAAATTTAATATGACAAGCCACGCAATTTTTGTTTTAACTGCTCTACTGGTTGAGTTGTTAACGGACGTCCATTCAGGCTTTTGACGGGCACAATGCCAGTCAAGGCATTACAGAAAAACAGTGCTTCAATCTGGTCAACCACAGTTTTCGGAATGTAGGTAATTAAATGCGGGATATTGTCGCTTAGCATTTGTGCCAGAATTTCGGCACGCATGACGCCTGCAATACCTGCCTGATCCAGCAATGGTGTATACCACTTGTTATCCATATAAAAAAAGCAGTTACTATAAACGCCTTCAATCAGGTTACCCTGAATATCAGATACCAATGCTTCAGGCCATTTGGTTGCTGCCAGCTCCTGCCGGAGTAAAACCTGCTCCATGCGGTTCAGGGTTTTTAAGCCTGCAATGGCAGGCATCACATGACCCAGCGTAAGCTGTAATAAACCGCTATCAATAGGCTGCGCTGGTTTAGCCATAAGTTCCGGTTTCTCAGCAGGGAAAAACTGGATATAAATATCGGCACTTTGTTCGGGTGGCAAATAACCACGTTCGCCCAAGCCACGGCTAATGATAATTTTAAGCGTACCAAAAGAGCTGTCATGGTCTTTGAGAAAATCCTGAACCTGCTGCTCCAGTATTTCAATGTCGAGGTTAAAACCCAACTGATCGGCACACTGAATTAATCGCTCAATATGGCGCTGCCACAGGCAAAGCTTGCCGTCTTCCAGCCGGATTGTGGTAAAGAACCCATCACCGTATAAAAAAGCACGATCCTGACAGTCAATATGCTGACAATAATTGCCATTCTTAATACTGATCATGGTTATTTCCCAAACTGGCTTCACGAGTGATAAGCCTTACTAGTATTTCCCGAATTGGTATTTCTTTAAATCACATTTTTTCATAAGAAATGCATTTTTTATTGTTTTTTTATTTTTACAGAAATTTTTATCCTTATTCCAATGATTGATGAAGAACGCGTTTTTCATCTCAAAAAGTGCAAAATTCTGGAGAACTAAAATGGCAATTCGTTTTAACACCGCTTTGACCGCTGGTCTGGCTGCTGTCCTGTTGAGTGGCAGTGCGCTGGCAGCCCCTATCAATTTTTTAAATGTGTCGTATGACCCAACGCGTGAGCTATACGACGATTTTAACAAGTCTTTTGGTGCTTACTGGCAGAAAAAAACCGGACAGGAAGTTAATTTCCGTCAGTCCCATGGTGGTTCTGGCAAGCAGGCCCGTTCAGTCATCGATGGTTTGGAAGCCGATGTGGTAACACTGGCGCTGGCTTCTGATATTGATGCAATTGTTGATAATACTTCTTTAATTAAAAACAAAAACTGGCAAAAACAGTTTCCACAGAATTCCACGCCTTATACCTCAACCATTGTTTTTCTGGTACGCAAAGGCAATCCAAAACAAATCAAGGACTGGGGCGATATTGTAAAACCCGGTGTTGAAATCATTACGCCAAATCCAAAAACTTCTGGCGGTGCGCGCTGGAACTATCTGGCAGCATGGGCATGGGCCAAGCATCAAAAAGGCGGCAATGACACGACAGCACGGGAATTTGTTCGTCAGGTTTACCAGCATACCAAGGTGCTGGATTCTGGCGCACGTGGCGCAACTACTACGTTTGTAGAGCGTGGTATTGGTGATGTATTGCTGGCTTGGGAAAACGAAGCCTATCTGGCTATCCGTGAGCAGCCGGACAAGTTTGAAATCATTACCCCGAGCCTGTCTGTGCTGGCTGAGCCACCGGTAGCCATTGTCGATAAAAACGTGGACAAACATGGCACCCGCAGTCTGGCAACCGGTTACCTGAACTATTTGTATTCTCCGGCAGGTCAGGAAATTGCAGCCAAAAACTTTTATCGTCCCCGTAATGCCCAGGTTCTGGCCAAATATAAAAACGTGTTTAGACCATTAAAACTGGTCACAGTGGACAAGGAATTTGGCGGCTGGAGAAAAACCCAGAAGGCGCATTTTGATAATGGCGGTGTTTTTGACCAGATCGTGGCTCAGAACTCAGGCAATCAATAATTCCAACCGGTAGGTTTGGCAGGCAAAACTTGGGCACACTGTGGAGTGACGTGATGAAACGCTTGATTGTTCCGGGTGTTAGCGGCAGTGAAGCACAGCACTGGCAAAGCTGGCTGCAACAGGTTTTGCCGGATGCCGAACGGGTTGAACAGCAAAACTGGCATCAGCCGATATTGCAACAGTGGGTGGGCCAACTGGTTAAAGCTTTGCAGCAACAGAATAAGCCTGTGCAAATTGTTGCGCATAGTTTTGGCTGCCTGACCAGCATAGCTGCTTTAAAACAGCATCCAGAATTAGCCAGCGCTGTTGATTCCCTCATTCTGGTTGCGCCTGCCAATCCTGAGCGGTTTTCTAGCACAGGATTGCGCCAGTCAGGTCAGGCCAGTATTGCTGAATTTTTACCCAATGCGCTTGCCGGTACTAGCTTGCCAGTTCCCAGCCTCCTGATTGCCAGCCAGACTGATCCATGGCTGGACTTTGAGTCTGCCAAAGCGCTGGCCAGCCAATGGCAATCTGCTCTGGTTGATTTGGGTAATGCCGGGCATATCAATGTGGCTTCCGGGTTTGGTGCATGGCCACAATTGTTGCCCTATCTAGATCTGATAAGGTCAGGCTCCTCACCTTTTGCTTCAAGCCCTGTACGTCCATCATTAAATCATAACCCCCGAATGCGGGACTTAACGCCAGTACAGCAATTTCAGTTTTCCCGTTCGTTTTAGCAGTTTATTTTGAGGTTATTTATGGCAAATGTTAGGGCTAAACAAACCCGCGTCCTGCCAGGTTTTGGGCTATCACTGGGTTTTACCCTGCTGTACTTGTCACTGGTGGTGCTAGTGCCATTATCGGCTGTGTTTATCCGTTCAATGGGTATTGGCTGGGATGGCCTCATTGAAATTTTAACATCTGAACGAATCCTAAAAGCATTACAACTGAGCTTTAGTACTGCATTGATTGCGGCGCTGGTGAATGTAGTGTTTGGCCTGTTACTGGCATGGGCACTGGTCCGTTATAGCTTTCCCGGCAAGCGTATTGTGGATGCACTGGTTGACCTGCCATTTGCCCTGCCAACCGCAGTTGCCGGTATTGCCCTGACCACGCTGTATTCCAAGAATGGCTGGCTGGGTCAATACCTTGAGCCTTTAGGTCTTCAAATTGCCTATACCAGTATTGGCATTACACTGGCACTGACGTTTATTGGCTTGCCCTTTGTGGTACGTACCGTACAACCTGTACTGGCTGATCTGGAAACTGAACTGGAAGAAGCCGCGGCTGCTTTGGGTGCGTCTCGCCTGCAAACCATTACCAAGGTTATTTTTCCCATACTTTTTCCGGCATTGCTTACCGGTTTTGCCTTGGCCTTTGCCCGTGGTGTGGGGGAATACGGATCAGTTATTTTTATTGCAGGCAATCAGCCCTATAAAACTGAAATTGCACCATTACTGATTATTTCCCGGCTAGAAGAATATGACTATGCCGGCGCAACCACCATTGCTGTAGTCATGCTAGTGATTTCATTTGCACTATTACTGCTGATTAACTTTTTACAGGCTTGGGCCAGTCGCCGTACCGGGAGGGTTGCATCATGAGTTTGTCTATTACTACCGGAAATGCCCTGTCAGACCGCCTGCAATCGCGTGATGCAACCCGTGAATCACCACTGGTCCGCTATATCATTTTAACCATTAGCCTGATTTTTTTTGCAAGCTGCCTGTTACTGCCGCTTATTCTGGTATTTGTTGAAGCTTTCAAGCAGGGCATTCAGGTGTATGTTCATGCCCTGATTGACCCTGATACCCTGGCTGCCGTCAAACTGACCTTGCTAACCGCAGCCATTGCTGTGCCGGTCAATGTGATTTTTGGTATTGCAGCAGCATGGAGCGTGGCCAAATTCAGGTTTCGTGGCAAATCCATTTTAACCACCCTGATTGACCTGCCGTTTTCGGTATCCCCTGTGATTGCCGGGTTAATGCTGGTATTGCTATTTGGCGCACAAGGCTGGTTTGGGGAAAGCCTGCGCGATCATGACATCCAGATTTTATATGCAGTGCCTGCCATTGTACTGGCCACCGTGTTTATTACGGTTCCCTTTGTGGCGCGCGAACTCATTCCCCTAATGGAAGCACAAGGCACTGAAGAGGAAGAAGCCGCCATTGTACTGGGTGCAAATGGCTGGCAAACCTTTTGGCATGTCACTTTGCCCAACATTAAATGGGGCCTGCTGTATGGCGTAATTCTGTGTAATGCACGGGCTATGGGTGAGTTTGGTGCGGTTTCCGTCGTGTCTGGCCATATTCGCGGTGAAACCAATACCCTGCCGCTGCATGTTGAGATTTTATATAACGAATACACTTTTAGTGCCGCATTTGCAGTGTCATCCCTGCTGGCACTACTGGCGATTTTAACCCTGATTCTTAAGGTGTGGATTGAATCCCGTACCAGTCGTCAGGACAACCGTACCGATTCGACTGGCTAAGGCCAATTAATTAAGGCGAACTACGCTTTTCTACTACCGTACAGATTTAATTACAGGATTATCATAGGACATTTGCCATGAGCATTCAGGTTAAAAATATTGACAAGCACTTTGGCAACTTTCATGCCTTAAATAACATTAGCCTTGATTTTCCCGAAGGTGAACTGGTAGCGCTGCTAGGACCGTCCGGCTGCGGCAAAACCACCCTGCTGCGTATTATTGCCGGACTCGAATCAGCCGATGGCGGGCAAATCCTGCTGGAAGGTGAAGATGCCACCGATACGCATGTACGCCATCGTCAGGTTGGCTTTGTGTTCCAGCACTATGCCCTGTTTCGTCACATGACCGTGTTTGACAATGTGGCTTTTGGCTTGCGCGTGCGTCCCCGTAAAACCCGTCCTTCTGAAGCTGAAATCAAGAAACGGGTGAGCAAGCTGCTTGATCTGGTACAACTGGGTTTTCTGGCAGACCGCTTTCCTGCCCAGTTATCCGGTGGTCAGCGCCAGCGGATTGCACTGGCTCGGGCGCTAGCCGTTGAACCGCGCGTCTTATTGCTGGATGAACCTTTTGGCGCCCTTGATGCCAAAGTGCGTAAAGAACTGCGTCGCTGGTTGCGTAGCCTGCATGATGAACTACACATTACCTCAATTTTTGTGACGCATGATCAGGAAGAAGCCCTGGAAGTAGCAGACCAGATTGTGGTGATGAATAAAGGCAATATTGAACAAATTGGTAGCCCACGTGAAGTTTTTGACCATCCGGCAACCCCTTTTGTATTTGACTTTTTGGGTCAGGCCAATCGGCTTGAAGGCCAGCGTCAAGGCAATCGGATCGTATTTTCAGATGATCAGCTTGTGTTGCCACAGCACTATCAGCATCAAACAGATCAGCCCAAGCAATCTCAAGGGAGTAGTCAGGACAATGTGATTGTATTTGCACGTCCCAATGAACTGCATATTCATGTAAATGCGCCTACCGAACCCAGTTTGCAGGCCAAAGTGATTCGTGATGTCTGGCTGGCAGGACAAATCCGGGTAGAACTGCAGGATCGGCAAGGCCGTTTGCTTGAAGTTGCCCTCACACCGGAGCAGCAGCTAAGCCTGACTTTACAGCCGGGACAAACAGTCTGGGTTACAGCCAGCAATTTACATCTTTTTGATGATTATGCCGCTTAAGCCACTAACTACTAAATTGAATGCTTAATTCAATTTATTGCTAAGACATTGTGCTTTATCATTCAGGCGTTCATAAGCGCCTGTTTGACTATCCATTATCCTATTTTAGATCGCAAAAAATGACAGAAAATCTGGAGATTAACGACAATGAATTTTCAACAGTTACGCATTATTCGTGAAACAGTACGCCAGAACTTCAACCTGACTGACGCCTCCAATGCCCTGTTTACCTCTCAGTCTGGAGTGAGTAAACATATTAAAGATCTTGAAGATGAATTGGGCGTTCAACTTTTTATTCGTAAAGGCAAACGTATTCTTGGCCTGACAGAACCCGGACAAGCTTTATTGGGGATTGTGGAGCGCATGCTGCGTGATGCCGACAATATCAAACGCTTATCCGATGACTTTAACCGTGTGGATCAGGGCGAACTGATTATTGCCACCACACACACTCAGGCACGCTACATCCTGCCGCCAATTGTGGCCAAATTTAAAAAAGCTTTTCCCAAAGTACACCTGATTTTGCAGCAAGCCAGCCCGGTTGAAATTACTGAAATGCTGATGCATGGTGAAGCTGATATTGGCATTGCGACCGAATCCCTCACGCAGGAAGAAAGCCTGGCCAGTGTGCCTTATTATCACTGGTATCACAGCATTATTACTCCACAGGGCCATCCCCTGTCACAACAGCAAACGGTAACTTTGGATGAACTAGCTAAATGGCCACTAATTACTTATCACGGCGGATTTACTGGTCGCTCCAAGATTGATTCAGCCTTTAGCAATGCTGGTTTAAGCCCGGATATTGTAATGTCTGCACTGGATGCCGATGTAATTAAAACCTATGTAGAACTAGGTATGGGTGTAGGTATTGTGAACTCCATTGCCTACGATGCTGACCGTGATCGTCGCTTAAATCAGCTACAAATTGATTTGTTTGGTGAAAACACCACCTGGATTGCAGTACGCAAAGGTCACTTGTTACGCGGCTATGGTTATGAGTTCATTTCCCTGTGTTCGCCCGATGCTGATATTAAAGCCCTGAAAAAAGCAGCACAGCCTGAGGTTTAACCTTAGGCTACTCACCTTAAAAGCATTTCAAAAATTTTGTTTTTAAGCAATAAAAAAGCAGACTAAAGTCTGCTTTTTGGTGTTACAGGAGGCCTGTAGATTAGAAGCGGAAGCTCAAACCTACTTTACCAACTGGCATCCACTCATATTTATCATCGTTACGAATTTCTTGTTCTTCAGCACGTAGAGCTTCACCAATGGTACGACCTGTTAAAGGATTATTTACATCACGGGCATTTGGATTTTCAGCAACCAGATTTACTTCTGGATTACCATTATAGAAGGCACCAATCTGTGCAAACAGGCCAATACGACTGGTAATGGATGGAGATACACCAAAACCAATATAAGGAACGATATCATTTTTGTAGTTTACGCGGCCACGAACTTCACCAGCACCATTCAAACCAGTAGTAGCAAAGGTTGTACCGTCAAAACGGTAGGTAGCACCACTGTTAAAGTCTTTAGCACGGATTTTGTACTCGTTGTCGTTATAAGCAGTACCTAATGCAATATGGAACCAGTTACCAAATGGACGAATTTCAGCGTTCAGGTAAACAGTGTTATTGTCCTGCTCCAGGTCATAATCAACATCGTTGTATTCAATTTCACCACCAATTAGATCAGCAGCGTCACCACCGTTATAACCCAGAACCACATCAGTATACTGGTTTACGCCGTAAGCAATCGCACCACCGTAACCTGTAGTACCACCCTCAATACGCACAGAAGCAGGCTTAAAGAAAGAGAAAGTAGCAATACCTTCATCAGTGACTACTTTTTCATCAGCAAATGCTGGGCTGGTTGCTGCAAGTACAGCAGCAGATACTGCTAAAACACGTAAAGTTTTCATATGATTAACTCCTAAAGGATTTTTGCGTCTATCTATCGGTCAAGTGCTATTAAACACAGGTTGAAGATGAATTTCAGTCACCGAATTCACTATTTTTATAGAGTTTCTGTAAAGTTTTGACACAATTTATAAAAAGTGTTTAATTTTCAGTAGGCTATTTTTTATTATGAAAGCCAAGCAAACTTCATAATTCCCTTGTGTTTGTTACCTTACATCAAAATTATGCGCTAAAAGTGCTTATTTCTCAATTTTTTAACAAAACCCTTCTGTTTTAGATTTTTAATTTATTTATTTCTTCTGTAAGTCTTGGAACTACGTTAACAATTGCGTAAAATTAGCGGGTCTTGAGGGGTGCTGCAACAGTAAAACCAATATACTGCCAGGCTCAAGCACGTCATTTAGTGAACGGCATCCGCGAATTGATTGATCTTAAGGAGATCCTCATGAACGCGGTTAGTGCGTCTTCTATTTCAAATTCCTCTGAATTTACCGATTACAAAGTTGCTGATATTCGTCTAGCCGACTTTGGTCGCAAGGAAATCTCGCTGGCTGAAGCAGAAATGCCTGCCCTGATGGGTCTACGCCGTCGTTATTCCAGTGAAAAGCCACTTGCAGGCGCCAGGATTCTGGGTTGTATTCACATGACGATCCAGACTGCGGTATTAATTGAAACTTTGATTGACCTGGGTGCCGAAGTACGCTGGACGTCCTGCAATATTTTCTCGACACAGGATCATGCTGCTGCTGCGATTGCTGCCAGTGGTGTGCCAGTATTTGCCTGGAAAGGTGAAACTGAAGAAGAATATGAGTGGTGTCTGGAACAGCAGATTCATGTGAATGGCACAGATGAGTTGTGGCCAGCTAACATGATTCTGGATGATGGCGGTGACCTGACGGGTTTAATTCATAAAAAATATCCGCAACTGCTGGACAATATTCATGGTGTGACTGAAGAAACCACTACCGGTGTCATGCGTTTAATTGAAATGCATCATGCGGGTTCCCTTAAAGTACCTGCCATTAATGTGAATGACTCTGTCACCAAATCCAAGAATGACAACAAGTACGGCTGCCGTCATTCTTTGAACGATGCCATTAAGCGCGCTACCGACATGCTGCTGTCTGGCCGTCGTGCACTGGTGATTGGTTATGGTGATGTGGGTAAAGGCTCTGCACAGTCTTTGCGTCAGGAAGGCATGATTGTCCGTGTCTCTGAAGTTGATCCAATTTGTGCTATGCAAGCCTGCATGGATGGCTATGAAGTAGTTTCTCCCTATAACAACGGTATTGTTACAGGTAAAGAAGCCGACATTAATCAGGCGCTGCTCAGCACAACCGACCTGATTGTGACCACAACAGGTAATGACAAAGTGTGTGATAGCGCCATGTTAAATACCCTGAAAAAAGGTGCGGTGGTGTGTAATATTGGTCACTTTGATACCGAAATTGATACTGCTTACCTGCGCAAAAACTATCGCTGGGAAGAAGTAAAGCCCCAGGTACATCAGGTATTCCGCTCTGATGCCAGCGATGATTATTTAATCCTGTTGTCTGAAGGCCGTCTGGTAAATCTAGGTAATGCAACCGGCCATCCTTCCCGTATCATGGACGGTTCCTTTGCTAATCAGGTACTGGCACAAATGCACCTGTTCAAGGAAAAATTTGCTGACTTGCCAAGTGATCAGAAAGCTGGCCGCATTCGGGTTGAAGTTCTACCGAAAAAACTGGATGAAGAAGTCGCAGCTGCCATGGTTGCAGGTTTTGGTGGTGTACTCACCCAGTTGACTCAGGCACAGGCTGACTATCTGGGCGTTCCGGTTGAAGGGCCATTCAAGACTGACAGCTATAAGTATTAATTTTAAAATAGCTACTCTGTTTTAAAGTCGCTCATTTTTAAAGTCACTATGTTTTAAAGACAACATGCCGCCAGCAGTCATTTCTGTCTGGCGGTTTTTAAAATTCGTATTTATTTTAGCAATGGTTTAAACATGGCAACTTCAATTTCTTTTGAGTTTTTCCCGCCTAAAACTGATGTGGGCGCCGAAAAGCTGATTGTGGTGCATCAGGAGCTTCAACAGCTTAATCCACAGTATTTTTCAGTGACTTATGGTGCTGGCGGTTCTACCCGTGAACGTACACTGTCTACCATTGATGCGTTGCACGGTCAGGGCGCTCCCGTGGCTCCCCACCTGTCCTGTATTGGTGATGATAAAGCGCGTATTGCTGAACTGCTGGACATTTATAAAGCCAAGGGAATTAACCGCCTTGTGGCCTTGCGCGGTGATCTGCCATCCGGTCAGGTTGGCTTGGGTGAATTGCCTTATGCCACTGATCTGGTGCGTTTTATCCGGGATCATTCAGGCGATTATTTTCATGTTGAGGTCGCAGCTTATCCTGAAATGCATCCACAAGCGTCCAGCTTTGATCAGGATATTGAGCGTTTTGCTGAAAAAGTCCGTGCAGGCGCCAATGCGGCGATTACCCAGTTTTTCTTTAATACAGACAGCTACTTTTACTTTGTTGACCGCATCAAACAACTGGGTATTGATGCGCCAATCATTCCCGGCATTATGCCAATTACCAATGCCAGTAACCTGATCCGTTTTGCTGACTCAACGGGCGCCGAGATTCCACGCTGGATTCGCAAGCAACTGGCCGCCTATGGTGATGACAGTGCCAGCATTCGTGCATTTGGCCATGAGGTGGTGGTCAAGCTATGCCAACGCTTAATTGAAGGCGGTGCGCCTGCGCTGCATTTTTACACCATGAACCAGACCGAACCAACGCGTCAACTGGTCAAGGATTTAGGCTTGGCTTAACAATAAATCAACTGATCAATGTGCCTTTCAAATATTCTCAAGGTATTGCGGCTTACATGCGGCATTACCCTGATGATATTTGGCCTGTTGCTCATGCTATTGATGATTGTATTGCCCGGTTTGGTCATGGTTGTTCTAGGTACAGGACTTATAGTCAATCAGCTATTGCGCTGTATCCGGTTGCTGGCTGCGCTGAGCGCATTGCTTATTTTTTATCAGTTTATCGTTAGGCAGTCTCACTCTCTTACATATTCTCTGTTATGGTTTGGGCTGGCACTAACTCTGATGCTATATGCCTTATTTGCCCTAAAACTTCAGCACATACTTAGTAAATCAGCTCATCAGTTTTTCAAATCCCGATTTTATTAAAAAGACCCGCTATGCAAACTTCTGCACGCTCTTCTGCGCTTTGGCACCCCTGCACCCAGATGTATCAGCAGGATATTAATCCTGTACCGAAGATTGCCCGCGCCAAGGGAGCTTACCTGTATCTGGACAATGGCCAGCCGGTACTGGATGGTATTAGCTCATGGTGGGTGAATTTGCATGGGCACAGCCATCCGGCAATTAATGCAGCCATTACTGATCAACTGGAACAGTTCGAACAGGTGATTCTGGCGGGATTTACCCATAGTCCTATTGAACAACTGGCTGCTCAACTGGTTGCAGTCACTTTACCACCGCTGACCCGTTGCTTTTTTGCCGATAGCGGCTCGGCAGCAGTAGAAGTGGCGCTAAAAATGAGTTTGCAGTTCTGGCATCAAACAGCAGGGCCTCAAACTGTAGAACCTGAATCAGGCAAACCTGAGCGTAATACCTTTATTTCCCTTGAAAATGGCTATCACGGTGAAACACTCGGTAGCCTGAGCGTGACCGATATTCCACTGTTTTCCAGCCAGTATCGGCCGTTGCTGATTCAGCATTTGCGCGCACCCACGCCGGATTTATCCTGCAAACAACATGACCAATCTGACGAAGAATTCCTGTTACAGCGTTTTGCCCAGCTTCAAACACTGGTCGAACAGCATCAGGATCGTGTTTGCGCGATTATTGTTGAACCGCTGGTACAGGGTGCGGCTGGCATGAAAATGTATCCGCCAATATATCTAACCTGGTTGCGACAACTGTGTGATGCGCATCAGATTCACCTGATTCTGGATGAAATTGCGGTTGGCTTTGGCCGTACCGGTACCTTGTTTGCCCATGAGCAGGCTGGCATTTGTCCTGATTTTCTGTGCTTATCCAAAGGCTTAACTGGCGGCTATTTGCCCATGTCCTGCGTGATGACCACTGATAAGGTTTATCAGGCATTTTATAGTCCGGATGTGGCTAAGGGCTTTTTGCACTCCCACAGTTTTACCGGCAATCCACTGGCAGCTCGTGCGGCACTCGCCTCACTGGCTATTTTTGAACAAGAAAATACCCTGCAAAAAAACCAGCAGCACATTCATCAGTTTAAGATCAAACTGGCGGAACTGGCCAGCCATCCTCATGTGGCACATTGCCGGCAAACAGGCATGATTGCAGCCTTCGATCTGGTACAAGCCAATGGTCAGCCTTACCCGGCAGTACAGCAACGTGGCCGTCTGATGGCACAATATGCCTTGCAACACGGCTTACTGATTCGCCCAATTGGCAACCATGTTTATTTTATTCCGCCCTATTGTATTACTGCTGATGAAATTGACCAGATGTTTGCCATTACAAGTCGGGCTATTGACTGGGCGGTTAGTCAATCGGTTTCATTGGCTGAGGCATCAATGCCTGCCATGTTTAACCTTCCGTAAATTTAATCCTTGATTACTGTGACCTGACACCTGATTCCCGAAAATAGAGCTGCTCATGAACCGTTTTTATGTTGATCTGCCTTTAAGCCTGAATGAAACACTGAGCCTGCCTGAAAATGTATTTCATCACTGGGTGCGAGTGCTGCGGGCACAAACTGGTGAACAGGCGATTTTGTTTAATGGCCAGGGCGGGGAATATATTGCAACGCTGACCGATGTCCAGAAAAAGACAGCCAGCGTGCTATTGGCGCAGTTTAGCGCAGAGGACCGCACACCGGGTTATCAGGTTACGCTTGGTCAGGTGATGAGCAAAGGTGACCGGATGGATTATGCCATTCAGAAAGCCACGGAACTGGGTGTGCATGCGATTCAATTGCTGGTGAGTGAACGCTGTGAAATGCGCCTGAAATATGAACGCGACCAAAAGAAAATTGAGCATTGGCAGCAAGTGGCTATTGCAGCCTGTGAACAGTGTGGCATGAACCGGGTTCCACAGATTTTGCCGCCTTTGTCATTACAGGAATGGTTTACCCAGCTTGAATCCATTGAAGCACGCAAGCTGGTGTTAGCCCCAGCCCGCCATCCTGTAAGTTTTACCATGCCTTTTCCACAGTCGTTATATTTGCTGGTAGGGCCGGAAGGTGGGTTAAGCAGCGCAGAAATAGAACTGGCCAGTTCAAACAACTTTGAATGCTGGACACTGGGCGAACGAATTTTAAGAACAGAAACTGCACCCGTGGCTGCTATGTCTGCCCTTTTATTTGCTTACTCTTCCTGCAATCAGGCGAAACAGTTTTAAAAATTACATTATTTGCAGAGAGTTTATGAGCATAATGATTGAAGTTCGTTAATCAACAAGCTATGTTATAGTCAGGCGGTATGGTAGGGATTACCAGAAATTGATCTGTTCGTTATTACGTTCAAAATCAAGAAGCACTATTTAGGATAAACATGTTGAAGTCAGCGCCAGAAAACCGGATTTTAAATAAAGCATCCCTTCATTCAGCAGGAATGTCTGGAGCTTAATCAGGATGATTGAACAGCGCCTCGACAAGGATCTCTATCAGCGTATTTTTAATATGCAGATTACAGAAACCCAGCAGCAGCAAAACCTGCAACTTCTGGGTGTTGTAGGTCTTATCCTTATTACTTATCTGTTTTATAAGCAATCATCTTTGGTGAATTATAATCACCTCACCACATGGTGCATGGTGTCTACCCTGCTGGTGGCCTTATCAGCCATTATCAATGTTCAGCTCAGTGCCAAAACCTATAAACTCAAGGCTGCCTTTGCTGATTTATACCTGCAAATCAATTCATTTATTTTTGGCCTGATCTTCGCCTTTGGGCAGATTATTATGGGCCTGCAGTTGATTGATGTACCAACCAACACTCCGCTTGAACCTAATTTTTATGTGTTTTATACCATTGTGGTATTTGCGCATGTTCTCGGCCTGATTAGCCTGACTATCCGTATTCGCTGCTTTTATCTACTCGTTCTGACCAGCATGGCTCCTATCCTGACCATGCAGCTGAGCAACTGGCCCAGTTTTTCATTAAATGATCCGTTTTATCTGATTAATGATATTTACATTATTTTCATGCTGTTTTGCGGCCATCACCTGTACAAAACGCGTGACCGCTTAACCTGGCTGGTAATTCGCAACGATAATCTGGTTGAGCATGCCGAGCACCAGCGCAGCATCACGGAACAGGCGTATCAGCAACTGGAACAGGAAATGCTGGAACGCCGTGCCGTAGAATGGAAACTGCAACAAACCAACCAGCGTCTTGAAGAAAAAGTCCGTGAACGTACCTTTGATATTCAGCAAATTAATTCAAGTCTGGAGCGTTCCAAGCAAAGTCTGGAAATGGCGCACCAAACCGCCGGGATTGGCAGCTGGGACTGGGATATTAAAGCCAGAACCATTCAGACCACCAACTTTGACCAGATTCTCGGTTACCAGAACGAAGAAATTAATGACTATAGCGGTAATATTCGCCGCCTGATTCATCCGGAAGACTTTCCCAAGGTAAAAGCTGCTATTTCTACCCATTTACGCAACCATAGTGACCGCTATGAAAGCGTGTACCGCATTCGGCATAAAAAAGGTTACTGGGTCTGGGTGCATGACATGGGCCGCGTGATCCAGCGTGACTCCAAAAACCAGCAGCCATTACGCATGGTGGGTATCCGCCGCAATATTAATGATGAAAAAGTGGTGGCTGAACGCCTGAAACTGTCGGCCAGTGTGTTTGAACGCGCGGCTGAAGGGATTTTTATTCTGGATAGCAAGCTGCACTATTTAGATACCAATCCGCGCTTTGAAGAAATCATGGGCTTGCCCCGCGATTATTTTATTGGCAGTCATGTGTTCAGCTACCAGCATCAGGGTGAAAAAATCCAGAAACAGCATGCAGAGATTCTTAAGGCACTCATGCAGACTGGCGAGTTTGAAGGTGAAATTGTTGAGCGTGATGCCAAGGGTGAGGAATTGCCCCTGTGGATTCATATCAATTCCATTAAAAATGAAGACGAACGCATCACCCACTATATTGGGATTTTGTCTGACCTGACCCAGCGCAAAAATGATGAGCGCCGCCTGTCTTATTTATCCAACTATGATGCGCTCACAGACCTGCCCAACCGCAACCTGTTCAAGACCCAGTTGCATCAGCTGATGATTGGCACCCATGACAAGAAAGAAAAATTCGCCCTGATACGGCTTAACATTGACCGCTTCCGCTTTTTAAATGATTCACTACAAAATGATGGCGGCGATATTTTGCTGCAACAGGTCGCCAGACGCCTGCTTACCCTCAATGGTGATTCTATTATGGTGGCGCGTCTGGGCGGTGATGATTTTGCCATTATTTATGAGAGCAACCGCTTTAGAAACTCTGATATTAAATCGCAGTGTAAAAAAATCATGCATGCGTTCGAGCAACCGTTTATGGTGCAGGATCAGGAATTGATTGTTACCCTGTCCATCGGGATTGCCATGTATCCAGATCACGGCCGTCAGGTAGATAGCCTGTCAAACCATGCTGAAAAGGCTTTGCAGGAAGCCAAACGGCTGGGCGGCAATACTGCGCGTTTTTACACCAAGGATGAACGTGTTCCCGCCAGTAACCGGGTTAATCTTGAAAATGCCCTACGCAAGGCACTCATTAATGATGAATTCGTGGTGTATTACCAGCCCAAGATAAATACAGCAACAGGTAAAATCACCAGTTTTGAAGCACTGGTCCGCTGGCAGCACCCGGAACATGGCCTGGTGCCACCAATCCAGTTTATTCCGCTGGCTGAAGAAACCAGTCTGATTTCCAATATTGGTGAAGTGGTGCTGAAAAAAACCTGCCAGCAAATCAAGGCATGGCTGGCACTGGGTTTTCACGACATCAAGGTTTCTGTCAACGTAGTGGCGCAGCAGATCCAGCGCGGTAACCTGATTGATGAAATAGATGACATCCTGAGCATCTATCAGATTAGTCCAAGCTCGCTGGAGTTGGAAATTACTGAGTCTTCGCTTATGGATGATTCTGAAGTAGCCAGTGAGGTGTTGCAGCAACTCAAGGCACGCGGCATTACTATTGCTCTGGATGACTTTGGCACGGGCTATTCTTCGCTGTCTTATCTGGGTCAATACCCGATTGATGTGCTCAAGATTGATCGCTCATTTGTTTCTAAAATTGGCGCCCACTCTCATCAGGAAGCCATTGTCCGGGCTATTTTGGCCATGGGTCATTCACTCAACATGGAAGTGGTGGCCGAAGGGGTGGAAACTGAAGCCCATGCCAGCTTCCTGATTCATGAAGGCTGTGATGTACTGCAAGGCTATCTAATTAGCAAACCTCTGAGTTCAGCCGATGCCACAGTATTCCTGCAACACTCGCATTCGCTTGATCATTTCATGACCACAGCACGGTCATAAATCTGCCAGATCAGTGTTTTAAGGCAATCATTTAAAGAAACTTAGATTCTCAAATGAAGTGCAACAGAGATTAATTTATTGGAAGGAAGGAAGATGAGCTAGCATTCTGCTTCCGACCGACCAAAGTCAAAGTTGCATCATGAACTATACTCATCTTACTCACGAAGAGAGATATCAGATTTATACATTATTACGTGAAGGTTTTTCTAAACGTTATATCGCCTGGAGATTGAATCGTTCACCTTCCACTATTTCCAGAGAAATCCAACGTAATCGAGCGAGAAATGGCTATTTTGCCAAACATGCCCATAAATTAGCTCGAAGACGGCATCATTCAAATCCTCAAAGAATCCCATGTG
>NZ_SNTY01000013.1 GCF_004377485.1 Alkanindiges illinoisensis
TTGCGAGACTAAAACATTTCCGTGCTATTGCAACCCGATTTGATAAGCTTGCACGAAATTATCAGTCTATGATTTACATTGCTTGCATGTTGATTTGGTGTAAAGCCAAATGAGGACACGCCCTAGTATTTAAAAATTTTGCCACTTACTAACCCCGTCAATCTATACAAATAGAAATATTTAAACATCATTAACATGAATATTACTAAGCTTTTCAAGAAAAACAAAACCCCCGCTATTACTAGCAGGGGCTTTGTACAACATCAAGTAAAACGAAAGGATTAACCCTTAGTTTTTCTCTTTATCGATGATCTTGTTGGCTTGAATCCAAGGTATGAGCGAGGATTAGCAGAGCACTGCTCTGCCCGAGCGCAAGGCACGCAAGCCAGTAGAAAATTAATTCTTTTCTTTATCAATGATCTTATTCGCTTGAATCCATGGCATCATCGCACGCAGCTTGCTACCAGTTACTTCAATACCATGTGCAGCGTTCAGACGACGGCGTGCAGTCATGGATGGATAGTTCAGGCTGCCTTCAGAAATAAACATCTTGGCATATTCACCAGACTGAATGCGTTTTAATGCATTGCGCATGGCTTCACGAGATTGTTCGTTGATCACTTCCGGGCCAGTCACATATTCGCCATATTCCGCATTATTGGAAATGGAATAGTTCATGTCGGCAATACCGCCTTCGAACATCAGGTCAACAATCAGTTTCAGCTCATGCAGACACTCGAAATAAGCCATTTCTGGGGCATAGCCAGCTTCAACCAGTGTTTCAAAGCCCATTTTAACCAGTTCAACCGCGCCACCGCAAAGTACGGCTTGCTCGCCAAACAGGTCAGTTTCGGTTTCTTCACGGAAAGTGGTTTCGATGATACCGGTACGGCCACCGCCAACACCTGACGCATAAGACAGTGCCAGATTACGCGCATTGCCGGAAGCATCCTGATAAATCGCAATCAGGTCAGGTACACCTGAACCACGCTGGTATTCAGAACGTACGGTGTGGCCTGGGGCTTTAGGCGCAATCATGATCACGTCCAGGTCTTTACGTGGCACAACCTGATTGTAGTGAATGGCAAAACCATGAGCAAACGCCAGAGTCGCGCCTTGCTTGATGTTTGGCTCAATCTCGTCACGGTACAGTTTGGACTGGAATTCATCTGGCGTCAGAATCATAACCACGTCAGCAGATTTAACCGCATCCGCCACTTCAGCAACCTGCAGGCCGGAGTTTTCTGCTTTTTTCCATGATGGAGAGTTTTTACGTAAACCGACAGTAACGTCTACGCCTGAATCTTTCAGGTTTAAAGCGTGAGCATGGCCTTGAGAACCATAACCAATGATTGAAACTTTTTTGCCCTGAATGATCGAAAGATCGGCGTCTTTATCGTAAAAAACTTGCATGTGAGGTCTCCGAGTAAAACTTTGAAAATAAATATTGGGTATCACCTGCTCCAGCCCTTTAATAAATTAAACAAAAGCTGGAGTGGTCTTAAAACTTAAACGGTTAAAACTTTTTCACCGCGTGCAATGCCTGACACACCGGAACGAACCACTTCCAGAATGGTGTTTTCAGAGAGCGCTTCAATAAAGCCATCCAGCTTGTCAGTGGTACCAGCAATTTGGATCGTGTAAGTTGTTGGCGTTACATCAACAATCTGTGCACGGAAAATATCAGCAGTCCGCTTAATTTCTGCGCGTGCAGCGCCCAATGCCTTAAGCTTGATCAGCATGAGTTCACGCTCAATATGCGCACCTTCTGACAGATCAACCACCTTAACCACTTCAATCAGCTTGTTCAGTTGCTTGGTGATTTGCTCAATCTTGTGCTCATCGCCATAGGTGGTTAGGGTCAGGCGCGACAGGGTTTCATCTTCAGTCGGCGCAACATTTAATGTTTCGATGTTATAGCCGCGCTGGCTAAACAAGCCCACTAAACGTGACAATGCTCCGGCTTCGTTTTCAACAAGTACGGAAATGATGTGGCGGTTCATGTCCGCTCTCCTTTTGCTAACCACATGTCACGCATGGACTGACCCGCAATCTGCATTGGGTAAACGTGTTCTTTTGGATCAACCATCACATTGATAAATACGCATTTATCGTTGATGGCCATTGCTTCCGCCAGTTTGCTTTCCAGCTCATCCTGATGATTGATCTGAATGCCGACATGACCATAGGATTCCATCAGCTTGGTGAAATCTGGCAGTGATTCCATATAGGAGCTGGAATGACGGCCTTCATAGTTCATGTCCTGCCACTGTTTCACCATGCCCAATGCACGGTTGTTCAGGCACAGGATTTTCACTGAAATGCCATATTGGGTACAGGTGGACAATTCCTGAATACACATCTGAATTGAGGCTTCACCAGTAATACAAACCACCTGCTTTTCTGGAAAAGCCAGCTTGCATGCCATTGCATAAGGCAAGCCCACACCCATGGTGCCAAGGCCACCGGAATTGATCCACTGGCGTGGTTCGTCATACTTGTAATATAACGCGCCAAACATCTGGTGCTGACCCACGTCAGACGTAATGATGGCTTTGCCGTCAGTGATCTTGTAGAGCGCTTCAACCACTTCCTGCGGCTTCATTTCACCCGGACTGGCAGGCTCGTAACGCAGGCCATGACGCTTGCGCCATTCATTGATTTGTACCCACCACTGGTCAATAGCTGCACTGTTTGGCTTTTCAATGCCCATTTGCTTAAGCTGGGCCAGCATTTCTGCCAGTACCGGCTCAACCGCACCAACGATTGGAATATGCGCGATAATGGTTTTGGAAATGGTTGCCGGATCAATATCAATATGAATAACTTTGGCATCCGGGCAGAATTTGGCCGGATTATTGGTGACGCGGTCATCAAAACGCGCGCCAACGCACAAAATTAAATCGGCATGGTGCATGGCCATGTTGGCTTCATAAGTGCCATGCATCCCCAGCATGCCAATAAACTGCGGGTCAGAACCGGGAAAGCCGCCCAGACCCATGAGTGTATTGGTAACTGGGAAGCCCAGACGATGACCAAGCTCGGTCAACAGGCTGGCTGCATTGCCCTGAATGACACCACCACCACTGTAAATAACCGGACGCTTGGCAACTACCAGTTCATCAATGGCTTTGCGAATCTGGCCAGAATGTCCACGCGCAGGCGGCTGATAGGAACGCAGCTTGACCTTCTCTGGATATTCATAGGCAAATTTTTCAGCCGGGTTGGTGGCATCCTTAGGAATGTCCACAACAACCGGGCCAGGCCGGCCACTGGCTGCAATATAAAATGCTTTTTTGATGATTGCCGGGATTTCACTGGCATGACGCACCTGAAAACTGTGCTTCACGATAGGACGGGAAATACCCACCATGTCAGTTTCCTGAAAGGCATCTTCACCAATCAGATGGGTTGCCACCTGACCAGAAATGATGACCATCGGAATGGAATCCATATAGGCTGTTGCAATTGGTGTGACAGTGTTGGTTGCACCGGGGCCACTTGTAACCAGTACCACGCCAGTTTTACCTGTAGAACGGGAATAGGCATCGGCCATGTGCCCTGCTGCCTGCTCGTGGCGCACCAGCACATGCTGCACTTTGTCCTGTTGAAACAAGGCATCATAAATATGTAAAACGGCGCCGCCCGGATACCCGAAAACGTGCTCAACACCCTCATCCGCTAACGCGCGAATGAGCATTTCTCCACCAGATAAAAGTTCCAAAATGACTCACCCTGTATGCTGACTAATGAAAGGAATCACTAATCCTTGAATTTGACACAACGCCATACCGACTCAACTAAACAGTCAATACGACAAAATACCACTGCGACTTTGGTAGGAAGATGACGGAAAACCTTTTTACAGCATTTATTGTGACTGCTGTACCGCGTCAGGTACTTTTTGGGATGGTAAAGTACCTGCTATGAGCCAAACACACCCGAGTGGGGTCTGATGTCTACCAAAGCAAAACGTCTGCCGCCGAAGGGTGATCGGCACAAATCGTTCAAATTTAAAAAGAGAGCTATTGTTTTATTTTAAGCCAGTGATGTCAAGGAAAACCTGCAATTTTCTTGCAGGATTGCCGCAAGTTTTTAGTGATTAAAAATGGCTCTCTTTACGAGAACGCCGTAGAGCCTAGACCTGCTACCACATATAGTAATATTACTTGCGAAACAAACCGAATTTAGCTACTTTGCACTAAATTATTGCGATGTGGTAGGGAGTTCCATCGTATGTTAAAAAATAGTCCAGCATTTAGACCTTTAAGATTATCGTCCACTGGTTTGATTTATAGCTTATCACGTGGCCTTTTATTCGCTGCAAGTTTAAGTACACTGGTCTTGGCGCAATCCGCCAGTGCAGAAACTTTTTACAAGTGGGTTGATAAAGCCGGCTCTACGCACTATACCCAGACGCCACCCGGTAAAAATAGCGCCAAGTCTGCCAAAAAAGTCTATATTGATGATCAGGCTCCGCCAACCCCGGTAGCTCCTGCCAATACTGAAACCAGTACCAATAATGCAAATACTGGCACTGCAAATAGCAATTCAAATAGTGGCAACGCGACCAGTGTTATGGATGCCAACCAGTTGGCCAATGCTGCCACCAATGGATCTGTTCCCAATACTAATGGTCAGCAACAAGCTCCTCAGGCCACTACAGCCTCACAACCTCAACCCGTCATTACTCCCATTACCCCGCCACCAGCCAACCGCCTGATTGTTCCAACACAGGATCAAACCAGACCAGCGTTTAGCGAACGTTAATGGATTGAGGGAAAATTTAGTTTATCAGTGAATCCATAAGTAGATGACCATGCCTGCAATTACTCAAACACTCAAAATTGGATTATTGATTAGTATTACCACTCTGCTGGCTACGACGATACAAGCCCAGCAAGTGTATAAATGGAAGGATGAAAAAGGCAGGCTGCATTATACGCAGACCCCGCCGCCTGCACGCTATGCTCAAGCAGTCAATATCAAGGAACGGCCAGCACCTGCGCCGGCTGTTAATGGTCAAAAAGCAGCCACAGGAACCACTGCGGCCAACACTGATAACAAAGCAACTGCGAGCAAGCCAGCACCGAAGCTCAGTGCGAGTGACTGTAAAGCCATGCAGGACAATCTAGCGTTGCTGCAAACTGGACGTCGTCTCTATGAAAAAGATGCGGGTGGGGAACGGGCATATATGACTGAAGAACGCCGTGCTTCACAAATCCAGACCTACCAGCAGAATATTGCCAATGGATGCAAATAGCTGTTTATAAATACAGGCTGGCTGCTGCAATACTTTTTAACAGGCTAGCATCCATTTAAAAAGTTGGTAAAAAATAACGATGTTGTTGACGAAAGCGCGCGCATTTTGCATTTTTAGGCTATGCTTGCGCTCAAGTTTTTATGATTGCCTGTTTTGTGGTTATGACAACATCCAATACTCAAAGTTCTGAATATCAATTTGCCCAAATCGAACCAGCTGTCCAGGCTGACTGGGAATCACGTCAAAGTTTTGCAGTGGCTAACGAAACTGGCAGCCCGCGTCGTTACGTGCTGTCCATGTTTCCCTATCCGAGTGGCAAGCTGCACATGGGCCATGTGCGTAACTACACCATTGGCGATGTGATTAGTCGTTATTACCGCTTAAAAGGCGAAACAGTGCTGCAACCGATGGGTTGGGATGCTTTTGGCCTGCCTGCTGAAAATGCGGCCATTGCTCATCAGGTCGCTCCGGCCAAGTGGACCTTTGAAAATATTGACTACATGCGTAAGCAGCTCAAAAGTCTAGGACTGTCGATTGACTGGAATCGTGAACTTGCGACCTGTACGCCAGAATATTATCGCTGGGAACAGTGGCTGTTTGTCCGTCTGTATAAAAAAGGCCTGATTTACCGAAAGCTGTCGACGGTAAACTGGGACCCGGTGGATCAAACCGTACTGGCCAATGAACAGGTGATTGATGGCCGTGGCTGGCGCTCTGGTGCGCTAGTGGAAAAGCGCGACATTCCCATGTATTACTTCCGCATTACTGATTATGCACAGGAATTGCTGGATGATCTGGATCAGTTAGCTGAAGGCTGGCCGCAACAAGTGCTGACCATGCAGCGTAACTGGATTGGCCGCTCGCAAGGCATGGATATTACCTTCCCGTCTGCAAATCCGGATGTTTATGCCGAGGGCTTAACCGTATTTACCACCCGTCCTGATACCTTGATGGGTGTGACCTATGTGGCGGTTGCAGCCGAGCATCCGCTTGCCCTGAAAGCCAGTGAAAATAATCCTGAACTCAAAGCATTTATTGAAGAATGCCGTATGGGTTCAGTGGCTGAAGCTGATGTGGCAACTGCTGAGAAAAAAGGCATGCCAACCGGGCTGTTTGTCAAACATCCGCTGACTGGTGAGCAGGTTCCAGTATGGGTGGGCAATTACGTACTGATGAGCTATGGCTCTGGTGCAGTGATGGCCGTACCTGCGCACGATGACCGTGATTTTGAATTTGCCAATAAATACCAGTTGCCAATCAAGCAAGTAATTCAAGTTGCCGATACTAATGATTATAACAATCAGACTTGGCAGGAATGGTACGGTAGCAAAGATGGCAAGCTGGTTCAGTCCGGTGAATTTGATGGCTTAAGCTATCAGGGTGCCTTTGATGCATTTCTGGCTAAATTAGAACCACAAGGCCTGGCTAAATCAAAAGTGCAGTTTCGTCTGCGTGACTGGGGTGTGTCGCGTCAGCGCTACTGGGGCTGTCCGATTCCCATGATTAACTGTGAATCATGTGGACAAGTGCCTGTCCCGGAAGAACAACTGCCTGTGGTACTGCCCACTGACGTTGTACCGGATGGGTCGGGCAATCCGCTGGCCAAGATGCCTGAATTTTATCAAACCACTTGCCCTAGTTGTGGCGCAGCAGCCAAACGTGAAACCGACACTCTGGATACCTTTGTGGAATCCAGTTGGTACTATGCCCGCTATGCCTCACCGGATTATGTCGGTGGCATGGTAAAACCAGAAGCTGCGCAAAGCTGGCTGCCAGTCAATCAGTATATTGGCGGCGTGGAACATGCCATTTTGCATTTATTGTATGCCCGCTTCTTCCATAAACTCATGCGTGATGAAGGCGTCGTTCAGGGTAATGAGCCATTCACCCGCCTGCTTACGCAAGGCATGGTGCTGGCAGATACCTTTTATCGTGAAGATGCCAGCGGCAAGAAAATCTGGTTTAACCCAGCAGATGTGGAACTGGATAAAGACGATAAAAGCCGGATTCTGGCAGCACGTTATAAAGGCGATGGGCAGCCCGTCAATATTGGCGGCATGGAAAAAATGTCCAAATCCAAAAATAATGGTGTTGATCCACAAGCCATTATTGACCGTTTTGGCGCTGACACTGCACGTGTATTCATGATGTTTGCTGCACCACCTGATCAATCACTGGAGTGGTCAGATGCCGGTGTTGAAGGCTCGCATCGCTTCTTGAAACGGGTATGGCGTCAGACGCAGTTACATCTGGAAAATACCCCGACTATTCTGGCACCTTTGCAAACGACAACACTGGGTACTACGGCTCAGGAACTGCGTCGCAAGCTGCATGAAACCATCCAGAAAGTGGGTGATGATATTGAGCGTCGTCAGTCCTTCAATACTGCCATTGCTGCACTGATGGAGTTGCTCAACAGTATTGCCAAGTTTGAAGCCAAGGATGACAGCGATTACGCTGCCGAACGTGAAGCCATTACCAATCTGCTGTTGTTGCTGGCACCGTTTGCGCCACACTTGAGTCAGGCTTTGCTGGCACAGCTTGATATTGATCTGGTCAACGCCCGTTTTCCAGAAGTGGATGCCTCTGCACTCACCCGCAATACCCAGACCATTGTGGTACAGGTGAACGGCAAACTACGTGGCAAGCTGGAAGTGGGCCTGGATACCAGTGATGATGAGCTTAAAGCATTGGCCAAGGCCCTGCCAGAAGTTCAGCAGTTTTTGACTGGCCCCACCAAGAAAGAAATTGTGGTTAAAAACAAGCTAGTAAATCTTGTGGTATAAGCCACAGGATTTACTTTGATCGACTATAAACCGGCTATAAGTTTTATATGGGAACAGCAGGCATGAAACAACCACGAATCCTGACAGGAATAACCTTGCGCCATTTGAGTTTAAGTCTGGCTTTGGGGTTAGCAGCCGTAAGCATGTATGGTTGTGGTTTTCACTTGCGTGGTACCCAGACTGCTGCCATTCCTGTGGCTTATAAAAATGTTCAGGTGGATTTACCCAAACAGGCCGAAGCCCTGCGTGAGCCTTTGGTGGTTTACCTGCAATCACTGGGTGCCATGGTCAATCAGGACAAAAGTGCGCCGATTATCAAGATTACCGATTATCAGCAAACCCGTCAGCTCCTCAGTGGCCGCCTGACCGAAGTTCAGCTGCGTCTGGCCATTACTTATCATATTGAAAGCAGTCTGGGTGAGCCACTCACCATTGACTACAGTGTGTATTCCCGCCGCAGTTATCAATATGATATTGCAACAGTAAATACTGAAAATCAGGAAGAAGCCCACCTGATTGAAGAAATGAATCTGGATGCCGCCATGCAGATTGCGCGCCAGTTGCATGCAGGCCGTATGCAGTACGCCACTGCTAATGATAAAACAACTGCGCCTTAGTTTATTATGCGGCTGGATTATCGGGGTGCGATGGGACGAGTTGCCCAAGCCAGTGGCGTCTGGCTCTTGCACGGTAATGAGCCATTGCTTGAGCAAAACCTGCTGAATGCCCTGCGCCAACACTGGCAATCCCAGCACATTGAACGCCAACGCTTTGAAATCAATACTGTTAACGACTGGCGTGATGTCTTTAATTCGTTAAATAGTCTGTCATTATTTTCTGAAAAACTGGCCATCGAAGCACATGGCAATATCAAGCCGGATGCCGCAGGGCTAGATCAACTCCAGCAATTCATTCAGTCACCCGCAGATAATACACTGGTTATTATCATGCCAAGGCAGGATCAGGCGGCGCAAAAAACCAAATTTTATCAAAGCATTGAGGCTAATAGCGTTGTGGTTCAGCTTAGCCTGCAAAACATGCATGAACGTCTGGCCATTTTACAGGATGAAGCACGTAAGCTTGACGTTCAACTGGCACGTGATGCCTGGGAATTGCTATTGGCCCAGACTGAAAATAATCTGTTTGCCGCACAGCAAAGCCTGTTACGCCTAAGTGATTTACATCAGTCTGACCACGTGATTGGCCTTGAAGAGTTACAAGCAGGCCTGACAGAACAATCACGCTTTAGCAGCTTTGATCTGGCTGATGCTGCCTTGCAGGGCAATGCATTACAGGCCGTTAAGATTCTTGGCTTTTTGCTGGAATCCGGAGAAGCCGACAGCCTGATTTTATGGGCACTGTCCCGCGAAATGCGCTTACTCATGCAACTCTTTGAGCAACCGGGTCAATACCAGAAACTGGGAATTTGGCCAAACAAAACCCGGCATTATCAGCAAGCACTTAAACGTATTTCTGGCAAACAGCTCATGCAATGGCCTGCTTTGCTTCAGCGCACCGATGCTGCCATCAAGGGACTTAGCGAGGAAAACAGCAAAGACCTGTTATTGCAAGTGACTATGGCATTAAGCGGTAAACCCCTGTTTCATGAATTGACCTAGCCAAGCTCTCTCATTAGGCGTAACTTTAAGTGGCACGTATCTAGAACAGCAGAAAACGCTCATTTAATGATCAAAAAATAGTATTTATTCGACCAAAAATGACAGTTAGTGTGAACTTTCATCAACATTTTGCTGATAATTGCTGTTTCTTGCAGACATATCTACGGCCTTGCCTATACCAAACCCAGAACTAAAATAAAGTCCGGCCCCAATTAAAATCACTGTAATCATTGCTTTCAATGTGCCCAAGCCTGCAAAATCTGGAGTTGAAATTCTGTTGTAATGCTTACTGCAATTCCTTTGCCAACTTGAAAAACCTAATATCTCTAACGAAGAGGTAGAGTGTTAAATGGCTTTAGATTCACTTGCTGTGAGGCTTGACATGATAAATTCACATTAAGCAGTAACTGGACTACTGAACATTAAAGGCTAAATGCTCTCAAATTGTTTTAGTTATTATTCTCTTGTTTTACAAAGTAAAGAACCGCCCGAAGGCGGTTCAGCAAGCTTTATCACTGTTTGGCAGCAGGATTGGATTACCAAACAGCTTTAAGTCTTGCTTAAGAAATTATACTTGAATCACTTTATTAAAAGTTTACTCGCCAGTCATTTCTTTAAACCATCGCTTTACTCAATATCTTAGGCCTAGAGTAGTCAATTTCGTACTTGACTATTCGACCTTAGGCTACAAACAATCACATTGACAAGCCTCAAGAAATGAAAATATAGTGAGATAGCGCTATTGCAAACAGCGCGCTTAGAATGGATTGCCATAAGATCTGTTTTAAGCCTTGAAAGGAATTTATCTACTGGATGTAGATGCTAAAAGCAGTGCCATTATGAGTTATTTATAAGTCCCGCTTTTAGCCATCTTTAATCATGGACGGAACCAAATGAAAATGAAAACTCTTGTGGTAGCTATTGCCACTGCTGCTCTCCCTGCCACCAGTGTATTTGCTGCGGCACTGGACCGTTCTGGTCAGTCCATTTCAGCTTTTTTACAGCCCGGCAACTATGCAGAAATTGGCGTATCTTCCCTGTATCCAACTGTTGAAGGAAAGGATCGTTCGGGTAATGGTATTGCTGACATTGGTGAAAGCTACACCTTTGGTAGCGCAGCCATTAAACTACAGCCTACCGAAAAACTCTCATTCGGCATGATTTATGATGAGCCATTTGGCGCACGGGCAACCTATCGTGGTAGTAATAACTTTACGGCAAATGGCAGCACAGGAACGTTTGGCAATACCTCATCTGACTTAAAAACACGCAACCTTACCACGCTGTTTGGTTATGAACCGATTGATCATTTCAAGGTATATGGCGGCGTGGCCTATCAGGAAATTGAAAAAGCCGAGGTAGACTTGCGCGGGACAGCCTACAGTGTCTATAACGGTTACAGCTCAACTGGCGACAAAGACAGTGCCTTTGGCTGGGTAGCCGGCATGGCCTATGAAATTCCTGAAATTGCGCTAAAAGCTTCTTTAACCTATCGTTCAGAAATTGAGCACAATGCGTCCACGCAGGAATCCCTGCAAATTGGCAATCTGTTGACGGCAGTTACCAATGGCTTAGGACAGGTTGATGCAGGTTTGTCTCAAATTAATGCCGGTCTGGCTCAACTGGCTGCGCTTCCGGACACTGATACCCGTAAAGCTGCATTACTCGCCCAGCAACAGTCTTTAACTGCAACACGTACAGGTTTAGTCACACAACAGGCACGTCTTGCTGCATTAAATGCCCTTGCACCTTCCAGCCTTGAACAAGCCAGCAAGGTGACCACGCCTCAGTCTGTCAATCTGGATTTCCAGACCGGTGTGATGGCAGATACAGTGGCCTTTGCTAACTTGCGCTGGGTAGAATGGTCAGGTTTTGCCATCAGGCCTGCCCTGTTTGGCGCTGTTGCCACCGCAGCTTCGCCATCAACCGGTGGATTTAATCTGGTTGATTATACCGATGACCAGTGGTCTGCCAATGTTGGCGTGGGTCGCAAGCTAAGCAATACACTGGCTGGTAATATGTCTGTGGGCTGGGACAGCGGTGCTGGCAACCCGGTCACTACACTTGGCCCAACAGAAGGCTACTGGAACGTTGGTCTTGGCTTGCGCTATAGCCCGGCACCTCAGGTTGAACTCTCTGGCGGGGTAAAGTATTTCTGGCTGGGTGATGCAACGGCCAAAGTAAGCAGTGGCACTGAAGTTGCTGATTTCGAAGATAACCATGCGCTGGCCGTGGGCCTAAAACTAGGCTATCGCTTTTAATTGATTTGAGAATTTCGTTTTTTGAAACTGCCCTGTACTGGTTACGGGGCAGTTTTATTTAATGACTAGCACTTTATTTTACTGATCTTGTGCCCATTGCTAAGTCACTCTATTGAACCTCGCTCGCTTGCAGCCTCAGCAACCAGCGCTTTTCACTTAGCATAATCAAAAAGGACGCCCCACATAAAATGGCAAAGCCCCAGGTCATGGGAATTAGGGTGCCGTTATAAAGCTGGCCAATAATGGTCGCCAGTATTAGCGACAGAACAGACGCCGATGCTCCAATAATGGCCGAGGCCATACCTGCGACATGTCCCATGGGTTCCATGGCAATGGCATTTAAATTGCCAAACAGACAGCCAAATACTGAGAACAGCAGACTGGCATACAGCAAAAACATCCAGAAAGTAATTTTAATACCGCTGTGCTGCACCACGAGAAAGCCAAAAGACAGTACAGCAATAAACAACATGCCATACATGCAAATCGGACGCATGCCAATTTTGGCTACCAGCCTTGCATTGGTAAAGGATGCCACACCCATCAAGGCGGCCAGCAGTGCAAAACACAGGCTAAATGTTTCGCCGGACTGACCAAACTGCTGCATAAAAATTTGTTGTGATGTGCCCAGATAACCAATAAAACCGCCAAAACACAGGCCAGTGCACAATAAATAGCTCATGGTGGTGCGGTTACTAATTACTTCCTGAAAGCCATGCTGGAACGCCTTAATTTGCATGGGCAAGCGTTGTTCTGGCAGCAGGGTTTCTTCTAGACGCAAGGCAATCCAGATTCCCACTACCAGCGCATAAACAATGTAGAGCAGGAAAATTTCACGCCAGCCTGAAAAATAAATGATGACTTGTCCGATGCCGGGTGCAATGGCAGGCGCTACCATAAATACCATCATGATCAATGACATCACCCGCGCCATGTCATTGCCGCTGTATTTATCGCGCACCACGGAAATGGTCGCCACATACGGCCCAGCCACGCCAATACCCTGAATAAAACGCCCTAGCAAAAACCATTCAAAACTGTGGGTCAAGTAGCACAGCAGGCTGCCCGCTAAATAAATGATAATCCCGGAAAATAAAATTCGCTTGCGGCCAATCGCATCCGATAGCGGCCCGGCAATCAGTTGTCCGAGTGTCATGCCCGCAAAGATACAGGTAATGACCCATTGCACATGGTTGGGATTATCAATCGAAAACACACGACCAATTTGCCCCAGTGCAGGCAAAATGGCATCAATGGAAAAAGACACCACTGACATCAGTAGCGCCATGAGTAAGGCAAATTCTCTGGAATCAATTTTGGTCATTTTACATTCTCTTGGAATAATCAACTGCGTGTATTGACGCATCAACGTATTTAACAACACATCAAGTCGCCATACTAAAAACAAATAATGTCATCCAACGGCATTTATAGTTATACAGGCTTAAAACTATCTATATCTTTTTCCGAAACATTCTCTCGACTAAAAATCCAAAAACAATGGTGAATGCAATAAAATGCATTGTCACAACCCATGTGCATGCGATGGAGATGATCATACTGGTAGGGATAAAATTGATTTTATTAAAAAGATCACTGGATGTATCCCAAGTTTGGATAGGCAGCATAATTACTATAACTAGTAAGACATACAAGCCTAATATCAGAAGATATGCCCAGAAGACTCGAGAAATTTTATAAGTCGGTTTGTTGCTAAAATAGTTTCTAACCTGTGCCCGCTGATTATAAAGAAATTTAATCCAGAGCCCTATATTAATAACAGATGAGCAAATCAAGATATTTTCAAATAAGAATACAGACTGCCGATTCCCAGGCCATGCTTCAAATACAGGGAAAAATGGCTGATAATTAATAAAGTAAGAACCAATCCATACCACGAAACCAATAATACAGGGAGAAATAAATAATGTTGTCAGGATATCAATTGTTTTAATCGTCATGTAATTTTTATATTAATTCAGCCAGATATTTGCCAAACCATTTTGCGGTTTCAATATCCCCTTGTGGCGGCGTTTCTTCAACGGGTGCATTGTCAGACTGGGTCATTAAACCCAAAAAGCCAGACAGCCGGTTCAGGTCATTTTCAGTGTGACCGGTTGGCATGAGCGGAATACCGCTCCACAACATGCCATGCTGCATGGCAAACAGGCAAATTTGCTGTAGCACCGCCAGCTTGTCACCGCTTAAACCACCAGAATTGGCAAACCCCGCTGCCAGCTTGCCCACCCACAAGCGGTTTTTCCAGCGTTTGGACGTCGCATCCATAAACAGCTTAAAGCCACTGGTCACGCTGCCCATATAGGTCGGTGAACCAAAAATGATGACATCCGCATGATCCAGTGCATGCCAGTCTACATGCTCTACCGACATCACATGCACTTGCGTATTAGCAACCTGCCGGGCACCGTCTGCAATGGCACGTGCCACGCGTTCGGTGTGCCCATAGGGGCTATGATAAACAATACACACCTGTTTGCAGGGTGCTGGCGGGGTCAGCGCAGGATCAGAAGCAATAGCGTGGGTCAATTCAACATCCTAAAAGCGGCCTGCATAAAAATGCAGCTCAGGCGCCACATCATAACAGTTTGCAGGTTTCACCACAAAAGCTGATGCAAAACATCATCATAAAAACAGCAATACACAACACGATAGCTTGTATGTAGTTATCAACTTATTGACCCACTCATTCAGGCATTCTGGATCATCACAAAGGTGGCCATGCGGCCTGTCCTTGCTGTATGCCGGTATGAATAAAACGTAGTGGAATCCTGATAGCTGCATTGTACGCCACCAGTGATGTGCCGGATTCCCAATCGGTGCAGACGCTGGCTGGCCAGTTGATAAATATCGGCCAGATATTTACCCGTCTTATGCTTGGTAAAAGCACTGGCAGCATCAGGATGGTGCTGGGTAAAAGCATC
The DNA here is from genome assembly GCF_004377485.1 of Alkanindiges illinoisensis. Classification (GTDB taxonomy): domain Bacteria; phylum Pseudomonadota; class Gammaproteobacteria; order Pseudomonadales; family Moraxellaceae; genus Alkanindiges; species Alkanindiges illinoisensis_A. The sequence goes on from NZ_SNTY01000013.1 coordinate 14,872, forward strand.
AAACACTTCCTGCCCCACCTCAAAACTGCATGGCCCAATTGCCGCACCAAACCAGGCGAACACAGCAGGTGACTGCATGGCATTGACGGTATTTTCAATTATCCCACCCAGCAAACCGCGCCAGCCGGCATGAATACAGCCCACCTCGGTGCCATCTGCATTGCTCAGCACAATCGGCAGGCAATCTGCAGTCATGATCATGCAGGCCACACCAGTTTGCCGAGTCACAAAAGCATCCGCATTAATGGGCAAAAACGGCATGGCTTGTTCAGTGACTTCATGCACGCGGGTACTATGGGTTTGTTCCAGCCATACCAGACGTTTAGCGCCATAAGGCTGCAATGCCTTTAACAGCTCAATGCGCTGCTGCTGGACTGTGCCAGCATCATCCCCCACATGCAGCGCCAGATTAAAGCTATCAAATGGCGCAGCACTTTGCAGTAATGGATTAAATGCCTGCCGGGTGGTTTGCCCTGCCAGTATCTGAGCAGGCAAACCTGTTGCATTAATGAATCCATGCGGCATATCCGGCTGCACAAGACTTTCCATCATTTTCACCTTGTTTATATGCTCATCAGATTAAGCTTGATGCCCTTCATCACGCAGCGCCTGAACCAGCTGGCTAAAATCATCCGGCCATGGCGCTTCAAACTGCATTTGTTTGTCCGTATGCGGATGCACCAGCCCTAGTTTGCGGGCGTGTAATGCCTGCCGCTTGAAATTTTGCAGGGTTTTGATCAGATTCTGGCTGGCCCCTTGTGGCAAGCGCCGACGGCTGCCATACATTGGATCACCCACTAGCGGAAAACCGATATGCGACAAATGCACGCGAATTTGATGGGTACGCCCGGTTTCCAGTTGCGCCTGCACCAGTGTATGTGTGCCAAAGCGTTCCAGCACCCGGTAATGGGTCACCGAAGCACGTCCACCGGGCTGTACACTCATGCGAGTACGCTCTACCGGGTGGCGCTTGATGGGCTGATCCACCGTACCGCCAGCAATCACATGTCCCACCACCACTGCATCATAAATCCGGTACACTGATTTGTCGGCCAGTTGCTTGCTGAGGTGATGCTGGGCTGCCAGATTTTTGGCCACGACCAATAGGCCACTGGTGTCCTTGTCAATGCGGTGCACCAGACCAGCACGCGGTAGTTCCTTCAGCTTGGCATCATGGTACAGCAGGCCATTCACCAATGTGCCTGACCAGTTGCCTGCGCCTGGATGCACTACCAGACCAGCCGGTTTGTTAACAACTAGAATATGCTCATCCTCATACACAATATCCAGTGCCATTGGCTCAGGCTCAGTGGTGTTCTGCTCTTGCAGAGTCACCTCCAGATTGAGTACTTCGCCGCCCAGACAACGGGTTTTGGGTTTTACGCTTTGCCCATTAACGGTAAGCTGGCCATCCTGCAACCAGCTTTTAAGCCGTTCACGCGAGAATTCAGAAAAAAGACTGGCCGCCACCTGATCAAAGCGCAGCCCAAGCATCTCATCAGGCACCACCGCCTGTTGCGAAATTCTGGTTGCACTAGCTGCTTGATTTGACGCCAGATCTCCCTCAAACAGGTCTTCTTGCAGATCAGCAAATAACGCATTGTCATCCTCAGGCAGCTCATTTATGCTTGAATCTGGTGTTTGCTGTAGATTTTGTGTATGGGCCATTTGGTATCTGTCATCAAAAATGGTTAAATAGCCCCCATTGTAGCGTATTGCCCGTTAAGTCCAGAGGAGTATTTATGTCGCTGCCCCGTTTTAGTGTGTTGATGTTGTCATTATCCGTGGCAATTGCAGGAGGAATGGCGGGTTGTAGCAGCTTTCCAAAAAAGAAAAATGATCTGAAGGACGCAGGCCCGCAGCGCAGTGAGCAAGCCTATTATGAGTCTGCACAAAAGAGCCTGAAACGCGGCCAGTACACCGAAGCCAACAAATCACTGGAAGCGCTGGATACTTACTATCCCACCGGTGAATATACTGAACAGGCCCAGCTAGACCTGATGTATTCCCGTTTCAAGCAGGGTGATTATCCGGGCGTGGTGACGCTGGCGGATCGCTTTATCCGTCTATACCCCAGCAATGCCCAACTGGACTATGCCTATTATATTCGCGGTGTTGCCAATATGGAGCAGCATTATGACGGCCTGCTGCGCTACACCAACCTGAACCAGTCACACCGTGATGTTAGCTACCTGCGTCTGGCCTATAGCAGCCTGCGTGAATTTGTACAGCGTTTCCCCAACAGCCGTTATGCGGTAGATGCGGCGCAGCGCATGCAATATGTCAATCAGGAGCTGGCTGAAAGCGAAATGAACGTGGCACGCTACAACCTGAAACGTCAGGCATGGCTGGCTGCAGTACAACGTGCACGCTGGGTGCTGGAATATTATCCGCAAACCCCGCAAGTCCCTGAAGCACTGGCCACTATTGTGTATGGCTATCAGAAACTGGGCGACCAGCAAACTGCCAACCAGTACCTTGAAATCATTCGCCTGAATTATCCCAAGCTGATCAAGGGCAATGGCGTAGACTTGAATGCTGCACGCGGCAAGGCCTCCTGGGTTAACCGTGCCACTTTGGGTATTTTTGGCCGTGAAGCGCAATCGTTTGTGCCACAGAACCGCGACAATGCAGCCGTGGTGGTTCCGCCTGCGGCCACCCCAGCCACCAGCAATGAACTGACATCCGAACAGATCAAACCTGATGTTCCGCAACCGGATCTGGATAATGCTGTACAGCAGCCTCCAGTTCCCAGCATTGGTCTGGGCCTGCCTGAGCTGACTTCGCCACAGCAGCAGCCGGAATCTGCACCATCCAATGCGCCGTAACTCTATAATGCTTGCAAAACATAACTGATCATTCACCTTATGCTATAGTGCTCCCACTGCCTGTTTTTGGTAAATAGTGCAGCGGGGGCAACATGGCAATTCCACAACATACCATCGACCAGATACTGGATCGCATTGATCTGGTAGAGCTGATTGGCAGCCGAATTAAACTCAAAAAATCAGGCAAAACCTATACCGCCTGTTGTCCGTTTCATCAGGAAAAGTCCCCATCATTTAATGTAGATCGCAATAAAGGCTTTTATCATTGCTTTGGCTGTCATGCGCACGGCAATGCCATTGGTTTTTTGATGGAATATGAAAACCGCAATTTTATTGATGTGATCAAGGATCTGGCGCAGCAAGCAGGAATTGAGCTGCCCAAAAATTCACAGGATGACAATAACAAGTTTAGCTATAAACGCAGTGCAGCGCCCAAGCCAGCTGTGCCTGCTGCTAAAAAACCCGTAGAACCACAGGCTGATACCCTGGACAGAAATAACAAAACGCCTGCTGGTAATCCTTCTGTATATAATTCTGATAGTGATCCTTTTGATATTCCTGCAGATGTTGATGGTACAGCGCATCTGATGCTGGATGACATCTGGCATGACAGCACCAGTCAGGCCATAGCCAATGATGAAATAGCAAATGCTTCATCAAAAGAAGGTAATTTATATGACCTGCTGGAACAGGTGGCCCAGTTTTATCAGCAGCAACTGGCGAAAAACAGTGCAGCACAGGCCTATTTAACCAGTCGTGGGCTGGATGACAAAGCATGTGAATTCTGGCGGCTGGGTTATGCGCCAAGTGACTGGCAACATCTGCAACAGCATTTTTCCCGTGATGTTGAAGGCTTAAAAACCGTCGGGTTGATTCGTGACAGTGAAAAAGGCCGCGCCTATGACCTGCTGCGTGACCGGGTGATTTTTCCCATTCGGGATGGTAAAGGTCGTGTGGTGGGTTTTGGTGGCCGCGCCATGAGCGATGACATCAAGCCAAAATACATCAACTCGCCGGAATCAATCATTTTTCATAAAAGTGAAATCCTGTATGGCCTGTATGAAGGCCGTAAGGCCCGCGCCGGTCAATGGCTGATGGTAGAAGGCTATATGGATGTGATTGCATTACAACAGGCCGGGCTGGCTGGTGCAGTGGCATCCCTGGGCACAGCCACCAATGTGGAACATCTTAATACCCTGTTTAAGCAAAGCAATAAGATCACGCTGGCCTTTGATGGTGACACAGCCGGACAGCGCGCTGCATGGCGTACCCTTGAGCTGGCACTGCCTGCCCTCACCGATGGGCGTGAACTGCGCTTTCTGGTGTTGCCCGAACAGCATGATCCAGATTCCTTAATTCGGCTGGAAGGCTTGGGCGGTATTAGGCGGCGGATTGAACAGGCCCCACCGCTGTCGGACTTTTTGTTTGAAAGTCTGGCACAGCAAATTGACATTAAAACACCCGAAGGCAAAAGTCGCTTGATGCAGGAAGCCCGTGCCTTAACTGCCCTGCTGCCGGCAAAAGGCAGTTTTAAGCGACTGCTGGAACAATCCCTGCGTGACCGTTTAGGGCTAGGCTGGAACAAAAAACCAGCGGCACAGCAGCAATTATTATCGTTTGAACAAAGCTCAAGTCTTGAAGAAAAAGCTCTGCTGCTGCTATTGCAATATCCGGCTTTATTTAACCAGATGAGTGGATTACTTGAGCTGGTCGATGCCAATCATGCCTTTGGTCGTGCGCTATACCTGATGCAACAGGCCGATGAAGAACTGCCGGACGACCCGGAACAGTGCCTGTATTTTCTGCTGGGTGCGTGGCCCAATGAACAGGAACGCAATAAGCTGTGTCATTTGCTGGATGCGGTAGATATGGGTGTTTATGTGCAGCAGCCTGAACGGCTGGACGGCCTGTGCCAGGAACTGGTGATGCAGCTCACCGAACAGTATTTACGCAAGAAACTGAATTTATCCGGCTCCATTCAGGTTCGCCAGCAATTAAAAAACCAGCTGCTGGAAATTCGCAAAAAACTATCGTTTCGGGAAGATATTGTTTAAAAAACTTTAAGTTCAAGGCTGGTTTGTCTATTTCTAAAAATTCAATAAAGCCAGAAGTTTATCGATACTCCACCGCTTTAATGAATGTCTTTATTTTGCCATGATTTTGTCACTTGCCTGTCATCAGCCCGCTATAGCTTAAGCCAGTCTTTCATCTGGAACTGCTTTATGCAACTCAACTATAAATCGCTCATCATTGCCATGAGTGCACTGGCGCTTGCCGCCTGTAATGACGACAACGATAACCAGGACGGCACTGCCCCGGTAGCCCAAGTACAAACTGCCTATTTCATTGATAGCGCAGTGAGCGGCCTCAGCTATAGCAGCAGCTCGCAGCAGGGTGTTACGGGCAGTGATGGCAAATTTAACTATAAAGCTGGCGAAACCGTTACCTTTAAACTGGGCGACATTACACTGGGTACGGCCAAACCTACTTCCGACAAGTTGCTGCTTAAAACGTTGAATAACGGGACTACCGAACAAGGTAACCTGAGCAATAGCAGTATTAATCGTGCAGTATTGCTGCAAACACTGGATCAGGATGCCGACAGCAGCAATGCCATTCAACTTGCCAGTACGACACTGGCACAGCTTAAAAATACGGGCACGCTGGATTTTACTGTCGCACCGGAGCAGTTTGCCCAGCAGCTTGGCAGTTTGCTGAGCAAATTGAATATTTCAGCCAGTGTCGTGGACGCAGCACTGGCCAAGGATCACCTGCTGGTGAGTGAGGCCAGTGCGCTGGGCAAAGCCACGATCAGCTATGACAAAACCATAGGCAGCGGACTGGTCAGCAGTATTGAGCGGCACGTCATTCCTGATGTTTACGTGCCTTATAGCGCTACCAATGCCAGTCTTAAGCAATATTTCCCCAAAGGCTTTCCATTGGCTGTGGGTTCTGGCCTAAGCTTTGTGAGCGCACAAAATGGCGTTTCCACCTTTTATGCCATTACGGACCGCGGGCCAAATGCCGACTCGCCAATGCTGGCAGATGGCACAGCCACCAAGGTTTTCCCGGCACCACAGTTTGCCCCTACACTGGTTAAACTGACTGTTGACCAAAATGGCGTCAAACTGGCCAGCCAGCTGGAACTCAGCCTGAACGGCAAGAAAATTACTGGTCTGCCTCTGCCAACTGGTAGCATTGGTTCCAGCAACGAAGCAGCCCTATCCGAAGATTTAAAAATCAATCTGGGCACGGATGCCAATGGTCTGGACACTGAAGCCATCACGCTGGATGCCGACAATAAGCACGGCTGGATTTGTGATGAATACGGCCCGTTTGTGGCGAAGGTTGAATTGTCCAGCGGCAAGATTATCGAAAAATTTGGTCCCGGGACTGGCCTGCCTGCCCTGATTGCCAAGCGCCAGCCAAACCGTGGTTGTGAAGGTCTGGCCTATGACAATGGCAAGCTATATGCGATTGTGCAAAGTACACTGGACATCAGCAAAAACAGCGCCCTGTTTACCCGTCTGGTGGAATTTGACCCACAAACCCGCACCAGCAAAACCTACGCCTATCCGATTACTCCGGCGGACTGGCAGGATGGCAAGGCCGGCAAAGCCAAACTGGGCGATCTGGTGGCATTGGGCAATGGCCGCTTTATGACCATTGAACAAGGTACTTTTGCCGACAATAAAATCCATAACAAGCTGTATGTGTTTGATATCAAGAACGCTACAGACATCAGCAACCTGAAATCCGGCGAGGATGAGCTGGAAAAACTCAAAGATCCTGCCAAGTTACTGGCTGCAGGCGTTAAGACAGCCAGCAAAACCTATCTGCTGGATTTGAAGGATTACGGCTGGCTGATGGAAAAAGCGGAAGGCCTGACCTTAATTGATGCCAACACCCTTGCCATTAGCAATGACAATGACTTTGGCCTGCGTGTCGATGCGCGTGACAAGGCAGGTAATAGCGTAGATGCCACTGAGTTGACAGTTGACGCACAAGGCAACCTGATAGATAAAAATGGCAATAGCGGCTATAGCTATAAAATTATTGCCAACAAACCGGAAGAACGCCATAGCCAGTTGTGGTACATCAAACTTAATCAGGCCATTAAATAATATTAATGCTACTGAGCAAGATACTACTGACCCAAAAGGCGGCTATGAATTCATAGCCGCTTTTTTTATTGTTGATTAAAAATCACATCAAAAGAAAAAATTTAGTTAAGGTTTTAGCAGCTCATTACCAGGCTGTAGTTGCGCTATCTGCTCGTTGCCTTCTGTTGGTTCATTCGGGACAAGCGCTTCAATTCCCAAAGCATTCATGCTCCATTCCAGTATTTCCGGATTTTCATGCATGGCTGCCTGCCGCACCAGTTGGGAGGGTGCATGAGCCAGCTTTGCGGTTAAGGCATTAGCCAGACGTTCCAGCACCTGTTCAGCATCCTGCCCCTGTGCCAGTAGCTGTCTGGCCTTGTCCAGTTCACTGGCCTTAAGCTGCTCAATATGACCACGATACGCCACAATATATGGTGTAGCCTGCTCACTGCGCTGCTGCCGGATAAACTGCGCTGACAACTGGCTCACCATTACTTCAGCTTCCAGTGCTGCCTGCCGGCGCTGTGCCAGATTGCCTTCAATGACAGTTTGCAGGTGATCCACATCATACAAATACACATCATTGAGCCGCGATACGGCCTGGTCAATATCGCGCGGCACTGCCAGATCAACCATCAGCATCGGCTTGAAGCGGCGTTTTTTTAATGCCTGCTTAACATCACTGGCATAAATAACCTGATGCAGACTGCCCGTGCAACTGGACACAATATCAGCACGTGGCAAGGCATCTGCCAGTTGATCAAAAGGAATAATTTCCACCGGCACCCGCGCCATCAATTCATCTGCCAGCAGGGTTGCGCGCTCCACACCACGATTGCAAATCAGCAGACGTCCTACATTTTGCTCAACCAGATGACGGGCCACCAGCGTGTTCATCTCACCAGCCGCTACAATCAGTGCGGTAGTCTGGCTTAAGCTGCTAAACACCTGCTGCGCCAGTTGTACCACGGCATAGCCCATAGAAATGGCCTGCTCACCGACAGCCGTTTCAGAACGTACTTTTTTGGCGGCATAAAAGGCATGTTCAAACAGGCGGCTTAACTGGCTGCTCACCGTACCAGCCTGCCGGGCCAATTGTAGGGCGTTTTTCACCTGGCCAAAAATCTGTGGTTCACCCAGCACCATCGAATCCAGCCCGCTGGCGACCCGAATCAGGTGGGTAATTGCTGATTCATTATCAAATTGATAAACATGCTGCAACAGATCAGTACGCTGCAAACCATTAAAATGGGTCAGCCAGTCCAGTAGTAGATCGGGCTTTGGCGTAATGGCATAAATCTCGGTACGGTTGCAGGTAGACAGAATCACCAGATCATTGAGATGACAAAATGCACAGGCTTCATGCAGTGCCGTGGCCAGACGCTCAGGCGAAAACGCGACTTTCTCACGCAAGTCAACTGATGCCGTAGTGTGGTTAACGCCTAACGCAAAGAAACCCATATTGCGTGGATTGCTGCAAAAAAATATGTGCTATTGTGCGTTATCTACCGCACAAACTCAAACTATTCGCAAAAACAGGAACACCTTTGTCCGTATTTTCCCCCTCACATGCTTGTGTTAGCGCTAGTCGGCAATGCCTGTGCAGCTTGCTGATGGGGAGTCTTATTTCACTGCAATCGGTGCAGGCCTTTAAAAATAGTAATATCCCTATCACTCCAGTCAATGATCATTTTAGTGGCAGCATGCAGGCCGAGTTTCTACTGGCGCGGCAACAACAGGCCAAAGCCGTGGCTATTTACCAGAAAATGGCATTCGAAACACTGACACCCAGTATTCTGGAGCGCGCCCTGACGGTATCGATTGATGCACAGGATGATAAAACCGCCCTAAACATAGCCAAGCATTGGGTAGAAAATGAACCACAAGACACCCCGGCCCAGTTTTATTTAGCGCACCTGGCACTTAAAACCCATGACTATCCATTGGCTGGGCGGATTCTTGACCAGATTTTAAGTGCCGATGCGGATGTTGCACTGGATCAGGTACTGGCTGGTATTTACCCTGAAAATGAACAGGACCGCCAGCAACTGTTAAATGCCCTGATTCATCTGGACATGCACAGTAACCCGTCGCTGCTGGTGCTGATTGCAGGCTTACAGGCTCAAAATGGCCAACTGGATGACGCCTTAAAACGCATTAACCGTGCGCTTAAAAAACGTCCTGATGTCACCGCATTTATGACATTAAAGGCCAACATACTCATTGCACAAAATAAAAATGCCGAACTGATGCAATGGCTGGACAAGCAAACCACGCTACAACCCGGCAATAAAAGCCTGAAACTGTTTGAAGTCCGCTATTTGCTCAAGCAAAACCAGCAGCCCAAAGCCCTTAAAAAACTGGATGGCATGATCGGGCAATGGCCTGATGACACCGAAATTTTGCTGCTGGCCGGCTTGGTGAGCATTGATGAGCAGCAATATGCCAAGGCAGAACAATACCTGCTAAAGCTGTTGCAGCAGGAAGCCTATATGGATCAGGCCTACTATTATCTGGCTATCAATGCGCAGCGGCAGCATAAGATTGATCTGGCAAGCGCCTACTACAAACGGGTGGAAGGCACACTGTATCAAAGTGCCCAGAAAAAAATGGCGCTGATGCTGGCAGAACAACAAGCGCTGCCACAGGCAATTTCCCATCTGACGCAGGAGCGGGTTAATCATCCCGGTGAAGCCAGTTTTCTTTACCAGTTACAGGTACAACTGCTCAAGGATAACCATCAGCCGGACACAGCACGCTCACTGCTGGACGAAGCCCTTAAAAACCTGCCTGATGACCCTGAACTGATTTATGCCCGTGTGTTGCTGCTCAAGCCCAATGAACAGGCCTTGCTGGATCAGGAACTGGAACGCCTGCTGGGTATTGAACCCAATAGCCCAACCTATTTAAACGCTTATGCCTATACACTGGCCACCCAGAATCGCCGTCTCAATGATGCCCGGCAACTGGCTGAACGGGCCAATACGCTGGCTCCCGACCAGCCTGCCATTCTGGACACGCTGGGGCTGGTAGCATTCCTGCAAAAAGACTACGACAGTGCCATCAAAGCGCTGCAAAAAGCCCTGTCCTTTGGCGATAATCTCAATATTGCCATGAGGCTGGCCAAGGTTTATCAGGCCAAAGGGGAAATGGCAGCTTATAATACCTTAAAATCCAAGCTGCAAGCCCAGTATCCCGATAACATTCAGGTGCGAAGCCTGTAACTATTGCTGGAATTTTTAGCTTTTTTCAAAAAACCACAAAATGCCTGCCCTGACTATCAGCAATTTCCCTACAATACATGATTAATTTCACTCACTTAAAATTAAATCATGTCTGCTCAGATTAGCCAGTCCCAAGTTTTACGTCTTTCTACTGCCGTGTTGGTTGGCTGTATCAGTCTGGGGCTAGGTGGTTGTCAAAAAACCCTTAAAGCACCTACCCTAAGTACTCCCCTGCCCAGTCAGGAAATGGTTAAAACCCAGTTTAGTATTGCAGGCAAAATTGGCGTTAGAACGCCGCAGCAAAATGGCAGTGCCTTTTATGCCTGGACTCAGGTCAATAATTACTTTGCCATTGACCTGACAGGCGCGCTGGGTATCGGGCAAACCCGCATTGAAGGCATTCCCGGCAAGGTCACATTAACCAGCGCCAAAACCGGAACCTTGCAGGCCGCGAGTCCAGAAGAACTACTGCAACAGGCAACAGGCTGGCAAGCTCCTATTTCCTATCTGGTATCGTGGGTACAGGGCAAACCTGCTTCAGGCAGTGCACAAGCCCAGTATGATGAACAACGCCGTTTAAAAACCCTTGCTGAAGGGGGCTGGCAGGTGCAGTTAAGCTATGACAATGCAGACCCGCTCCCCCAAAAACTGGTAATGATTCAAACCCTGCCCCAAGGCGAAAACCGCGTAACCCTTACCATCCAGTCGCGTGAGGATGCAGCACAACCATGAGTCAACTCACGCTTCCCTCGCCAGCCAAGCTAAACCTGTTTTTGCACATTACCGGTAAACGCACTGATGGCTATCACAACCTGCAATCTGTATTTCAACTTATTGATTTATATGATTACCTGAGTTTTGATATTAACCATACCAGCTTAAGCATCAACCAGCTGGATGACGTTGCCAGTGAAGATAACCTGATTATTAAGGCAGCGCGTTTATTAAAACAGCACACAGGCTATTCCGGGGGTTGCCGTATTGAACTGCAAAAAAATGTTCCGATTGGTGGCGGCGTTGGTGGCGGTTCTTCTAATGCAGCCACGACCCTGCTGGCTTTAAATACCTTATGGCAAACTGGCCTAACGCTGACCGAACTGGCCAAACTAGGCATTCAACTGGGTGCGGATGTTCCCATTTTTATCTTGGGTAAAAATGCCTGGGCGGAAGGCGTTGGTGAGCGGTTGGTGGCTGTCGATTTACCGCAAATTGATTATATTGTGCTCAAGCCTGATTGTTTTATCAGCACTAAGCAACTTTTTTCACAAGAATCATTGACAAGAAACACGCCAGAAACTACATTTGCCGCCTATCAGCAAAACCCAACGCAATTTGGTAATAATTTCGAGGCAATTGCCCAAAAATTATATCCTGAAGTTGCACAAGCGCTAGCCTATCTCAACCAGTTTGGTCAGGCACGTTTGACAGGTACAGGAGCCTGTGTGTTTTTACCGGTTCAGCCGGAACAGGACGTCACAGCGATAATGCAGAATACGCCTTGCAAAAGCTACTTTTGCCACGGTCTGCAGAACTCTCCAGTACATGAACAGTTGGGTCTGGTTTAACGTGATTATCAATATGATCATCTACGTCAACAGGGGCGTCGCCAAGTGGTAAGGCACCGGGTTTTGATCCCGGCATCCGTTGGTTCGAATCCAGCCGCCCCTGCCATTTTAACTGACTGATATTATCTTAAAACCGGAACATGGTTGTGCTTAACTGTTTAAAATGTGATTTTTCAACAGCACATTTTATGTAAATCAGCTTGACAGTTTACAGCAACAACACTATAGTTTCCGCCGACTTAGGGGCGTCGCCAAGTGGTAAGGCACCGGGTTTTGATCCCGGCATCCGTTGGTTCGAATCCAGCCGCCCCTGCCATATTCCAAACTACTTTTCCTTAATTCTGTTAGAAAATCATAGGCTTTCTAATTTACAGCGGAAGAGTAGTGCTTTTCGTTTTTGTTGTTGCGCTTAAGTGAATATAAGATTTTATTTTGTTTTGTAGAGCAAAGTAATTTCTGTTATTTCCTATAGAAAATCACAGATTTTTTCATGCGCATGGGCAGCTCTTAGCAGTTGCCTTATTTTTGCATGAAAATTGTAGATTTCCTCTTGCGCTTGGGCAAAGCAGTGCTTTGCTTAACCCTTATAGGAAAATCATAGATTTTCCCTTGCACTCGGGCAAAGCAGTGCTTTGCTTAACCCTCGTTCAGGTGAAACATGCCTAATCTTGTCGTTTTTAGTGGCAATGCCCACACCGCTCTGGCCCATAAAGTGGTCAGTCATCTTCATATTCCATTGGGTTCGGCCATTGTTAACCGTTTCTCTGATGGCGAAATCGCGGTGGAAATCACTGAAAATGTTCGCGGTAAAGACGTGTTTATCGTTCAGCCAACCTGTAGCCCGACAAACGACAACCTGATGGAAATTCTGGTCATGGCCGATGCATTGCGTCGTTCCAGTGCTGGCCGTATTACCGCAGTTATTCCCTATTTTGGCTATGCCCGTCAGGACCGTCGTCCACGTTCTGCCCGTGTGCCCATTACTGCCAAAGTCGTTGCCGACATGCTAACCACCGTCGGTATTGACCGCGTTGTGATGATTGACCTACATGCCGACCAGATTCAGGGCTTCTTTGATATTCCGGTTGACAACATCTATGGTTCGCCCATTTTGCTTGCCGACCTGCGCCAGCAACAATATGACAACCTGATTGTGGTTTCTCCTGATATTGGTGGTGTAGTGCGTGCCCGCGCCATTGCCAAGCAAATGGGCGATGTAGACCTTGCCATTATTGATAAGCGCCGTCCGAAAGCCAATGAAGCTCAGGTGATGCATATTATTGGTGATGTTTCAGGCCGTGATTGCGTAATTGTTGATGACATGGTGGACACTGCCGGAACCTTGTGCAAGGCTGCTGAAGCCCTGAAAAAATTTGGTGCTCGGCGTGTAGTGGCCTATTGTACCCATCCGGTATTATCTGGCCCGGCCATCAGTAATCTGGAAAATTCGGTTATTGACGAGCTGGTGGTTACAGATACCATTCCATTATCGGATGCTGCTCAGCAATGCGATAAGATTCGTCAGGTGTCAGTGTCTGCCATGGTTGCTGAAACGGTTCGTCGTATTAATAACGAAGAATCCATCAGCGCCATGTTTGATGAAAGTATTTAATGCTATTGAATAAGATTTAACCCTATTTTTTTGTAGTGATACTTTTCGTTTACTACAAAAAATCCCAGCTGAACTGGTCGCAAGTTCAGCTTTTTTTAACTGTTAGGACATATCATGACTGATTTTAACTTAAATGCCGTAGCACGTGATCAGCAAGGGAAAGGTGCGAGCCGCCGCCTGCGTCACGCGAACCTGGTACCTGCCGTAATTTACGGTGGTGAACAAGCTCCTCAGAGCATTTCCATTGCATTCAAGGATCTGGTAAAGGTTCTGGAAAGCGAAGCGTTTTACTCCCACATTGTTAACCTGAGTGTTGATGGCCAGGTACAACCTGTTGTGCTAAAAGCATTACAGCGTCATCCTGCTAAAAACTTCCCAATGCATGCTGACTTCCTGCGTGTTGATGCAACCCATACAATTAACGTACGTGTTCCATTGCACTTCATTAATCAGGAAACTTCAGTTGGTGTGAAGCAGCAAGGTGGTATTGTTTCCATTATTGCAAATGACGTAGAAATCATTACCCTGCCTGGTAACCTGCCTGAGTTCATCGAAGTTGATCTGGCTCAGGTTGAAGTCGGTACTGTGGTTCACCTGTCTGACATTAAACTGCCAGAAGGCGTAAAAATTGCTGCACTGGAACAAGGTGCTAGCCATGACAACGCCATTGCTAACATCCATGCACCAGCTGGTGGTAGCCAGGATAGCGCTGAATAAGCCTAACCTGTCATATTGAGCTAGACCATTGAATAAATTGTCACTCATTGTTGGTCTGGGCAATCCGGGTTCGGAATATGCCCAGACCCGTCATAATGCGGGCTTCTGGTATGTCCAGCAACTGGCTGACCAGTACCGCATTAGTCTTAAGAACGACCCGCGCTTTTTTGGCATTTCCGGTCGTGGTACGATTGAAGGACAGGAAGTCAGATTATTACTTCCAACCACGTTCATGAATCGTTCCGGACAATCGGTTGCCCCGTTTGTCAAATTTTTCCAGATTCCAGTTCAACAAATCCTCATTGCGCATGATGAGCTTGACATGCCTGCGGGTATCATTCGCCTTAAGACAGGCGGTGGGCATGGTGGCCATAATGGGCTGCGTGATATTGTGCCGCATATTGGCGCTGATTTTCACCGCCTGCGCATTGGCATTGGTCATCCGGGTTCGCGTGAAAAAGTCACTGGCCATGTTTTAGGTAAGGCACCGCAAGCCGAACAAAATTTATTGGATCAGGCCATTGAACAAGCGCTCCAGCAAACCCATCTATTGGTAAATGGTGACGTGGCCAAGGCCATGAACCAGCTCAACGCGTTCAAGCCTGAGCGAGGATAAAGCGAAGTATCACTTCGCCCAAGCGCAAGAAAAAAATCTATGATTTTTTTGCGAGGATAAGCAGAGCCACTACGTCTTGCAGCATATATGCCTCATCTGCCCGAGCACAAGACCGAAGGCTATGCGTGAAGATAATGTGGCACTGCTTCGCCTTGTAGCATAAATCTCTCCTTATTTTGGCATCAACTGCGACAGGTCATTTACATTCAATCTCAGGATTTTGTGATTATCCGCACAAATTACTTGCAGCACCGCACTGAACACGGCAAAATGTCGCCGTTTCAAAGCGGAACAAGCTTTTGCAAAATATCCGGTGTTTAAACTGCTGATATTTTGCCAGCGTTGGTTACCCTACTCCTCAGGAGACATTTGCCATGCAAACTCATATGCTTAAATGTAAAATTCACCGTGCGGTTGTAACCCATGCTGAGCTACATTATGAAGGTTCCTGCGCCATTGATGGCAAGCTGATGGATCTGGCCGGTTTACTAGAATACGAACAAATTCAGGTCTGGAACGTGACCAATGGCAAGCGTTTTACCACCTATGCCATTCGCGGTGAAGATAATTCCGGCATTATTTCGGTCAATGGTGGTGCTGCGCATCATGCGGATGTGGGCGATATTATTATTATTGCAGCGTTCGGGGTTTATACTGAAGTTGAGCTAAAATCCTATAAGCCACGCTTGGTTTATGCCAATCCGGATAATACTGTCAACCACACCACCAATGTGATTCCAGTTCAGGTGGCCTGATCAACTCAAAAATATCTAAACTTTCTAGTCTGCTGAACTACTGCTGACTGGCAAGCTCTCAAAAAAGCCTATGCAATGACATAGGCTTTTTATTTAGGTACTAGTTTTTAAGTACTAAATGGTTCGCACATTATTCATGTACGCTTTCATCCGCCGGTACTTCGGTAATTTTTCCACCCTGCGCCAAAAAGCGCGCGACTTCATCTTCCAGTTGCTGGCGAATGGATTGTTTAGCCGTAACAGTTAAGCTTTCAGCTTCAGCGAGATCAGCATCTGTCAAGCTTGGCGCGTCATCAGCACTGTCTGTACTGCCGACATCCGTGGACACAGTTTCGGTTTCATCAACATCTACTGCTTCTACGTCACTGTCAGCATTGTCGTAGTCATCGTCGTGATCAATAGTCATTGTCATTACCCCTAATGTATCTCTTGAAATTAGTCAGTTTTCTTAAGCAGGTTGGTGCTCAAGAATTTCGCTAACTGTAGCAATCCCGAAATATCCTTGCTAGTGGTGGTGACAATAACTTGCTATTTTTTTAAGCGGTTCAACAAAACATGGGTAAATAGTAACCCAAAAGCTAGAACTGGTAATATCTCGTATCTTTTATTGCAGATTTACCACTGGCTTGTTCAGTAAATATATTCAGCAATAACGGATTGTTAGCGACAAAATGCATCCCTTCACTTCGCAACCACTGCACTGCTTTTAACTGACTGCCCTGCAACCAGCCAAGCCCTGAAAAACTATGCATCATCAGGCTATTGTGGCTACGGCGCTTGACTTCATAACGGTTCAGGGTTTGCCAATGCGCCCATAAGCCCCGCTCTTCATCGCGCAGCAGGTTATCAACCAGCAATGCTGCATCCAGACAGCCTAAATTAACGCCCTGTCCTGCCAATGGGTGCACTACATGCGCAGCATCGCCAATCAGTGCTAAATGCGGTAATACATAGCGCTCAGCCTGCCGGGCGGCTAATGGAAATGCAGCACGCGATTCTACGGCAGTTACCTGTCCCAACATGTGCCCACTGGCATGGGTAATTGCCGTCAGAAAATCAGCATCACTGAGCTGGCTTAACGCTTCTGCATCCTGCGCTGGCAACGTCCACACCACAGATTGCCAGTGTCCGGCGGGTTCATCCGCGCTTAAACCAGTGAGGGTTAAATCAGTCATGGGCAAGAAAGCCAAAGGCCCTGTCGGTAAAAAGACCTGACGGGCAATTTGCTGATGCGGCTGTTCGGTTTTAATCGCGCAGCTAATGGCAGTTTGCTGATAATCCAGCACGTCAACACCAATGCCCGCCATTTTCCGAACCAAGGAATTGCCGCCATCTGCACCAATCAGCAAGGCGGTATTAAACTGTTGGCCGCTAGTTAAAGTAATTTGCCAATAGTCACCAAATGGCTCAATACGCTGCACCCGCACCTGGGTGTGATAGTGTTGAATCTGCGTTTTAAGTTCATGCTGAATGGCCAGTCCCAGCACGCTGGGCTCTACCATACTACCCAGTAAGTCCTGTGCCGTGCGCGGTGCGATATGGTCTGTTTTACCAAACTCCAGAATGCCGTAACCATCCCGTGACCAGACCTGCATGCCATAGTAATCGGCCTTGCGCTGAATATGGGGCCATACATCCGTTTGCTTGAGTAGGCTGATCGTAGCCGGGCTTAAGGCCAGTACACGCGCATCACGGCGCTGTAAAATCTCTGTATCCAGTTCAGGCGCAGCATCCAGTACAATAGGCTGAATTCCAGCCTTGGCCAGCAACAAGGCACATAAACCACCAACCAGTCCACCGCCGATGATGACGACCTTTTCAATCGGTATTGATTCTTGTTGCTGATTAACCGACATATGCTGCCCTACCTTAAGCTACTCGTTTTATGCTGATGTTTTACTTGGATCTGCTGACCAAAATCCTGGAGGATTAGCGGCATCACTCAATCCTGCCGGATCATTCTTATTTAAACCTTTAGGCCCATGGCGTAAGTTGCGACCAACTGCTTGGCACCGGGTATCACATCAAATGCCACAAGGCCGGTATTGCGCGCCAGCTTTAACAGGGGGTTCTGGTTGGAAAAGCCGCGCACCACGCTATCACAAAAGCGAATGACGCGCTTCTGGTCACTCAGGCGTGCCTGCTCGTAATGCTTGAGGCGGGCGTTGTCACCCATGTCTTGCCCAGCCTGATATTGCTCACTCAGGTAACGGGTGAGTACATGCGCATCACGCATACACAGGTTAAAACCCTGACCTGCCACGGGATGCAAAGTATGCGCGGCATTGCCCATCAGCACCACACGGCCGGACACTTGGCTATGCGCCAATACCTGTGACAGCGGATAGGCAAAACGCTTGCCGGTTTTGGTAAATTCGCCAGCACGGTTGCCATAGGTGTGCTGCAGGGCCTGTAAAAATTGCTGGTCATTGTGCTCGCCCAGCCATTGCTGCTCACTGCCCTTTTCGACTGTCCAGACCACCGAACGGCGATAACTGTCCTGCTGACCCGTGATGCCAGGTAACGGCAATAGTGCCAGCGGGCCATTTTTGCTAAAGCGTTCAAAGGCCACTTGTCCGTGCGGCTTGCTGGTTTGCACTGTCGTGACAATGGCCACTTGCTGGTAATCATGCTCATCCACGCCAATACCTAGTGCTTTGCGACAAAATGAATCACGGCCATCGGCAGCAATCAGCAGGCTGCTTTGAAATTGTAGCTGATCACTGCCACGCTGCGCGGTAACCCACACTTTGCCTGCATCCTGTTGCAGTGATGTCACCTGAATGCCATCCACCAGTTCAATATTGGCATTGGCACGCACTTCACTGAGCAATACCCGGCCCAGCCAGGCGTTTTCAATCACCTGGCCAAAGCTTTCCACCTTTTCTTCATGGGCTTGCAAACGTGCCTTGCCAAAACCACCCTGCTCGCTAATGTTTACCTGCAAAATCGGTGTCGCATGCTGCGATAGCTTTTCCCAAAGCCCCAGCTCACTAAAAATCTGGACGGTACGACGTGACAATGCCGTATTACGGGCATCGAAACTGGAATGATAGGTAGCAGGTTCACCAGAGGCATTTTCAGGATATTTCACTGCTTCCAGCAAACGAATGGCAATGCCTTGTCGGGCCAGCATCAAGGCAAGGCTTAAACCGACCATACCACCGCCAACAATAATTACCGGTTGCTGTGACATACTTCTAATTCCTGCTTCAAATGTATTTTTCAATTAACTTATTTTTTAGATAAAGCCATTAGATCAAACCAAGCATGGTCCAAACCTAAGCAGTTTTTTGCATCAATGCTTCAATTTCTTCCACGGTTTTTGGCACATCGCAGGTTAAGACTTCATTACCAGATTCAGTGACGAGCACATCATCCTCAATACGAATGCCAATGCCGCGCCAGCGTGCGTCTACGCTATCATCATCCGGCGCAATGTAAAGGCCGGGTTCAACTGTGACCACCATGCCGGGTTGATAAGGCCGCCATTCATTATTTAATTTATAACTGCCGACATCATGCACATCCATGCCGAGCCAGTGCCCGGTACCATGCATATAAAACTGGCGGTAGGCTTCGCTGGCAATCAGCTCATCCACATCACCTTGCAATAAGCCCAGCTCCACCAATCCTTCGGTCAAAATTTGGACTGCGGTTTCATGCGGCAAACGGTAGTGATTGCCGGGTTTAGTTGCTTCAATGGCAGCCAGTTGCGCTTTTAATACCAGCTCATATAGGGCTTTTTGCTCAGGCGAAAACTTGCCATTGACCGGAAACGTACGGGTAATATCTGCCGCGTAGTGATCCAGCTCGGCGCCTGCATCAATCAGCACCAAGTCACCGTCCTTTAAGGGCTGATTATTTTCCACATAATGCAAAATGCAGCCATTGGCACCACCGCCCACAATACTGTTGTATGCAGTCTGGCAGCCATTTTGCGCAAAGATATATAAGAGTTCAGCTTCAAGTTGATATTCCATCATACCCGGCTTCACCTGCTGCATGGCACGCACATGCGCCTGTGCACTAATTTGTGCAGCGCGACGCATTAGGTCAATTTCATGGGTATCCTTAAACAGGCGCATTTCATCCAGCAAAGAATCCAGCTGGATAATTTCCACCAGCCCTTGCCCGCCCTGACGCTGGTTAGCTGCAATTTTCTTGAGCCAGCCTGTTACCCGTAAATCAAAGGCAGCATCCTGTCCCAGCCGCACGTACAAACGTTTTTTACCACTGAGCAAACTAATGATTTGCTCATCAAGCTGTTCAATAGTAAAGGCCTGATCCGTCGCATATTGGCTCAACGCGCCTTCTGTCCCTGCACGCAAGCCATTCCAGATTTCCATTTCCCGGTTGCGCTCGCGGCAAAACAGCGTATATGGCTGATCACTACCGGTTTGCAGGACGGCAACTGCTTCTGGCTCGGCAAAACCGGTCAAATAATAAAAGCTGCTGTCAGCGCGAAATTTATAATCAGCATCGCGGTTACGATACATTTCTGCACGAGTGGCAATAATAGCAATGGCATCATCACCCATTTGTTCTAACAGGCGGGCACGGCGGTGAGCAAAAGGCATCTGGGCTGGTGAGGTCATCGTGTAATCATTGACTCTTATAACGGGTTTTTAAGATCATTCCCTCTTTTGGCGAGGGAATGCAAGCATTTTTATTAAGGTCACATTGATTAAGGCCGCAATATCGATGTTAATGACGGCTTAACCATAGGAGGTTGCAGCTTAGGACGGACGATCCGGTGTAAACATTTCTACAATGGAAATATTGTCATCCTGTACCGTTCTGGCTGACGATGCCTGATTTTTTAAATTGTTTTTGAAAATTGCTGTCTCGGCTAATGGCTGCTTCTGACGTCCCGTAGCAAGGCTCACCGGAATCAGGCGTACAAATTCCACCAGATCCGCGTAGCTGGCCTCGCCTTCTTCGTCATCATCGCTGGCTTCAAACTCAACCGCGGCCACATCCTGCAAATCTTGTAACAATTCAGACTCATCATTACGCAAGTGTCCAGAAGCCAGGCCAAAACCCAGCACCACGCCATTACACCAGTCGGCCAGGCATTGCACCCGTTCTTCCAGTGTATGCTGGTCATCCGGCAGCATGGGCATATAATCCAGACTATCATCAGCCAGTGCTGCTGCGGCATCTTCTGCTTCATCTACCAGCAATTGCAGGGCATTGGCATCCAGTGGTTCAAAATCAAGCTGTTGCAGCATATATTGCCATTCATCGCCTGTGGGTGCCTGCGCTACTGCGACAATTCCCATCACCAAACCATGCAGCTCACTGGGGCTTGCCAGCTCAGGAATATCCTTAAAAGCGGCTTCCCATTCATTCCAACCTGAAATATCGTCTTGCATTACATTGACCAACCTCTATCTTGACCTCTATATTACTCTTCATTGTTAAGCGACGCGACCCAATCATGTTGGAAGAAGTTCAGCGTTTACAAACGCTCATTCAAAAATTAACCACTCAGTTGCAATTGGTGCAAACGCAGAATCAGGAATTGCGTACCGCGCTGGAAGCCAAGCCAAAAACGGTGGAAGACCCGGCAGTGCGCGAAGCACTGGAACTTACCAATGTCCGTAATCAGGAACTGGAACAGGAATTGGCTGAATTTCAGCAACGCTACATTAGCCTGCAAACCGATGCGACTGCGCTGGCCGAACGCTATGGCCGCCTTGAGCAAAATGCCGGTGAGCTAAAAAATCGTTTTGAAGCCTTACTGGTGGTGCGTGACCAGCTAAAAACCGAACGTGACAAGCTGGCCAGCGACCAGCAGCAACTGGGCCAGAAGCATCAAAACCTGATCAAAGAACGTGATGGCTTAATCGTCAAGAATGAGCATGCCAAGCAAAAAGTGGAAGCCATCATTCAGCGGCTGGCGTCGCTAGGACAAGGTTTAAACCCATCACAGGCCAATCAGGATATTGCTGCGCTTGAAAACCCTGCGGCAGAAGAAGAAGGAAATCAATGATGACTGTTGATGTAAGAATTCTGGATCGCAGCTACAAACTGGCCTGTGAACCCAGTGAGGAAGAACAGCTACAAAAAGCAGTCAACCTGCTGGAACAAAAACTTCAGGACATGCGCCGTAGCATGCCAAGACTGGAATCCGAGCGCGTGGCGGTATTAACTGCCTTGAGTCTGGCTCAGGAAGTCTTAAGCCTTAATAAGGACTTGCAGGAACAAACCCATTGTCAGCGCCTGATCAAGCAAATGATCAACGATGCGGAAAAATCACTGGCACAGCTGGGCTAACTGGTGCCTTTTCTTCACAATATGAAGGTCAAGAGCCAAAATTGTTTTTTATACAGACTGCCACAAAAGCTTTGCTAAAAAATAAAGCAAACGCACAACAGTGGGGATTACAGTAAGCCAAGACTGCGCTATAATGCATTCAATCTGAAGTGTTCGCCAGTGTGTCCTAATCCCCTGAGCCGATATCAACACTTATGGATGCGGTCTGCTGACTTTGTGTGCATGTCTACCCTGAGTAGAAAGCCTGTAAGTTGGCGTCGCCTCCGCCTTGAACTTTAGGGTTCAAGGGTAACGACACACAGCGGCACTTTGGAGCATTTATTTTTCTATGTCACTATTCTAATAATAACCAGATTCTTATAATAATTGGCTTTTATCACAATTTGCTCTATACCCTTCGGGACTTATCCCAACCAGCGCCTTAAATGCCCTCGCAAAATTTGATGATGATGAATAACCCAGTTCATGGGCAATCTGGGTAATGCTATCTGAACATTGCGCAAGTCTTTGCTTGGCCCTTAGGGTAATCACCTTTTTCTTGATCACATTAAAATCTGTGTTTTTCTTGCGTAGCTGACGCTGCAAAGTCTTGGTTGAGACATGCAGCAGGTCTGCACATTCAGCCAGGTTTGGCATCTGGTAAGCATTCATCAATACCCGTTCAATCCACTCGGGAAAATCCTGTCCGTAGGTGATTTCCTTCATTTGTTCCTGACACCGTCGCTCTACGGCCTTGAGTGTCATCTCGTCAGCCAGTGGCAATTTATGCTCAAGCAGACTTTGGCTTAAAACGAGTTTTATTCCCGGCTTATGCAGGCTGCTAAAATGAAATTTTGCCGACGTTAACTGGTTGAATTTATGACCATGTAACGGCTCAGGGATGGACAAAAAAATATGATAGCTGGCCGGATGCTGGCTGATTAACTCATTAATATTATTTTGCAGCGCTACAGCAATGGCTTCAATATGAAAATTCAGGGTGAGCGGTTCCAGCAGCAGTTCAGGTTCAATGGTTAGTTCCAGCTGGTTCTGCGGGTTGTAATGGATGGATGCCTTAAAGCTGGGCATGATCAAGCTAAAGTAACGGGTAACCAGCCTGAGTGCATGCTCAATGGTGTCGCAGGTTAAAATCGCATAACCCACCAGACTATGTGAGCTGAGATGCAATGAACGACCCAGCTCAAAGGCCAGATCGCGGTTAGCCGGATACTTTAGGCAATACTGAACAAATTTTTCTACCTGCTCTACCGACACTTTAAGATCAGGTTCAGCCAGGAATTTTCCAATATCAATATTAAGCTCATCACATAGGGCCTGCGTAGAAATATTCCTTGCGGCAATGAGTTCGATCAGTCGCAAATAATAACGCACTGGAATAAGCGGAATGGTTTTATTGATCATCTTTGCATGAGTCAGGGCTGGTTGAATACAGTAATGTAAAAACACTGAACCTAGGGCAAGACTCAGTGTTTTCAGATATTTTTAGCACATTAACCTTAAATTCCTCAGGGTGCATTGCTTTAAAGCATAATCATTTCAAAATCAGATTTACTCACCCCACAGTCAGGACATGACCAATGGGCTGGAATATCTTCCCAGCGTGTGCCAGCGTCAATCCCCTCTGCAGGCCAGCCTTGCGCTTCATCATCAATTCAGCCGCACACAATGCATTGGTATTTTTTCATGTGACGCTCACTTTGCCGGAACAGCTGGTTTTGCTGCGTGGTTAAATAAATGTGCGTACTTGCTTAACAGCTTCTGACGCGCTTTGGGATAAATATTGAGCTTATCAATCTGCCCTGCATAGTGTTGAATCACCCGTTCATCCATTTGCTTAAACCACCAGCCTGGAATCAGGGCGGGCAACATCATGCTGGCATAACCAGCAGGTAATTGCGGTACATTGTCATAATGCCGCAACGACTGAAAACTGCGTGTGGGATAGGCATGATGATCGGAATGCCGCTGGAGCTGGTATAACAGGACATTACTAAACATGCTGTTATTGTTCCAGCTATGTTCCGGCATGGTTCGCGCATACCGCCCGTTGCCTAAGTCTTCGCGCTTGAGGCCATAATGTTCCATGTAATTGACCGCTTCAAACAGGGTGATGCCGCACAATGCCTGTGTCACCTGGGTTGGAATAATGCGGGGGCCAAAGCATTTCAGCATGAGCAGATGATACGCCGCACTCATGGCCCAGCCGTGAAGCAGTTCATTGTTCAGACACCAGAAGGTTTTGCCCTTGCGCTCTAAACGTCGGGTTTCAATATCAATGGCGGATTTAAAACTGCCCACAACGGTGCGCGGCCAGAATTGCCAGAAGCTTTCACCCAGTTGCGAAGATGCCGGGTCTTCAGGCGTTGCCACACGGCGGTGATGGCCATACGGATGCTCAATGCGAAAATGATTATAGCCCGTAGGTGCCAGACACAGATGCGACAAATAATGTTCTAGCTTGCCGGACTTATGGCTGAGTTCATGCGCAGTATTGATTGCAACGCCATTGACCACACCCAGAAGATGACCAAACAAAATCCGGTCTGCCAGTGGCGTGGTTGTTCTGCTGGCAATGTAGTTGCCATAAACATTGGCAGCCAGTTGAAATGGAATGAAGAGCTTGACTACCCGTGCATAGTAGGGATCATGCTCCAGCGCTGCAATGGCATCTTCTGGCGGATTATCAGGGTCTTCACCCAGATGTTTATCAATGGCTGGAATAATCAGATGCAAGGCCAGCGGGCCAGCCGAGGCAAACAGTTTCCGGGTGATTCTGGGGCCAAACTGATAGCCCAGAAAAGCTGCATTGGCAATATTGGGAACTACCAGCCCCAACAGCCATAGTTTTCGTTTGTTATCCCTGAACTTGACTGAAGGTTTGGATAAATCAATGGGGTTTATTGCATTCATCACCGGCTCCACAGCGTTTTATCTTGTCTTGATAAATAAATTGTGGCGCTTAGCGTTTTTTACTGAAATTCATTAACAGACATTGTTCATTCATTTTAAGACATCCTGCCATTTAATTACGCAGGTCTGTCTTGAATTTTCTGGAGAATCAAGAATTGCTTTTTGATTTTTCCTGCCCTGCAAGGCTGATTTTTTAAATTCCATGATTGGTATGCGCTTAAAAAAACAGGGCCGGTTTTATCAACCGGCTCCTGCTTTTAGATTTGATGTTGCAGATTTAGTTTAGCTCACTGATTTACTAAAATCCGTTACTCCTCATTCATGCTGCACTCGTAGTTAGCCGGCTCAAACTTGCAACGCACCCGCTTTAAAAATTGCATCATGGTTTTGTCGTAATAGCCGTCCTGGGTCATGGCAATCCGGGCTTCACGCATCATTTTCAGATAGCCCGGTTTATCAGTGCCAGGTACATCCATCCAGTATTTCACTGGAATATCATTTTCGGTTTGATAGACAAAATCATAGGCAGGCGCAAGGTTAAGCGAACTGACCTCACGCACAATCTGCCCCAGACCATCCGGGAATTTGCCCCGGTGCATCATCAGCACACCAGTCACCTGCATGAGTGGAAAGCGGATAATTGCCCCTTTGACTTCTCCATTTGGGCCAATCATGCCCTTGGACAACTCCATTGGTTTAAAGATCAGCGCTGGACCTGCCATGATCTGCACTTCACCGTTGTTAAATTTGCCGCCCACCGAGGTAAAATCTACAGCAACAGGCTGGGCACCAATGCGTTGTACCAGTTTGGCCTGTGACTTGTCAAAATCAAAAACGGCTACTTTTTTGCCGGCTGCCTTAGCCAGTGTGTTGATTTTGCGGTCATTGACCATGATGTAGGCAGCGCCCAGCGGAATGATGCCAACCACTTCATAATCCCGATTGGTCATGCGGGTGGCAAATTCAGGACGTGACAGCAGGCTAATGGCTTCCGACAATTGCTTGTAGGTAAGGATGCCGCCAATGGCATCCATGCTGCCGGCAAAGGCATTGAACTGACGTGCGCGAATATTGCTCATGCCAGCGCCATCACATTTTTTCATCTTAAAATCTTCGGCCAGCACGCGTTCATCGCTATAGACCCGGATTTTGGTTTCGGTACTGGCTCTTTTTTTCAGTTTGGGATAACCAATATCAATGCGCAAGGTCAGTGGATTGAGCATGGTGACATTCAGGTCAATACCAATGTCTTTGGCCATGCGGGTGTATTTGGGCACTTCGGTCAGATAGCTCATGGCCTGCTTGAAGCTTTCGCCCTTAGGGCCATCCGGTGAATACACACACAAGGTGACCTGTTTAGGAATTTTTTGCCAGGTGGATGGGTTATCCATCAGTTTTTGAATGCGGCCAATCACTGACTGGCTTAGCTGTGGCTCAGGTTTGCTGGCTGGTGCGGCAGACGCTGTTGCAGGCAATAAGACAGGCACAAATGCTGCACATAACACACTGCTACATAATAGATTTTTTGGAGCAAACTGCTTGAGATTTTTCATTATTTTACATCCTGCGTGGCTAATCCTTCAGCAGGATTAAAGCACGCCTTGTTTGCTGCCACATTGACACTTGTACAGTGAAGCCGCTGAGAGTTTGGTCAATGGCTGCTTGGTGATTACTGCTAAGGATTTTGGCTGGGTCATTATGCTTGCCCGTCAACCAGCCATGTTGTGGCTAGGTTGCGGGAATATTGAAGGCTCTACCACGGAATGGACGATCTTTTTGGTGGCTGAAAAGACATTGCTGCAGCGTTTTCAGCAACTTTTTAAAAAACAATCCACTACACTAAACTCTCAACAGGTCTGGCAGCAGGTGCAGGAAATTGTAGAGACCATTCCTGCTGTCCAACATATTGAGTGGATAAAATGAGCCTAATTTTGCTTTTAAGAAAACAGGCATATATGTAGCAATAGCAATTTTATTGTTTACGACTACATACCAATTAGTAAGGTAGGTAATGGCCTTGCTAATCATTAATCCACGTTGAACTTGCTCAGCCGCAAGGCATTCATTACCACCGATACCGAGCTGAGCGACATGGCCAGTGCGGCCATCATGGGCGTGAGCAAAATGCCAAATAGTGGATAAAGCACCCCGGCAGCCACCGGTACGCCAATCGCATTATACAGCAGGGAAAAGGCAAGGTTTTGCTTCATGTTTTTCACCGTGGCCTGTGACAAACGATAAGCCCGCGCAATGCCATACAAGTCACCTTTGACCAGTGTCACACTGGCACTTTGCATGGCAATGTCAGTGCCGGTACCCATGGCAATTCCCACTGTTGCGGCTGCCAGTGCAGGCGCGTCATTAATACCATCACCGGCCATCGCCACCACCTTGCCTTGCTGTTGCAATGTCTTGATCAGCTCAGCCTTATTTTGCGGGGTCATGTCGCCATAGGCTTTGCTAATTTGCAACGTATTGGCCACGACATTGGCACTGGCCTGACTATCGCCCGTGGCCATAATCACCTCAAGGTTTTGTGCTTTTAAGAATGCTAAAGCCTGTGCGGTGGTGGCCTTGATGGGATCATTGACACTGACCAAAGCAGCCAGTTGTCCATCAATGGCAAAGTACAAAATAATTTCACCCTGATGACGCAATTGTTCAGCCTGGCGTTGGGTGGCACTGTCAAGCATAATACCAGCCTGCTTTAGCCAGCTTTCACTGCCGGCCAATAGCTGGTGATCATTAAGCGTAGCTTGTACACCAATCCCGGAGGAGGAATCAAAATCCTGTACCGCTTGCAGGCTGATATTTTCATGCTGCGCAGCTTGCAAAATGGCACGCGCCAGCGGGTGTTCACTGCCCTGCTCCAGTGACACCAGCATGCCCAGCAATTCGTCATGAGCAAACTGTTCAGTCTTGGCAATCAGGCGATTCAATACTGGCCGTCCTTCGGTTAAGGTGCCGGTTTTATCAATCACTACCGTGGTCACTTGCCGTAGCTGCTCAATGGCCTCGGCATTACTAAACAGCACCCCGCTGGTTGCTGCCCGCCCAGTTGCAGCCATAACCGACATGGGTGTTGCCAAGCCCAATGCGCAAGGGCAGGCAATAATCAGCACCGCCACACTATTGAGCAAGGCATAGCTTAATTGCGGCGCCGGGCCAAGCAACGCCCAGACTGCAAACGTCAGCACTGCAATGGCCAGCACTACCAGCACAAAACCACCGGCTACCTTGTCGGCAATCCGCTGCATGGGCGCACGCGAGCGCTGGGCATCGGCCACCAGCCGTACAATTTGCGCCAGCATGCTGTCCTGCCCAATATGCTGTGCTGCCATCAGGATGCTGCCACTACCATTGATAGTGGCACCAATCACCCGGTCACCCGTCTGTTTTTTAACGGGCATGGGCTCACCGGTCAGCATGGATTCATCAATCGTGGTGGAACCTTCCAGCACCATGCCATCTACCGGAATTTTATCACCGGGCCGGATACGCAACTGGTCACCCACCTGTACCTGTTCCAGCGGGATTTCCTGTGTCTGCCCATCCTGCACCCGCCATGCCGTACTGGCCTGTAAACCCAGCAGGCTTTTTAATGCGCTGGACGTTTTGGAGCGGGCTTTAAGCTCCAGAATCTGTCCAAATAAGGTGAGTGATACAATCATGCAGGCCGCTTCAAAATACACCCCTACCCGGCCATGCATATAAAATGATTGCGGAAAGATTTGCGGGGCAAGCGTGGCCACCACGCTGTATACAAATGAAGCGCTCACACCAATGCCAATCAGCGTCCACATATTTAAATGGCGGGTTTTTAAGGAAGCAAAACAGCGCTGCAAAATTGGCCAGCCTGCCCATAGGATCACTGGCAGGCTGAGCAGTAATTCCAGTCCACTGCGTACCGTTGCAGATAGCCCTGCAATCTGGTGCCCCAGCATGGCCAGTGCCATCACCACGATAGATAGTGGCAAGGTCCAGTAAAAACGACGGCTAAAATCCACCAGTTCCGGCGATACCTCATCGCTTAAACTGGGCTGCATGGGTTCCAGCGCCATGCCACAAATGGGACAGGTGCCCGGCCCTTTTTGCACAATTTCCGGGTCCATGGGACAGGTGTACAACATGTCTGCTGCACCAGTTGGTAATGGTTCTTCGGCTTTTGGCTGTAAATACTGTTGCGGGTTGGCCTGAAATTTGGTTAAACAGTCTTCCCGGCAAAAATAATAAGGCTGATGCTGATAATCCGTGTGCCATTGGCTGGTCGTGCTGACTGTCATGCCGCACACCGGATCAATGGCGGATCTCTCTTTTTCTGAACCCGTGTGGTTTTCTGTAGTTGCTTTAGAGTGTCCACCACAGCAACTGTGTTTGTTGGGTTGCACGCCATGATGATGATCTTGACGGCTAAGCAGCTGTGCAGCCTGATGATCAGGCTGCTGTATGGGAGACTGTGCTGCCTGTACAGATTTTTTTTGCTTTGTACCACAGCAAGAATGCTCAGTATTGTGGTCTGAATGGTCTGGTTCAGTATGATTCATGATAAATAACCTGATTTGACATTTCTTGCCAAACACGATAAACCCTGTACTCAGGTACAGAGTCAAGTCTGCTTTGTAAGCATATTTTGACAGCAGCAATTTTTGTTAATAAGTCATTTTTACTCAATCATGAAGGAGCAATTTCCATGCTCACCATTGGCAAACTGGCCAAACAAGCCGGGGTTTCCAATGAAACCATCCGTTATTACCAGCGCATTGGCCTACTGCGAATTCCTGAAAGTACCCAGGCTTATCGCTACTATCAGGAAAATGATCTTGAGCGCCTGTTATTTATTAAACGGGCCAAACAGGCTGGCTTGCAACTTAATGAAATTGCAGAGTTGCTGGCACTGGATGGCATGCAGGACAAGCAGCGCGTGCGTGAAGTCATTAAAAATCGCCTGCATGAAATCCAGCACCGTATTGATGAGCTGCAACATTTGCAACATCGCCTCAGCACCTGGATTGATGAGTGTGAACATTCTACAAATGCCGATTGTCCCATTTTGCAGGCTTTAAATGACGCTATTCCTGAACCCAAGCAGGACTCAATATAATCAGTATGCAAGATAGTCAGAATCCAATAGATCTCTTGCATAAGTCTGGTTTCGACAAGCTCAACCAACGCTGCCTGAGCCTGTCGAAGGCGAGTTGGTACAACTTATGAAAGAAGTCTAATATAGTCAAAACCCAAGACAATCAACACATGACCCCAGAACAGCTTAAGCTTTTACGCCAGCAATTACGCAAGCAGCGCCGTGCTTTACCCCAGCGCATCCGGCAGCAGGCAGGCCGCAAGGTGGCTCAGCGTCTGCACAGGCAGGCAGTATTCCGGCAAGCGCGCCATATTGGTATTTACCTGAGCGCCTTTGGTGAAGTCCCCACTCAAGCCATTATTAAACTGGGCTTAAAGCAACAGAAAAACATTTACCTGCCGCAAATCCGTAATGTTGACCAGAAACTGCAATGGGTGTGCATCAATCGCCAGCAGTGGCAAAACCGGCGTTTTTCCATTCATCGACTAGGCATGCATGAACCCCGGCAACGCGGTATTAGCGTTAACCGCTTGAATTTGCTGATTATGCCGCTACTGGCTTTTGACCAGCATGGCTCGCGAGTCGGAATGGGCGGCGGCTACTATGACCGCACCTTATGGAAGAAGCACAAGGCGTACCGGTTAGGGCTGGCCTATGACTTCCAGCAAGTTGAGTATCTTAAGCGGCAGCCGTGGGATCAACCGCTGGATGCCATACTGACTCCTTCGGGATTTTCCTCATTTCGTAGCGCGAAAAATCTTTGACAACAACAGCTTGATATAAGCCTTTTGCTAACGCTATGGTTCTTTTTAAGCATCGCGAGCCGAGATGAGAATCAGTCCACTTTTTTGTGAATAAATGATGCCTTAGGTCTGAACCATTTGCGTCAAAAGTCCAGACAAGGTAAATTGCAGCACCAGTATTCGTTGTATTTTTATTCGTGGCAGAAGTTAACTTTGTCACTGCTTGAAGGGTTCGTTAATGAGTTTATTTATTTCCACAGCCTACGCGGCTGCCCCTGCGGCTGGCCAGCAAAGTCCGCTGCCATCCATCCTGATGATGGTTGGTTTTATCCTGATTTTCTATTTCCTGATCTGGCGTCCACAAGCCAAGCGCACCAAGGAACACCGCGCCATGGTTGACAGTGTCAGCGTAGGCAGTGAAGTGGTATTTGCCGGTGGATTAATGGGCCGCATTACCAAGGTAGAAGGGGACTATGCGGTGGTTGAACTCAACCGTGGCAATGAAGTGAAAATTCAAAAAGCTGCGGTCATTTCCGTATTGCCAGAAGGCACCCTCAACAGTCTGTAATTTTATAGGGATTGGTTTCGCAATCCCTTTTTTCATTAAGTAGAATTCAAATGCGTTATCCAGCGTGGAAATATGTACTGATCCTTTTTGTTCTGGTGATCAGTACATTATATGCCCTGCCCAGTCTCTATCCTGACGAGCCAGCGGTTCAGATTTCAGGCGCCAAGGCAGGAAGCCAGATCGACCAAACGGTATTAACCCGTGCAGAACAAATCCTAAAAAGCGCCAGTATTGCAACTCATGACGGCAGTTTTGGCCAGAATGCAGCGCTGCTTCGCGTGCGTACCAGTGAAGACCAGCTTAAGGCACAGGAAGTATTGCGCCGTGAGCTGGGTGAAAACTACGTGGTGGCCTTAAACCTTGCACCGACCACACCAGCATGGCTACAGGCCATTGGCGCCAAACCCATGAAGCTGGGGCTGGACTTGCGCGGTGGGGTACATTTCCTGCTGGAAGTGGACATGAGCAAGGCGCTGGAGCAACGGCTTGAAACTGCCACCGCAGACATTCGCCGCAACCTGCGTGACAACAAGGTCAACTTTAACGGTGTGCGCCAAAACAAAGACAACATTGTGGTGAGCTTCGCCAATACCACAGACCGTGATAATGCGGTGAGTGTACTGCGCCGCCAGAGCAATGATTTTAGTATTCAGTCGCTGGCCTCCACTGATGGCCCGATCCTGCAATTAAAATACACCGAAGCACGCTTGCAGGAAATCAACCAGTACGCGGTGAACCAGAACTTAACCACCCTGCGCAACCGTATTAACGAGTTGGGCGTGGCTGAAGCCCTGGTACAAAGTCAGGGCAGCAACCGCATTGTGGTGGACTTGCCGGGGGTACAGGACACGGCTGAAGCCAAGCGCGTACTGGGCCGCACCGCCAATCTTGAGTTCCGTCTGGTATCTGAACAGGCAGACACCTATGCCGGTGGACCAGTGCCTGCTGGTACTCAGGCTTTCCCGTTTGAAAAACTGGATGGTCCCACCATTTTGCTTAAACGCCAGCGCATTGTTACCGGTGAGCGTGTGCAAAATGCCATGAGTGGCTATGATGAAAACAACCAGCCTGAAGTGAACATCACGCTAGATACCGCAGGCGGCAAGCTGATGGCCGATGCCACCCGTAATGCGGTGGGCAAGCAAATGGCCGTGCTGTTTATTGAAAACAAGCAGCGGGTAAGTTACGTCACTGATCCTGTCACAGGTAAAACGGTAGAAACCCGTACCCCGTATACCGAAAGTGTGGTGATTAACCGTGCCACCATTCAGGCAGTATTAGGGTCGCAATTCCGTATTACCGGCGTTGGCACGCCACAGGAAGCCTCTGAGCTTGCACTATTGCTGCGTGCCGGTGCACTGGCTGCGCCCATGTATTTTGTAGAAGAACGTACTGTTGGCCCAAGCCTGGGTCAGGACAATATCGACAAGGGGATTTTATCGACCCAGGTTGGTTTTGTGCTGGTTGCCCTGTTCATGATTGTGTTCTACCGCGTGTTCGGTTTAATTGCCAACTTTGCGCTGTTTATGAACCTTGCCATGATTCTCACTGTCATGTCCTGGATTGGCGCAGCGTTGTCGCTACCCGGTATTGCGGGTATTGTACTCACCATTGGGATGGCGGTAGATGCCAACGTACTGATCTGTGAGCGAATACGTGAGGAAATCCGCTGGGGTGCCTCGCCCAAGCAGGCGATTGTGGCGGGTTATGACCGGGCTTATACCACCATTTTTGACTCTAACTTAACAACCTTGCTGGTCGCCTTTATCCTGTTTGCCATTGGTAGCGGACCCATCAAAGGGTTTGCGGTTACACTGGCCATTGGTATTGTCTGCTCCATGTTCACCGCCATTACGGTCACTCGCGGTATTGTACAACTGGTCTATGGCAAACGCCGTATTGACCACTTGAGCATTTGAGGAGAACACCCATGAAAAAATCAACTGCTCAAAACAGTGCTCCTGAAACCACCAATCAGCCGCGCGAGTATGGCCGTCGTGGTAACGAACCTGTTATTCATTTTATGCGCTTTAAAACACCGGCTGCTATTTTCTCGCTGGTGTTTAGCCTGATCTGCCTTGGTTTTATTTTCACCAAGGGCCTAAACTTTGGCCTGGACTTTACCGGTGGTATCTCGGCTGAAATCAACTATAGTCAGCCGGTGGAGCAAAAGCAGGTCATTCATGCACTGGAGCAAGCAGGCTTTAAGGAACCTGTGGTGCAATTTCTCGGCACCCAGCGTGATCTGATTATCCGTATGCCTGCGCAGGAAGGTGAAGACCTTGCAGCGCGCCTAACACGTGCAGTACAGCTCCCCAATAACACCGCCTCGGTGCAAAAAGTGGATGCAGTCGGTTCACAGGTGGGCAACGAGCTGTATATCCGCTCAGTGGGTGCAGTCGCGCTAGCGCTGATCCTGATGCTGGTGTATGTAACCATCCGCTTTGAATTCAAGCTGGCGGTGGGCGCTGTCATCTGTTTATTGCACGATACCATTGTAACTGTAGGTATTTTTGCCATTTTTGGCTGGCCATTTGATCTGACTGTACTGGCAGCCGTACTGGCCCTGATTGGTTATTCTCTCAACGACAGTATCGTGGTATCAGACCGGATTCGTGAAAATTTCCGTAAAATCCGTGGCGCTGACCCGATTGAAGTGGTGGATATTTCCCTCACTGAAACCCTGCGCCGTACTATCATGACCGTCACTACGGTATTACTGGTGGATCTGGCCATGCTGTTTTTAGGCGGTGATGGCCTATTCTGGTTTGCGGTGGCAATGCTGGTTGGTTTGTT
Organism: Alkanindiges illinoisensis; assembly: GCF_004377485.1. Classification (GTDB taxonomy): domain Bacteria; phylum Pseudomonadota; class Gammaproteobacteria; order Pseudomonadales; family Moraxellaceae; genus Alkanindiges; species Alkanindiges illinoisensis_A. The sequence goes on from NZ_SNTY01000013.1 coordinate 48,671, forward strand.
TGTTGGTACCTACTCGTCCATTTATATCGGGACTTCCTATGCCCTGTGGCGTGGTCTAAACCGTCAGGATTTTATAGTTCAAGTAAAGCCTGAATTTGAAGAAACTGACGTTGTACCTTGATTAATGCTGTCTTAATCCTGTTTTAAGGGTTAATCGCTAAAGCCTGCTGGTTGATATAACAGCAGGCTTTTTAAATGCATACTGATTTTAGCGCCTACGAGTGTTCCCGGAAGCTAAAACTCGGCTTACTCAGGAAGCCAGTTAAAGCTCACCTGCTGCGCTGAATGATATTGCCATGCCACGGTATAATAATAATCCGCTGTTTCAAAACAATGGTATGCCCATTTACCAATAGCAGCCTGATATGCCACAGCACCATTCAGTTGAATTTCAGAGCCGCTATAGTCTGTTTCCAGCGTATTCAGATTTAAGCGAATTCCCAACCCGCTGGCCTTCACTACTGCTTCTTTAATTGTCCAGCATTTTAATAAATAGGCCTGTGGGTTTGCAGTCTGGGTAAAGACCTGCATTTCTGCTGCGGTGAGGATGCGTTTTGCCAATCCTGCCAGATTGATGCTCCGCTGTCTGGCCTCAATATCCACGCCAATAGGAATGTGCTGCTGGTTAAACACCAGTGCAAACTGCTGCATACAATGCGACTGACTAAATTGCAAATTTGGGGTATCAACTAAATAAGGCTTACCATAGCTATCTTTTGCAAAGTATAAATTTTCAGGGGTTTGACCAAGCTGCGTGGCTAGAATTTGCCGCCGCCAGCTCCGGCTGACAAGCTGCTCTACCCTGCGCTGCGGATGGGTGGCTAAATTATTGTGATCTGCTGCATTAACCTGCAACTGGTCCAGAGTTTCAGGCTGGATATGACGCAAGGCAAGATGAATTAACAGGCTATTTGGCATCGTAGCTCTGTAATTTTATATCAGAAAAAAACAGGCCAGCCATTAATCCTGCGCCAAAGTTAATTTGTAAATGGTGGTGCTTAACTGTTCTGTGTCGTTGTCTTCACACAATAAAAATTCCAGCTTATGGGGCGTTTGCTGATACAGGGTCAGGCCTTCAAATTTGTGACAAGTACTGATTAATTGCATGTCCTGAATGGTTTTTGTATTTAAATCCATGCAGCCGATATAACTGCCCAGTACCTCTCCATCCTGATAGGTTGAACTGCTGTTTTCTGCGGACGCCAGAAAATAAATGGTTTCCCCTACCAAAATCGCATCGGTAAATCCGCTGGGCACGTGATTCACAACGGGTAATTGCAGCGGTACAAATTCTACAGCTTGAACAATGTTATTGGACTGAATAGTGTCATCAGGCCGGACATCGTTGCCGGATAAACTTAAATCCGAAACAAGATTGCCCTGCACGATAAAAATGCCATTTTGGGCTTGTGCGCCATTACCGCGCTGGAACAACAGCCACTGGGACTGATGGTATATTGCCCCTTCAATATTAAGCTCATCATCGTTTAGCTGGGCAGTTTGCCTGAGTTTTTCATACAGCGCAGACAGGTCATACTGCCGGGTTGCTACAGTGCTGCCTTGATCTGCCTGGGAATCTGATAAATCATGGCGTACCAGCGAATTACGGCGCGGGGTAGAACCTGAGCCTAACAATAACAAGGCATTGCCATATTCAACAATAGCCTCAAAATCAAATTTTTCAGGCTTGGGAATAAATTCACGGCTATCGGCAAACAGTGCAATTTTATTTAACTGACCCTGTTCTAGCTCATAGCAATACAAATAGCTGCTGTAATCTGAAATCAGGTAAAGGCGGGGCTGCTGATAAACCAGTCCGGAAGCAGCACCTAGCCCCTCAATTTCCTGAAAGGCTTTTAATATAAATTGCATGAGGCTGCCTGCTTGCTAGGGAATAGCTTATGATCATACAAAGAAAAAACGCCGCATTAGCGACGTTTCTTTTCCATTTTTTTGAATTTTTGTACATAACGCCGCTTGCGGTCGGCAACACGGGCATCCACCTGATTTTTGCGCCCTTCAAACGGGTTAATACCTGCCTTGAATTCAATTTGAATGGGAGTACCTTCCAGCTTGAAAACCTTGCGAAATACGTTTTCCAGATAGCGACGATAGTCAGCCGGGACTTTATCAGTCTGGTTACCGTGAATCACAATCAATGGCGGATTTAAGCCGCCCATGTGGGCATAACGCAGCTTGATTCGGCGGCCACTGATCATGGGCGGCTGGTGCTGCTCAACAGCATCTTCCAGAATTTTAGTTAGTTTTGGCGTGGGAATCTTGGTCATCGCCGCGTCATAGGCCCGATGAATGGACGGATATAAATCACCGACGCCTGTGCCATGCAATGCTGAAATCAAGTGGATTTTTGCCCACGGAATAAAGTCAAAACGGCGCTCTACCGCTTCCTTGACCTGACCACGGTCATACTCAGTCATGCCATCCCACTTGTTAATGGCAATCACTACGGCACGGCCAGCTTCCAGTGCAAAGCCCAGCAGGTGTAAATCCTGCTCAACAATTCCTTCGCGCGCATCCAGCACCACCACCACCACATGCGCATCCTTGATGGCTTGCAGGGTTTTAACCACCGAGAACTTTTCAATCATCTCATTGACACGGCCACGGCGACGCACACCCGCAGTATCAATCAGGGTATATTGCCTTCCCTGCCGCTCATAAGGAATGTAAATACTGTCGCGTGTAGTGCCGGGCATGTCAAACACCACCACCCGTTCTTCACCCAGCAGGCGATTGACCAGTGTAGACTTGCCGACATTGGGACGGCCAATGACTGCCAGACGCAAGCCCTTGATATGTTCCTGCTCATCAATGGGCACATCTTCCGGCAATTCAGCCAGCACATCTTCCAGCAGTTGCTGTACGCCACGGCCATGACTGGCGGCCACATGATGCGGCTCGCCAAAGCCCAGCTTGAAGAATTCACTGACCGCTGCCTCAGCATGGACGCCATCAACCTTGTTTGCCACCAGATGCACTTTTTTACCCAGTGCACGCAGGTCACGCGCAATTTGTTCATCAGAAGCCAATAAGCCAGCACGCGCATCAACCACAAACAGGATGATGTCGGCCTCTTCAATGGCTGTGCGTGACTGCTCGGCCATATAGGCATCAATGCCCTGCTCACTTTCGCCAATACCACCGGTATCCACCACAATGAAAGACTTGTTTTCATAGGTGGCATCACCATACTGACGGTCACGCGTCAGCCCCGGAATATCCGCCACCAGCGCATTACGGCTTTTGGTAATCTGATTGAATAACGTTGATTTGCCCACATTGGGGCGGCCAATCAAGGCCAAAACAGGTTTCATGAATTAGGAGGCCTGCCACACACTTAAGTTGCCAGTACGGGTTGCCACGTACAGGCGGTTATCAATTGCACGAATGGTGGTAATTTCACCCTTGCTGCGCACACGACCCAGCACATTGCCAGTATTAGGGTCAATCAGGTGCAGGTAGCCATCAAGATCACCGACCACCACGTACTGACCAATCACAACCGGATTACTCAGCTTGCGATACGCCAGCGCATTTTGTTCCCAGGCTTTTTCGCCAGTCACCTGATTAAAGGCCTGAATATGGCCTTCACTAGTGGCGACATAAACCAAACCATTGCCTACTGCCGGACTACGCAGGCTGCTGGTGTCCTGTGCCCACATCACACGCTGGGATTGCAGGTTCACAGCAGTGAGCTGGCCCTGATAGCTGACTGTAAACATATTATTGTCAACAATCACTGGTTCACCATCAATATCAATCAGGCGCTGCACCTCAGAACGGCCTTCGCTCACGGCCACACGGCGCTGCCAGCGTGGAATGCCGCTTTGTACATCAATACCATACACATAACCACTGTTATTGGCCATGACCACAGTATTGTCATCGCTGAGTACCGGTGCTGCATTACCACGTACACTTAATGGCGCGGTTGCAGTATCAAATGTCCATACTGCTTCACCTGTGCTGGCATCAGTGCCAAATACCGTACCATCGTTGGCATAGGTAATAACACGGCCATTATGAATCAGTGATGGTGACAAGATGGAACCGGACAATTGACGCTGCCATTTTACTGCACCAGTTGCGGCATCCAGTCCATACAAATAGCCTTTACCCGAACCCACGACAACCAGCCCGTCAGCGGCGGTCACACCACTGGTCAGGTTTTTGTCTTTCTTGCGTGGGCGGGTTTCCCAGATTTTTTTACCTTTTAAATCATAGGCAACCACTTCACCCTTACGGCTTACGGCATAAATGGCCTGATTACTGGCATCCAGTTGCAGACGCAATGGATCATACTTTTCACTACCACCAACGCTTTCTTTAAATACAGGCGTTAGGGTTTGCATCTGTGCCACTTTCGGCAGTTTGCTGGGCTTGTGCTCTTCAACCTTGGGTCCCTTGCTACAGCCCGCCATGACAGCCATTGCAATACAAGTCGTTAGCAATAGGGGTTTACGCAGGTTGCTCACTGCCATTTGATTTGCCATGATCCTATGCTCCTGAACCGGATTGTGCTGTGGGTACTGCTGGCGCAGCAGGTGGAATAGAACTGGTTTCACTGGCTGGACGAATAGGACCGTCTATTTTTAGCTCAGGAACCTGAACACCCAGACTTTCCAGTTTAACCTGCAATAATTGACGTGGCTCTTCACGCTTGGCCAGTGCATCCCAGGCGGTCTGATAAGCTGCTTTGGCGCCAGCCAGATCATTTTTCTGAACCAAGATATCACCTTTGGCTTCATTGGCACTGGGCAGGAATGCAGCATCATTTACCTGCTTAAGGCTGCTCAATGCAGCATCATGCTTGCCTTGCGCCATTTGCATATAAGCCAGACGCAACCATGCCAACTGCTTTAAACCTTCATCTTTGACATTGCTCTTGGTGGCCGCCATTAACTGTTTTTCAGCAATGGCATAATCGCCTTTGGCTGCTGCAATCTTGGCACTTAAAAAATGGGTTTGCACAGCTTGCGCACTATCTGCATTGGCTTTAACCAGTGCATCAGCCTGAGAGAAATACTGAGTACGCGCAGTCTGGTTATCCGGTGCAGCTGCCAGACGCTTGCTGGAATCCACCACCTGCTGATACTGGGTCGCTAGATTAAAGCGCTCAACTGCCTGTTTCTTCTGCCAGTATTGCCAGCCAAAAAAGATAATCAGCGCCACCAGAATACCAGTGACAATGGCATTGCCATACGTTTTCAGAAAGCCTTTAAAGCGATCAATTTGTTCTTCATCACTTAAATAGGTACTCATCTAGGGCTTCCTGTCTGCGGGTTAAAAGAATCACTGCTGAAAGAATTGTTGGATAAAGAAGATTGCTCTACTGTAGCCGATTGTTGTAATTGTTCAAGTAAATAGCGGTTTAAATCCGTTAATGAAACAGTGGTTTGCTCACCTGTTGCCAGTGTTTTTGCCACAATCTGCTGACTGGCAGCTTCACGCTCGCCCAGAATCAAGGCAAGCCTGGCACCGGATTGGTCGGCTTTTTTCATCTGGCTTTTCAGGCTGCCCTGTGAACCAGTTTTTAGGCGCAGCAACACCCCTTGCTGGGCACACTGGCTGCGTAGCTGCTCGGCAAGAACCAACGCCTGCCCCTGACACACCGGATCAGCCAGCAGGAATACGTCACATTCTGTGGTGTTAACAACCCAACTGGTTTGCTCCAGCAATAACAGCAAACGTTCCATTCCCAGAGCAAAGCCAACTGCAGGCATACTTTGCTCTGGCTTGCCTTTGAGCTGTCCAACCAGACCATCATAGCGGCCACCGGCACACACTGTACCCTGCGCGCCCAAATGGGTAGTTGTCCACTCAAACACGGTTTTGTTGTAATAGTCGAGGCCACGCACCAGCTTCTGGTTAATCACAAACTCAATGCCAGCCGCAGTTAAATAGCGTTTAAGCTGTTCAAAATGTGCCAGCGTTTCTTCGCCCATAAAATCATGCAGCTTGGGCGCATTTTCCAGAATAGCCTGGGTCTGGGCATTTTTACTGTCCAGAATACGCAGCGGATTGGTATCCAGACGGCGTTGTGAATCTTCATCCAGCTGAGGTTTGTGCGCGGTTAAATAATCTACCAATGCTTGACGATACTGGGCCCGCTCATCGCTTTCGCCCAAGGTGTTGAGTTCCAGTTGTACCTTGTCGCTTACCCCCAGACGCTGCCACAACCGTGCCGTCATCATGATCAGTTCGGCATCAATGTCCGGCGTTGCAATGCCAAAGGTTTCCACACCAAACTGGTGAAACTGGCGATAGCGGCCCTTTTGCGGTTTTTCATAACGGAACATGGGGCCAATGTACCAGACCCGTGGTGCGGCACCGCGCAGCAAATTATGTTCCAGCATGGCACGCACACAGCCTGCTGTTCCTTCCGGACGCAAGGTCAGCGAATCCGGTGGATCACCCTTGTCAAAAAAGGTATACATTTCCTTTTCAACAATATCCGTAGCATCACCAATCGAACGCTTGAACAAATTGGTTTGCTCAACAATCGGCAAGCGAATTTGCTGGTAGCCATAGCTATCCATCAAACCTGTAAGCTGAACTTCCAGCGCACGCCACGCTGCCGTTTGGGCAGGGAGAATATCGTTAAAACCTTTAATTGCTACAATTGAACTCATAACCCACTCAAGGCGCTTTTATCATTTAGCGCGAATAATCTCTTTTTCTTTGGCTTTTTCAAGCGCATCCACTTTGGCACGCACCATTGCCTCAATTTCATTGACCAGCTGATTAGTGTTAATCAAATGGCTTTTTTCACCATTCATATAGACCAGTGAGCGCGGACTGGCGCCCACCACGCCGATATCCGCTTCCTTGGCTTCACCCGGCCCATTTACCTTGCAACCAATTACGGAAACATCCATCGGCGTGCGGATATCTTCAAGCCGCTCTTCCAGTGCATTCATGACCCGGATGACATCAAACTCCTGCCGCGAGCAACTCGGACAGGCAATAAAGTTAATTCCATTGGAACGAATATTTAAGGATTTTAAAATATCAAAGCCAATCTTGACTTCATCTTCCGGTTCAGCGGCCAGCGACACCCGTAGCGTATCGCCAATGCCTTCCAGCAATAACCCACCCAATGCAATGGCAGATTTTACTGTTCCTGAACGAAACACCCCCGCTTCGGTTACGCCCAGATGCAGTGGATTATCAATTTGCTTTGAGAGTAAACGGTAAGCATCCAGTGTCAAAAACACATTGGATGCCTTTACGCTCACCTTGAATTCATGGAAGTTCAGGCGATCTAGAATATCAATATGGCGCATGGCTGATTCCAGCAGGGCTTCACCGGTTGGCTCGCCATATTTAACCTGCAAATCTTTTTCCAGCGACCCGGCATTGACGCCAATGCGCATGGAAATGCCATGATGACGCGCTGCAGCCACCACTTCACGTATCTTATCTTCGTTGCCAATATTGCCGGGGTTAATACGCAGACAGTCCGCCCCATAGTCAGCCACAGCCAGTGCAATCCGGTGATCAAAATGAATGTCAGCCACCAGCGGCACATCGACCTGTTTGCGAATTTGGCCAAATGCTTCTGCAGCCTGCATGGATGGCACCGACACACGCACAATGTCTGCACCCGCATTCACACAGCGGTTAATCTGCGCAACCGTGGCAGCCACATCGCAGGTTTCGGTGTTGGTCATGGTTTGCACGGTAATCGGTGCATCACCACCCACATACACTGATCCTACGCGGATTTTACGGGTCGTTCGACGCACAATCGGAGAGTGGTGCATTCTTTATGTTTTCCGTCAAAATTCTAAAGAGAAGGCCAAACAACAATCTGGACAAACGCTAAACCAAACCTGTTAACGCGATAACCGGAACTCAGCCTTGCCATTTACGGTATAGGGCGACAGGGAAATCTGTTCCTGATTAAAGCTTAAACTTACAGCAGCTGCATCATCCAGACGAATGCTAAATGGCGATTGTCCAGTTAATGTCAATGGCTGGGTTTGACGGCCAGAAGCCAGATTCTTGCCGGTTGCATCATGAATGGACACAGTGACTGGATGGCTAAAGCTCAGGCTCAGGCGATCTTCACTGCTGGATGCCGTTGCTGGTACTGATGCCGGCACTGGCAAGACTGCAGGCGCCGTGGTTGTTGCCACGGAAACGGAGTTTACTTCTGCGGCTACTGGTTCAGCAGGCTGTGCCGACTTGTTGTTACGCCATGCCTTGATCCCTGCATAAAGCAGCCAGATGATAGCAATAATAACCAGTGCCCCCACTATCCATTTGAGCCAGCCCAGACGCTCACGACGGCCACGCTGCAGACGACCCAGCGCTTTTAAGGGAGAGTTTTCCAGTGCATGGTTGGTTGGCAGTCCGGTATCGCTGGTATAAATTTCATCAAAACGGCGAATCAGGTGGCTGGCATCGGCTCCCAGCAATTTAGCATAGGCCCGCAAATAACCCTTGATAAATGCAGGTTCCGGCAGCGACTTGTAGTCATCAGCCTCCAGCGCAATCAACTGGCGTTCCGGCATGTTTAATTCGCGGGCAACCTCACTCAGCTCACGCTTTTGTATGCTGCGCAATTGACGCAAATATTCACCAGGACGCTGCGCATTACTCAGGTTACCTGTACCTGATGATGGCTGCTGGTTGCTGTTTATTTCCATACTGCCTCAGGAGTTTGTTGCAATTGAAGATAACGTTGATACTCGGTGCTGGCTGGATAGTCCGCACCAAGTTGATTAATAAAATTTTTCATGCGTATGGTATCACGTTCTGCGCGGGCAATGCGGATTCCCAGCCATAAAGAACGTGCGCCCTGCTTTTGTGAACCAATCTGGCGCAGGTAATCATTATAAAGCGCACTGGCATCCTTTATCTGGTTGCGCTGCAGGAAGATTTCAGCCAGTTCCAGCTTGGCAATCACTGAGTCCCGGTTGGCCTGCAATGCCTGTTTAAAGGCTTTCTCCGCATTTTTGGAATCATTTACCTGTAAATAGGTACGACCCAGATTTTCCAGTGCCGCAGTACGCCCTTCATAACCCAATGCGGCACCCGCTTCACGAAACTGGGCAATGGCTTCGGGGTAGCGCTTGCGACCGCTTAGATATACGCCATAGTTGTTGCGTGCCTGTGCATATTTGGGATCAAGCGAAATGGCACGCTTAAAGTAGGCTTCTGCCTTGGCCACATTGGAAGGACTGCCTTCCTGCTGCAATAGCACCCCCATCATGTTGTTGGCTTCAACCGAGCTGGGTTCGGTTTCCAGGGCTTCATCCAGATTGCGCTTGGCAGCATCCAGATCACCACTGCGAATATATTCTGCGGCCAGTGCGGTACGGGTAGCAACAGCAGCCTTGGGATCGGCTTTTAATTTGTGGGTGGTCTGGCAGCCTGTTAATGTCAGCGCCACGCCTAAAGCCAGTGCGCAGATAGTCCCTAAATGTACTGGTTGTCCATCACGGATATGTGTCATTGTCATAACGGGTTTATGCTTAACGCTCACCTTAACCTCGTGTTCTTAGTATTTCAGTGTGATTCCCGTTCTTGGATGCACCCTGCTGCTGCAACACTTTTTTCTGCCAGCGTTCAGCACGACGGGTACGGTCTGCAACCTGCCCTACCAGTTGCCCACAAGCGGCATCAATATCATCACCGCGTGTCGTGCGTACAGTACAGACAAACCCGGCATCAGACAGCTGCTTTTGAAAAGCCATAATCCGGTTGCGGCTGGAGCGGCCATACGGTGCATGCGGAAACGGGTTAAACGGAATGAGGTTAATCTTACTGGGTAAATCGCGTAAAAGTTGTATTAATTGTTTGGCATGTTCAGGCTGGTCATTCACGCCTTCAAGCATTACATACTCAATGGTGACATGCTTGCGGGCACTATCAATCACACCATCGGTAGAAATATAACGGCGTGCTGCCGGAATCAGTTCAGCCAGTGGATATTTTTTATTAATGGGAACCAGTTCATTGCGTAGCTCATCATTGGGTGCGTGCAGTGAAATAGCCAGCGCCACATCAATTTCTTCCGCCAGTTTGTCAATCATCGGCACAATACCGGAAGTCGACAAAGTTACGCGGCGCTTGGACATACCATAGGCAAAGTCATCCAGCATCAGGCGCATGGCCGATACGACCGGTTCAAAGTTCAGTAACGGCTCACCCATGCCCATCATCACCACATTGGTGACGGTACGGGTACGCTCGCCCACTGGCACATCTTCCATATAGGACTGATTCGCCACCCAAAGCTGACCAATAATTTCCGCCGTGGTCAGGTCACGCTGAAAACCCTGCTTGCCCGTACTGCAAAAACTGCAATCCAGCGCACAGCCCACTTGCGACGAAATACACAGCGTTTTGCGCGCGCCGGTTTTGTCATCAGCAGGAATCAGTACGGTTTCAACCAGTGAACCCGCCCCGTCGCCCACGCGGAACACCCATTTGCGCGTACCATCTTTGGAAAAATTCTTGTGCACCACTTCCGGTGCCTGAATATAGGCCACGGTTTTTAGTTTTTCACGCAGCTTACCGGCCAGATTGGTCATCTGGTCAAAATCAGTTACGCCAAACTGGTGAATCCATTTGAGTACCTGCGTAGCCCGAAATTTCTTTTCACCCATTGCCTCAAAGAACTGTTCCATTTCCGGGCGCGACAGGCCCAGCAGATTGGTTTGATGTGATTTAGACTGGGCGGATAATTCACTGGCGCAAGCAGCCACAGCAGATTGTTCCTGTTCTGCCAGGGATAGAGAAATATGTTCTGCTTGCGCAAGTAAATCAGGGGATTCGATGTGCATAACCTGTCATCTTTAAGACGAAATCAATAGCCAGCCAATAATAGCTACAGATTTGACAATGGATAAAATGATACCGTGACACAAATGTCATGTTGTATAAAAAACAAACCAGACAAGCATAACACTTATCTGGCTTGCAAAAATGAACGATTAACGAGTGCGTGGGCAGATTTCGTTATCGTTAAAGAAGTAAGCAATTTCACGCTCAGCAGAAGTGGTAGAGTCTGAACCGTGAGCAGCATTTTCATCAATGCTGGTGGCGAAATCAGCACGGATGGTGCCTGGCGCTGCATCTTTAGGGTTGGTTGCACCCAGAATGTCGCGGTGAGCCAGTACAGCGTTTTCGCCTTCCAGTACAGACACAACCACTGGGCCAGAAGTCATGAAGCTAACCAGATCACCAAAAAAGCCACGCTCTTTGTGTTCAGCATAAAAGCCTTCAGCATCAGCCTGGGACAGGTGCTTCATTTTGGTTGCAATGATTTTCAGGCCAGCTTTTTCAAAACGGCTAAAAATATCGCCGATATGGTTTTTGCTAACAGCATCTGGTTTAACAATGGATAAAGTACGTTCAATAGCCATGATTTAGCTCCTTAAAAAATTAAACATCAAAAAAAGATGGCGCATTATAACGCTGTCGTCCAACAAAGATAGCGTCAGACCCAAGCAAAATGTGTTTTGTCAGACGGTTTTTCAGTGCGAAAAGCGCAATAAATCCGTTAGCCCCCGGCACTTATTTTAGCTGGCCTCATCAATCCATGCCATCTGGATACCTTCCAAAAGGCCTTCGTTGGAACGGTTGGGATCATCGGTAAAATCGGGCAATTCACACACCCAGCGATGCAAGTCAGTAAAACGTATATATTGCGGGTCAACATCCGGGTGGGCTTCATACAGCTCAATGGCAATGTCGATGGTATCAGTCCAGCGCAAGCCCATGGTATCGCTCCAAAACTCTGGTTTATTTTAGGCGCCTACTTTAGCAAAAATTAGCGTCTGTGTTGCAGTGCCTTGTCATACATTTTAGTTTGATCAATACTGCGCCAAACAAACTCTTAAAATAAACTTTCTTACATCACCTGTGGCCATAAAAACTGCCATGCACCAGCCAGTAACACCAGCGTTCCACCCAGTTCGGCAATAATGAGCGACCACATAAATAACTGAATCAGCATACTCGGCAAGCTCATTGCCCCCAGACGATGCGGACGGCGTAGCTGGTTATCGGTATCCTTTAACACGCCATGAATCACATAGGTGCCAATGGCCAGCGCAAAATACACCACATTGGCCAGCACTGCCCACCAGTTGACCCACGCTGGCCACACCGAAAAATGCGCTAGTGCGGCCAGAATTAGTGCGGCACTGGCATACAGCAACGATGCACGGTGAGCAATATCTACATAATACGGTGCGCGGGCTTTTTCACTTTGCATGATGGCAACGTACTTCCAGATTCCAGTGAGCAAGCCAATCAGCAAAAACACCCCAGATGCCAGCACGGCCAGCGCAACAGCCGGACTTATTAGATCATCCATGAAAAAATTACCAGTTTAAAAATAAGTTATGCGCTTAAAGCGCAACAGCATGCTAAATAGACTGACTGCTGATGTAAAGCAAAAGCTGAATAACTGCCAGCACCCGTCTTGATGATTGAAAGTACTGTAAGTAAATACGGGTTTAAGAGGCTATTTTCTGGCAATAAATATTATAGATTACAGCAGCACATACAGTGCCGGTGCCAGAGCAATGAGCAGTCCGGCAAGCGTTGCGCCAATGGCTGCACCAGCCAGCACATCACTGGGATAATGCAAACCCAGAATCACCCGTGATAGAGCCACCAGTAGGGTAAATGGCAATAGGATGATTAATAAGGCTGGCATCATATAACCCAGCAGGATACACAGCATTACGGCATGGAGGGTGTGACCCGATGGAAAACTGAAATGATCCAGCGGCCGCTCACCAAGCACTACGGCCTGATGGACTTGATAAGGCCGTGGCCGTAAGGTTTTTTGCTTTAATAATTTATAAATTGCCGTGGCACATAACATGCCTAAAATAACGTACAGCATTTGCCAATAATAACTTGCGCCCTGGATCAGCCATAACGCCAACAGGCTGGCATACCAGAACCAGCCATCGCCCAACCGGCTAATCACTTTAAAGAAAATTGCAATATTTTTTGTTGTGGAATAACGATTGAGTTTAATGCACCAGCTGAGATCCAGATACTGGGCGCGGCGCAAATGGGCACGCATGGTGGTTGCCTGAATTTTGTTCATAGGTTCTCCTTATGCTTATTTAAGCCATAAATGTTTAAGTGATAAATAGCGGGATCATTGCTTTGTTCCATGCAGTTGAATAAAGGGATTGATGTTTATGGGCAGTTGTTTTTAAGGCAAATTCAAACTGATCCACCGCCATAGACCAGCCAAACTGTTGTATTGTTTTTGTGGCTTGCTCGCCCATCTGCTGCAATTGCGGCAGTGCAGGCAGTTGTGCAGCCAATTGCTGAAACTGGACTGCATCACCTAACCGACATGCCCAGCCATTCATATCGTGCTTAAGTGTTAATCCTGCACAGGCATAATCATAGGCCAATACTGGCAAACCACTGGCCAGTGCTTCAAGCACCACATTGCCAAAGGTTTCCACCTCACTGGCAAACAGGAATACATCAGCGCTGGCATAGTGTTGGGCTAGCTGCTCGTCAGTTTGCATCCCGGTAAAAATGGCTTCTGGAACCAGATTTTGTAAACGCACGCGGTCTGGGCCATCACCGACAATCACCAGCTTAAAATCACGTGCTGGCTGACTGGCTTTGGCCTGCTGGTAAGCCTCTATCACCAGATCAATATTTTTTTCTGGTGACAAACGGCCCACATAAAGCATTATCGTGGTTTGCGGGGTGGCCTGCCATTGCTCACGCAACTGCTTGCAGCGCTTTTGTGGATTAAAATGCTGGCTATCCACCCCGCGCGACACCAGTGCCAACGGACAAGTAAAACCAGCGTTAATCAACGCTTGCTGGGTATCTCCACTCGGCACACAGGTCAGGTCTGTGCGGTTATGAAACCAGCGCAAGTAATGTTGTACCGGCTTGATTAAAAATTTTAAGTCAAAAAACCGGCTAAATTCATGAAATGGAGAGTGAAACCCACTAGATACCGGATAATTGCATTGTCGTGCAATATTGAGTGCAGCCAGTCCTAGCGGCCCTTCCGTTACAAGATGCACAATATCCGGTTTAAACTGATTTAGTGCCTTGGCAATTTTTCTAGATTGGGGATAACCAAAGCGCAGTTCAGGATATTTAGGAATACTGCTGGCCGCTACAAGGCATTCCGCAGTTGGTTTAAAACTGTGGCATTCGTTGGGCTGATAAGGCCGAACCAGTAAAATCCGGTGGCCCCGCTGTTGCAGGCCTTTGCACAGTTGCAATACCGACATGGCAACGCCGTTAATTTCTGGTGGCCATGTTTCAGTCACAATTGCAATATTTAAAGCGCCGCCCATAGCTTGGGAATGAGTATTGGAAAATGAATTAAAATTTTGTAGTAAGGTCATCTCTATTCTTCTTTATCTTTGAGTTCACCCCACACTAAACCGGTTAATTGACCAATAAGTGACCACTTTATGACATTTTAATGAATTATCTTTTTTGAATTTATTTTTCATAAAATTACCGCACATAAAAAAAGCATACCGAAGCATGCTTTTAAATTTCAGGTTTTTAGTATCCATCTTATGACACAGGCTTTTGAGACACAGTGATGCTAGGGTCACTAACTTTGGCATCTGGATGCGCTTTTTGCAAACTCACCATATCCATCAGAATATTGGCTGATTCAGTAATAAAGGCTTCATCCTCTGGCAATGGTGGGCGTTGGGCAGCTTTCATCTTGGCGCGTGATTCAGAACGGGCATCCAGCGCTGCCTGATAGCTTTCCCAGTTGGCATAAGGCTGTAAACCTGTAGCAGTACGGCGTTCATTTTCAGCACGCAGGGTTTCTGTCTCCAGATCCTTGATTTCACGTTTGCGCACATCAATGTTCAACGAAGACTGTTTCTTGTCTTTGGTTTTCTCAGCAATGCTTTTTAGCGCACTAAGATAAACAAACTGCGGCTCAGCTTTGATGCGCTGGGTTGACCATGTGGTTACTTGCGGAACAAATGGAGTAACTACGCCTTCACGTTTATACGGCGCAGTCTGGATCGTATCCCATTTCAGGGCATTTTTGGCCTTGCGCTCACCCAGGTCTTCATCGTAAATATTGATCAATGGCACATCGGGTACAACGCCCTTGTTCTGTGTGCTACCGCCAGTAATCCGGTAAAACTTGCGCTGCGTTAAGGTAGCCTGACCATAGGCCAGACTATCCAGTTGAACCTGTGCAGTGCCTTTACCTGTAGTAGTGCTGCCAATCACGATACCACGCTGGTAATCCTGAATTGCCGCCGAGAAAATTTCACTGGCTGATGCCGAAGCCAGATTCACAATCACTGCCAGTGGACCGCTATACACCTGCTCGCCACCATCTTCATCACGGAAAACATTAACATTGCCGTTACCATCACGGATTTGCACCACAGGCCCATCTTTTACAAACTGGCCGAGCATACGTGCCACTTCTTCCAGAGAGCCACCCGGGTTATTACGCAAATCCACAACGACGCCTTCAACATTCTGGCTTTGCAGTGAAACCAGTGCTTTTTGGGTATCCACACTCACGCTACGGTAGCTATTGCCTTCGCGGCGCGCCCGATAATTCAGGTAAAACGATGGAATTTCAATCACACCAATCTTGTGCTCGCCATCATTGCGTTTCACATTCACCACACGTGAACGGACACCGGAATCCTCTTCCTGAATCACGTCACGGGTTAAGGTCACCACCCGTGCCTGATTGGCTGATGCACCAGTGGCCAGTAAACGCAAGGTCACTTTGGTGCCACGCTTGCCGCGAATCAGGCCAACAATTTCACTGCTAGGCCAGCCAATTACATCAACAATCGGATCACCTTCCTGACCCACGCCAATAATGCGGTCACCCGATTTCACTTGCCCTGACTTGCTGGCAGGCCCACCGTCAACAATGGTTTCAATGCGGGTATAATCTTCATTGCCGCGTTCGGGACGAATGGATACCCCAATGCCCTCTAGTGCCAGCGTGGTTTGACGATTAAGCTCCATGGCTTCAATGGGCGCATAGTAATTACTGTGCGGATCATAAGTTGCCAGCGTTGCATTCAGGATTTTTTCCAGCACACGGTCGCTTTTAATCCGGGTTTGCTGTTCTATCTGACGACGGTAGCGTTTTTTCAGGGTATCTACCGGGCTTAAGTCTTCCGGCGGCGTTAAGTCCTGTCCGGCAGCCAGCTCAGGATTGGCTTTTAAAGCCTGCTGCTTGGCCGCTTCTTCTTCTTTATTAATGTTCAGATTAATGAGCTGTGACACCAGCATTTTTTGCCAGTGCTCCTGCTGCTCACGCTTGCTTTTGAAAAACGGCGCTTCTTCGCGGTCCAGCTCAATAAAATCATTACGGTGCAGGTCTTGCTTCTTGTCCAGTTGCTGCATGGCGTATTGATAAAAACTGTTTAGGCGCGTGCGATAGCGGTCATAAATATTGAACGCAGGTGCCAAGTCACCGGTCTTGAGTGAAGTGCCCAGACTGGCGCCATACTTCTTGTTAAACTCATCAATATCAGACTGTAAAAACAGGGTGTGATCCGGGTCAAGCGAATCAATGTACATGGCCAGCACCCGGCGCGACACATTGGCATCCAGCCGCATGTTCAGATAATGCTGGCGATCAACCAGCGTTGCGACCTGACGGGTCACCAGCGACTGTTCCCGTGTGGGTGCCAGCGTTACCTGCTGCTCAACACTTGTTGCCGCAATGGCTTCATTCACTGTATGAGAGAAAAAAAGACCGCCTGTCATCAAGGCTACGGCACAGGCTAAAGTTTGTAGTTTCATAAGACGCTTGGGTTTCCTAATCACATGACCCGATTGTTGTATACCGACTTTTACTGCAGTTTGTTTGCAGTATTCAACTTACCGAATAATTTTCCATAAATTTACCGTATTGTTCAGCACTATCGGTTTTCCGGATAGTTGCAGCATACCATCAAATTCCAGCGATACAATGTAGCAAAACTGATTATAAATGCGTTATTGTCTCCCCCATCAGATTTATTGGATATTTGTTGCATGATTGGTGCATTGATGCTGGATATTGAAGGAACCTCCCTAACTGTGGAGGATCAAAGGCTTTTAGCCGAACCTCAGGTCGGTGGCCTTATCCTGTTTGGCCGCAATATCCAGAGTCCGCAACAGGTGCGTGCACTCACGGACAGCATTCGCCAGATTCGTCCCGAACTACTGATTGCCGTAGATCAGGAAGGCGGCCGCGTGCAACGTTTGCGTGCTGGTTTTACCCGTCTGCCATCCATGCGTACGTTTGGTCATCTTTATGAAAAAGAACCGGAACAGGCGCTGATACTGGCTGAACAATGTGGCTGGCTCATGGCTAGTGAAGTATTGGCCGTCGGCATTGATTTTAGCTTTGCTCCCGTGCTGGATCTGGATGGCATTAGTCAGGTGATCGGTGACCGTGGCTTCCATTCCAGTACGACTCAAGTGATAGCACTGGCTTCTGCCTTTATGCAAGGCATGCATCGCGCTGGCATGGCCACCACAGGGAAGCACTTCCCGGGGCACGGCTCAGTTGAAGCAGATTCCCACATTGCAGCACCGGTTGATCACCGCACGCTGGTTGAGATTGAAAGCAATGACATGCAACCCTTTATTCAGCTTAAAGACCAGCTGGATGCGCTAATGCCAGCACACGTGATTTATGACCAGGTTGATCCGAACCCGGCGGGCTTTTCGCCTTTCTGGCTGCAAACCATTATTCGCCAGAAACTGGGTTTTGATGGCGTACTATTTTCTGATGACCTGTCAATGCAGGCGGCCTGTGTGGCTGGTGGCGGAGATGCACGCATCACGGCTGCGCTGGCTGCTGGTTGTGATATGGGGTTGGTCTGCAATGACCGGGCTGCCGCATTAAATGCCTTAACTGCGTTACAGGACATGCCACTGCCCAATCAGCAACGGCTGGAAAAAATGCGTGGCAAAATTCCAACCATAACAATTGCTGAAACACTGGATTTAGGACAGCAATGGCAGAGCACCAAAGCACTGATTGAGCCACTGCTCGCATAAGCAATTTATTAGCCATATAAATTATGGCTTAGACAAATTTTTAAATGAAAAATTGACCAACTGGAGGGTCAGATATGAACACCAAAACAACACAGGATTTATCACCCCATCGCCATATCTCGTTTACCGCGCATTACACAGGTTACATCTGGTATCTGCTCGGCATTTCCCATGAACGCCTTGCTACCGCAAAAGGCAAGCAACTGGCTACCCTGCTGCATCCGTTTGAAACGCTGGCAGAGAAATTTGTAGGTCACAGCGTTCGCTCTACCTTGAAATTACGCCATCGCCTGATTGACCAGCGTCTTGAAGAACTGATTGCCCAGCATCCTGACCTCCAGATTATCGAGATAGCTGCCGGGTTATCACCCCGTGGCTGGCGCTTTCGGCAAAAATACCCAGCAATTAGTTATATTGAAGTCGATTTACCCACTATGGCTGCCATCAAACGGGAAGCACTCCAGCCGATTGAGCCAGATGCCAAAGTGTATGGCTGTGACATTTTTAGTGAACAGTTTCAGCAGATTTTAAAGCAGGATCTTGACCATAGTCGCCCCATTGCTGTGCTCAGTGAAGGCCTGATTAATTACTTTTCAAAAGATTTAATTGGGCAATTAAGCCAGATTTTAAGCACTGGCTTTCAGCAGTTCCCGAATGGTTACTTTATTAGTGACCTTTATCCCGAGCCAACGCATCGGCTGGCAAAAGTGATCTGGCACAGTAGCAAACTGTTAAAATTCCTGTCCAAAAGCGAGTTTCAGTTTTACTTTACCAGCCCGCAGGAAGCAGCAGAATTTTTTAAAACGCATGGCTTCAAAAAAACCCACATCCGCCAAGCATCCAATTTTGAGCATCCTGAAGAACAAAATCATTTAGGAGACATTGTGTGGATTGTTGAGGCTCAGGTTTAAATTGCCTATCAGCAAGGTATTCAAATTTCAGTCCCTTGAATACCTTACTTTTAATATAAAGGTACGACACCTACTTACCTTGCTTGACCAAACCTATTGTCTTGCCTCGCTTAGACAGCAAACCGCTTGAAGCATCTTTCAACAAGCCCTGAAACGTGAGACATTCCATATGCGTAGTAGCCGGGCATACCGCAGCGTGTTTCAAACCTTCACTCATGGCTTGTAAACGTTTTACCATCTGGTCAATTTCATTGGCTTTATCAATTAAGGTCTGGCGGCTAATATTGAGCTGGCCGTCACTGGTAAACATGGCAGCAATTTCATTTAGGCTAAATCCAGCCAGCCTTCCCAAGGCAATCAGCGCCAGTTGATCCAATACATAAGGCGCAAATCGGCGTTTTAAGCCCTGACGCCCAATAGAAGCAATAAGCCCTTTTTCTTCATAAAACCGTAAGGTCGATGCAGGTACGCCTGAGCGTTTTACCACTTCTGAAATATCCATTAAAAGCCCTTGACCTCAAGTTAACTTGAACTCGTATAGTGATCCAAGATTGATGTTTTTTCAATCTATCTATTCAGGAGGCAATATGGAACTTTCTATCAATACCATCGCTCGCATCATTATTATGGGAATTGGTGCAACGGCAATCATGGATCTATGGCTTATTTTGCTCAAGAAACTCAACATTCCTACCCTTAACTTTGCACTTTTAGGACGCTGGGTTGGACATGTTATTAAAGGCCAATGGTTTCATCCAGCCATCAATAAAACTGCACCTATTCAGGGTGAGCTGGCATTAGGCTGGTGCATGCATTATGCCATTGGCATTTCATTTTCAATTTTATTGATTCTGATAACAGGAACAGAGTGGCTTTATTCACCGACCTTATTACCTGCTCTCTTGGTGGGACTCATCACTGTTACGGCTCCGCTTCTTGTCTTACAACCTGCTATGGGGGCAGGCATAGCCTCTCGCAACACTCCAGCGCCTTTACGAAATTGTTTAAGAAGCATAATCAATCATCTGGTATTTGGTGGCGGTTTATACATGAGCGCTTGGTTAATCAATGCTTCCCATTAATCTCTGGATTTAACACTACAGTATTCCTATTCAACTCTTAACAGGAAAATAAACTCATGAAAAAAGTCGCGATTGTCTACCATAGCGCTCAGGGCCATACCTAATATATTGCAGGCTGTATCAGGGAAGGCATCCAGAAAATCTATAATATTGAAGTAAGCCCACTTAATGCAATCGAGCTATATGATCAACCGGAACAGTTGGTTGAATTCGACGGCATTATTTGGGGTTCCCCTACTTATTTAGGGGAAATTTCAGGTCCCTTTAAAAATTTTATGGATCACACAGGGAAAATTTAGCGAATGCAACCATTTAAGGGTAACTTGGCAGCTGAATTTACAGTTTCCTCCTTACCAGCAGGCGATAAACAATCAACCTTGCTGTCACTATTTGTTTTTTCTATGCAGGACGGCATGATTTGGTTAGGAAACCCCATACTTCCTGAACAGCATAATGATATTCCTTATGAGGAAGCAGCCAATCGCTTGGGATCATGGTCAGGCCTAATGGCTCAGGCAGAACATAATTCATCGGCTGAAAGTTTCACAATCGGTGATATTAAAACCGCCCAAATGTTTGGACAAAATTTTGCAAAGATACCTCAGCAATTTAATATTTAAATTATAAAAATAAACCCGCTTATAGACAAAGTGGGTATTACCCTATTTTATAAATAAGAGTTCCACGCGGTATATCCCTCACGTCGGGGATTATTACCGGCGGTACGGGTATTTATCGACTATCTGGTTGAGGAGTTACCTGTTCTGGTATCAGCCAATCAGCTTTAACGGGATAGTCTAATTTTTTAGCCTTGTAATAAAGAAACCCGCATCAGTTAAACTGATGCGGGTTGAATGATGAGCTGTGAGTGGCACTGCCACGCAAGACCTGTAGGGCACGGCTCTTAAATAAAAAAGGGGATCAGTATTGAACTGATCCCCTTAGGAATAATGAGCTGGCGATGCCCTACTCTCACATGGCGAATGCCACACTACCATTGGCGCAACGTGGTTTCACTTCTGAGTTCGGG
>NZ_SNTY01000025.1 GCF_004377485.1 Alkanindiges illinoisensis
ATGATTTGATTGGTAGTATACAACATCAGAAAGTTACCTTTGTTTGATTAAGATTCGACACCTTTATCTAAACGGGTAACTTTCTCTTTTTCAAGATCTTTGTCCGATCAGATCGGAACTAATACATCTAATCAAACTTTGAATAGAAAGGGAGGTAAAACCTCCCTTTCTAATTTTACAAATCTAAAAACAGCTCACCTATAGGTTTAGAATAAGTGGCAGATTTTGCATGCTCCAAAATCACATCATGCATTCTAGCTGGTGCTTCTTTAACAACATCCCAACACCAAGTACCAAATCCACCCTTTTGATTCATTGCTTTAACCCAAACGTCCAGTGCTAAACGTTTTGCTCTATTCTGTTCGCTGTCTTGTCCTTTAATCTCCAATACAAGCGTTTTACCATTAGCAAATCGAATTAAAAAATCAGGCACATACTTACGCTTACTACCATTCCACATATAGTAAATATTAAATCCTAAATGGTCATTTTTGGCATAGGAAGTTACCACCCTATCTTTCGCAAATTTTTCAAGGACATTTGCAGCATATGCTTCCCATGTACCGTCTGCGACCATATGGCTAATCTGAGAAAATTCAGTTGGCTGACATAACCGTGTCGTATACCAGGTTCTCATATCTGCTGTAGAGCCAATAGGTTTTTCAATATCAAAAATTGGTTCTAATACAGTCACATTAGCTTGATGCACATACGAAACCAAATGCTGAACTACCTTATCCATTGACAAAGCAATGAGAATTCTCTTCTTCAGAGGCTCCTGATGGAATAAAGATGGAATATTAATTTTATCGGACTTTAAAAATTCCTCAGTCAAGCGAATCAACTGTTGGATAAGAATTTCTTTACTTCCTGTATATCCTTGCTGAACATTCTCAAAAGCTTTTCGCGCTGCAACAAATAGTAATTTCTGCATACGAAATTCTTCTGGTAATAACTCAAGATCAATGCCAACCGCTTTTGATAGATCTGTCGCCCCACCCAATGCAGGAGCCAACTCTGCGGAAACATGTATTTCTGTCGGATCAAGTAGAATGCTAGGCACATTATCCCAATTGACGGTTAATTTTTCCTTTAAGACATTGTCAATTCTAAGTACATTCGCCCATGAAATTTCTAAAGCAGAACGTTCCGGTAAAGTCGAAATTTGTGTTGTAGGCTTTGGTGGCTTTGGACCTGAACCTCCATCTCCAACATCCTGAAAAATAGACAGTGGAACACCAAAAATATTTACATATTCTGGTGCAAATAACTGACGAGTTACACCATCTGGGCATAAAACTTCTTCAGTATCATAACCAACCCGTCTTAGACCTCGACCAATCACTTGTTCACACAGTAACTGACTAGAAAATGCTCGAAGTCCCATAATATGCGTTACATTTTTTGCATCCCAGCCTTCTGAGAGCATTGCAACTGAGATAACATTTTGCAAACTCTGACCAGCTGTTCCTCGTTTACCAACATTATCTACAATCGCACGCAACAGCTCTTCTTTTTTCAGGCTTAAAAGTTCTTGCTTCTTATCATTCGGTAGATTGACAGCTTCTACAATCTCTCTTAATCGATTTTCGTATGTGGAGTCAGCTGATGCCGCCTCACCTTTTTCAGCTTTATCAAGCACCTTTTAGTCAACTCGCAAAGTCTTATCGGGTGCTTTTAATTCAGCCCACTGTGCGTCACCTTTATTAAAGTAATGCTCAATACGAGCTGCTGTTTCAGTCCTATTACATACTGTAAGCATGACAGGTGGAGAGGTCATTCCTGCCTCCTCCCATGCCTTCATGGCTTCACGCCAGTCAGCACCTAAGAGTGTGTATGCTTGTTGAACAATTTGTGGTAATGCCTCATGTGGTTCTGCTTTTCGGTTTAAATCTTCTCGGACCTCATCTTCACGATATAAATGATAAAGCTTTGGTTTTAGATCTTTCGTACTTGGTAATGCACTATCACGCACAACGATTCGGGGTGTCTTAACGAGTCCCGCCTCAATCGCATCGTATAAGCCAAAATCTGATATTACCCATTCGAATAATGCACTTTCAGTTGTTTTCTTACCTGTAGGAGCAAATGGCGTAGCCGATAAATCGAAACAGCGAATGATTCCCCGCATCTTATGTATACGGTCTAAACCTTCAACCCAGCGTGTGGCTTCATCTAAGTCGATACCGAATTCTTCTGCATCTTTTTTACTAATTTTTACTTCAGCAGGTTTACGATAAGCATGGTGTGCTTCATCGTTAATGATCACAATGTTTTTATGATTCGCTAAAGAACCAAGCACACGTCTTACATAGGCTTCATCACTTTCTGCACCTTTTTTTACCACTGAGCGTTCAGGCTCTTTTTGTGGCATCAGTGAATGCCAGTTTTCAATTAAGATTTCTGCTTGATTGAGCTTATGTCTTAAGACTTCATTTGGACATAAAGAAAAAGCGTCATAATAGTTCTGGGGATGACCAGGCAGTAAAATCTGTAATCGCTCTTTGACTGTTAATCCTGGTGCTACAATAAAGATCGCCTTAGAAAAGTCTTTATGCCGTTTAGGATATGTAATCGCATTAAGGACCTGCCATGTAATAATCATCGACATTACAGTGGTCTTACCGGAGCCTGTGGCCATTTTATTACACAGCCGTTCCCAAGCCCCGCCATCACTAGGAATAGCGATACCTTGTTTAAACTCAGGAGTGGCCTCTACATACCAAATCAGCGTTTCAATGGCTTCTATTTGACAGAAGTAAAACTCATAAGGCCTTGCAGTTTCCTTATCGTACCAATGAGTTAACAATTGACGAGTAATCGCAGTGACACCAGGATAATCTGCTTCACGCCATTCATTGACTCGTTGGCGTATGCGATTTACTAAATCTAGTTCCTTTGTTTGAAGTGTATTACTTCGTGTATCAAAAATTTCATAGCTGGCGGAACGACGTCCTGCCTGCAAAACGAGTTGACTGTTCTGAGGATTACGTTGCCAGTGATGGGTTGGACATTCAAAAGGCGAACTAATAATGAGTGAATTTTGAGACATCTTGATTCACCTTAATCCAAGTTCACTACTTTTAGTGATTCAATGCCTCGGTCATCAATGATCTTGACCGCAATCTTTTTATTATCACCCGCTTCAAAAGGCAAACTTTTTGTTCCATGGAATTTTTCTAATTGAGTCTCATCCAATTCTGCACGAATATTTTTCTTCAGTTTTTCCCACCCTTCGCCTTTACCTGCAATTGGGAAGAAAACTTGATGTGGGAATAAACTACGCTCATCGTAATCGGTATCCAAACTCCACATCGCAATCTTGGATTTACCACCAGAAATTAATTCACCCTTGACTGTATCAAAGTAGTCAAATCCAAGTACTTCAACCTGATACTTGCTATCTTTAAGTTTATGAACTTCGACATCAGGTTGCCCCATCAACCAGAAACTTTGGTTACTAGAACGCGCTTTCTTTAAGTCCTCTGTGAGCAGGTCTGTATTCATTTGTGCTTTGAGTGCAGTAATCCCCTTAATCGCATCAATATCTTTAGCTGCTTCGGGATCAAAGGTAAATGCACAAAAGACGATCATCTTAGGTAATGGGAATAAATTGCCCGCTTCATTCATGGCATTTGCAACTTGTCTTTGTTCTAAGGCTGCATGCTCAGGACCAAAACTTACAACGACTCGATCACCATTTTCTATATGACCAATCGCATGGATATTCTGCATATCTTTGTCGTAAGGAATTAGCTCCAAGTCAGTGAAATTAATCATCTGACCATTTGGACCACGAATACCTGATTTTGCGAGTTCAGCCATCCAATCGTGTTTACGACCTGACTCACCTGTACGCGCAATACTTGCATCAGCTTCATCTAAAGCTTCAGCTTCATCTAAAGATTTAACAGAAGGGAAAGGAACTGCTTCTACGGTAAATGGTCCGCTAATTCTGAGGCGATTTTTATTGATGATGGGCTCATCAAACAGCATAGCTTGTTCAGCATGTGCTGTAATTACTGCATTTATTTCCTTTTGCATTAAATTTCTTAGATCTTTGAAAGCCTCCCACGCCATTAACTGTGACTTATTCCAGTCTACAGGTTTAGAAAAAGGAACTTCCCAATCGAATAATTCATTATTTTGTGTAAAATCTAGATAATTGCCTGCACGTTTACCCAATTTAATAAGATACGGAGATGGTGGATCATTTTTTAATGAATCATTTAAAACATTAAGTGCTTCTTCAATTTTGTGTTCAAATTTATTTGAAATCGATGCAACATCAACATTATTAGCAATTTGCTTTAATGTTATTCTTGGGATGCTCTTATATAAAAAACCAGACTTCAAACCCTCATGTGGGTACTTCAAGTCATAATAGTCATAACTAGCTGTCATTAAACGTTGCTTAGCCAAGGTTATAGCAATTCTTGAAGTATCACAGGTAATCCATCTTCTTCCCCATTTTTCCGCTACATAAGCGGTTGTACCGGATCCACAGGTTAAATCAAAGACAAGATCCCCTGGCATTGTAGACATCAGAATACATCTTTTAACAACTTCTGTATTTGTTTGTACTACATATTTTTTATCATCTGCCCCAACGGTATCATTCCAAGGAGAAGTAATTTTCGAATAACTAGATTCATCTGCATAAATTTTAAAGGTTAATCTATTGCCTTCGGGATAAATGCGATTAGCTTTGACTAATCTTTCCATCCCATCCCATGTTGTCGAAAACCCGTTTTTTGGAGGATTGAATTCGTTACCTTGAAATGTGTAGACAAATTTTCCAGACTCCATAACACCTGAAGGTTCCAAAGATTTTAATCTTAGTACTCTTACATTGTCAGGTAATAAATTATGATTATCTACAAACTCTTTAGACATTTTAACCATTTCACCATCTTGAGTTTCGTACCAACAATGATGAAATTCGCCCTGTACTGATACTTTCTTATATAAAGAATTGTACTTTGTCTTTTTTTTATCTTTACCATACCAAACTATAAAATCAGCCATTTGCTCTAAGTATTTAGAGCCAAAAGGCATTGTTTTTTTTCTAAATGTAATCGTACTAATGTGATTTTCAGCACCAAATACATCATCCATTAACTCTCTAATATGGTGCAAATTTTCATCAGATATTTGAAGAAAAATACTGCCAGTGTCATTTAATAGATCTTTTGCTAGAAGTAACCTATCCCTGATATATGTCAAGTACGAATGGACTCCTAACTCCCAAGTATCACGAAAAGCTTTAAGCATTTCTGGTTCTTGATTCAAATCTCGATCAACGTCCTTAACATCTTTTTTATTTACAAATGGTTGAAAATTTGAGCCATAAGTAATCCCATAAGGGGGGTCAAAATAAATCATCTGCACCTTACCCGCCATACTCTCCTTTTGTAGAAGACTATTCATGACCAATAAGCTATCACCCGCAATTAAACGGTTAGACCAGCCTTTTTCATGCTTATAAAAATCCAATGCATCACGTAAAGGTAGATTCTCAAATGGCGCATCAAACAGACCTGGTTGTAATGCTTTGACTTTACCTTTGCTCTTTTCTTCCTTGCCCATGCGTTTACGCACAGCCGCCAAAATACTGGCAGGATCTACACGTTCATGCACATGCAAGCTCACTGTATCTACAGCAAAACTCGTATGTTCAGCTTTACCCGCCCAGTTTAAGTAAGGTGATTGCGCTTTTTTGAGTGCTTCTAATGCCTGCTTCATCTGTTCAGGGTCATTTGACGCCAAAGCATCATCGATCAGGTTTTCAGTCCATGCACGTTGCGAATCAAATTGTAGCGAGGGGTCAATATGGGGATCATATTTCCAACGAGTCTTACCAGCATCGGGGTCTGTAAATGGTGTCACCATCCCTACTTCTGGATTATTTACTCGCTTATCTAAATGGCGATATGAAAGGATTTCAGAACCTAATTCAGTACTTTTTACTGCCTGAGGCTTCCTTACACTTTTTTTACGAGTGCTTGTTTCACTTTCTGGCAATACTGGCTCTACTAACTCGAAACCTTCATTACTCATTGATGTTCCTTTCTCTATAATTAAGAAATTTATAATGATTTATATAGTCTAACCAAAAACAAAAAATAAGGGGCATTCACCCCCTATAATTATCGACTCGCCAACCGCCCCTCAAGCTGTCAATCAGGGGTTTTTTTATGGGTTGCTTATGACAACCTGATACTTATAAAGTGGATAACCAGTCCTGCACCGTTTGATTAAATTGCTCAGGCGCCTCCACCATCACCCAATGAGAAGTATTAAAGGCTTCAACCTTGCTGGAAGAGTGTTGCTCCAGTTGTTCCAGCCATGCTTTTGAATGGAACATCAAAGGCTTATTTTTGCCGTAGATATAAAGCAGCGGACATTGAAAATCCAGATCGCGCGCACTTTTAAATGAACCAAATTTTTGTGTCCATTGAATATAATACGGATAACCCATGTTGGCGCGGATCAAATTTAATGCTGAGGGCGTTTTTAGGGTTTTTGCCACACCGCGTGCAATCTGCCGGCCAGCCGCACCACCAATTCGCCAGGCCAGCGCCAGCGGCAATTGATAACCGGCAATCATGGCCGCTTTTTTGGGTGTAATGGATTTAAGGAAAGTCCGGCTGTTGGCATCACCCACATCCACGCCCACAATACTGGCCACCCGCTGCGGATAACGCATGGCATACTGATAGCCATAAAAACAGCCCCAGTCATGCAGCATCAGATGCACAGGCTGATCGGGACTGGCTTCATCCACCACGGCCTTGATGGTTTCAATTACCTGATCCAGCGAAAATGCCTGCCGTGACTTGTCATGGTCAAAACCGGGTAGGGTAAAATAGGCACAGCGATAACGGGTCTTAAAGAATTCAATCTGTTTTTCCCAGATCCGGTAGGTGTCGGGCCAGCCGTGAATCATCACCAGCGTTTGCGGGCCATTCCCCTCAATAAAGCCATCGACCTCATTGACCGTTAATACCTGTTTCATTGCATACTCCAGCAAGGGCTTGTTGTTTTACAAAGCCTCTTTTTTAATGCAACGCTGTGCTGAAATCCAGTTGTTTTCGGTAGTGTTTTAACGCAGGGACACACCACAAATATCACGGGTAGCTCTGGGATAACGAAGTTTCATCTGGCTGGCATCAGTAATCACAGTGCCTGCCAGCATTGAGCCAACCAGGGGATTGGTCGGGTCAAGGTCAGACAGGATAAACGGGGCAATCACAATCCGGTCAATATGTGCTGGAATCTTCTGGCTAATATAGCCTTTATCCTTGCCATTGATAATTGCTCCCAGCCTTCCCTTATCCTGATCAAGATATAGGCCCAACCGGTATTCTGCCGGCAGTGGCAAACTCAAGGGGTAGCTGCTGGCTTCCCAGCGATGGGTTGCAATATTGGCACCCATAATATTAATAAACGCTTCAGGTTGATGCTTAAGCGCCGAGTTAGTCAGGCTAAGTTCAATCATCAAATCACTTTGCCCGGGTGCCTGATCACTACTGCCATAAATCACCACGCCAAATTTGTAGTAGTTGTCCGGTGTTTTAACCTGGGTAGTAAGCTGGTCTATTTTAAATTCCAGCGCCAGCTTGCCTGTATTGGGAACCGTAATATCGCCAGCCGCTACACTATGGTCATTGATTCGCTGAATGAGGTTTTCAATGCCATTACGCGAGGAAGTCATATACTTTTGTGGCATATCAGGCAGGCCAATGGACACCTGTTGCGCGGCTGTGGTAACCAGTGGCTTGAGCATGGTGGTATTGCCTTCCTGCAGCAGGCTATAAATCGCCAGCTGGGTCGGATGGGCATCAAAACTGTACGGACACTCCGCATGGGTCATGCTGGATACTAGCAGGCCCGTTAGTAAACCCAAGGCTATTTTGTCCATGTAGCCATCCACAGTTCCTTCATATTATGTTTCCGAATGTAGCAACCTGCCTGCGTTTATACAAATCTTTTTGCGTAAAACCTTAGCCGTATACAGGTATTGTTTAGCCTGCATAACATTGAACTGGCTTTGAGAAATTTCTCTAAAAAAACTGCCAACTGTGTTTAAATCGCAGCCCTTTACACTGGATAAATTTTTGGAATAACTCAATGACCATTACCCGGATTCATACAGCAAAGCGTTTTAGCGAAATTGTTATTCATCGTGATACCGTTTATCTGGCAGGCCAGCTTGCTGATGATTTTTCAGATGATATTACTGAACAAACCCGACAAACACTGGCGAATATTGACCGCTTTCTGGCCGAAGCAGGTACTGACAAATCACGGTTACTGTCAGCTACGATCTATTTAAAGGATATCCAGCAGGATTATGCAGCCATGAATGCAGTCTGGGATGAATGGATGACCGTGGCTGCACCGGCCCGAACCACTGTAGAAGCGCGCCTGTACCATAATGATGTGCTCATTGAAATTACGGTTACTGCGGCCCTGTCTGAATAATCTCTAGGCGGCTATTTTTATCAATTTGTAGCTTGAAACACGAAAATAATAGTTGCGAGAAAAGGCTGAAATCTTTCAGATATGAGACAATTTGATATATGTGCGATGCACTGATTTCTTATTAAACATTGGAAAAATAGATAATGTATAAATTTATTTTAAGTACTGGCCTGGTACTGTTGGCAGGTTGTGCCACGACCCAAAGCTTTACAACCACCATGAATTATTTTAATGGCCAGCCTGCCTCACGCCTGACTGCTGAATTTGGTACACCGGATCAACGCATTGAAAGAGATGGCCAAACCATTCTGGTGTTTAGACCCATTATGATCAATATTCCAGTTCCTACCCCAACGATCACTCCGCCCTTAGTTAATGGTATGGGAGGAACCTATATAACCCCACGCCCTTCATCCAACTACAGCATTCGTGCTAATTGCCAAGTGGCGTTTATTTTAAAAAATAATCTGGTCACTGACTGGTATTCACAAGGCAAGGATTGCCCTAGCCGTTAAAAATTAAATGCTTAAGTGGTAGTACTTGAATCGTAATATTTAAGCTGCAAAAATAAGTCATAAAAACCAGCCATAAAAAAGGGAGCCGAAGCTCCCTTTTTATTAAACACTATTTAATCATGAAAGATTAAATCTGTTCTTCATTCAATGCCTGACTAAAGGCCTGATCCACTTCAGAGAAGTCGGTAGTCAGTTCAGCTTCAGCAGCTTCAGCTTCCTGACGACGACGCTCCAGATGGTAGGCCAGGCCAGTACCCGCAGGAATCAGTCGACCGACCACCACATTTTCTTTCAGACCACGCAGATCGTCTTCCTTGCCAGTAACCGCCGCTTCGGTGAGAACGCGGGTAGTTTCCTGGAACGATGCTGCAGAAATGAACGAGTCAGTGGACAGCGAGGCTTTGGTAATACCCATCAGCAAGCGTTCAAACTTAGCCGGGAACTTATTTTGAGCCTGTAGCGCCTGATTTTCTTCCATCACGCGGGAGTATTCACCCTGCTCGCCCTTAATGAAGCTGGAATCACCACCATCCAGGATCTCAACCTTACGCAGCATCTGGCGAATAATCACCTCAATGTGCTTGTCGTTGATTTTTACACCCTGTAAGCGGTAAACGTCCTGCACTTCATTCACGATATAGTTGGCCAAAGGCGCTTCGCCTTTTAAACGCAAAATGTCGTGCGGGTTTTGTGGGCCGTCAGAGATCACTTCACCGCGTTCTACATGCTCACCTTCAAACACGTTGATCTGGCGCCATTTTGGAATCAGCTCTTCATAGATTTCAGTGCCATCATCCGGCGTAATCACCAAGCGGTTCTTGCCTTTGGTTTCTTTACCAAAGCTCACCACACCAGACACTTCAGCTAGAATTGCATGCTCTTTTGGCTTACGGGCTTCAAACAGGTCAGCTACGCGTGGCAGACCACCAGTAATATCACGGGTACGTGATGATTCCTGTGGAACACGGCCAATAACATCACCAACACCAATACTGTCACCATCACGAACACTTAAAATGGTGTTTTGTGGCAGGAAGTAAAACTGCTCTTCGCCATCCACAGTATCCAGTACCACCGCAGGACGCAATTCCTTACCAGAGGCTGGACGATCTTTTACCGCCAGAATTTCAACGGTGGTCATCCCGGTGGCATCGTCAGTTTTGGAGGTTGCAGTTGAACCGTCCAGAATCTGTGAGAAGCGAACCTTACCTGCGACTTCGGTAATCAGCGGATGGGTATGTGGATCCCAGGTTGCAATAACCGCACCAGCCTCAACAGCCTGACCATCCTTAACAATAATGGACGAGCCGTAAGGCACTTTATAGCGCTCGCGCTCGCGGCCTAAGTCATCTGCCACACCAATCTCTGCAGAGCGGGATACAGTAACCAGATGGCCCTTGCTGTGCTGTACAGTCTTGATATTGTGGAAACGGATCGAACCCTTGTTACGTACCTGCACGCTGTTGGCGGCAGACGTACGGCTAGCCGCACCACCCACGTGGAATGTACGCATGGTCAGCTGTGTACCCGGTTCACCAATGGACTGTGCGGCCATAACGCCCACAGACTCACCCGCATTAACCAGATGACCACGGGCCAGATCACGGCCATAACACTTGGCACAGACGCCAAAGCGGGTCTTACAGGTAATCACGGAGCGAACCTTGATTTCGTCCACACCGGCCTGTTCCAGACGGTCAACCCACTGTTCGTCCAGCAGTGTATTGGCTTCGGCAAATACTTCATCACTGCCCGGCTTCAACACTTCAACCGCAACCACACGACCCAGTACGCGGTCACGCAGTGGCTCAATTACATCACCACCCTGAATCAATGGCGTCATGAACAGGCCATCAGTGGTGCCACAATCTGGCTCGGTAATCACCAGATCCTGTGCCACATCAACCAGACGACGTGTCAGGTAACCGGAGTTTGCCGTTTTCAATGCGGTATCGGCCAGACCTTTACGTGCACCGTGGGTTGAAATGAAGTACTGCAGTACGGTCAGGCCTTCACGGAAGTTGGCCTTAATTGGCGTTTCAATAATCGAACCATCCGGCTTGGCCATCAGACCGCGCATACCGGCCAGCTGACGAATCTGCGCCGCACTACCACGCGCACCGGAGTCAGACATGATATAAATCGAGTTAAAGGATTTTTGCTTTTCCTCTTGACCCTGTTTATTCACGACTGTCTCGTAAGACAGATTATCCATCATGGCCTTAGCCACCTGGTCATTGGTACGTGCCCAGATATCCACTACTTTATTGTAGCGCTCACCGGCAGTCACAAAGCCCTGCTCAAACTGATGTTCAATTTCACGAACTTCAGCATCCGCCTTGCCAATGATTTCATCCTTGGTTGGCGGAATCAGCATGTCTTCCATACCAACAGACACACCAGACAGTGTGGCTTGACGGAAGCCCAGATACATCAACTGATCCGCAAACAATACAGTGGCTTTCAAACCCAGTTTGCGATAGCAGGTGTTAATCAGCTTGGAGATGTTCTTTTTGGTCATGGTGTCATTGATTTGATCAAAGCCCATACCGGTAGGAACCACGCTCCACAGCAAGCAACGACCTGGTGTGGTGTCAACCAGACGATCGCGTACAGTTTTCTGACCATCATCTTCAACAATGGTTTCTTTTACACGGACTTTAATACGCGCATGCAACGCCACCTGCTTGGTACCCAGCGCACGGTTAACTTCATCCGTATCGGCAAACACCATGCCTTCGCCTTTGGCGTTAATGGCATCACGGCTAATGTAGTACAGACCCAATACCACGTCCTGAGACGGAACAATGATTGGTTCACCGTTCGCTGGCGACAGGATATTGTTGGTAGACATCATTAGCGCACGCGCTTCAAGCTGGGCTTCCAGTGTCAGCGGTACGTGAACTGCCATCTGGTCACCGTCGAAGTCGGCGTTAAATGCGGTACATACCAGCGGGTGCAGCTGAATGGCCTTGCCTTCAATCAGGGTTGGTTCAAATGCTTGCAGACCCAGACGGTGCAGGGTTGGCGCGCGGTTCAGCAATACCGGATGTTCACGGATTACTGACGCCAGAACGTCCCATACTTCCGGGGTTTCGCGCTCAACCATTTTCTTGGCGGCTTTAATGGTTGTTGCCTGCCCAGAGGCTTGCAGCTTGGCAAAAATAAATGGCTTGAACAGTTCCAGTGCCATTTTCTTCGGCAAACCACACTGGTGCAGACGTAGCGTAGGACCTACCACAATCACCGAACGGCCAGAATAATCAACGCGCTTACCGAGCAAGTTCTGACGGAAACGACCTTGTTTACCCTTGATCATGTCAGCCAGTGATTTTAGCGGACGCTTGTTGCTACCCGTAATGGCACGGCCACGACGACCGTTATCCAGCAGCGCATCAACCGCTTCCTGCAACATGCGTTTTTCGTTACGCACGATAATGTCAGGCGCAGACAAATCCAGCAGGCGCTTTAAACGGTTGTTCCGGTTAATCACGCGACGGTACAAATCGTTCAGGTCAGACGTGGCAAAACGGCCACCTTCCAGTGGAACCAGCGGACGCAGGTCTGGTGGCAGAACTGGCAGAACGTTCATCACCATCCATTCTGGCTTGTTGTTGGAATCACGGAATGCTTCCATTAACTTCAAGCGCTTGGATGATTTTTTCAGCTTGGTTTCAGAGGTGGTTTGTGGAATTTCTTCACGCAAACGCGCAATTTCAGCTTCCAGATCGATGTCGCGCAGCAAGTCCTGAACGGCTTCTGCACCCATCTTGGCCACAAACTCGTCGCCGTGCTCTTCCAGTGCGGTGTAATATTCTTCATCACTCAGCAACTGGTATTTTTCCAGCGGAGACATGCCCGGATCAGTCACGACATAGCTTTCAAAATACAGCACACGCTCGATATCACGCAGGGTCATATCCAGCAGCAGGCCAATACGGCTTGGCAGTGATTTTAAGAACCAGATATGCGCAACTGGAGAAGCTAGGTCAATATGGCCCATGCGGTCACGGCGCA
Source organism: Alkanindiges illinoisensis (assembly GCF_004377485.1). GTDB lineage: Bacteria > Pseudomonadota > Gammaproteobacteria > Pseudomonadales > Moraxellaceae > Alkanindiges > Alkanindiges illinoisensis_A. Next base: position 13,020 of record NZ_SNTY01000025.1, read on the forward strand.
CTTTGGCCGTTGTCACTTCAACGCCACATTTTTCGCAAATGACGCCTTTGTATTTCATACGCTTGTATTTACCACACAAGCATTCGTAATCTTTGACCGGGCCAAAGATCTTGGCACAGAACAAGCCATCACGTTCCGGCTTGAAGGTACGGTAGTTAATGGTTTCAGGCTTTTTTACTTCGCCATGAGACCACGATTTGATCATTTCTGGTGACGCAAGACCAATACGGATACGATCAAACTCAACGTTGCCAACGTTTTCCGAGTCTGTCTTCTTACGCATAATATCGAGCAAATCTTTCAATTCATTTCTCCGTGAGCCGAGCAATTCATCCATTGCCCGGCTGGGTCACAAATATTTATCGCCTGAGTGGTGAGTAATTTACGGGAGATCCATCCCGCACGGTGAGAAGCACTGTTTCGCCAGTACTTCCCGCCTGCCTTAATCAGTCACCATTTTTAAGTTCAATGTTAATCCCAAGAGAACGAATTTCCTTGGTCAGTACATTGAACGATTCAGGCATGCCCGGATCCATATAGTGATTGCCATCGACAATGTTCTTGTAGATGCGGGTACGTCCTTCGACGTCATCCGATTTCACAGTCAGCATTTCCTGCAGCGTATAGGTTGCACCATAAGCTTCCAGTGCCCACACTTCCATTTCACCGAAGCGCTGGCCACCAAACTGGGCTTTACCACCCAATGGCTGTTGCGTTACCAATGAGTAGGAACCGGTAGAACGCGCATGCATCTTGTCATCCACCAAGTGGTTGAGTTTGAGCATGTACATATAACCCACAGTTACAGGACGGTCAAAACGGTCACCAGTACGGCCATCGTACAACACCTGCTGGCCAGTTTCGGAGAGGTCAGCCAGTTTCAGCAACTGCTTGATCTGGGTTTCTTCTGCACCATCAAATACTGGTGTTGCAATCGGCACACCGCCTTTGAGGTTTTGAGCCAGACTAATCACCTCATCATCAGTGAGGTCGTTCAGGGTTTCCTGCTCGCCACCCACCTGATTGTAGATCTTGTCCATGAACTCACGCAGCTCAGCAGCCTGACGCTGCTGTTGCAACATCTTGTCGATCTTCTGACCTAGACCTTTGGCAGCCAGGCCCAGATGCGTTTCCAAAATCTGACCCACGTTCATCCGCGATGGTACACCCAGCGGGTTTAACACCACGTCAACCGGTACACCGTTTTCATCGTAAGGCATGTCTTCAACCGGCATGATGACGGACACCACACCCTTGTTACCATGACGGCCTGCCATCTTGTCACCTGGCTGAATGCGACGCTTCACGGCCAGATAAACCTTAACGACCTTCAGTACACCATGCGTCAGTTCATCACCGGTCGACAGCTTGCGCTTCTTCTCGGTGAACTTGTCATCAATTTCCTTTTCCTTCTCACGCAGGAAGTCCTGGATTTGCTGCAAGCGCTCAGAAATGCCTTCATCAACGGGTTGTACATCCAGCAACTGGTTCAGTTCAAGGCTGGACATCATGCCATCGTCCAGTACATCACCACGCTTGGTCGTACCGCCACCATTAACTTTCTGGCCATTTAGCAAACGGATTACACGCTCGCGGGCTGCTTCTTCAAAGATTCGATATTCTTCTTTCAAATCTTTACGGTAAGCATCCAGCTGGGCTTTTTCAATCGCCAGCGCGCGCTCGTCTTTTTCCAGACCATCACGGGTAAATACCTGAACGTCAATCACTGTACCTTTGGTGCCAGACGGAACGCGTAAAGAAGAGTCTTTCACGTCAGCCGCTTTTTCACCAAAAATGGCACGCAGCAGTTTTTCTTCTGGTGTCAGCTGGGTTTCACCCTTAGGCGTAACCTTACCAACCAGAATGTCACCCGCGTTGACTTCCGCACCAATGTAGACAATACCGGATTCATCCAGCTTGGACAGTGCTGCTTCACCCACGTTTGGAATATCGCCAGTGATTTCTTCAGAACCCAGCTTGGTATCACGCGCCACACAGGACAGTTCCTGAATGTGGATCGAGGTAAAGCGGTCTTCCTGCACCACACGCTCGGATAACAAAATCGAATCTTCGAAGTTGTAACCATTCCATGGCATAAATGCCACGCGCATGTTTTGGCCTAGCGCCAGTTCACCCAGATCAGTTGATGGACCATCGGCCAGAATGTCACCACGGGCAATTTCATCACCGCGATTCACAATAATGTTCTGGTTAATACAAGTGTTCTGGTTGGAACGGGTGTATTTGATCAGGTTGTAAATATCAACACCGGCCTCGCCTGCATGCATTTCTTCTTCATGCACACGAACAACGATACGGCTGGCATCCACATACTCAATCTTGCCACCACGCTTGGCCACCACACACACGCCTGAATCGCGTGCCACATGGCGCTCCATGCCGGTACCCACTAGCGGCTTGTCAGCACGCAGGGTAGGAACAGCCTGACGCTGCATGTTGGAACCCATCAATGCACGGTTTGCATCGTCATGTTCCAGGAACGGAATCAGTGATGCTGCAACCGAAACCACCTGACGTGGTGATACATCCATATGTGTCACCTTATCTGGTGTCATACGAACGAATTCGCCCTGTGAACGCACAGAAACTACTTCTTCAGTCAGATTGCCATCGCCATCCACTGGAGAATCCGCCTGTGCAATCACAGTCCCGTTTTCTTCAATAGCTGACAGGTATTCGATTTCATCGGTTACACGGCCATCAACCACTTTACGGTATGGCGTTTCCAGGAAACCAAAATCGTTGGCCTTGGCATAAACTGACAATGAGTTGATCAGACCAATGTTTGGACCTTCAGGCGTTTCAATCGGACATACACGACCATAATGGGTTTGATGTACGTCACGCACTTCAAAGCCGGCACGTTCACGGGTCAAACCACCAGGCCCCAATGCAGAAACACGGCGCTTATGGGTAATTTCAGACAACGGATTGTTCTGATCCATAAACTGTGACAACTGGCTTGAACCAAAGAATTCCTTGATTGCAGCAGCGACGGGCTTGGCATTGATCAGATCCTGTGGGGATAAGCCTTCAGTTTCAGCCTGATTCAGACGCTCTTTCACTGCACGTTCAACACGAACCAGACCCACACGGAACTGGTTTTCAGTCATTTCACCGACAGAACGCACACGACGGTTACCCAAGTGGTCGATATCGTCCACTTCACCTTTACCGTTGCGGATATCAACCAGCGTGCGCAGTACATCAACAATATCTTCATTGCTGAGAATACCTTCAATCGCGCGTGACTTCTGGTCAGTGCCGACTTCATACGGACGGCCCAGACGGCGGTTGAACTTCATGCGGCCGACTGGCGACAGGTCATAACGCTCAGAACTGAAGAACAGATTATTAAACAGGTTCTCAGCCGCTTCCTTGGTCGGTGGCTCACCTGGACGCATTACCTTGTAGATTTCAACCAGTGCATCTTCACGGGTACGTGTGGTATCAGCACGCAGGGTATCTGCAATGAATGAACCACGGTCAATGTCATTGGTAAACAGGATATTAAACTGCTTGATGCCACCTTCTGCCAGCTTCACCAGCACTTCATGGCTGATGACAGTATTGGCTTCAATCACATCACCATTTTTCAGGCTAATGTCTTCAGCAATCAGGCGCTCATACAGGTATTCATCAGGCACAGCCAGCTTGGTCAAGCCAGCCGCTTCCATCTGACGGACATGGCGCGCGTTAATGCGCTTGCCCTGCTCAACAATGACCTTGCCATCTTTATCGGTGATATCAAACTGTGACATCTCACCGCGCAGGCGTTCAGGCACCAGATCAATCTGATAGGTGTCTTCAACATATACCGGCACTTTTTCAAAGAACAGGTCAAGTACCTGAGCCGTGGTATAACCCAGTGCACGCAGCACCACGGTTGCCAGCAGCTTGCGGCGACGGTCAATACGTACATAGACCAGATCCTTGGCATCAAACTCAAAGTCCAGCCAGGAACCACGGTAAGGAATAATACGGGCAGAATACAGCACTTTACCAGAGGAATGGGTTTTGCCCTTGTCATGATCAAAGAATACACCTGGAGAACGGTGTAACTGGGACACAATTACGCGCTCAGTCCCATTAATCACAAACGTACCGTTTTCAGTCATGAGCGGAATTTCGCCCATGTAAACTTCCTGCTCACGCACGTCTTTAATGGATTTGGTTTCACGATCATAAATGATCAGGCGAATCTTGACACGCATGGGAGCAGCATAAGTCGAACCACGCAAAATACATTCGCGCACATCAAACTCAGGGCGGCCCAGATTGTATTCAACAAACTCTAATGCGGCATTGCCAGAATAGCTAACAATAGGAAAAACTGAACGGAAGGCGGCTTGCAAGCCAACATCTTCACGTTGCTTGGAAATTTTACCGTCCTGTAAAAATGCACGGTACGAATCAACCTGAATGGCCAATAGGTACGGTACGTCCATTACATTGGGCAACTTACCAAAATTCTTGCGGATCCGTTTCTTTTCGGTATAGGAGTATGCCATCTGGAGTCCTCGGAAAGTAAACCAGACTCGCCTGCAGAACGAGCCTAGAGGGGAAACACGATGCCGATGTGGCAACCAGTGGACTTGCTCAACCAGGGATCAATAATCACTATCCCTAACCAAGTGCATCAAATTCACTGGTAAAAATAAAACTGAGGTAAAGCATTAAACTTAAAAATGCTTAGCAGTGCTTTTGTTTGCGCCTTTTGCCTTAAACAAGCCATATAAAGCCAAAATTAAAACGCCAAAAACAGTGCTAAGCATTTTAGCCAGCCGATTTCCATCACAAAAAATCGAGCCGAATATTGTAACGCAAAAAGGCTGATGACCCAAGAGCCATCAGCCATTTTTTTGAAGTCAGTTTAATACCGACTTCATCTCTGCATTACTTCAGCGTAACGGTAGCACCAGCTTCTTCAAGCTTCTTCTTCAGCTCTTCGCCTTCTTCTTTACTAACGCCTTCTTTCAGCACTTGTGGAGCGCCTTCAACCAGGTCTTTAGCTTCTTTCAGACCTAAGCCAGTTGCTTCACGAACGGCTTTAATAACAGCAACTTTGTTCGCGCCAAAGCTGGTCAGCTCAACGTTGAACTCAGTTTGTTCTTCAGCAGCAGCAGCAGAACCAGCGCCTGGAGCAGCAGCTACAGCTACAGCAGCAGCAGATACGTTGAATTTCTCTTCAAAAGCAGAAATTAATTCAACCAGTTCAAGAACAGTTTTTTCAGCTACGGCATTCAGGATTTCTTCGTTGGACAGTGCCATGTTTAAAACTCCAATAGGATATATGGGGTGATGAATGAGCGATTCTTAAAATCAGGCAGCTTCTTGCTCTTGCTTTTCTTTCAAAGCAGTCAGCAAGCGGCCAAACTTGGATACTGGGGCTTGTAGTACAGACGCCAGCATAGTCAGTGCTGTATGCAGGTTCGGTAAGTTAGCGATGGTACCGATTTCAGCAGGACCATATAACTTGCCGTCAAATGCAGCAGACTTGACTTCAAATTTTGCGTTGTCTTTGGCAAAGTCCTGGAACAGGCGTGCCGCAGCACCCATGTCATCTTCAGACGTTGACAGACCGATAATGGTTGGACCAGTTAAAGTCTCGTTCAATACATCAAACTGAGTACCTTCAAACGCACGCTTAGCCAGGGTGTTACGTACAACACGCAGGTAAACACCAGCATTACGCGCTTCAACACGCAACTTGGTTAATTGTGCAACGGTCAAACCACGGTAGTCGGCAACAACAGCAGAGTATGCAGTGCTGGCAGCTTCATTAACCGCAGCAACGATCTCTTTTTTATCCTCTAAACGTAGAGTCACTGTATAACCTCCTTAGGTGATTTATGCATCCGATAGATGCACTCCCATAAAATGTAAATAACCTGAATTGTTACAAACAGGTTGCTTACACGCGGAGGTTATCAGTCTGCCTAAGCATTCATCACACCACCGCGTCTACGCAGGCTGAGCTTTTAAGGAAACCAGGGATTTAACCATGATTTCCGCCTGAGGTCTTTGACGCTAACAGAACTAGCTTTTACACATTGTCTGTCAATTCAAAGTCCATTTGAGGTTTGGAATATCAAATCCGTTATGGCTTGCGACATATACGTCTGATCTACCAAGCTGCAAGACAGAAAGCTGTGCTTCAAGTGTCCTGCGGTTTTACCTCAAAATTTTAAATTCTTGCCTGTTCCACTAATTAATTAGTTAGAAACAGAAGCCACATCAATGGATAACCCTGGGCCCATGGTAGAGCTTAAGGTAATTTTCTTGATATAAACGCCTTTAGACGTTGCAGGCTTGGCTTTTTTCAGGTCACCAATCAATGCTTCAACGTTTTGACGAACTGCAGCAGCTTCAAAACCAACCTGACCGATACCCGCATGAATGATACCGCCTTTGTCAACGCGGTAACGCGCCTGACCAGCTTTGGCATTACGTACAGCACCAGCCACATCAGGAGTTACAGTACCCACTTTCGGGTTTGGCATTAAGCCACGTGGACCCAGAATCGTACCGAGCTTACCCACAACGCGCATTGCATCAGGTGCAGCAATAACAACGTCAAAGTCCAGATTTCCGCCCTGAATGCTTTCAGCCAGATCATCCATACCCACGATGTCAGCGCCTTCAGCCTTGGCTGCTTCAGCAGCAGCACCTTGTGCAAACACCGCAACACGTACAGTTTTACCAGTACCGGCAGGCAGTGTGGTGGCACCACGTACAACCTGATCTGATTTACGTGGGTCAACACCCAGGTTTACAGAAATATCCAGAGATTCTTTGAATTTAGCAGCAGGCAAACTATTGAGCAGTGCTACGGCATCTTCCAGAGAATAAACTTTGCCAGCTTCGACTTGTGCAGCAATAGCCTTTTGGCGTTTGGTTAATTTAGCCATGTCTTAAAGCTCCACATCCAGACCCATTGAACGCGCAGAACCTGCAATGGTACGCACTTGCGCATCAAGGTCTGCACCTGTCAAATTGCCTTCTTTTGCCTTGGCAATTTCTTCCAGTTGAGCGCGGGTAATTTTACCCACTTTCTGGGTATTTGGACGAGAAGAACCTTTGCCCAGATTCATGGCTTTTTTCAGGAAATAAGTCGCTGGTGGGGAAGCCATGGTGAATGTGAACGATTTGTCGTTATAAACAGTAATCGTTACTGGAATTGGCATGCCAATTTCCATTTTCTGGGTGGCAGCATTGAATTCTTTACAGAATGCCATGATGTTTACACCACGTTGACCCAGTGCTGGACCAATTGGTGGTGATGGGTTTGCTTTACCAGCTGGAACTTGCAGCTTGATATAGCCGTCAATCTTCTTGGCCATGATAACTCCTTGGGTACAAACGCCTAATCAGGCTCCCCGTGATAAAATTCTATAGCACAAATAAAATGTGCCAAGCAAAATAGCCCAACCATAAACACAAAAGGCGAAGCACAGCTCCGCCCTTGCGCTTGGCTCAAGTAAGGTTTTATGCAACCTCGCTCAAGGCGCGATAGTATATACTATTTTTCAAGAAAATAAACTAAATTGTTTTCTCAACCTGACGGAATTCCAGCTCAACCTGTGTAGGACGATTGAATACGTTGATGGTTAAGGTCAGGCGGGATTTTTCGTACTGAACTTCTTCCACCACACCTTTAAAGTCGGTAAATGGACCATCAGTAACCAGCAATTCTTCACCCGGCTCAAACATCGTTTTTGGACGTGGCGCTTCGCCGGTATTACGCACTCGCGCTAAAATGGCATCAGCCTCTTTTTGCGTAATAGGCGCGGGTTTTTCAGGTGTACCACCAATAAAACCCAATACCTTGGGACATTCTTTTACAATGTGCCAGGTATCATCATTCATTTCCATTTCAATAAGGACGTAGCCCGGAAAGAATTTACGCTCACTCTTGCGTTTCTTGCCATCCTTCATTTCCACGACTTCTTCCGTAGGAACCAGGACTTCACCAAAACTGTCCGCAACATGACTGCGGTCAATTCGGTCTTTCAAGGAACGCATTACTTGCTTTTCATAGCCTGAGTAGGCATGAACGATATACCAGCGCTTCATAGTAATTATCCGATGATCGACTGAATGAGCCAGCCAAAAATAGTGTCAAAGCCCCACAGGATTAAACTGGCAACTACCACTACCAATAAAACCTGCCAAGTGGTTGACACTGTTTCCTGCTTGGTTGGCCAAGTCACACGACGTAATTCAGTACGGGAATCTTTAAGTAAGATTGCAAATGCCTTGCCCTGATGGGTGGCATATAACAAACCTAGCGCAATCACAATACAGGCAACAATCGCACCAATACGCACCCAGACATTACTGCCTGATGCCCAATATGCAGGTAGGTACTGATTAATTAAAGTCGCCCCCACCAACAAAGCCAGTGCTATAATCCAAAAGACAATATCCAGCGCAGAGCCAGTTTTGACTATTTGTGCCGGATCATTTTGTTGGGGTATTGCCGCGCCGCTCAATGCATCACGCGTCTTTTCGTCAGTTGACATTATTTTAGACTCGTTATTAAACCAATGACTTAATTAGCGAAAGTCAGCATCAAGCTTTAAAATATGGCAGGCCCTGTAGGATTCGAACCTACGACCCTCGGTTTTGGAGACCGATGCTCTACCAACTGAGCTAAGGACCTGTAAAGTTTGACCGAAGGCAAGAATTTATCACCTTCGGCACATTATCTAAAGTTTAGATAATATTTATGTAAAGTACCTAGAAACTATTAAGCGATATTGCTTAGTTAGTTACTTTAGCCACAACACCGGCGCCTACAGTACGGCCACCTTCACGGATTGCAAAGCGCAGACCCTGATCCATAGCGATCGGGTGGATCAGCTCAACAGTCATCTGTACGTTGTCACCTGGCATAACCATTTCCACGCCTTCTGGCAACTGGATAGCACCAGTTACGTCAGTGGTACGGAAATAGAACTGAGGACGGTAGCCGTTTAGGAATGGGGTGTGACGACCACCTTCATCCTTGGACAGTACGTATACTTCAGCTTCAAACTTGCTGTGTGGCTTGATGGAACCTGGCTTGGCCAGTACCTGACCACGCTGTACGTCTTCACGCTTGGTACCACGTAGCAGTACACCACAGTTCTCGCCTGCACGACCTTCATCCAGCAGTTTACGGAACATTTCAACGCCGGTTACGGTTGTCTTCACGGTATCTTTGATACCTACGATTTCAACTTCTTCACCAACCTTGATGATGCCTGATTCAACACGGCCAGTGACTACAGTACCGCGACCAGAGATCGAGAATACGTCTTCGATTGGCAGCAGGAATGCTTTGTCGATGGCACGCTCTGGCTCAGGAATATAAGAGTCCAGGGTTTCAACCAGTTTCAGAACAGCTGGAACACCATACTGGCCATCTTCACCGTTCAGGGCTTGCAGTGCAGAACCACGGATGATTGGGGTGTCATCACCTGGGAAGTCATATTTGGACAGCAGGTCACGAACTTCCATTTCAACCAGTTCGATCAGCTCTTCGTCATCAACGATGTCGCACTTGTTCAAAAATACCACGATGTACGGTACACCAACCTGACGGGACAGCAGGATGTGTTCGCGGGTCTGTGGCATTGGGCCGTCAGTTGCAGAACATACCAGGATTGCGCCGTCCATCTGGGCAGCACCGGTGATCATGTTTTTAACATAGTCAGCGTGACCTGGGCAGTCAACGTGTGCATAGTGACGGGTTGGAGAATCGTATTCAACGTGTGCGGTGTTGATGGTAATACCACGCGCTTTTTCTTCAGGCGCAGAGTCAATTTCAGACAGTGCTTTTACATCGCCACCGTATGCTTTGGCACAGTTTAGGCTGATTGCCGCAGTCAGTGTGGTTTTGCCATGGTCAACGTGACCAATGGTGCCGACGTTTACGTGCGGCTTGTTACGTTCAAACTTGGCCTTTGCCATGATGTCATTCCTCGTCCACGTCGAATGCCTTTGACATCCGCACACTATTATTAAACGCAGTCTACGACCTGTAAGCCTGTCTAAGATAAGTAAACTTAGTCTACGACGCTTGGTCTGATGACCTGATTTGTTCAGCCGCCTATTAAAGCACGCACTGAACACCAACACAATAATTTAGGCAGGCTTTAATGCCTGCCTTTGTGGCACTTATAACCACAGAACTTGCCATACCATCTGGTACAATATCTGGAGCTCTTATCCAGATTTGAACTGGAGACCTCTCCCTTACCAAGGGAGTGCTCTACCACTGAGCTATAAGAGCTTAAAATCTGTATTCACTTGGAGCGGGAGACGAGGGTCGAACTCGCGACATTCAGCTTGGAAGGCTGACGCTCTACCAACTGAGCTACTCCCGCACTTGAGGGTGAATTACAAAATATGGTGGTGGGAGAAGGATTCGAACCTTCGAAGCTTTCGCGACAGAGTTACAGTCTGTTGGGTTTGACCGCTCCCCAATCCCACCGTTGTGTGTTAGTTCACACATCACCTACCTGATTTTAACTTTCTTAAAACTGGTGCCGACACCCGGATTCGAACTGGGGACCTACTGATTACAAGTCAGTTGCTCTACCAACTGAGCTATGTCGGCGTTACGTTTTAGCGCATCAAGTGAAGCGGACAGCAGTTTAACAAAAACAAAGGGTGACACAAGTGCTTTTTTGAATTTTTTGCAAAAAAAGCTTAAATATCCAGTCCGTTTGCTGATAATTCAACCGCTTTGATCACTGCGCGAGCTTTTATCAAGGTTTCGTTCCATTCTGCTTGCGGTACTGAGTCGGCAACCAGTCCTGCGCCAGCCTGTACCTGCACTTGCCGATCACGGATTACGGCAGTGCGAATTGCAATTGCCGTATCCATTTCACCATGCCAGCCCAGATAGCCTACTGCACCGCCAAACACGCCACGTTTGACCGGTTCTACCTCATCAATGATTTCCATGGCACGGATTTTTGGGGCACCGGACAATGTCCCTGCTGGAAAAGTGGCCTTAAACACGTCCATTGCAGTGACATCATCACGCACTTCGCCTTCAACATTAGACACGATATGCATCACATGTGAGTAACGCTCAATCACCATGCGCTCTGTGACCCTTACTTTGCCAATTTTACTGACCCGTCCTACATCGTTACGGCCCAGATCAATAAGCATAAGATGCTCGGCAATTTCCTTGGTGTCACTCAGCAAATCTTGCTCTAGTGCAACATCTTCACTATGGGTTTTACCACGCGGGCGTGTACCTGCCAGTGGCCGTACCGTGGCAATGCCATTTTCCAGCCGGGACAGGATTTCAGGTGAAGAGCCAATCAGGTAAAAGGGTTTTTGATCCGCTAATGTACTGCCCTGCACCATAAACAGATACGGAGAAGGATTTAAGTGCCGCAAGGCACGATAAACTGACAGTGGATCACCATCAAAATCTGACACCATGCGATGCCCTGGCACCACCTGCATCACATCACCGGCGCGAATATACTCCTTTACAACATCAACTGTGTTCAGGTAATTGTCCTGCCCGGTTAATGAGGTAAATATGGGCGCGCTATGTGGCTTAGCTTGCAGACTGATGGGCTGAGCCAGTAATTGCTCCAGTTCATCCAGCCGCTGGCAAGCCTGCTCAAAGGCATTTTCTTCCTGGGTGTCGGCATGGGTAATCAAAAACAGGGTGTCACTTAAATTATCAAATACCACCACAGTTCTGGACAGCATCAGCCAGATATCGGGCAAGCCCAGCACGTCATTGGCAGGCGGGTTTTTAAGACGGGGTTCAATGTAACGTACCGCATCGTAGCCAAAATAGCCGACCAAGCCACCTGTAAACACTGGCAATGCTGGAATCAGGTCAGCGCCGGGCACCTTAAACTGGCTTTGAAACTGCTGGATGTAGGCAAATGGATCCGCACAGGAAAATTGTTGCAACTGGCCATTTTGCTGTACCTGCATGATGCCATTGTTACACTCTAAGACGGCATCCTGCCCCACACCAATCATGGAAAAGCGCGCCCATTGCTCGCCACCTTCGACGGATTCAAACAAATAAGCCAGCTGGTGCTGACGTAAACGGGCAAAAACCGATAGTGGTGTGTCTGTATCGGCCAGACGGCGACGAAAAACCGGAATATAGTTAAAACCTGCTGCTTTAAGCTGCTCAAATTGCTGCTGATCAATCATGCTATTCTCACCAAACTTGCATTATTTATGTACATGGCGCGCCTGTGTTCTACTTTGGCAAAACTAAAAATCAGGCAAAGGAGTTACCGGCATTGAGTAAAACCGGACATTATTGTTAGTGACGCCAGCGTGAGCAGCAATAGACAGACATTGAGCTATAAAAGCACATAGAAAACTCGAAACAGTGTGACAGGTGAAGTGTAACGCTAAAGCAATTGTTGCAGCGAATCAAGTACTAGATCAGGATTGCAGTCAGCAACAGGTTCACCGTGATTATACCCATAAGTCAGTGCAACACATTGCATGCCAGCGGCATGGGCAGCTTCCACATCGTTGCGTGAATCGCCAATCATCAGGGCCTGATGCGGCTCAAGCTCAAAATAGTGCAGCGCATGTTGCAGACTCATTGGATGCGGCTTTTTGTGAGTGACACTATCGCCACCCAGCAGCAAGTGGAAGGGCGACAGCAAGTCAAGCGCTTGCAGCAGGTCATGGGCAGGCTGATAGGGCTTATTGGTGATACACGCCAGCTTCAGGTTTTGACTCTGGCAAGCCTGAATAAACGCTTCTACCCCATCATAAATCCGGCTTTCCACACAAACATGCCGTTCATAATGATTTAAAAATGCCTCAAGCAACTGGTGCTGCTGCTCCTGCAATGAATCATGCACATTTGCCTGTGGCCTTGAGCCATGTACTGGTGCAGTAATCCCCTGTTCATGCTGGTGCTTGATCACACAATAGGCCAGTTGTGGTGCACCACGACCTACCCAGCAGCGCACCTGTGCTTCGCTCACAGCAGGGCGGCCAAGTGTTGCCAGTGCTGCATTCATGGCATGGTAAATATCAATGGCAGAGTCAACCAGCGTGCCATCCAGATCAAAAAATACAGCGCGTAAGTCTCGAAGTTCAGCAAGTTTCATGACACACCTTGGAGTTATTTTAAGCGTGGGCGTAATTGGGCACTAAAAACCTGCTATCTAGTGGCCTATTAACAAGCATAACAAGCAGGCCTTAAATCATCATTACTGGCTTTAACTAACAAAATACCAGATTGAAATAAGCACCAGTAAAATCAGAATCGCCATGGCCAGTGCTGCTGGCAGGGTATTTTTAATACCTGATTTAGAGGCAGGCTGCGGTACAGAAGAATTAGCCTGTACTGCTGCTGGCTCTGCTTGCGCTTGTACAGTAGGCGTAACTGATGGCATAGGCGCTGGCTTGGGTACTGAAATCTGGGCTGGCCGGCCTTCGCTGGTCAGGGTAACCGATTCTGTAGTTCTTTCACGCAAGGCATCATGCAGGGTGTTTAACACCAAAAAACGCACCACATCGATCTGGAACTCATCATCTTCATGCAATTGCTGCTCATCAATACGCGCGCCATTGACAAAGGTTCCATTGGAGGACTTTAGGTCTTTAAGCCACAGGTTATTGTCGCGCACCGATAGTTCGGCATGCCGCCGTGACACATGACCACCCTGAAGTATAATATCGACACTTTGATCACGGCCGATAATCCTGTCCTGATCAATAATGATTTCCTGTCCAACAAATGGGCCGGCAACGGCTTTAATTTTCCAGGCCATAGTGTTTCCTCAAGGCTATAAAACGAAAAGATGCAACTATTTCATACTGCTTTAATTCTGCCATAACACCAATGTCGAATAGATATTATTCTGAACGAATGGTGGTTTGAATGACGGTATTTCCATCACGCGTGGTATTGGTGACTGGTGTTACCGGCTTTACATCTACCATAGGCTGCACCACAACAACAGGTGGATTTATCACGGGTGTTGTAACTGCACGCTGAACAGCCACTGGGGTTTTATCAATGGTGTTCATGCTGGGATTGGTGCTGGCGTCTGTGGTGCTATCGCCATAAATCCGGTCAATTTGCTCAGGCAAGCGGGTGATATTGCCATTGGGGTCTAGAATCAATTGCAGGCCGCGCACCTGACCATAACGTTTTTGAGTCAGGTCATTCACAGACTGGCCATCACGGATAATAGTGGGATGCAGGAATACCAGCAAATTGCGTTTTTCGTGAGAGTCATTATCAGAACGAAACAAACGGCCCAGTACCGGAACTTTACTTAAGCCGGGTACTGCCTGCGTGGTGCTGCTATTGTCATCCTGAATCAAGCCCCCCAGTACAATGGTTTGCTGGTCTTCAGCCAGAATTGCAGTTTTAATCAGGCGTTTTGTTGTTGTAATATCAGTTTTGCTGACAGCATTATTGGTTGGTACTACTGCTGATACTTCCTGTTCAACTTCCAGACGAATGGTGCCGCCATCGCCAATGTGCGGAATCACCTTTAAGGTTAAACCTACATCCTTGCGCTCAACCGTTTGATAGGGCGATGCTGTACCGCCGCTGGTGAGCGTGGCAGAACCAGTGATAAAAGGCACGTTCTGACCAACTACAATATGCGCTTCTTCATTATCCAGTGTCAGAACCGAGGGTACAGACAATAAATTGGCTTTTGTATTACTATCAAGTGCCTGAATCAATGCCCCATAAAAATTGGTCTGGCCATTTTTTTCCCGCACATCGCCTAGTGCAATGGCCGCACCAGCCAATTGGCTTGCTACACTGGCAGCAGCAGTTCCTCCAGCAGCCACACCAGCACCAATCTGGGCTAAGCTAGCTCCAACATTATTAAAGTTAATTAACCCCACCCCACTGGTTAAATCACCCAGTGCCCATTGAATGCCCAGTTGTTCGCCAGTTGAGCCAGATACTTCCACAATGGCTGCTTCAATCAGCACCTGTGAGCGGCGTGAATCCAGCTGGTCAATGGCGGATTCAATTTCGCGCATTAATGCCGGCTCAGCTTTTACAATCAGGGCATTCTGGGTTTCATCGGCAATAATGCTGATCCCGCCTGCACTAAAGGTGCTTAACTGGTTATTATTACTGTTGCTATTGCTACCTAGGCTAGTCAGGTTCACGCTAGCACCATTACCCAGTGAGCTACTGTTGCCCGTATTACTGGTGGTGCCCGTCGTTGTATTGTTGCTGCTATTGCTAAATGAACTATTGTTGCTGGAAGTAGAATTACTGCTGGAACTGGTGTTTTGGCCAGTCACCAGACCTTGCAGCATTTGCGCCAGATTTTTGGCACTGGCATGTCTTAGGCGAAATACCCGCAGGCCACCCAGACGATCCGCAGGGGCGACATCCAGCATTTGCACCAGCTCACGAATGCGTTTGCGGCTTGCCGCATCACCTTTAACCAGCAGGCGGTTGCTGCGTGCATCAGAAATCAGGCGTACCCGCGAACCCCGCACATCTCGTGAGGTGCCCGTGGCACTCATGGCATCAACCAGCCCAATAATTTCCTCGGCCTGACTGTTGCGCAGGGAAATTGCTTCGATGTCATCATCACCGGTTCCATCCAGCGTGCGCACCAGCTTTTCAATTTGCTCAATATTTTCGGCGCGGTCAGACACAATCAAGGCATTGGTGCCGGGAATAGCCGCTAAATGGGCATATTGCGGCATTAACGGACGAATAGCTGGAATTATGTCGCTAGGATTGGTATTTTCCAGCCAGATCACTCGGGTAACGACCAGTTCGCCCCGAATCCGGTTGCGGCTGTCAAATGGCGTACCGCTACTGCGGGCATTGGTATCAGGCACTAGCTTGATGGTATTACCTGAAGGAACCGCCACCACGCCATTAACATTCAATACGCCCAGAAACAGGTCATAAACCTGATCACGTGTTAATGCCTTATTGGAAATCACAGTGACCGTGCCCTTCACCCGGGGGTCAACAGCAAAGTTCTTGCCAGTGATATCCGCGACTTCATTCACAAAAGCCGTCAGGTCAGCGTCGCGCAGATTGATTTTCCATGTCTGGGCATTGGCCGGAAATGCCAGCGCAGCCAGTAATGGTAACGCCATGAACACACCATAAGCAGAGCGTTTATGAGCAAAGTTTGCCATGTGTTGCCTACATCCTTTTCAAATTCTGACAAGCCCGGAGACGTGGACACGAGTGCGTTGCATTGTGCTGACCTACCGAGGCATTAAAAACTTTGTTGAATGGTCATGGTTTGCTCACCACGACGGATTTCAATTTGTGCATTGCGCTGCTGCTGAATTTGTTGCAGCGCCCGGATATCATTTTGAATTTGTCCCAGTGGCCGGCCATTGAGTGACACAATACGGTCGCCCGGACGCAAGCCTAGCTTGTTGCGGATTTCAGCCGGTGCGGTTGCTGAAACCTCATAACCCTGACTGGTGGGCTGCACACCCATTTGGCTTAAATAGCCACTGGGATTACTTTGCAGCTGCTGAATCGCATCACCCAACGCATTTTGAGCCTGCTGGGCCTGATTAACAGGATTATTCAACGCTGCTGCTGTGGAAGCAACAGCCGGCCCGGAAGCCATTGCGCCTTCATCTCCAAAGTACAGAGTTGCTTCACGGCCATCTGCATAGCCCAGTGTGACATGATCCCAGGCCACAGCAACAAGACGCTGGCTGGTGCCTTCAATCTGCTGGCCTATACGGTAGCGGTTAGAAACATTATTGGCACGAATCACCGCTGCTGAATTGCGCGCTGGCCTGCCCAGGAAAATCCCTTCCAGCTTCAGCGGGATCTGCGCTTCAGGGCTTTGGCCAGAGGGTAAATCCACCCGGTTTTCCTTAAACAGAGAAAAACCGCTAATGTTGGGTACTTGCGTGGACTGGTTATAGCTGAGCGGAATGTCACGCGCAACCGGCGGCTGTGGTGGCGCCAGTACTAGCCAGATCAGGGCCGCCAGCTTCCAGCATAGCCAGACAATTAAAACAAATAAAAGCCACGGTGCGGTTTGATCCAGCGTTTTAAGTGAAAAATACTGACGCATTATGGCGCTCGCAAACTCGATAGGGGCTGACGGGTCGACACGACAGCGGTATCCAGTCCGGCCTGACCCCGATAGCCTGCAACGGTCAGTAATAAACGCTGGGTTAACTGAACTTCCAGCATTTGATCCTTGGACAAGTAAATATCACCCATGCGTTCGTTTTGTCCGGTAGTCAGGTTAAGTTGCAATCTGCCCTGCGGTGCACTTAAGTGAGCCACCAGTGGCGGCAGATTCGCACGCTCAATGTGCCCTTCAAAAGGATAACCCAGCATGCCACCAGCCCAGTTCATTTGCCCTTCGGCATCCTGCCAGCCCTGCTGCTTGTGATAAATCACCTTGAGATCACGCAACTGGATTGGATTGTTGGGCCACTGCCACGGAAACAGGCTGCTTAAAGTTTGGGTGCTGATTTGCCCATTAAACTGCTCGATGCGACGCTGGTTGAAGCCCACTGCCATTTTACCATCCAGACGGGTATCACCAGTTCTTAGCTCAACGTCAGCGCCTACTCTTAACAACAGTAATGACCACGGGCGCAATTTCCATGAAACCACACCCTGTACCTGCTCAATGTGCCAGTCAGCCTGACCCTGCCAGATGCTGCCACTGATGCTATCAATATAGGGGTTATTGGGGGAAACACGTGCAATGATCCAGGCTGCTGGTAGCTGCAATACAATGAATAAAAGCAATAGAGAAACTGCAAAGACCCACCAGCCCTTCCCCGGCTGTTTTACTGTCATTTGTTAAAATACCATCATTTGTTTTAACCAGTGGCCATGTGCCTGCATGATGGCTCATTATGCGCAAAACTGCTGTAAACGAAAAGCGTTTTATATTAAGTTTTCATCACGCTTTAAGCCAGCAATATCAAAGTACACCACTGGCTTGCGTTTTTTTAAGAAGAAGCTTTAAATTAAGAAGCCTTAAATTAAAAAGTCATCCAGCTTGGCGCCATCAGTCAGTTTAGCGGCCAGCCAGCGTGGTTGCTTGCCACGGCCAGTCCAGGTTTCCTGCTGGTTTTCCGGATTGCGATAGCGAGGTGCAACGGGCTTGCGGTTTGTACTCTTGCTGGACTTGTTACCCCGGGCAACCAGTTCTTCCAGTGTTACACCCACAGACGCAGCAATTTCTGTAATTCTGTCATACGCTGCATCAAGCTCTTGTTCTTTTTTTGACTCGATTAAGGCTTCGGCTTCATCGGTCAGTTTTTTCAGTTCAGCAACTGATAAACTACTAATATCAGGTTTCATTACCACTCCCACGAATATAAATAACCATTGTTATATTAAACAATATGGGCCGATCATATTATAATCGCGAGAGTGTGTCACCTTATTCTTTCAAGTTTATATAAATAAGGTTTAAAACGGTAAATCATCATCCAGATCGGTATTATATTGCGGGCTACTGGTTGCTCCAGTATTTCTGCCCTGACCTGATGAATACTGATTATCACTAGACTGATTATTGCTTGAGTAATTATTACCAGACTGCCCATTACCAGAGCGGGCGCTATAGGGTGCATAGTCCATATTCTGGCTACCTTCACCCTGACCACTACGCGGGCCATCCAGCATTTGCATGGAATCACCACGGATTTCAGTGGTAAAGCGTTCCTGACCATCTTTATCAGTCCACTTGCGGGTACGCAGGCTGCCTTCAATATAAACCTTGCTACCCTTCTTTAGATACTGCTGGGCCACTTCACCCAGACGGTTATTTAATACAATACGGTGCCATTCAGTAATTTCCTGACGCTCGCCCGTGTTTTTGTCAGTCCAGCTTTCACTGGTGGCAATGGAAAACTGCGTGAGTGAGCCACCGTTCGGAAAGCTTTTGGTTTCAGGATCACGGCCCAGAGTGCCAACAAGAATAACTTTATTTACGCCACGCATGGTTTATTCCTCAGGTTTAGTTTTTTGATGTAGTGACTGTAAACTACTCGCTATGAAAAGGCTACAGGTTGATTCACCAATAGCGACAATTTTTGTCGCGCCTCATCATTCAGGTCTTTTGGGTCTACTTTAATGTAGGCAATGCCCTGCTGTTTTAAGATGGCAACTTCCTCAACCCCTTGTACTTCAAGGATTTGATTGCTCCAGTTGCTCAGGTTTATCTGATCTGATGGCAAGTCAACAGTTAGGGTAGACAGATAGCGCGGTGACTCCAGAAACCAGCTTACGCCCAGCCAAACGGTGGCAAGTGCAACCAGAATGCCCCATGCCAGTGTGGTATTGCTGCTGGATAATAACTGCCCGCCCAGTAGGCCGCCAAAGAACGCGCCCAGAAACTGACTAGAAGCGTTGATGCCCATTGCCGTGGCTTTCACCGAAGGCAGAGCAATTTTAGACAGCCATGAAGGCAATAGGGCTTCGATCACATTAAAGGCAATAAAGAACAGCGCCAGACCTAAAATTAATCCCCAGGGCGTGGTATAAAACAGGCTTAAAACAACTAATGCCGCAGTAATGGAAAATACCGCTGCCATAAAAATATAACGCATTTGCTGTTTTTTTTCGGCCACGATAATACTGGGGAATGCAAAAAAGCAGCTGATTAATAATAGAGGTAAATATACCCAGCCATGATGATTTACCGGAATACCGGCCCACTCAACTAACTGGCTTGGAATAAAAACAAACAATGCTGTCATGATTAAATGCAGCATGAAAATGGAAATATGCAGACGGTTTAAGTTGGCGTTATTTAATACCAGTTTAAATTTTTCCCGATAATGGCCATTGACCTGTTTATGCTGGATGGAAACCTGCGGCACCAGTAATAGCAGGACAATTGCCAGAATACCGGCAATACTGGAAAACCAGAATAGGCCGGACAAGCCAATATGTGCCGTCAGTAACGGGCCAATAATAAAAGCCAGCATGAAAGACGTGCCAATACTCATCCCCATAATGGCCATGGCCTTGCTGCGCTGCTCCTCACGGGTTACATCGGCCAGTAATGCCATCACCACCGCAGAAATTGCCCCGCCACCAGCCAGTGCACGACCAATAATGACCTGCCAGATCTCAGTAGACATTGCCGCAATCGCATTACCCAGCGCAAACAGGATCAGGCCAAAAATAATCAGGCCACGGCGCGATACATAATCTGCCCACAAGCTAAAGGGAATTTGTAACAAAGCCTGGCTTAAGCCATAAACACCAACAGCCAGACCCAGCAATGCAGGGGTCGCGCCACTGTACTGCTGCCCTGCAATGGCAAAGACCGGAACGATCATGAACAAGCCCAGCATGCGCAGGGCAAAGATACTACCTAAAGCAAACGTGGAGCGGCGTTCTGTGGCATTCATGAAAATTTTGAACCGTAAAGGATGATGCAATAGAAAACGCTAAGCAGTATACGCTTATTTTATTAATGTGCCAGATTGTTGGATGGACGTTGTATAGCCGCTACGTTTGCACAGCCGTATCCGCTTGAAGCAAGTTTTTGGTAACGGCGACGGGATGACAACTTGAAGTTACATAAACTATCACCATATTTAGGCTTAAATATTATTCTTTTAACCTGTATATGGCATCGCCGGAAGGTCTTGGTCACCAGACTGCTATGGCTATGCACTGCCCTTTAGTCGCTTGATCATGCGTTACCGTTGTTCATCCACAATTAGCTGAGATTTACATGAGCCAAAATGAAATTCGTATTCGTGGTGCAAAAACACATAATCTAAAAAATATCTCGCTGGATATTCCACGTGACAAGTTTGTGGTGATTACCGGATTATCAGGCTCGGGTAAATCGTCACTGGCCTTTGATACCTTATATGCCGAAGGCCAGCGCCGCTATGTGGAATCGCTGTCGGCTTATGCGCGGCAGTTTTTGTCGCAAATGGAAAAGCCGGAAGTGGACAGCATTGAAGGCTTGTCACCAGCAATTGCCATTGAACAAAAATCCACCAGTCATAACCCGCGCTCCACCGTTGGCACTATCACCGAAATTTACGATTACCTGCGCCTGCTGTATGCCCGCGTGGGAACACCGTACTGCCCGGAACATGACTTGCCGATGGTGGCACAAACCGTGTCTGAAATGGTGGATAGCGTCAAGGCCCTGCCTGAAGGTACAGCGTTAATGTTGCTGGCGCCGGTGGTGCGTGAGCGCAAGGGGGAATATAGCCACCTGTTTGAACAACTGCAGGGTCAGGGTTTTGTGCGCGCGCGCGTGGATGGTGAAATTATTGAACTGGATGAACCACCAACGCTGGACAAAAAGAAAAAGCACACCATTGAAGTGATTGTGGATCGTTTCAAGGTGCGTGAAGATCTCGGCAACCGGCTGGCGGAATCATTTGAAACTGCCCTGCGCTTAGGTGGTGATATTGCCACTTTAAGCTGGCTGGATGGCAGTCATCCCGAGCAGGTGTTTTCCGCCAAGCACAGTTGCCCCCAGTGTGACCGCGCAGTGGCCGAACTGGAACCGCGCTTGTTTTCCTTTAACAATCCTTATGGTGCCTGTCCGGTTTGTGATGGCCTGGGTGTACGCAGTCACTTTAGTGCCGAAAAACTGATTCCCAATGCTGAACTGTCGCTGAATCAGGGTGCGATTAAAGGCTGGGATCGCCAGCGTCCGTATTACTTTGGTTTTATTACCAAGCTGGCCGGACATTATGATATTGACCTCAATACCCCATGGCACACCTTGCCCAAGAACCAGCAAAATATTGTATTGAATGGTTCGGGTAAGGAAAAAATTGATTTTTCCTATGTGGATGAACGCGGCCGCAAGCAACATCGTGTGATGGTGTTTGAAGGTGTGCTGCCCTATTTGGATCGCCGTTACCGCGAAACTGAAAGCAATCTAGTACGCGATGATTTGGCGCAGTATTTGTCCAATGCTGCCTGTGATGCCTGTGGTGGCTCCCGCCTGAACGAACTGGCACGCAATGTAAAAGTGGTGAACTGCACCTTGCCGGAAGTTACCAAGATGTCGATTGGTGATGCTGAAAGCTATTACCAGTCGCTCAAACTGGAAGGGGCAAAAGGTGAAATTGCCGACAAGATTTTTAAGGAAATCCGCGAGCGCCTGCATTTTCTGGTGAGCGTAGGCCTGAATTACCTGAGCCTGTCGCGCTCTGCCGATACCCTGTCTGGTGGTGAAGCACAGCGTATCCGCTTGGCCTCACAAATTGGTGCGGGCTTGATGGGCGTGATGTATGTGCTGGATGAGCCGTCCATTGGTTTGCATCAGCGTGATAATGACCGCCTACTCAAGACCCTGATCCGTTTACGCGATCTGGGCAATACCGTGCTGGTGGTTGAGCATGATGAAGATGCCATTCGTGCTGCTGACCATATCATTGATATTGGCCCGGGTGCCGGGGTGCATGGCGGTGAAATTATTGCCGAAGGGACGTTTCAGGAAATTGAAGCGCATAGCGATTCCCTAACCGGGCAGTACCTGTCGGGTCGCTTAAAAATTGAAGTGCCGAAGCAGCGCAATGCGCCACAGCCGGACAAGATGCTGCATTTGAATGGCGCCTGTGGCCATAACCTGAAAAAGGTTAACCTCAGCATTCCGCTGGGTCTTTTTACCTGTATTACCGGCGTGTCCGGTTCAGGTAAATCCACGCTGATTAACCGTACCCTATTACCACTGGCAGCGACACAACTGAATGGTGCCAGTACGCTCACGCCGGAAAAATTTGACAGCATTGATGGCTTGCAACATCTGGACAAGGTGGTTGATATTGACCAAAGCCCGATTGGCCGTACCCCACGTTCCAACCCGGCCACGTATACCGGCTTGTTTACCCCGATTCGTGAGTTGTTTGCGCAAACGGTGGAAGCCAAGGCGCGTGGTTATGCGGCTGGACGCTTTAGCTTTAATGTAAAAGGCGGACGCTGTGAAGCCTGCGAAGGCGACGGCATGATTAAGGTGGCCATGCACTTTTTACCGGATATGTACGTGCCGTGTGATGCCTGTCATGGCAAGCGTTACAACCGTGAAACGCTGGAAGTGAACTACAAGGGCAAGAATATTTCCGATGTGCTGCAAATGACAGTGGAAGATGCTGCCGAGTTTTTCTCTGCTATTCCGGCCATTCATCGCAAGCTGGAAACCCTGATTCATGTGGGGCTGGGTTATATTCGTCTGGGTCAGGCCGCTACTACGTTATCTGGTGGTGAGGCGCAACGGGTAAAACTGGCGCGTGAACTGGCCAAGCGTGATACCGGCAAAACCCTGTATATTCTGGATGAGCCTACCACTGGCCTGCACTTCCACGATATTGCCAAGCTGCTGGAAATCCTGCATCACTTGCGTGACAAGGGCAACAGTATTGTGGTGATTGAGCACAATCTGGATGTGGTGAAAACTGCGGACTGGATTGTGGACTTAGGCCCGGAAGGTGGTTCTGGCGGCGGCTTGATTATTGCCGAAGGAACACCGGAAGATGTGGTAAAGGTGAAAAAATCCCATACCGCGCAGTTCCTTAAACCTTTATTGAAATAAGTTAAGCTGGCCTAGCACGATTGGCGTTGGCTTAGAATCTCTGATGATTTTAACCCGACGCCAGCTTTCCAGTGTATCTGTGGCAAGGATATATTCAATGCCATCAAACAAGGAAGGTTGTTTTTCAAAAAATTTCTCAGCCCGGTTTAAGCATTGACGCAGCCATGAATAAGACATTTTCATCTCTGCGGCAATATTCAAATAAGTGTGTTTGTCTGTTTTAGATTTAAGCCTTTCAAACAACTCAATATAGGCTAAGATCATTGAAAAGCTATTTTCTGTAGTCTGCTTGGTTTGCTTTTTCTTTGTGATCAGATATTCCTCAGCATCAAGTAATTGCTGCAACGGTTCATGTGCATCCGAAGCTTTTGCGTGCAGCAGGATAGGATGTGTTGCTGCATCTGGGTTGTTACGCGCTGGTTGATCTATCCTTTGTGCATACTTAATATTTTTCTCAGAAAATTCAACAAACCTTTGATGCATTGCACGGTATAAATATTTCCGGTGTTCTATATGATTAATATCAAATGACCCAAATATGGCTACTTTCCATTCTGTGACTACAAAAATCAAAGCTTCATTTTCAATATCTTCCTTTTGATGCTCTCCCGAATCTCTCGCAATACGCTGCCATAATGTTCCATATCGTTGTAGTGCAGCATAAATTTTTAGCTGTTCAGCGTGATCCATGCCGATCTTCCAGGAGACAAAAATAGTAAATTAATCAGTTTAGATTTAAAACTGAGGTCTTTGTTAATGCCGAGTGCTGATATTGACCCGTACAATTCAAAACAAAAGATTACCCTAAGGTTTTGACAATCTTAGCCTCGCTCCTTATTACTTGATGCTTCCTTTTTCCAATAAGACGTACTCAGCCATGGACTTTAACGAGCTACCGTTTCAACACGCCATTGAATTTAAACAAGGCAATGGTTCACGACAACTTGCCGTATTTAGTGACCCTGAATGCCCGTACTGCCAACGGCTGGAACTTGAACTGGCTAAACTGGACGATGTTACTATCCATGTTTTTCCGTTTCCCCTGACGCAATTGCACCCAAAGGCAGAACAAATTAGCCGTAAAATATGGTGTTCACCGGATCGGGCCAGCGCCTGGCGTGATTATCTGACCCAGCAGCTTGCGCCAGACAATCCCGGAAACTGTGATGCTCCTGTTGAAGCCAATTTGCAACTTGGTCAGGCGCTGGGTGTCAATGGCACCCCCACCCTGATACTGTCCAGCGGCAAATTAATAACAGGCGCTGCTTCTGCTGAGGATATTGATGCGTTACTGGATTAGACAGACTGGAAAGGCAACTGGCAACGGTTACGTTACTCAATTAAACGTCGCCGTCTGCTCACTTACCAACAAATTTTTGCCAGTTGTTTCTTGTTTCCGGTAATTTTGCTTAACGGCTCAAGCTTAAATTTGAGTCGTTTTTGATGAATATCTAAAAAGACTTTTTGTTGCTTCATATAGCAATTCCATAAGTTTTTAAGTTAGCTCAGGTTTTTCACTTACATTGCAACAATAAATGCCCTGTAAAGATATCAGTCAGGGCAGCTAAACAAAGCAATATGGATAAAAAAATGCTTATACGCAGGGAATTCCGGTTTTACTCAACACTGATGCTGTCCTCAGCAAACAGTTTATCGCGTGTTAGCTAATTATTTGCTACCATTCGCCGCCTAACTTCTGCTCGACATCCTGGCCTTATGACCTCGCCATACCAACTGCAACTTCAAGAAAAAATTGACCGCATCAGTGCGCAATTTGCTGATTACAACCCGCCTGCGCTGCACGTGTTTGAATCACCAGAACAACACTATCGCATGCGCGCGGAGTTTCGCATCTGGCATATCGAAAACGACCTGTTCTATGCCATGTTTGAACGCAGTGCAGATGGCAAGCAGAAAAAAGTCATTCGTATTGATGAATTTCCCATTGCCGACCAAGGCATTAACACGTTAATGCCAAAATTGCTGACAGCCATCAAAGCCGTGCCGGTACTGTCCGAACGTTTGTTTGAAGTGGGCTTTTTGGCAACCTTAAGTGGCGAAATGCTGGTCAGTTTTGTTTATCACCGTAAGCTGGATCTAGACTGGGAACAAGCCGCCAAAGCATTGGGCGAGCAGTTGAATATCAGCATTATCGGGCGTAGTCGCGGCCAAAAGCTGGTGATTGGCAATGACTTTGTGGTGGAAAAGCTCAAGGTTCAAGCCCGGGAATTTGTCTACAAGCAAGTGGAAGGTAGCTTTACCCAGCCTAACGCACAAGTATGCCAGTACATGCTGGACTGGGCGTGCAGCGTAGCAGGACATTCAGATAAAGATTTACTGGAACTGTATTGCGGTAACGGTAACTTTACCCTGCCGTTATCGTTGAGATTTAAAAAAGTTTTGGCAACTGAACTGGCAAAATCATCGGTACATGCGGCTGAATGGAATATTGCGCAAAACCAGATTGATAATATTCAGGTGGCACGTTTATCCGCAGAAGAGTTTACCCAGGCCTATCACGGTGAGCGTGAATTCAGGCGTTTGCAGGACGCCAGAATCGACCTCAACACTTATGATTTTGATACAGTGTTTGTTGATCCACCACGCGCAGGGATTGATAACGACACCTTAAAACTGCTGCAAGGGTTTGAGCGCATCATCTATATTTCCTGCAATCCAGACACCCTGCACGATAACTTAAAGACCTTAAGCCAAACCCACCGCATTAGCCAGTTTGCGTTGTTTGACCAGTTTCCGTATACCCATCACGTAGAATCCGGGGTATTACTGGAAAAGATTTAACAAGGGGATAGTAATGTAATGGCAGATATTTTTATTGCAGGACAAGGCCTGGCACACGCTGCGGCAACGGTAGACTATCCGCGCCCGGAGCGTCTTGTTGCAGGTAATCCAGAACGGCTAACCACCAGTCTGTATGAACACCCCAACATGAGCTGTGGCATTTGGCATTGTGACGTGGGTGCATGGCGCATTGTGTTTGCCGATAACAAACAAGAGTTTTTTCAGGTAATCAAAGGGATGGTTCGCCTGCATGACGCGCATGGTGAGTTTGTGCAGATTCATGCAGGTCAGGCTGGCATTATTCCACCCGGTTTTGTGGGTATGTTTGAAGTGCTGGAACCGGTAGAAAAATATTATGTGATCGTAGAAATCACAGCCTAAGGACTGGGCACGATCACGCTTGATGATCTCTGGGCGCATGCTTAATGTATTGCAGGGTAATCAAACGCGACACCACCAGCGTTAAATACATCACGCCTACAAACATTTGTAGCGATACCAGCACCCGTGCAGCCGGGGCAATAGGCACAATATCGCTTAAACCAGTTCCCGATTGCACACTAAAGCTTAAAAATAGCAACTCCAGCCAGCTACGGCCCAGTTCGCCATCAGCCAGTGCGGTAAAACTGCTGGGATACAGGGTCTGGCAGGCACTGTATAAAAAGGCAAACGCCCAGGCAAACAGGGTAAAGACTGTAGCTGCCGCAAATAGTTCATCACGGGTAAGGTATTTATCGGCAAACATATACATTAGCAAACCGGATGCTGCATAAATATAAGCGGCAGCTTCCACCACATTGGCAATCACCTGCAACAGCGGCGTGCCAAAACCAGCCACAATGGTGAGCGACAAGATCAGCGCTGTGCTGACAAACACCAAACCCACCAAGGTATAAATGGGACTACGGCGAATAATCGTGGCAATTAATAACAGCGCCAGCGCACTTAAGCACCAGGACAACGCATGGGTATTCAGGGTTTTGTTAGTGAGCGGCGACAAACATAAAATCAGTAACTGTAAAATCAGCAACCATGCCGAAGGCAGCAGTTTTAAACCTTTCCAGTGAATTAACAGGCTGTGCATTATATGATAGCTATTGTGATTAAGCTGTTGAAAATTATGCCATGTTTAACTGTTAAAAGTTTTTAGCCTTATAAGGTTTATGGTAACGGCAAATGAGATAAAAAAATTCTGGTATGACATCCCTATCCTGCAAATTATGCTGAATCGGGCTTAGCCATAAGCTATGGGCAATATCAGGTCATTTTTAAAATGGGCTTGACCACCTTGCCGCTAAAGCTGTCACGAATAGCATCATTGATCTTTTTAAATGGATAAAACTTGACCAGTTTTTCCAGCGGGAATTTGCCTTGTTCATGCAATTGCATGATGTGCTGATGCGTATCGGGCGTTTTGCCACCGCCGCCCACAATGCCAATTAATCGTTTGCCATTTAGGGTATCGGCATGATCCAGCTTAAACGTCTGCAAGGGCGAGCCGCCACCCACCATGCCACAGACGCCCAGAATTCCCAGGGACTCCATGGCAGCAGGCACCATCTTACCGCCCAGCGTACAATCCAGACTGTAATCCAGCCGGTTTTTGGTCAGCAACCGGATCTTGGCCGCAATGGCTTCTTTTTCCGATTTAAACACATGGGTAGCACCCAGTTTCTTGGCTAGTTTTAAGCGGTTACTGTTGGGATCAACCACAATAATGGTTTCACATTCGCGCACCACTGCTGCCATCACTGCCGCCAGTCCGGTAGAACCACCGCCAAAAATGGCAATGCTGCTGCCCGCTTGTGGCTGCAATTCATTAAGCACCGCGCCTGCCCCAGTAGTAATACTGCACCCGAGTGGCCCCATCAAATCCAGATCAATGCTGTCAGGCACTTTAATCAGGTTGCGCTCCAGCGTAATGGCATGGGTTGACCAACTGGATTGCTGAAAAAAATTGCCATACAACTTATCGCCATTGGCTTTTCTAATCGCATGTGAACCATCCAGCCGCTGGAAACCAAACGATAACGGGCCTGCCAGCTCACAATAGCGGGGCTGGTCGCGCAGGCAATTGCGGCATTTGCCACAGGAAGGAAAACTAATGATGACACGATCACCAACTTTAAACTGGCTTACCTTGCTGCCTATGGCTTCAATGATGCCTGCGCCTTCATGCCCCAGTACACAGGGTTTACCTGTGGGCAAGTCACCATTGAGAACTTCATGGTCAGTGCCACAAATCCCGCAACTGCTGATCTTGACCAGTACTTCATACGCTTGTGGTTCATCCAGTTCAATTTTGGCTAGCTTCACTTTGGGATAGCGCGACAGGGAAACCAGTGAACGCTCAAACAGGGCTGCTGTTGCACGCATGATCATTATCCAATGTGTTCGTTGCATGCCAGTGTTCCATCAAGACCACATTAGATAAGTAGATTTTCTGTACAGTTGCTGTGCATAAATTTTAAACAATTTTCATTTAATAATTAATTTAACCCGGGTAATATTTCTTATTTACTTTTATCCGGGTAAATTAGACAAGACTCCTCAAAATTTAACGAGAACAATATGAATACTTTAACCCATTGGACTGCTTTTCAAGACCATCAGCAATTTGCCAGTGGTGATCCCTGGGATGTAGCTATAGCAGTAAGTGATGCCCTGCAACAGCAGCCGGGTCAGAATATTTATATTTTTGATGATCAAACGGGGCGCATGGTCGATATTGACTTAACCATTAGCCCTTTTGCCCTCATGGCTCAACTGCAAACCCAGTATGCGGTTAATGAAACAACAGCACCCGAAACATTGCGTGGCGCAGGCAGGCCAAAGCTGGGCGTGGTAGCACGCGAAGTGACCCTGTTGCCCCGGCACTGGGAATGGTTAGCGACCCAGCCCAGTGGTGCATCAGCGACCTTGCGCAAACTGGTGGAACAGGCCCGCAAACAGGATCAGGCAACTGTTATAGTCAGACAGGCGCAGGAAGCCACAGACCGGTTTATGAATGCCATGCTTGGCAATGCACCCGGTTATGAAGCGGCAGCACGGGCATTGTATGCCGGCCAGAAAGAAGACTTCCTGCACTATACCGAGCAATGGCCAACCGACCTGCGTAACTATGTACAGCGTCTGGCTGAACCTGCATTTGGGGCAATTAAGGTTGAATCTGAACAATAAATCTTATGAATTTAATCTTATGAATAATGTGCGTAATCTGGCTGACTGTCTGGTCAATGGCAGTTTTTGCCACTGGGTTTAACATGGCCTTGGCTTAGGCTTGACCAATATTGAATGATAGAAAGTCAGTAACAAGTCTTCATGAGGCCCATGATGAATCCACCAAACCCGACTTTAACCACTCCGGCATCCGGGTCAAACCAGCCAGTTGCTTACCCCTGTGCGAGTGCCCAATCCCCGGCGCAGGCTGAAACTCATCCCGTGTTCAATGTGTCGTCTGAGTTGGGTGACATCAACCTGTTTGACAGTGATCCGGCTTTGCAGGAAGCTGTACAGCGTGAAGGTGCAGGCTGGGCCATTGATGATTTAAAACAGTTTGGCGCACTGACGGGTTCGCGTGATTATTTGTACTTAGGTTATCTGGCCAATAAATACAAGCCGGAGCTGGATACGCATGACCGATTTGGTCATCGTGTGGATGTGGTGCATTATCATCCGGCTTATCATGAACTGATGCGTAGCGCCTTTGCCAATCAGTTGCATTCCCTGCCCTGGGTTAATCCGGTAGCAGGTGCACACGTGGCACGGGCTGCCAAATTTTTAATACAGGCTCAGGTGGAAGCAGGCCATATTTGCCCTACTACCATGACTTTCGCCTGTATTCCCAGCATCCGTAGCACGCCCAAACTGGTGGCACTGTGGCAGGATAAAATTCTAAGCCCGCAATATGATCCGCGAAATTTACCAGCCAGCCAGAAAAACGGCCTGACAGTAGGCATGGGCATGACCGAAAAACAGGGCGGTTCCGATGTGCGTGCCAACACCACCGTTGCTGTGCCAGTTCACCAGCGTGGGCCGGGTGAAGGTTATGAAATTACCGGGCATAAATGGTTTTTATCAGCACCCATGTGTGATCTGTTTCTGGTATTGGCTAAAACTGATGCCGGGGTGTCGTGCTTTTTAGTGCCACGCTGGCGGCCAGATGGCAGCAAAAATAGCCTGCAGGTGATCCGCCTGAAAAATAAAATGGGCAATGTGTCCAATGCTTCCAGCGAAGTGGAGTTCCGCGGTGCATTTGGCTGGCTGGTGGGCGAGGAAAGCCGTGGTGTTGCCACCATCATTGAAATGGTGAGTTTAACCCGCTTTGACTGTATGACCGGTTCAACCGCCATTATGCGCATGGGATTGATTCAGGCGATTCACCACTGCCAGCAACGGGCAGTGTTTGGCAAAAAACTGATTGCTCAGCCACTAATGCAAAACCTGCTGGCTGATCTGGCGCTGGAATATGAAGGGGCATTGGCCCTAACCATGCGTATGGCCCGCGCGCTGGATCAAAAACAACTGGATACAGACAACCAGCATGAAAACCTGCTGGCACGCATTGCCACCGCCATTGGCAAATACTGGATTTGCAAGCGCACGCCGAACCATAGCTATGAAGCCATGGAAGTGATTGGCGGCAGTGGTGTGATGGAAGACAGCCCCATGCCACGCCTGTACCGTGAAGCTGTTATTAATACCATCTGGGAAGGTTCAGGTAATGTGCAATGTCTGGATGTGCTGCGTGCCATGACCAAAACCCCGGCCACCGTGGAGGCTTATTTTAAGGAAGTCAGCTTGGCCCTGGGCAAACATGCCCTGTTTGATCAGGCCGTTGAGCGCTTGCAGGCAGAATTTCAAAATAGGGAAAATCTCGAGTTTCGCGCCCGCAATGTGGTCGACCAGCTGGCAGTGGTGTTGCAGGCAGCCTTATTGCTCCAGCATGCCCCGGATTATGTAGCCACTGCATTTTGTCTGTCGCGTCTGGGTCAGCAAGGTATGCATAATTATGGCAGCCTGCCAGTAGAAGTAGATGCCACAGCCATTATTCAACGCACTTATCAGGTTTAAGTTCAATAGACAGTTTTAACTTCAATCAAATGCTGAAAAACAAAAGCCCGAATCAATCGGGCTTTTTGTTATAGGTTGCTTGACCGGTCAGGCTGACTTGGGGCAATTGGCAATCAGCTGCTCAGGCTGTGAAAACACCTGACTGCGATGATAACCATCCACATAATGCTCAAGCTGGGTCAGGATTTCATCCAGTCCATGCAGGTCACGGGCATTATTGGTAATCAGCTGCAACAGGGTTTCAACTTCCTCAAGGCCATACTGTTTTTCCACCGCACGCACAATCAGGCTATGCTCGGTGCGCTCACCATTGGCATCATCCAGCAGCAGCTCTTCATACAGTTTTTCGCCATTGCGCAGGCCGGAAAATACAATATCAATGTCGCCATGCTCGGCTTCCGGCTCGCGTGGCGTCAGGCCGCTTAAAAAAATCATGCGCTTGGCCAGATCAACAATCTTAACCGGCTCACCCATGTCCAGCAAAAATACATCGCCACCCTTACCCATGGCACCGGCCTGAATCACCAGTTGCGCAGCTTCAGGAATGGTCATGAAATAACGGGTCACTTCCGGATGGGTCACGGTAATGGGCAGGCCTTCGGCAATTTGCTTGCGGAACAGCGGCACCACAGACCCGGATGAGCCCAGTACATTACCAAAACGCACCAGACTAAACTGGGTTTTACAATCCGGCTGGGCAGCCAGAGCCTGACAGGCCAGCTCGGCAATCCGCTTGGAGGCGCCCATCACATTGGTCGGACGTACCGCCTTATCGGTTGAAATCAGTACAAAGGTCTCTACCCCGGAATTCTGGGCAGCTTTGGCACAGCGATAGGTGCCTACACTGTTATTCATCAGGCCTACAAAGGGATTCACCTCAACCAGCGGCACATGCTTGTACGCTGCTGCATGATACACTGTATCAACCTGATAATTTTGCATCAGCTGTTCCAGCTTGGCCTGATGCAGCACACTGCCCAGCGATGGAATAATGCATAAATCCGGTGCAGCAGCTTTTAACTCCTGCTCAATGGCATACAGCGCATATTCCGACAGTTCCAGCAGGATCAATAGCTTCGGGTTAAGCTTAATAATCTGACGGCACAATTCACTGCCAATTGATCCGCCAGCACCCGTCACCATGACCACTTTTTGCTCAATATTGGCCTTAAGAAAATGTGGAATGGGTGGCACTGGGTCACGGCCCAGCAAATCCATGATATCCACTTCCTGAATATCAGAAATTTTCAGGCGGCCATTCACCAGCTCTTCAATTGGCGGGACTGACTGGACTTTCACCATCAAAGGTTCCAGTTTTTCGATAATCTGGCGGCGCTCACTACGGGTAATGGATGGCAAGGCCAACAGTACCTTTTGTACCTGACGTTTGGGAATTACCCGAGCCAGCTCCTGACTGCTGTAAACCTTGACCCCAGCAATGCGTCCGCCAACCAGCAACGGATCATCTTCCACAAAACCGACCACTCGCTTGTAGGCATGGTTTTTTAATGAATTGAATAAGGCAATGCCGGCTGACCCTGACCCATAGATCAGAATATTCTTGGTGGGCGTTAAAATAATTTGCCGGTGACGCAGCACAAAACGCGCCATAATCCGGCTAGTCCAGAGCCAGATAAACAGCAAAAACACATAGGGTAATGGTACTGAGCGCGGAATGTGCAGCAGCATGGAATTAATGCTGAAGATCACCAGACTGAGCAAAAACAGGCCCAGCAGCACGGATTTAAACAAATTCTCATTAAACGAACGTAGAATTTCCTGATACAGCCCACTGAGCACCAGAAACACGAAAGTGAGAGTATAAATAATTACCTGACTTTGTAGTGGCAGGTAATAGTCCAGCGACAATAAGCGTGCGGCCATCAGGAAATGCAGGATAAAGACCATGATGACCAGATCACTGGACATGATAATGAGCTGCTTTTGCCAGCGTGGCAAACTTGACAGGATTTTTAGCGTTCCACGTATCAGTTTGGTGGCAGGCATGAAATTATTCACTCATCTTTTAAAAGTTCTACAATTCAAATCGTGCTATCTTTAAGTACTCGTCTGCACACTCAAACAACTTCTACAACGCACTATTTACACAACCACGTCTAGCCTAGCAGATTTACAATTACTATCCATTATGAACTATTGTTGAACCAACTTCCAAGGAGGAAAACTCAGCAATTCTAATATTTCCAGCCACTTT
This sequence comes from Alkanindiges illinoisensis, assembly GCF_004377485.1. Classification (GTDB taxonomy): domain Bacteria; phylum Pseudomonadota; class Gammaproteobacteria; order Pseudomonadales; family Moraxellaceae; genus Alkanindiges; species Alkanindiges illinoisensis_A. The sequence continues at coordinate 46,659 of NZ_SNTY01000025.1, forward strand.
AACGCCAATACTTAAGTGTGCATACTCTTCGATTACTACGTCATGATCTAGTATTACACCACTATTTAAGATACACCCTCTGTGAACCTGCACATCTGTCCCTAAAACACATCCGGCCATAATGGACACTCCTGCCTCAATTTTAACGCTTGGGCTAATTATCGCCTGAGGATGAATAATTGTTGCCAATGGTATACCCATTTCTGTCGACATCTCATGCCATCGCTTTCTAATCTGGTTATTTCCTACAGCTGCAATGGCTTCACAATTCATCAGATCCATATTTTTTAAATGAGCAATATCAGAAATCACGAGATAATCATTCTTGTCCTTGAGCCTTGGCCACTGGTCATCAATAAAGCATATTTCTGCCCACTGTCCTGTCAGGGCTGCAACCTCAGCCAATGATTTTCCGTATCCACCTGCCCCGAGTATCAATAACCTGTGTTTTTCCTTTCTAAGCATGAGCATTACCTGCCCTGAATATCACTGCCAATACTACCAGCGGCAAATATGCGACTAACACGCCTAATTCTGGATAAGTATAATTTTTTATAGCCACCAAATAGGCTATCGGAAAGAGCCATATCACGTTTAATACCACCACACTCATGGTTACCAAGGTGTGACTCTTGAATCGACGTGAAGCAATCTGATAGGTATGGCTACGGTGTGCATCATACATTTTATGCCCGTTAAGCACTCGACGGATTAATGTAAAGGTTGCATCTACAATAAAAACACCCAGACAGATCAGCCATGCACAAAATAAGGACAGGTCTACTTTTAACGCAATAAGTGCCAATATTCCAAGGATAAGGCCTAAAAAACCACTACAGGCATCACCCATAAAAATTCTGGCTTTGGGAAAATTCCATAATAAAAAACCAAAGACACTGGCGGCCAGTAAGAAAAGTACCTGAGCATGTAAGTTCTGAGCTGTTATCAGGTAAATGATCGCAATGCTTAGTGTTGTTGTTATGGCCTCTACACTGGCAATTCCATTAATTCCATCCATGAAATTATATAAATTGAGAAGCCATACCAGAAAAAGTACAGCAATAATATTGGTAAAAAAACCAAGTTCCAAACCGTTAAATGCCACGATCTCAGCAAATCCGCCAAGGCTTAGCACGACCCCAATAGCAATTAAAAAATGGATAGCCAACCGCACTAAAGAGTTAATATGACCGTGGTCATCCAAAAATCCCAAAAGGGCAACTGCAAAACCTGCTCCAATTAAAGTAAGCCCGGATTGCAGCGGAAAAAAACCGTAAACCATCAGCACTGATAATGCTATCAAATAGCTGATTACAACGGCAACCCCACCTCCTCTTGGCGTGGGAATGCTATGGGAACTGCGCTCATTTGGCCTGTCTATAATATTCTTCTTTAAAGCATAATGGCGCATATAGGCGGTTAGCAAGAAAGTGGCCACAAATACACCAAAATACATTCCGTAAAAAAACATGTAGCTCATCCTGAAATTGTTTCTTACTCTTGGCCTACATAACCTGTTTGCGCAAGGTCATACATTCAAGTCAAAATTTTATTAAAAAGATCGAACCTACTTTCAAATCTCTTAGGGCTAAGATTCAGTACTTTCGTTTTCGACAAAAATCCAGATAATATACGCACTGATACAGCAAAGCATAAACGAAAAATGCAGAACACATCCCCTGCAAAAAGCCCACCATCACTTTGGCTATAAACAAATAGTTATCGCTAAACCATAGGTTGTGCCATTTTAACCCGGCTTGTAGTGCTGTAGCTAGTGAAGATGCGCCTAACAAGCTAACAATTAGCACTCTATGCCAACCTTTTAAAATAATTTTTTTACACTTAAAGTTGGCGCTGCTTAAATTGCCCTGTTGTAGCCAACGCCATGCAAAAAATATTAAAAACAGTAAGCCCAGCACCGAGGTAGCGTATTGCAACAGCCGCGCTACAGGCATAAACCCTAAATAGCTTATATTTACAGGATGCTGCAGCCACAATACATGGCTGGCAATAAATCCATCAGGATGAGTAATTCCATCCCATAATAAATGGGTGACAGTCCCCAGCAACAGGCCCAGAACAACTGTAAGCCAGAAAACAGCATATTTCCTGAATTTGATTGACCATTTGCTCAAGCTATCACGCTGCATAGAATGTCTTACAAGATTACTTTCATGACATGGATGGATTAAGCTTAGTGCTGGCCGCTTCAATAGCCAGTACCACAGTATAAAAACGATTAATCCCATCGGTAAGCAATAGGTTAATAATCCTGACGCCTGATGTGACTGATGGCTTATCGCTTCATTACTGCTCAGTACATAGGGTAAGTCTGGTAACATGCTACCAATCAGTAAGGCATCAAAACTTACCCAACGGCGATAGGGGTAAAACGGTAGCACAGCAGCCATATGAGACAGTGTAAAAGCCATTTACTACACTACTCTTGGGGTTGATGATTTGATGTCTAACATTTGATAAACTATAAGTTAAAATTAATAAATTAATCAGGCAAAAAATGAATACAGGTGTCGAAAAGTAATACTATATATATTAATCCGGCCTTAATATCTTTATAAGCGATGTGAGCGTCCTACATGCTCTAAAGCCTGATATGTATCCAAAGGGGGTTTCCAATTTAAAAGGCTGCAAGCTTTTGAACAGTCTATTTCTAAAGATTCATACAATTGCTCATACAGCTTTCTCTTACCCACCAGCATAGAACCTATTTTTAGTACTGTTTTGGGCATATAAAATAATATCGGCTTCTTATTCATTCCCGCTTTAAGCAGTCTTACCATTTGCTCTGTAGAGATAACTTGTTGGTCTGCAATTAAAAATAGTTCATTTGCAGCTAAAGGATGAGTGATACAACAGGATATAAAATCAACTAGATTTTCTAAAGCAACGAATGAGCGTTTGTTATTAACATGCGCTAAAGGCAAGGGTAGATTGGTAGAGGCCAATTTTAATAGACGAGCAAAGTTACCTGGTGCATGAGCGGCATAAACTAAAGGTGGACGAATAATGACTAATTCTGTGGCTGATCCCGCAAATAGCTTTTTAAGCTCTTGCTCAGCCTCTGATTTGGAAACCGCATAATCTGCATGAGGCTGTGCTAAAGCATCTTCTGTAAATGGTTGCTGCAGCGTCACTGAACCATTCACACCGATAGAACTCATAAATATAAAGCGTTTTATTTTTTTGTCTAAAGCCTGACGTGCTAATTGCAAAGTACCGTCCACATTCACTTTGCGAAATTCGCTCAATGGGTCTGTTGTTTGTTCATTTAAAATATGGGCACGACCAGCTAAATGAATAATAACATCTAGATTATCGGGTAAGTCTGCTGCAAAAATATTAGCAGTAACAAGTTGTTGGATATTTGCAGAAAGCATATGATTCTGAGTGCGGACTAAAGCAATCGTGTCATACACACTACTCACCCGTTCAGTCAGAGCTGTACCTACAAATCCTGTTGCACCTGTGATTAAAACTCTCATTATTTTAAAGACCGCATTGATAATACCTGAGTGTAGACATCTAATGTTTTATGCAACATTGTATTAAAATTAAATTGAGTTTCATACAAATGACGACTGTTATTACCTAATTGTAGACGCAAATTTTTATCTACAATCAGTTCTTGAAGTGACTGAACTAAAATATCAATATCCCTTTTAGGGATAAGATATCCATTTTTAGAACTAACACTTTCCTTTACCCCTCCCACATCAGAAGCAATAATAGGTAAAGATGTACTCATTGCTTCCAATATAGTCAAAGGGAAGCCTTCATAATTTGAAATTAATACAAAAATATCGGCCAGATTTAAAAACTCTTTTACTTTGAAACTTTGTCCATGAAAAATAATTTTTGAATCAAGATTTTCGTGGTTAGCCAATTCTTGACATTTTTGAAGATTTGGTCCATCGCCTAAAAAATCTATTTGCCAAGTTAAATGTGCAGGTAATTTTGAAAGTGCTTGTATCAAAAAATATTGATCTTTAGGATCTTCAAAACGTGCAACCATAATCAATCTTACTATAGAGCTAGATTTTTCACTTGCTGAAGTTTTTATATCTGGTACACCATTGTGAATAGTCTGAACCAACTCTGGTGTTCCAACGTTATGCTTAAAACCATGTTGTCGGTCATATTCTGAAACTGTAATAATATGATCTGAAAACTTAGTCATGAAACGTTCTAAAGTCGCATATATTTTTTGTTTTCTAGGGCTTACTCCATCAGTAAAAGCCCACCCATGTGCCGTAAACACTACAGGTAAGTTCAAGGATTTAGCTGCTAAACGACCCAATAAGCCAGCCTTACTAGAATGGCAATGTACTATATCTGGCTTCAGCTGTTTTAAATGTTTTTTTATTTCCCAAAAACCTAGTACATCATGTGCTAAAGATATTTCTCTTTTTAAGTGCTTTAATGAACTAAAATCTATATGATTTTTCTTAAGCTCTTCAGTAAAAGCACCTGCTCCACCTACTAATATATGAACTTGATGACCTTGACTAATCATACCTTTTGCTAGTTCAAGTAAATGGACACTTGCACCACCAAGCACGTCTGAGCGAGTGATAATATAAACTATGTTTAACATAAAGTTTTCATTCATTTCTATAAATTTTTAACCAGTTTTCAACTGATTTTTCTAAAGAAAATAATTCTTCCACACGTTTTCGTGCTTTTAAGTTATTTTCTTGTATCTCTATAGGTGTTTTGCTTACTGCTTGTTTTATTGCTTCTGCTAGCGCCTTGCTATCTTGAGGTGGAATTAATATTCCTGTATCTCCCATTACTTCAGGCACGCCACCACTATTTGTCGCAATGACAAAAGCGCCACATGCCATCGCCTCTGCAACAACCAAGCTAAAACCTTCATAAGCTGATGATAAAATGAAAAAATCTGCTTCTTGCATTAGTTGGGGTATATCATCTCTACGCCCAAGCAAAGTCACATTGTCCTTTAAACCTAAATGCTCGATTAGCTCTTCTATCTGCGGTCTAAGTTCTCCATCTCCCACTACATTAAGTATATATTCTTTGTGTTGTGGATGCTGACGAAAAATAGCAATAGCATGTAATAAATTCGGATAATCTTTGGCTTCATGAAAACGTCCTACTGCTAAAAACTGTAGATTTTTTTTATCCATCTCAAAATTTTTTTGACTCCCAAAAGTATAACGTTCCAAATCTATTCCATTATAAACTGTTTGTATTTGATTCGTTGTTGCAGCTCCTTGCTTTTGAAAACTCTGACACGCACTGTCACTGACATTCGTCAATACTTCCGATAAGCCATTTGTTAAACGATAGGCGAGCATTCTTACTCGCCCACCCTCATTATTGCTGTGTGCAGTACATATAAGACGTGGAATTTTCACAAAGAAACGGCACAGACGTGCAAAAATATTAGCATGCACCATATGTGCATGAACAATATTCGGTTGAAACTCTAAAATTAAACTTTTATATTTTTTAAAAGAGTTAGTCATCTGAAAAGGAGAATTTAAATCTAAATTAATTAATTGAATCTCATTACACGTGGGGCGTACAATTATATCTCTAGTTAAATAGGCTATGACAACTTGATGCCCTTTTTCATACATCTTATCAGCTAAATCACAAACAACTTTTTCAGCACCGCCACCGCCTAAACTAGTGGTTAAATAAAGTATCTTCATCTTAAAAACTCAACTTTTTTAAATTTGATTTATAAAAAACTAATGAAATTAAGAAGGCAAAAAAATATGCAGTAAAAACTGCTGGAATAAATTGAAAACCAATCAAACAAATAACCACAGAATAGGAAACATATTCATACCGCATAGGAAAACAATAAAGTATAAGTGTAATAAGCCAATATATAAAGAACAAAAAGAATACAACACCACCTAACACTAAATTATATATAAATAAGTTATGTGGAATAATAGTAACAGCATTTCTATAAATCTCTATATCATACATAGAGCCATATAAAAAATTATTTTTAAAAAAATCAATTGCTGAGATATACCCATCAATTCTTCCAGTAGGATCCAATGATAGAATTCTAGATGATGCGTTGATTTCAAAAAAATATTTTAATAGAAATAAAACTGGCATAATAAAAAGAGAGAAAAAAGATAACTTTAAAATACTAATTTTATTATTAATGCTTACATTTTTTAAAAAACTTATAATTAATAAAATCATTGTAAATATAATTAAAGCATAAAATCCTGTTCTCGCTGTAGTAACTAAAGATACGACTATAAAAAAAACAGCAAAAGCCCCTTTATTTTTTTTTGTATACCATAATAAAGGAATTAGAGAAGTAAAATATAATGATAGAAAGCTATAATCCATCCAAATAAATCCAAAACCAATTCGATCAGCATATTCATTAATTGTGCCTATAGAAACACTCATTTCATTATACAAATATGATTGCAATAAGACCCCCACCCCCATCAATAAAGCAATGTTAATATATATATTAATAATTTTATTAAAAAAATAATTAGAAAAATTTATCCTCTCAATAAATAATGGCCAATATGCAATTAGAAAAAAACAGACCATACTAAGCAATGAGTTTAAACTGTTAGAAAAAATACTCATCATTGAAACAATTAAAATTAAAAAGAGATATGAAACTAAATTATAGTTAAATCTAATTTTTTTTAAGCTATAAAAAATAAGAGAATACGAAGCTATTAAAAAAAATGGTAAAACCCTAAATCCGCCAAAATTTAAATATGAAAATGGAATCGATACTAATATTAGAAACACAAATAATTTGAATAGTATTTTTTTCCTAATTTTCATAATTAAAACCTTTGCACTTAATAATTAATTCCATATTTTTCTTACTTCATCGAAACTCTAATTTGATCTTTTGGATCAACTTAAATAGTGAGTAATAATTACCATATGTAAAAAAATTTTTAATTAAAAAACTATAACTAGCCAAATTTATATCATAATTATATAAATGAGCATATAAAAGTACTTCATCCTGACCGGTTAATGAATGCTTCAATCTAAAATAATTATATGCTTCTTTAATCTTGCTAATTTTTTTTTGGGTTATTCTTTCAAATGGATGACTCGTATCTACTACATATGTAGATTCTTTAACCAAATAAAATTTTTGATTACCTAAAAGCCTATACCAACACTCGAAATCTTGCCATGCAGGTAAATTAGGATCAAACCCTCCTGTTTGCTTCATTATTGCAGTTTCTACAAATATCTGATTTCCAATTAAGTTATTAACTAAAATTGTTTTTCTATCCGCATAATTTCTTCTTATAATTTTCTTTAAAAAACTATCTTTGATTTTTTTATCTGATACTTTATGTTTATAAAGTGAATATAGTGCAATGCAATCAACATTTCTCTTTTCCCATTTTCTTAAAAAAAGTTCAATTCTTTCTTTTAGAAAATAATCATCATCGTCTAAACCAGTAATAAATTTACCTTTTGCATTTTCGATTGCAATATTACGACTTACACATGCCCCACTATTCTTTTCTTTTATAAAATAGCGAATACGTGAATCTTGCTTACCAATTTCGTCTAAATATTCATGTGTACCATCATTAGAGCAATCATCTACAATAATAATTTCTAAATTTTGATAAGTTTGCTGACGTACAGACTCAACTGCACGTTTTAATAGTTCTACACGATTAAAAGTAGGAATATATACGGTCACTAATGGATTGGACTGCTCTAAACTCATTATCAATTCTCCCCGAACAAATCTCGCGTATAAACCTTATCAGCATCTTGCTTCAGATCATCACTCATTCTATTCGCAAGGATAACGTCCGAACTTAACAAGAAATGATTTAAGTCATTTTGTAGCGCATAGGCTTCAAATTTTTCTTGATTTAGAGTCGGTTCATAGATTTGAATTTCAATATTATATTCCTCTAATTCACGAATAATATCCTGAATAGCTGAGTCTCTAAAGTTATCAGATCCTGCCTTCATTGTTAGACGATAAATACCTACAACATTTGGACGTTTTTTTAAAATTTCTTTTACAATGTATTGTTTACGCGTTTTATTAGAGTGAATAATTGCTTGAATCAAATTTTGTGGCACATCTTTATAATTTGCTAGTAATTGTTTGGTGTCTTTTGGCAAGCAGTACCCACCATAACCAAAGGAAGGATTGTTATAATGCTGACCAATACGGGGATCTAGACTTACACCTCTTACAATATCCAAGCTACTCAAACCATGTTTTGCACAATAAGTATCCAACTCATTAAAATATGCTACACGCATAGCTAAATACGTATTAGAAAATAATTTAACTGCTTCTGCTTCAGTCGCATTCATACAGAGAGTGGGAGCTTTTTTTTCGACTGTCGCATTTAGATAAAGCTGGGCAATTTTTTCAGCACGTTCGGACTTTTCACCCACGATAATACGTGATGGATATAAGTTATCATAAAGTGCCTTACCTTCTCTTAAAAACTCTGGCACAAATATAATTTGTTCAGTTTTAAATTTGGATTTAACCTGTGCTGTGTAGCCGACAGGTATAGTCGATTTTATAATAATGGTCGCAGTGCTATTCAGTGGAAGGATCTCTGCAATTACACTTTCTATAGAAGACGTGTCGAAATAATTGGTCTCGGAATCATAGTTAGTAGGGGTAGCAATAATAATATAATCTGCTTGCTCATACGCTTGAACCTTATCAAGCGTAGCTTTCAGATTTAAATTATCTTCTTCAAATGCCTGCTCAATATAGTCATCCGCAATAGGTGATACTTTTTGATTAATTAAAGCAACACGATTTTCATCAATATCTAAACTTGTTACTTGATGCTGACGCGCAAATAATACAGCATTAGAGAATCCGACATAGCCTGTGCCTACAACTGTTATATTCATTATTTCATTAACCATAGTTTTCCAATCTCTTTACCAAACACACCCGAAAAGCTACTACTTCTGCCTGCACCTGGTGTAAATGTAATTTCTCCAAAGTAAATCTTTTCTTTAGTAATATACCAATCCAAACGAATATACTTATATTCCGTACATAAGAACTCATTCAGTCTTAATACCTCTTGAATAGCCTCTTTTTCACGAGGACTTAGGACTAACTTATAATTAAAAGGAGAGTGCAAAATATTATCTAAATCTTTTACGTCAAAAAATACTGTCTCATATCCTTGTTCAGACCTTTCAGCTACAACCTGCAAAATCTGTCGATATGAACCATCTTTATTAGTAAAGCGATGAAATTTATAATCTCTAAGTGCTTCATCCTTACTAGTAATCTTCTGCTCGACTAGAAGTTTAGGTTTAATTAGGCTGTAATGCCATTCATCACCTATTTCACTATAGTCCTCCTTAAGCCATGCTGTTGCCTTTTCGATAATTTGATTTTTCTCATCTTGGCTTGGTACATCATCAATAATTTTCACCATACCAGCACCATGATTTGGCTTAATTACAATTTTCTCCCATTGATCCATACCATATAAGTCATCAGGATTTTCTGTACATAGAATTAATGGAATTAAATAGTCCTCGCCTATTTTTTCTTGAACATATGCGCGAACAGCATATTTATCTGCCAGTAAAGAGAATTGAGAATCTTTATCGTACAAAATACGACTTAAAACTTTTTCATTAAAATTTTGAGGGTTCTCAATATTTGGAAAGACTCCAAAAGTCCTAAAATAAGTCAGAGCTAAACGATACTTTTTCGGTAATTTAGAAATTATTAACCTATACAGATTTTTTAACATTTTTCAAACCTATTAAACTAAGATGTAATTTCAAAATAACCTGATTTCTAAAAAAATAATTTGCCAATGTTAAAGATAAAAACTCTATCAGAACAAAACACATAACTGCCCCCCATATTCCATAATACTGAATAAATCCATAAGACAAAGGAACACTTAATATGCTAACACTTATCATTTTAATAGATAAATATTTATACCCATTTAATTTTATCATATACCGATAACTAATTGTTCCCAAAGCAGAAAACATAGTTGCTAAAACAATAAACGGTAGTAATTTTATAGAGTCAACAAACTCAATCCCATATAAAGTATTAACCACCCATGATCCCAATAAAAACATACACAGCATTACAAATGCTGTAATAATTATCACCAACCAGTGTATTTGTCTTAAATAATACAACTCTACAGACTTATTTTTTTCTGAATAGATTTTTGAGAAATAACTTGTAATTAGTGCCATATTGATAAAACCCCAAGCCGAACCAAGAGTTAGAGCAACATTATAAACACCCAAAATAGAAAATGAGGTAAATTTAGCTAAAAATATATTTGAAATTTGAGTATACAAAACAATTGAGAGAGAAGATAAAACTAAACTCCCTCCAGTTACAAGCATGTACTTATTATATCTTTTTTTACTTTTTATAGTTCTGTTGGTACTATAATTTTTATAGAAATAAATCTTCCTCAATATATATGGAACCATAGCTAATACAATAATAGGGAAAATCATTGTATAAGGATCAGCCTCAAAAAAAACTAAAACAAACCTTAAAGCTAATGCTAAAAAAAGACCTATTATATTAGTTAAGGCATTCACAACTGAAATAAGCTGACTATTATTATGAATAGAGTAAATATCATTAATTATAAAGTAGCTAGCAATACAGTTACCTATTCCGAATACAAAAGTTAATCGGTCACTACTAAACCATAAGTATAGAAGAGCACAGAAGGAAGTTAGAATATATATATAACAACGCATTGATTGTGTTGTTATCGCCAAACGGATACCAGAATGAATATTTTCACTAAAACGTTTAAATAATATATTTTGAGCACCAAACCAAGATAAAGTTTGCACAAAAACAAAAATTGATGTAGTGAAAGCTAGCTTGCCAAAATTTTCAGGCCCTATATATTTAGCCATATAAGCATTGACAAAAATAAGCCCAAATATACCTAAAAACTTTTCTAACATCATCCAAGCGGAGTTAGAAAAAATTCTTTTGTCTATAGCAATTTTCATTACAGTCTTAGATCACTTTCTTGAACTTTTAAAATGTATTTCAAGTCATAGAGTACGTAATTTTCTTTAGCTAAGACTCTAAAATCTTCTACTGACATATTTTTAAACTCATCATGGGCAACAGCCAAAATCACTGCATCATAATGATTATTTTGCAGCTGCGTAATAGGGGTCAAACCATATTCATGTTCCACTTCTTTCGGGTCTACCCATGGGTCATAAATATTTAAATCTAGCTCATATTCTTTTAAAGCCTGAACCATATCAATAATTTTAGTATTACGAATATCAGGACAGTTTTCTTTAAAACTTAAGCCCATCACTAAAATTTTTGAACCGACCACTTGTATACGCTGCTTCACCATCTCTTTAATCAATTGTGTTGCAACATATTCACCCATACGGTCATTTAAACGACGTGCTGCTAAAATAATTTCTGGATGCAGGCCTAAAGACTGTGCTTTATGGGTTAGGTAATATGGGTCTACCCCGATACAATGCCCACCGACCAGACCCGGACGGAATGGTAAAAAATTCCACTTGGTGCCAGCGGCTTTGAGGACTTCTTCGGTATCAATGCCCATTTTATTAAAAATTAAGGCCAGTTCATTAATCAGGGCAATGTTGACATCACGCTGGGTATTTTCAATGACTTTGGCTGCTTCAGCCACTTTAATACTGGATGCCTTATGGGTGCCGACCGTAATAATCTGGTTGTAAACCGCATCTACCAGATCAGCAATTTCCGGGGTAGAACCGGAGGTAATTTTTTTAATATTGGTGACGCGGTGTTCTTTGTCGCCCGGATTAATGCGCTCGGGGCTATAGCCAGCAAAGAAATCCTGGTTAAATTTTAAACCTGAATTTTTTTCCAGAACAGGAATGCAGTCTTCTTCAGTAGCGCCAGGATACACTGTGGATTCATACACCACGATATCGCCTTTTTTAAGTACCTTGGCAATGGTTTCAGACGCTTTAACCAGCGGTGTTAAATCTGGTTGTTTGTAATCATCAATCGGGGTCGGCACCGTGACAATATAAAAATTGCAACTGGCCAGCTGGTTTAAATCACAGCTAAACGACAAGCGTGGACTGGCCTTTAATTCTTCAGTAGACACTTCCAACGTATGATCTATGCCATTTTGCAAATCATTAATACGGGCTTGATTAATATCAAAACCCACTACATCAAACTTTTTGCCAAACTCTACCGCCAGAGGCAGACCTACATAGCCCAAGCCAATTATGCCAATTTTAATGCTTTCTAAGTTTAGCACTTGCTTAAGCTCCATCGTTTCTGTTAAGTTTTTTGGCAAAATCGGTCACTTCAAGATTGCTGTTTGCATAACCATGCGGATTATTGGTTTGCCAATTCCACAAGTGGTTAATCATATCCTGTAAATTATAAGCTGGCTTCCAGCCTATCTCTGTGGCAGCTTTATCGGCGTTAGCCCAGCATGCAGCAATGTCGCCTTCTCGCCTTGGCACATATTGAAACGCTACTTCCTGTCCAGTGACTTGCTCAAATGCCTCAACGATCTGGCGCACGGAATACCCATTACCTGTGCCGATATTCCATGCATGATTGCCTCTGTTTTCTTCGATATATTGCAGGGCTTTTAAATGGGCATTAGCCAAGTCAACAATATGAATATAATCCCGAATTGCTGTACCGTCCGGTGTGGGATAATCACTGCCAAAGATACGAAGGTAGTCAAGCTTGCCAATAGCAACCTGAGACACAAAAGGTAGTAAATTATTGGGAATACCCTGTGGATCTTCGCCAATTAAGCCACTTTCATGGGCACCGATAGGATTAAAATAGCGCAAATTGGCAAATGACCACTTATTACTTGCCGCAGAAAGTTTTTGGAGCATCTGCTCAACCACCAGTTTGGTATAGCCATAATTATTGGTAGGCATTCCCAAAGGCATATTTTCCTCGAGCTCCCACTGGTCAGTTTCACCATAAATCGTGGCTGATGAGCTAAAGACCAGATGATAAACCTGGGCCTCTTCCATAGCTTGCAGTAGCTTAATGGTACCACCAATATTATTGTCAAAATATTCTAAAGGCTGATCCATGCTTTCGCCCACTGCCTTCAAAGCAGCAAAATGCAGCACAGCGGTAATTGGATAGTTCTGGAATATTTTTTTTAAGACCTTGGGATCGCGAATATCCCCTTCAACAAAAACCAGGTCTTTGTTGGTGATTTGCCTGACCCGCTCTAGTGCAGTGAATGAACTATTTGATAAATTATCCAGTACTACAATCTCGTAACCTGCTTGCAATAGCTGGACTGTGGTATGGGAGCCAATATAACCTGCGCCGCCTGTAACCAATAACATCTATGATCTATTCCCTTATTAACCGCCTAGAGCGAGCCAACATCCTGAATCATGCAACCCAATTTCAAACCGAGCTATACCTTGGAACGATATTTATAAGTGTACGAATAGCCTTCACTTTGCAGTGCGCCTTGTGGTACATCATTGAGCACAATACCATGCACATTCTGGCCAGAATGTTGTAGACGGGACATGCACAGGGTAATTTCCTTGATTGGCGTTTTGCCATAACGGGCTACCAGCAAATTTAGTCCCGTATATTTGCTGATAATAATACCGTCGGTTACTGCCAATAATGGTGGCGAGTCAATAATAACGTGATCATATTGCTCGGAAATTTCATGGAGGAAACTTTCAAAGGCTGGATTTAACAGTAATTCTGACGGATTAGCAGGGGTAGAACCCTTACTGACAAAAGACAGGCCTTTTACAGGTGTGTCCTGAATGATATCGCGTGCCGCCAAATCTTTACTGCCACTGAGGTAATCAGCCAGGCCATTACCAGGATCTGCATTAAAGTACTTATGCATGTGACCACGACGCATATCAGCGTCAATCAGCAATACAATCTTGCCGGTTTGCGCCAGAATAGTGGCCAGGTTGGCACAAATAAAAGACTTGCCAATTTCTGGCGCTGGACCTGAAATCAACACCACATTATTTTTGGCATTCTTTTGGGCAAAATACAACACTGTGCGCAGGCTACGCAGGCTTTCCAGTGTCAGGTCTTCATGGTCTTCCAGAGCCAGTAACGGTAATGTTTTACTGCGTACCGAACGAAACTTATCCAGAATAGGGCTATGGGCCAGCGTTGCATATACGGGAAGGCTCGTTTGGGCTTCAATGTTTTCAGCATCCTTAACGCCGCTACTCAGCATGTTTCTAAGTAAAGCCAGTAATACCCCGCCAAAACCACCCAGAAAAATTGACAGGATGAGCACCATTAGGGGTTTGGGCTGTACAGGTTTAAGGGGCAAAATCGCCGGATCGACCACATGGGCATTACCAATCTGGCCAGCTTTAGCAATTTTGAGCTGCTGGTAGCTATTTAGCAGGCTGGTATACAGTTCAGTATTGATTTGCACATCACGGTACAGTTGCAGATATTGACGCTGCACTTCCGGCAAACGGTTTAAGCGCTGGTTTAATTCTTTGCTGCGCTGGGCAATAGCGGCCAGTTGGTCAGTGACTTCCTTCATCAGCGGGAAATCATTGGTGTATTTGGCGCCTAATTCAGCACGTTTTTGTTCCAGTTCAATCCGTCTGGTTTCCAGCTCTACATTCTGGGTAAGCAGCAGTTCAGATTCCTTGGTGACGTCAATGGTGTCATTTTTTTCGCGGAACTGGTTAAAACGGTTTTCAGAAGTTTCCAGCTGTGCCTTAAGCTCTGGCAACTGCTTGTCCAGAAAAGCCAGTGTATTCTGGCTTTCTGCCGATTTACGGGTAATGTTTTGTTCCAGATAAACCTTTAAAATTTCATTTAAGGTATTGGTAATTAATACCTTGTCACTACCCGTATAATTCACTGAAATAATGCCGGTTAGCTTGCCTTTTTCAGCAGCGCTAAGCTGGGCATTAATTCGGTCCACCATGGTTTGCAAGGCAATCTGGCTAATGCTGAAATTGCTGCCTGCTACACCTAGGGCTTTATTAATATTCAGTTGCAGCAGGCCACCCGATACCATTTGTGCGACTGGCTGGCCAACCCGCCCTTTAACTATTTCACCAGTGGGCAGCGCAAGCTCATAATTTTCATTATCAATAAAGTGCAGTTGCAGTGGCTGGTTCAGCAAATAAGCCGGAACCTTGAGCTGTCTGATGTGTAAGGCAAGCCCCTGCGAGTTGCTCATAATAACCTGTGAAGGGCTATGGGTGGTCTGATACTGGGTCCGCTTGAACAGGCGATTACTAAAGGTGTTATCCAGGCTCTGAATAGAAATATCCAGATTCAGGTTTTCAATGACTTTCGATAACACAAAACGTGACTTGATGAGCTCAACTTCGGTTTGCGCTGGTGATTGAACTTCCATTAGGTTGGCAACATCACCCAGCAACGCAGTGGACATATTTTTGTTATCTTCAACCTGAATCAACCCATTCACACTATAGGTTGGGCTGGTAATGCGCAGGTAAAGTAATGCCAGAAGCAGCGCCAGCACGACACAGGCAACAATAATTTTCCATTGACGCAGGAGCATAAAAAATAATTGCTTGAGATCAATACTGTCGTCTGTATAAGTGCCTTGGTTTTGCCCGCTCATTATTTAATCCAGATCTTTAATTTATCAATCGCAATAACAGCACTTGCACCCAACCATTGACCGAATCCACATAAGGGTTTGATCAAACTCCTGTGTATCATTGCGCAAGTTACTGTCATTGTAAGAATGTTATCCCACCAATTTTTCATGCCATGCCTTAATGCCGCTAATAATCATATCCCGGGCATAAATAAAGGCACCTTTAGGCTGCTGATAGGGGTCAGGAATTTCCTGATGCTGCCAGTGCCCTAGCAAAAATGTCTTTCCCCGGGCAAAAGGCCATTGTTTTTCCACCAGCTTTAATTGACCTTTGGTCATCACAAAGATCAGGTCAGCTTGCCTCAGCAGTTCTGTGTTTACCTTTTGCGCGCGATGGGCTGAAATATCAATTTCCATTTCCTGCATCAGGCCAACGGCATGCTCATCCGCTGGATAATCCACTAATCCCTGTAAACCAGCAGACAAAACTTTCTTGTCTGGAAAATACTGTTTGAGCAAGCCTTCTGCCATCGGACTACGGCAAATATTACCGGTACACAGCACCAAAATGGTTTCAAATTCCACAATTTGCTGCCATGGTTAGTTGCCATTACCAATCAGCTGCCCGGTTCGAATCACATTAGCTGAAGGTAATAACAGATTCAGTACCCGGCTCCAGCGCGCAAGTCCACTGGCATCGACATAAATAAGGTCACGTGGCTGTACCGCAAAACGCTGCGCCAGTGCCAGACTGGTAAAAGACGATAGATCCAGCTGATAAACTGTGGCCAGATTGCCTTGAGCATTGTCACGCAGGACATAAACTTTGGCTGGATTGGCACTTAACGGGTTTAAGCCTGCCCCTTCACCAATCACATCAGCCAGACTCATGCCCTGTTCACGCAGGATTAAAGGTGCTGGTCGGCCAGCTTCACCCAAAAAGTAAATTTTGCGGCTTTCACGTGACAGGATATGAACTTCATCGCCATTCTGGATGTAGAGCTGATTAGGAGACAAGCCCTGTTTTTGCAGATCCAGTAAGCCAAACTGATAATTTACCCCGTTACGGGTCAGGCTAATGGCATTCAGGTCACCGGTATTGAGCATACCGCCTGCGGCACTTAACGCCCCGTATAAGTTGACAGGTTCATCTGAAATCACGTATTGGCCCGGCAAGCGCACTTCACCACCCACAAAAAACTTGCGACCCTTATACTGTAATACTTTGATTTGTGCATCGGGCTGCTTGAGGTATCGGCTTAGCCGCTGGTTTAATTCACGTTGTAAGGCAGTAACTGTTTTACCCTGTGCCCGGATTTGCTTGATTAACGGAAAGGACAGATTGCCTTCCTGATCAATTTTAAAGCCAACTTGCTCAGCATTGTTTTGCGTAATATTTGTTGCTGCGGGAGTAATTTCCGGATAAGCCCATAAATAAATGGACAGCACGTCGCCTTTTTGCAATACATAATTACCCGCAGGCTGCTGTTCAAATAGCTGGTTTAACGCCTGATTAAAGCTGGTTTGCGGGGAAGCCTGAGCCATGCTCAGTTGATTAGCAACATCGGCAGTAACCGGAACCAATTGAACTTGCAGCCCATTGCTTAAGGGCGTGACTTCCTGTGGCATTTCCGGCAGGTCATCAGCACGCATCCCAGGAATCAGGCTACAGCCATTCATTAGCATTGCACAAAGAATTGGCATAGCCCACTGCAATGTTCTGGTTTGATACGCTCTAGCATGACGATTTATGGTTAAAAAATATCGCACTAAAGGGTCCTTTTGGCTGAACAGCTGATGATTAAATGACGAGAAGCAATTGCGCTTGGATTGTGAAAGATTCATAGATAACTTGCAAGCTTCACCTTAATTTATCCCCAGCTTTTGTGTTCCTGTTTCGATTAGATGCACTAAAAATTGAGTTTAGTGAGTGTGATGGATATAAAAAACGCGAATAAATCATATTTGGCTCTAAAAAGCACGCTTCTTTACTTACTTTTCGATGAAATGCAAAAGCGTCCTGACCAGTATCAGAACGCTTTAAAATTTTACGTTAGCAGGAAAGATGGTTAGAACTTAAAACAGCATATGGTGAGTTTAATGATCCTGTGCACCAGATGCACCTACCCCGGTCATGGAACGAACAAACTGGGCATCAAAACGGGCTTTTTCACGCTGAGCACGCGCTGATTTATCAGTCACTGAAAACAGCCAGCAGGCAGCAAATGACAGTACCATGGAAAATAGCGCTGGATTGCTATACGGCAGTGGCGCACTGTCACCCAGTTTTAAGGTATCAACCCAAACGGCTTTGGTGAAGAAGATCAGCACGACGGCACTAATCAGTCCCAGCCAGCCGCCAATGGTGGCCCCACGCGTTGTTAATCCTTTCCAGAACATGGACAGCACCAGCACCGGGAAATTGGCCGAAGCAGCCACGGCAAAGGCCAGCCCGACCATAAACGCCACATTTTGCTTTTCAAACACAATACCGAGGAACATGGCAAAAATTGCCAGCACTACGGTGGCAATCTTGGACACCCGCAACTGGGAAGCTTCGGTGGTTTGACCTTTTTTAAACACATTGGCATACAGGTCATGCGATACCGCAGAGGCACCAGACAGGGTTAAGCCCGCAACTACAGCCA
Organism: Alkanindiges illinoisensis; assembly: GCF_004377485.1. Taxonomy (GTDB): domain Bacteria; phylum Pseudomonadota; class Gammaproteobacteria; order Pseudomonadales; family Moraxellaceae; genus Alkanindiges; species Alkanindiges illinoisensis_A. The sequence continues at coordinate 64,936 of NZ_SNTY01000025.1, forward strand.
AGATGGTGGCAAAGGCTACCGCAGAAATAAAGCCTAAGAACCAGTTACCAGCCACCGCATGCGCCAGATGCACGGCAGCCATATTGCCGCCGCCAATCAGTTCCAGCTTGCCGGACATGGCCATTTTGGCAGTATCCAGATAGGCCGGATTTTGCGATACAAATAAAATGGCACCAAAGCCAATAATAAAGGTCAGCAGGTAAAAGTAGCCAATAAACCCGGTGGCAACCACCACGGATTTGCGGGCTTCCTTGGCATCTTTAACGGTAAAGAAGCGCATCAGGATATGTGGCAGGCCAGCGGTACCAAACATCAGTGCCAGACCTAGGGAAATCGCATCAACCGGATTGGAAATCAAACCGCCGGGGCCCATGATTTTGGTGGCCTCAGCCGTGGTGATGTCATGGGCAGTGCCATAGGCGGCAATAGCCTGATTGAACATATTGCTAAAACTAAAGCCAACTTCCTTGAGCACCATAAACGCCATAAAGGTAGCACCACTCAGCAACATGGCTGCCTTGATGATTTGCACCCAGGTGGTGGCGAGCATGCCGCCAAACATCACATAGGCCATCATCAGCAGGCCCACAATAATAACGGCAATGTTGTAGTCAAGCCCAAACAGCAGCTTGATAAGCTGGCCTGCGCCAACCATTTGTGCAATCAAATAAAATGCTACAACAACCAGTGAGTTAACGGCAGCCATTGCCCGCACTGGTTTTTCTTCCAGCCGGAATGACGCCACATCGGAAAAGTTGTATTTGCCCAGGTTACGCAGGCGTTCTGCCACCAGAAACAGGACAATGGGCCAGCCCACCATAAAACCCAGTGAGTACAGCAGCCCATCATAGCCGGAGGCAAACACCATGGCAGAAATCCCTAAAAAGGAAGCTGCGGACATAAAGTCACCCGCAATGGCCAGTCCGTTTTGGAAGCCGGTAATGCCACCACCCGCAGTGTAAAAATCCTTGGTGGAGTTGGTTCTTTTGGCAGCCCACTTGGTAATTAGCAAGGTAGCAGCCACAAAAATCATAAACATGATAATGGCGGTCCAGTTGGTGGCCTGCTTATCGGCAACTCCCAGATCTGGTGAGGCATAAGCCATGCTGGTAATACCTGAAGCATAGGCCAGTGTTGCCATAGACATGAATGACTGCCTAAGTTTGGCCAGCGCCAGTCGGGTTGCGCCCTGCTTTGCTGAAAAATGCATGTTAGCGTGCTCCCTGCTGATGGTTAGTGCCAGTCTTATGCGCATTAATATCATTGACCACGTCCTGGGTCAGGCGCTCATGTTCTCCATTGGCAATCACCGAATACACGGCACAGAGCACAAATGCGGCCACAATTACGCCAATACCCAGCGGAATTCCCCAGGTAATGACTCCACCACTAAACGAGCTGTGCAGGAAGTCCGGCGCGTAGGCTACCAGCAAGATAAAGCCAATATAAATAATCAGCATCAGGGCTGACAGGCTCCAGCTAAGCGTTCGTTTTTTTTGAACCAGCAGTTTAAACTTTGGATTATTCAGCACTGCCTGAACGTGACTATCTTCTGCATTACTCTCTGGCTTATCACCGGGCCTTGCGCTGCTTTCTGTCGCGCTATTTTCCATGTTACACCTCACTTTTTAACAAACAGCCAACCGTGGCCGCTGGGCGTTTATTCGCCAATTTTATGCATTTGACAGTAGCAACTTGCGCTACACTTGAAACTTAGACTTTGGTCTAGAAGGAATTTTGCTCCTTAAAACAGCGCTATCATGCAAGGATGACGTCGATGGGTACACTGATGAACAGCTGGTTGGTGATTGGTGTTTTGGCCATTTATATTGCTGCATTGTTTGCCTGTGCGTTCTTTGGCGAAAAATATGCCTGTCGCCTAAGCCAGCGTGGCCGCATGCTGATGTTTAGCCTGACGCTGGGTGTGTATTGTTCATCCTGGACGTTTTATGGCGCTGTAGGTGAAACCGTTCGCAACGGCATTGGCTTTTTGCCGATCTATCTGGGGCCTTTGCTGTTTTTATGCTTTGCCTATGATGTCTGGCGCAGGCTGGGCAATATCCGTCAGCGCCAGCCCATTTCATCCATTGCCGATTTTATTGCTGCACGTTATGGCAAATCCGGTTTTCTGGCGGCACTGGTTACCATTCTGGCGGTGATTGCGATTCTGCCCTATCTGGCCCTGCAGTTACGGGCGATTGCCTTAAGTACGGTGGTGCTGCTGGATCAGCATGAAAATGCAGCCATTACCACACATGGCGTGTTGCTGCTAACTGCCCTGCTGGCGGGTATTGCCATGCTATTTGGCACCCGGCAGGCCGCAAGCAATGGCCAGCAGGGTGGCCTGATGGTGGCCGTGGCGTTTGAATCGGCAGTTAAGTTGCTGGCACTAATCATCGTGGCGCTATTTGTGCTGCTGTTTAGCCAGCATCCCGTAGAACAGATTGGGCGCGACATTGGTGTGACTTTTCAGCAAATCCAGCGCGAGGGCTTGCCCAATTCCTTCTGGACGCAAACCCTGCTGGCCGGGGCTGCCATTATTTGCCTGCCGCGCCAGTTTCATGTGGCGGTGGTGGAACTCAAAGACAAGCGTCATTTAAATGGCGCACGCTTCTGGTTTTCCGTGTATTTGTTGCTCATGGTTCTGGCAATTATTCCCATTGCCAGCTGGGCCTTGCACATGCCCAGCACCACACTGCCCGTTCCGGATGTGGCCGTGCTGATGCTGCCCGTAATGCATGAACAAACCTGGCTGGCCTTGCTGGCCTTTATTGGTGGGTTTTCTGCGGCAACCGGGATGCTGCTGGTGGCCACACTGGCACTATCCATTATGCTCAGCAACGACCTGATTCTACCGGCATTATGGCGCTTTAATTTATTAAGCAAAAATGATCAGCGCCTGTCGTACTGGATTCGCATGATTCGCCGGGTGTGTATTGGCGTGGTGATGCTGCTGGGCTATGTGGTGTATCGTATGTTGTCGGACACCAATCAGCTGTCTGCTTTTGGCCTGCTGGCCTTTAGTGCAGTGATCCAGTTTGCACCGGCACTAATTGGTGGCCTGTACTGGCGTGGCGGCAGCTGTCATGGCGTGATCATTGGTCTGCTTGCCGGGTTTGCTTTATGGGGCTATACCCTGTTCTGGCCTGCCATTTTGCGCAATATGCCCAGCTCGCATCAGGAATGGGCCTTGTCCCTGCTGTATCAGGGGCCGTGGCAGCAGCACTGGCTCAAGCCGGAAAGTCTGCTGGGGTTTTCCTCGCTTGACCCACTCACCCATGGCGTGCTGTGGTCCTTAGGGCTGAACCTGTTATTATATATTTTGGTGCCCAAATACAAACGCTTAAGCATTGCCGAGCAAATTCAGGCTGAAAGTTTTTTTAAACATGATGTGTATGAAGATGAACACTCAGCGTCTTCAAATGCCAACACTACAGCCGAATCACTGGAACAACTGGAACAGCAAACCCGCCTGAGTATTGATGACCTGATTGCACTATCCTCGCGTATTAATGGCCCGCAACGTACCGAAGCCGCCTTTATGCAGTTTGCGGCAGACAATCATTTGCCTTTTGACAAAAAAATGCTGGCTGACCATCGCTGGTGGCGCTGTACCGAGCAATATCTAGCCAGTGCCGTTGGGGCAGCCTCCGCACGCACGCTACTGACCACTGTGCTGGTAAACAACGGGCTGGCCGTAGGACAAGTGGTAAATATTCTGGATCAGGCCTCGCAATGGCAACGCTTTAACCAAAGCCTGCTAATGATCATGATGGATTACATGACACAAGCCGTGAGCGTGGTGGATGCCGACATGCGACTGGTGGCCTGGAACAAGCGCTATCTGGAACTGTTTGATTACCCGGAAAATTTTGTCTACGTTGGCTGCCCAGTGGCAAACCTGATTCGCTATAATGCCGAACGTGGTGAATGCGGGCACGGTGATGTGGAAGACCATATTGCCAGGCGAATCATGTGGATGCGTGCTGGTAACCCGCATGAATTTGAACGGCAGCGCGCGGATGGCCGGATTATTGAGATGCGTGGGCACCCGATTACCGGCGGTGGCTTTGTCACCACCTATGCTGACATTACCGTGTACCGCCATACCGAAGCCCTGCTGGAAGCCCGGGTACAGGAACGCACCCAGCAGCTTGAGCGTGCCCTGCGTGAACAGCAGTATGCCCGCCAGCAGGCTGACCTTGCCAACACCTCCAAAACCCGATTTATTGCCGCTGCCAGCCATGATCTGTTGCAGCCCATGCATGCGGCGCGCCTGTTTGCAGCGGCGCTGGAACATGCCAATTTGCCACCTGCCGATCAGGAAACCCTGCAACAACTGGATCGTGCCCTGCATGGTGCCGAAAGCATCATGACGGCCTTGCTGGACATTGCCCGGCTGGATGGCAATGGCATGAAGCCCAACCTCACCGAATTTGCCCTGAATGATTTGCTGCATGACCTACAGGTGCAATTTCAGCCCATTGCCGAACAACGCGGCCTGCAACTGCGGGTTCATGCCACCCGGTTATGGGTTAAAACCGACCCGCAATGGTTACGCCGCATGTTGCAGAATTTTGTCAGCAATGCCCTACGCTATACTGCACAAGGCCGGGTAGTGGTCGGGGTGATGGGGAGTGGTAGCCAGCCGGATCATTTACGTGTTGGCGTGTGGGATACCGGTCCCGGCATTGCTGAGGCGCAGCAGGCACAGTTATTTGCCGAGTTCCAGCGTGCTGGCCACACTTCACCCTGGGGCGAACAAGGTATTGGTTTGGGTCTGGCGATTGTTGAGCGCATGGCCAAACGGCTGGGACACCAGATTAGTTTTCACTCCAAGGTAGATCATGGCTCGTGTTTTATGCTGGAATTACCCACCGTACAGCCACGTCAGCAAACAGTGAGCAGCAGTGCTCCGGTTCAAAATACCCTGACCAGCCTGAAGGTACTGTGTTTGGACAATGACCTTACCATTTTGCAGGGCATGCAGCTTTTGCTGGACAAATGGGGCTGTCAGTTGTTTCTGGCACAAACACCGGAACAGGCACGGCAGATCCTGAGCACCGAAACCATTCAGGTGCTTCTGGTGGATCAGCATCTGGATGCAGACATTGAAGGGCTTGAATTTTTGCTCAAATACAACAGCAACAAGATTCCTGCCGCTCTGATTACTGCAGACAGCAACCCTGACCTACCGCAGATTGTGAAAGAGCACAGTATTGTCCTGCTTAAAAAACCACTCAAGCCTGCTGCCTTGCGTGCCTTTCTGGCTGGCATTCGCGCTTAAGGTGACGCGATACAATTTCACAACAGTGTTAAAAAAGCGCCAGCCTGCCAATTGGATGTTTTTTAAACAATTAATATATGGTTGAGCTGGCGCTAGACTTAAGTCCACTACAGAACAGCTGTGCACTCAAATATAAGATCAACAGCATTCACGCATTATTTTAGTGTGGCAATAGTTTATACAGCAGCTTTATGCCCAGTAGGAACAGTGTCCTGTTATAGCGCAGCAATTTATAACGCGACCATGCAGCCATGCCACAGCTCATGTAATGCCTGTGTTTGTGTGAACTTCCAAGCCTCTGATTTAAGCATACTGTTTTAACCATGGATGATTTTGTCATGACTACTGTGAATTCCAGCAATACCAATTCTACCCAGCAGTTTTACCAGCAATACAGTGCCAACCACTTTTTGCCCAGTATCAACTGGCAGTACTTGTTTAGCCAGAACCAGCTTTTACCGACGCAAGCGCTGGCCTTGCAAACTATCTATCAGGTCACGGTGCCTTTGGCGCTCACCACCTTAAAACGTCTGAATATTGATATTTTTGCCGAACATGAAAAAAAACCGCAGGGTCTTGGCCTGTTTGACAAACTGCGGGCACTGGAACCCAAACTAATTGAGCATCTGGTAGAAGCTTCCAGGCGTATGGATGAAAAAGTACGCCACCTGATCTGGAGCATGATGCTGCGTGGTGGTGCAGTTTTGGCATTTAAGGCCTGGCTGGGTAAGGTAAAAACCGGCGAAGAAAGCATTGATATGGGTTATTTTAATGAACTGGCCGACCTGCTTTGGCTAAAAACCGACCCTTATACCCTGGCAGAACAGTTTGCGGTTGACCCGCATGCCGAGCATGAGCACCTGTTCCTGTTTTATGAAGATCATGTATTGCTGGATCGCTTTAGCAATCTGGCTACGGCTGAGCTATTTGTCAAACTGGGACTCTATGACCCGGCATTTTTGTGCCTGAATGATGAACAGGTACGCGATCATTTTGTGCAAAAAGGCCTTATTACTCAAAGTCAGGTGGATGATTTGATGGATTCCCTCAATCCCCTATTTACTGATATGCCACAAAGCCGGCAACGGGTCGTACATTTTTATCATTAATGATTTTGGTGGATTAATGGTTAAGCCTGTGCTGGTTAAATGTCCAGCATGGGCTTGCCAACAGTAGTAGTACATAATAACGTTAAATATCAATTTATCCTTTAAGAGTTTTTTCTTCTATGTTGAACTAAGTCTATCCAATACTGACAGTCTTATTTTTTTAATTATACTGCTCTACTCTAAATTTATTTATATTTAAGACAAAAAAGCCTCGCATTTAAAATTCAGTTAATTTACTCCATATTCGATAAACAACCTCATTCTCTTCTCTTATATATAACTATGTTTGTATTATCAGGCCAGCTTAAATTATCACTGTTAATCATCGTCTTAATTTCATATTCTATCGCTGTCTGCTGATGTGATTCATACTCTGCTCCCAAATCTTCAATTTCTTCTAAATCTTCTAAGGAATACTCCTCCAAAATAATATTTATAAAAAATTTTTCTTCAGATTTAGACATGTAAACCATTCTAAAATTTGGAGAAATAACACCTAGTAGAACTTGAACAAAAATAAAACTCTGATTTGGCAATCCAGAAAATGATGCATCACACATAATAATCTCTCAAACCTCTAAGGAAACCTATTTAGATTTATGCATTTGATAATAAATGTATTTTTTATTGAGCAAAGGCTTTCTCTATCTTTGTAACCCGCGTAGATGGATTTAGCATTGACTTTGTTTGTTGTACATATATGTTATTGAGCTGTCATAGGAAGTTGGAATAAAGTGTAACCTAACATTTTACATATGCCTTATAAGGGTTACGCTATTGCTAAGACCCTCTATACCCAACTTGTGCACCTTACGCCTTACAACTTCGGCTCATCCACATTTAGCGTACTAATCGCCAGTACGGCCTGTGTCCGGTTTTGCACGCCCAGTTTGCGGAAGATTGCCGTCACATGCGCTTTAATGGTGGCTTCCGATACATCCAGCATATAAGCAATTTGCTTGTTCAGCAGGCCTTCTGCCACCATCATTAACACACGGAACTGTTGCGGCGTTAGGGTTTTAATGCGCTCGGCAAAATCGGCCTCATCACGGGCACGCGGGTCATGGCTGCTCATGGGCAAATTGGGCGGCGCCCAGGTATCGCCTGCCAGCACGGCATGTAGCGCTTCACCAATATGCTGCGGTGGCGCTGACTTGGGAATATAGGCCACCGCACCATGCGCCAATGCCCGCTGAATGACGGCTACTTCTTCATGCGCTGACACCACCACAATGGGAATGGCCGGGTATTGCGCCCGCACGTGCACCAGCGCGGAAAAGCCCGACGCTCCGGGCAAGTGTAAATCCAGCAGCACCAGATCGGGTTCCGGGGCTTGCTCCAGCCGGGTATAAAACTCGCTGACTGAGGCAGTTTCATGAATTTGTGCTTGCGGCAAGCTGTAGCGCACCGCATGAATCAGGGCATGACGAAACAGCGGATGGTCATCAACAATGAGGATATTCATAGAGTTCTCAACACCTAACATCCTTATTTCAGTTTAAACACTATGTGGTTTATTCTTACTTAAATCCAGCTTTTATCTTAAAACGTCATCTGCGCTATAAAGTAAGAATTGCGTTACTTCATAGCGCAACAATTGTTGTTTAACGCGCTATCCAAGCAGCAGGCGATTATTAAAAAGTCTTGGATTAACCTTGCACTTGGGCAGATGAGAACCATCATTTTGCAAGACATTGTCCTGCAAAACGAAGTGGCTCTGCTTTATCCTCTTAAAAAAATCGCACTTGCGTCACAGTGTGACTCATCTCTTGTGCGCGGGCGAATGAGAAACATTGTTTCGCAAGATGTATGCCGCAAGGCGCAGCAGCTTCGCTTTATCCTCTTAGAAAAATCGCACTTGCGTCACAGTGTGACTCATCCCTTGCGCTCGGGCAGAGTGGTGCTCTACTTACCCTCGCTCAGGCATAGCCTTCGCCTTGCGACACTAAAACGATTATAAATCGTTTTTTAACGCTTTACTCAAGCTTAGCTCTCCCCTTGCGCTCGGGCAGAGCGGTGCTCTACTTATCCTCGCTCAGGATAGACAGTAACAATCAAATGCTCGACGACACTTGGGTCAGCCAGTGTCGAGGTATCGCCTAGTGTGTCCAGTTCATTGGCAGCAATTTTGCGCAGGATCCGGCGCATGATTTTACCAGAACGGGTTTTTGGCAATGCGGGTGCCCAGTGAATGGCATCCGGGGTGGCAATTGGCCCAATTTCACTGCGCACCCAGTCACGCAGTTCTTTGCGCAACTCTTCGGTTGGCTCGACATCGGCCTGCAAGGTCACATAGGCACAAATGCCCTGACCCTTGATCTCATGTGGCATGCCAACCACTGCTGATTCTGCTACAGATTGATGCGCTACCAATGCGCTTTCTACCTCAGCCGTTCCCAAACGGTGACCGGACACGTTTAGCACATCATCCACGCGACCAGTGATCCAGTAGTAGCCATCCTTGTCACGCTTAGCCCCATCCCCAGTAAAGTACATGCCATTAAAGGTGGAAAAATAGGTATCAATAAAACGCTGATGGTCGCCGTACACGGTACGCATCTGGCCGGGCCATGAGTCAATTAATACCAGATTGCCCTCGCATTCGCCTTCCAGAATATTGCCTTCTCCATCCACAATGGCAGGCTGCACGCCATAAAATGGTTTGGTGGCAGAACCGGGCTTGAGTGGCGTTGCACCGGGAATTGGCGAAATCAGGATGCCACCGGTTTCAGTTTGCCACCACGTATCTACAATCGGGCAGCGGCCTTCACCAACGACATTGTAATACCATGACCATGCTTCCGGGTTAATCGGCTCACCGACTGAACCCAGCAGGCGCAGGCTATGGCGGTCACTTTCACGCACATAATGGTCACCTTCGCGCATCATGGAACGAATGGCGGTTGGTGCCGTGTATAAAATGGTGACATCATGCTTGTCAATGATCTGGCCAATGCGTGCCCAGGTTGGATATTGCGGCACGCCTTCAAACATCAGCGTGGTGGTGCCATTCGCCAGCGGGCCATATAGCAGGTAGCTATGGCCGGTAATCCAGCCTACATCGGCAGTGCACCAGTACACATCATTGTCACGAATATCAAACACTTCACGGAAAGTAGTGGCCGCATAGACCAGATAGCCGCCTGTGGTGTGCAATACACCCTTTGGCTTGCCGGTAGATCCTGAAGTATACAAAATAAATAGCGGCGCTTCGGCATCCATCGGCTCTGGCGGGCAGTGTTCATTCACTTCGGCAATCGCTTCGTGATACCAGATATCGCGACCCTGCTGCATATTGGTCGGGTGTTCGGTGTGATAGACGGTAATCACACTGGTGACGCCTTCTGTACCCGGCATTTGCAGTGCTGCATCCACATTGGTTTTGAGCGGAATGGTCTTGCCCCCGCGAAGGCCTTCATTGGCAGTAATCACCACGCTGGACTGGCTGTCTTCAATCCGGCTGGCCAGTGAGTCTGGTGAAAATCCACCAAACACTACGCAGTGCACCGCGCCAATACGGGTACAGGCCAGCATGGCAATCGCCGCTTCGGGAATCATTGGCATATACAGGGTAACGCGATCGCCTTTTTTAACGCCCTGCTTTTTGAGGACATTGGCAAAACGGCAGACTTCCTGATGCAGTTCGCGAAATGAAATAATCTTGTGACGATACGGATGATCACCTTCCCAGATAATGGCAGGCTTGTCCGGATGATTAGCCACATGCCGATCCAGACAGTTGGCAGACACGTTCAACTGGCCATCGCCAAACCATTCCACATGGAAATTATCCTTGTCAAAGGACACATCACGCACCTTGGTAAATGGCTTGATCCAGTCAATGGATTGCGCCTGTTCACGCCAGAATTGCGTATTGTCTGTTACCGACTGCTGGTACTTGGCCGCATAATCTTCGGCAGTGGTACGGGCGTTTTTTAAAAATTTGTCGGGAACAGGATAAACTTGTTGTGACATAATCACTTCCTTGCAAGATTCTCTTTTAATGGCATGTAACCGGGATGCCTTTTCCAATAGCCTCAGGAACTTCTGCATCCTGATGAGTATAAAAATGATCACCCCGAGTATTGCAATCTGTTGAATGGCATGACAATCATGCTTTGGTAGTAGTCGCGCTGTAATATACGCAAGCTTACCTACCGCGCACTGTTTTAAATAATCATTGGATAGCTTATTTCTATTGGCTTTAAAGTAGTGCAAAACTATTAGAGCCACCAGTGCTATTTGTAAAAATTTGCGTGAGATTTTCTGCCAATTTAGTTTTTTAATTTGAATTAACAGTGGCTTAAATACTCAGCATTTTGAGTGGCTTGTTTCTTGCTTAATTAGCTTTATAAGAATGACGGTTCTGTACAGCCATAATTTATGCCTTCGCCTCCAGAATTGGGGCGATTTTTTTATAAAAAAAACCGTAACGCAAGGTTACGGCCAAGGAGAACTTTTAAAATCGTTTTTTAGCGCTAGGCCTATTTTAGCGTTAGGCCTAAAAGTTATAGCGCGCCATTAGGTTGAGGTGTGATTGCTTGCCCTCATCACCATTAAACACTTCCCGGTTGCCATAGGTATATTCACCGCCCAGATCGATACTGGACACTGGTTTGTAAAACAGGTTAATGGAAGCCTGTTTTAGCTCACGATTGGCGCCCGGATTGGCAAGGGCAAACTGGCTGCTGTCCTTAAAGTCTACCCAGCTTAATGCCACCGTACTGCGCATTTTCGGGTTGAAGGCATGGGTCAGACCCAGTTGTGCACTGTTGTATTCATCAAAATACAGGTCACCAGTAGCGGAATTCACGGAAAATCCAGTGCCTGTACCATAGTTAAAGCTGCCGTCACCTTTCACATGGAACAACTGGCCACTGAGCTTATTGGCGGGATCAAGCTGATACCATGCCCCAATGGCTGCACCGTAGCCTGCTTTTTCGTCTTCAGTGTTTTGAACCTGGCCATTGACCGTACTGGTCGCTACACCGCGTTTTTCATGCAGCATGCCACGCAAGGCAAAAGCGCCCTTGCTGTCTGGTAGTTTGTGTTCCAGCCGGGCAGTAAGCGCTGGAAAACGGGAATCTGCACTGCTGTCTTCTTCACCCGCAATGGTTAGGGAGGTGGCTGTGCTTAGCGGATGGGTATAGCGAATCTGGGTTGCACGCCGGATGGAGCCACCTGTTACGCCATTAAAGTCTACCGTTTCAGCGGCATATTCCTGTCCGGCAAAAGGCGACCAGGTTTGGCCAAACAGCCAGTTGCCCTTTGTCAAATAAGCATGGCGAATCCGAAAGGTGGCTGACCCTGTACCGCCATTGCCCCAGAAGTCTCCTTCAATTTTACCGCCCACATCACCAATGGCAGTTGGGGTTTTAAAGTCCACGCCCACCCGGGTAACCGCGGCAGTAAAGGCCGTTTTGTTTTCAACCGGATCGCTGCTATCCAGTGGCTGGGTATGCAGATTACTGAATTTGCCTGTTGGCTGGCCCTTAAAGTCATGCAGCATGTCGGCTCGGATAAAGCCATAAACCTTGGCGGCAGTTTTGCCATCCGGTAACACAGCCCAACCTTCTGGATTGCGGCTCACCGGAACAGCAGGCATGGGCTGACCGGCCTTGGCACTTTGCGCGGGTGCAATACTGGCACTGGCGGGCTGTACAGCCGTTGCTTCCAGTGCAGGTTCGTTGCTGCTGGTTACAGGCCGTGCAGCAGGGCTAACGGATTGCCGGGTTTGCTGCTGTGCACTTAGTTGCTGCACGATTTGCTTGAGTGCATTAACTTCCTGTCGCAATGCTTCAATTTCAGTCTGGTTGCTTGTTGTGTCGGTGGTAGCTGCATGACTCGTGCTACAAAAGCTGGCAGCCATAATCGCACACACTGCCATACTGAGCACTGTTGCGTGTGGTCTATTGCTGCTTGATACGTGGCCCATTAATCGTTTCATCACTCACATCCTATGCCTTGTTTTATCACCTTCGCCAACTACAATCCCACCCGAAGAATGAGGCCATCATTGGCTTTTTTTATGATTTACCCTGTGCGTTATGCTTTTTTAATATATAAGGTCTTATAATTATTACTATTCACCCAAAGTATTAGATGCACTATGAATTTAGCCATCGTTAAAATACTCAATGTCACACAACGCAACATGCCTGCACGGCACAATAGGCCGTGTCAGCACATTCTGGAATTGCACTATGGCAGAACAAACCATTCGTGAAGCAAGCGAAAATACCGCAGAGGCCATTAGTGATGCGACTCAGGCAACAGCCACACTGGTGCAAAATGCAGGTAAGGCAACCACGCACAAGGTGCTTGAAAAAGCCACCGAATATAAAGACGTGTACACCACTGTGCATGAGATGGCACAGCATTTCTGGGAACGGGTGCCCTACCTGCTGATTGCACTCACGGTATTTCTCATTTTCTGGCTGATTTCCAAGGTTTTTAAATATTTTGTGGTTAAAACCTTAAGTGGCCGCGCCAAGCGCAAGCAAAATCTGGTGCTGGTTCTCAACCGGATTGGCAGCACCTTTATTGTGTTTATCGGCTTTATGATTGCGCTGGTGATTGCCATTCCCGGTTTTACTCCGGCGCAACTGATTAGCGCCCTGGGGATTGGTTCGGTGGCCATTGGTTTTGCCTTTAAGGATATTTTCCAGAACATGCTGTCCGGCATTTTGATTTTGCTCAGCGAACCATTTCGTATTGGCGATGAAATTGTGACTGGCACCTTTACGGGCGTGGTGGAAGACATCCAGATTCGCGCTACCTACATTCGCACGGGTGATGGCCGCCGTATTGTCATTCCCAATGCCAACCTGTTTACCAATCCGGTAACGGTGAATACGGCTTTTGTTAAACGCCAGTGTACCTTTGATGTCGGCATTAGCTATCAGGCCAATATTCAGGATGCAAAAACCATTATTCTGGACGTGCTGGATCAGGTACGCACCATTCAATCGCAGCCTACGCCTTCAGTTCAGGTTAAAACACTGGGTGATTTTTCCATTGTGCTGCATATTTCATGGTGGGTAGATGTCAAGGAAGTGGGGATTGGTGCTTCTATCGATGAAGTGCAAATTCTGGTGAAAGAAGCACTTACCACCAAGGGTATTAATATTCCCTATCCCATTCAGCAACTGGTGATGGATCAGACTACGGTGGTGCCGGGCAGTGAAAACAATGGCCTAACCCCGGCAAAAAGTGAGTTTTAACCATCGTGATTTAAGCAGCGCGCTAAGCCGAGTATTTAGCTTAGCCAAACAATCGGCCAATAATGCTGGATACGGCAGTTTCAGTGCGCAGGATTCGCGGGCCAAGGCTAGCGGGCTGGCAGCCATTGTGCTGCAATAAATCAATTTCAAATGGAATAAAGCCGCCTTCCGGGCCAATTACCAGCACGCAAGGCTGGTTTATGGCAACAGGCATGGGCTGGTCGGCATACGGATGTGCCACAAAGGCAGGCTGCTCTGCTATCAAACCCGGCAAGATGTCTTCCACAAAAGGCCGGAAACGCTTAAAGCATTGCACTTGCGGCCAGATCGTATCTCCCGCCTGTTCCAGACCCAATTCGATATAACTGTCCAGTTGCTGCAAAAATGGCGTTTGCCAGTAGCTTTTTTCCACCCGGTAGCTATGCATTAAAATAAGCTGTTCCACGCCCAGCGTGATTGCATCCATGATCAGCCGTCGCAGCACTTTTGGCCGTGGTAGCGCCACAATCAAGGTCAGGGGCAACTTCGGCGGTGGCGCCTGATCCAGCACGATCTGATTCAGCAGCAGTTGCTGGTCAGTGATGCTTTTAACCAGCGCCGTACCTTTTAAGCCATTCTTTTGGCCAATCTTGATGGTATCGCCGGTATTTAATTTTAAATGCTCACGGATATGACCAAGCCGGCGTGCATCCGTAATACGGGCGCACTGATCTTGAATTTGGGCGGGATCAAGCAACAACAGGTTCATGGTGAAAAGACAAAATTTGCCAGATAACTTAAAACCCGTCAGTGTAAGCCATTTAATCTGGCCGGGTCTCGTTAAATCATTGCCTTGTCAAATCATCTGTTCAAACTGTTTAGCGCTTTTTTAACAGGCCATCATCAATCATTTGCTGAAAATGCTGCTGCAAGGTTTCTTCAATCGGCCGGTAGTGAATCTGCAAGGTCTGGCGAGAGCGCGTATTGTCAAAGCGGATGGCATAGCCCACGTTCAGCTTAACAAAACGGCGGCTCACCCCGGCGGCAATTGGCCCCACCAGCCAGACCAGTGCCTTAGGCAGCAGCGCTCTGGGCAAGGGGTATTTGGGGAAATATTTTTTCAGGATTTCAGCCATAGTCAGCAGACTGTACGTCCCTTCACTCACAATATAGCGGCCTTCGGCTTCTGGTGTAAAACCAGCCTGAATATGCGCCCGCGCCACCTCACGCACATCAACCAGACCAAACTCCAGATCCGGCACGCCGGTTCGTTGTTTGCCACTGCCCAAGTCCTGCATGACTGCAATACTGGTGGACTGGGTTTGTTGGGTGAGCGCAGGCCCTAGCACCAGTGACGGGTTAATGGTCACCAGATCCCATTGTTTTGCATTTTTAGGTTGCTGGTTATGAATTTGCCAGGCCTTGCGCTCTGCCGCCACCTTGGAAAATGAATAGGGCTGATGGCTCACGCTACTGGTATTGTTCCAGTCCTGTTCAGTAAAAATACCGTTTAGGGTTTCCTCAATTTCAACATTATCGCCAAACACGGAGGCCACCGAACTGGTGAGTACCACACGCTTGACTGTACACACCTCATTGCAACTGCGCAGCACATTTTCGGTACCCTGTACTGCAGGTTTAACCAGTGCTTCATTGGCGTCCTTAAAACCCTTGATAATAAAAGGTGATGCGGTATGAATCACCAGCTCGCAGCCTTCAATGGCGGACTTAAAACTGCCCGGTTGCAACAAGTCCGCGGCAAATAGCTTTAAGGTGCCAGTTGTGCCTTCGGCAGCTTTTTTCAAATGCGCAACCGATTTTGCATTGTCTGGATTACGCACCGTGGCATGTACCGTCAGGCCATCTTCTAGCAGGTATTTGACAATCCAGCTGGCAATATAGCCGGACGCGCCGGTGACGCACACAGGTTTGCTTTTATCAATGATGGTGCTCATGCTGGTCTTCCTTGTTATCAGTTAATTTATTAAGGCCCACACTATTTTAGCCGGATGCAGGATTGGGTTTAGCGTTGTCAGTCGGCTTGATTACAGAATCATCTATGAATCAGGCGGTCTTGAGTTTACGCATAATTTTATGGATTTTGCCAGAATGTTTTGTTGAAAACTGAAAATGAAGCTCATGGTTACCTGACAAAAAACTGGTCTTAGCGTTCTGTAAAACCTTAATATTTTTCTGAATTTATCTTTCAGGCAGTGTGTCCAGTTGCTGAATGAGCGCTAATTGCCGCTCCAGCGCGCCCTGATTGGCCTGCATCACCTGCAAGCCTGCCAAACCAGCCTGCTTTGCTTGTTCCGGCTGTTGTAGCCAGTTCAGCCAAACCTGAGCTAGTGCCTCAGCATTATCCACCTGTGTCAACGCATGGGCCTGCATGAGCTGCTCAACAATCACCTTAAAATTAAACGTATGCGGCCCCATCACTACCGGCACGCCCAGTCGCACGGGTTCCAGCGGATTATGCCCGCCAGTGGGACTCAGGGAGCCGCCAACAAATGCCATGCTAGCTAGCGCATACCACAGCCACAACTCGCCCATGCTGTCCGCCAGATAGACCTGTGTATCGGCCTCAATGTTTTGTTGCTGGCTACGGCGAAAGACCTGAAAACCCTGCTTTTCAATCAGCTCGGCCACCCTGTCAAAGCGTTCAGGATGCCGTGGCACCAGTATTAATACTGCATCAGGATATTGATCTAAAATTTTGGGAAACTGCGCCAGAATCTGGGCTTCTTCCGGTTCGTGCGTGCTGGCAGCAACCAGTACTGGACGCTGAGCCAGTTGCCATTGCTGTTTTAGCTGTTGTGCCTGCTCTAATAAAAATTCCGGCGGCTGAATATCAAACTTGATACTCCCCGTCACCACTACCTTTTTAGCATCGGCCCCTAACGCAATAAAGCGCTGTGCAGTGGCCTGATCCTGCGCAGCAATACAGCTGAGTTGCTCCAGCATCGGGCGGGTGAGGCGGCCAACCCTGCCATAACCCTTGGCTGAGCGTTCCGACAGGCGGGCATTCAGCAAAATAGTGGGAATTCCAGCGTCATAGGTTTGTGCCAGTGCATTGGGCCACAATTCGGTTTCAATTAAAATAAACAGGCGCGGCTGATAACGCTGCAAGAATTGCTGCATTAATGCGGTGATATCTACTGGCAGAAAAACCGCTTCAAACAACTCAGGGTAGTTTTGCGCAAACAAGGCTTTGGCGCGTGCCTGTCCGGTACGAGTGGTATTGGTTACCAGTACGGGTTGGCCCCGCTTTAAAAAATGCGCAATGATGGGCTGGGCGGCGTTGGTTTCACCCACCGATACCGCATGAATCCAGATGACCTGCTGAGGTTTGGATAGCTGATTTTTGCGCTGCTGATTTTTAGCCACAGGTTTAACTGCAAAACGCTCAATGATTTCATCCTGATAATCCGGCTGTAGACGCGAACGCTGCCACACGCGCAGGCGATATAGTGGCAATACCAGCGCCAGCAGAATTTGATACCAGAAAGGAGGTTTTTGCACAGGTTTCGACATAGTCAAATATCAAAGAAGCGGCATGCTGCCCGCAACATGCTACTAACGAAAAATAAAGTGAGCAGAGTGTAGCCTGCCTGAGGCTATAAACCAAAATTTTACGGAGGCTTTTGCCCAAAACTGATGTTTTTCTTATCAGTGTTTCTTCAAAGATACGGTATTAAATTGGGACTTTCAAAACAATTATCCCCCTTGATACAGGGGGATAAAATAACGCATAAGTTCGCTGGATTGCTTTAATCCATTATTGATTAAGGAATGGATAATCCGTATAACCCGTTGCACCTTCAGCGTAATAGGTAGCAGGGTTAGGGGCATTTAGCTCAGCCTGCTGCTTAAAGCGTTCTACCAGATCCGGATTGGCAATATACAACTGGCCAAAAGCCACAGCATCCGCCTCACCCAGCTCTAATAAGCGTTCAGCCTGCTCACGCTCCAGCTTTTCATTGGCAATAAATACCCCGCCAAATTTCTGCTTGATTAGGCCAGCCAGGCTATCATCAGCAACATATTCCCGTGCACAAATAAAGGCAATTTTGCGCTGTCCCAGTTGGTCCGCCACATAACCAAAGGTTTCTACCGGATCGTCATCGCCCATATCATGTGAATCACGGCGTGGTGCCAGATGCACGCCCACACGGTCTGCGCCCCATACGTCAATCAGTTGGTCAGTGACTTCAAGTAACAAACGCGCCCGGTTTTCCACAGCGCCACCATATTCATCATCACGCTGGTTGGTTTTGGTTTGCAAAAACTGGTCAATCAGGTAGCCATTGGCACCATGCAGCTCAACCCCATCAAAACCAGCCGCTTTGGCATTAATCGCGGCCTGGCGGTAATCCTGCACAATTTGTTTGACTTCTGCGGTAGTCAGCGCACGCGGGGTCACATATTCTTTTTTAGGACGTACCAGACTGACATGACCCGCAGGCTTAATAGCAGTAGGCGCAACTGGCAATTCGCCATTTAAGAAAATCGGGTCAGAAATACGGCCTACATGCCATAGCTGCATGACCATGCGGCCACCTGCAGCCCGCACCGCATCGGTAATTTTTTTCCAGCCTGCCACTTGTTCTTCCGACCAGATGCCTGGCGTATCGGCATAACCTACCGCAGAGGGCGTAATGGCCGTGGCTTCGGTAATGATTAAACCGGCACTGGCACGCTGCACGTAGTATTCCTGCATCAAGTCATTTGGAATACGTGACTCGCCTGCACGTGAACGGGTGAGCGGTGCCATGACCAGACGATTGGGTAATTCAAGCGCGCCTACCGTTAAAGGCTGAAATAAAATCGACATAACAACTCCTGTGACCTGTATTGATTGACGTCAGGTCTTATAAATCGCGTTGTAAAGATTGCAGAAATTGCTGAATGACGGCTTCATTACGCTGGTAAAACGACCATTGCCCTACTTTCTGGCAACAAATCAAACCTGATTTTTGCAATACAGCCAGATGATTTGACACCGTTGATTGCGACAAACCGGTCTTGGCATCAATCTGTCCGGCACATACCCCGTGGCTTACAGACACATGCTGGGCTGGAAAATAATGCTCTGGCTGTTTAAGCCATTGCAGGATTTCACGACGCACCGGATTGGCCAGCGCCTTTAAAATCGCTTCGCTATCAATCTGATTTGTCATGCACTTATCCTCAGCTTAGGTCGTCAGCAAGCATTGTGTATTGCCAGCACTATTATAACCAATTCATTCTGCTTTTCTGCGCAGGATTACTATATAGCATATTTTCGATATATGTATCGCTTTTTTTAGATGTATAAATCGTAAAATTGAAATAAGATGTATCAAAAAAAGGGCAATGTCATATTGCCCTTTCCCTGCAAGTATTTTTCTATCCGAATTTGCGGATTAAAGCCCCATTTTCAGACTGGCTTCAATAAACTTGTCCAGATCGCCATCCAGCACAGCACCGGTATTAGAATTTTCTACCCCGGTGCGCAAGTCCTTCACGCGTGAATCATCCAGCACGTAGGAACGAATCTGGCTGCCCCAGCCAATATCAGACTTGGTGGCTTCCAACGCCTGTTGGGCTTCATTACGCTTCTGGATTTCCAGCTCATATAATTTGGCACGTAACAGCTTCCAAGCACGGTCGCGGTTGGCATGCTGGCTGCGTTCATTCTGGCAAGCCACCACCGTTCCAGTAGGAACATGCGTCAAACGCACTGCCGAATCGGTTTTGTTAATGTGCTGACCACCCGCACCGGAAGCCCGATAAGTATCCGTGCGAACATCGGCTGGATTGATATCAATTTCAATATTGTCATCCACTTCTGGCGACACAAACACGGCTGAAAACGAAGTATGGCGACGGTTGCCACTGTCAAATGGCGACTTGCGTACTAGGCGATGCACCCCGGTTTCAGTTCTAAGCCAGCCAAAGGCATATTCGCCTTCCACCCGGATGGTGGCGCTTTTAATCCCGGCCACGTCGCCATCAGATTCTTCCATGACTTCAGCCTTAAAGCCATGACGCTCAATCCAGCGCAGGTACATACGCAACAGCATGGAAGCCCAGTCCTGTGCTTCAGTGCCACCTGAACCAGCCTGAATATCCAGAAAGCAGTTATTCGGGTCCATCTGGTTACTGAACATGCGGCGAAATTCCAGCTTGCCTACCGCTGCATCTGCGGTTTTAAGTTCGCTATCTACATCATCCAGCAAGCTTTCTTCATCTGCTTCTACTGCCAGATCCAGCATGGCCTGTGCATCTTCCAGTTGCTGGCTTAAATCATCTAGCACACCCACAATATTTTCCAGCTCGCCCTTTTCCTTGGCCATCGCCTGCGCACGGCTCTGGTCATTCCAGATGGCAGGGTCTTCTAGTTCGCGCAGGACTTCTTCCAGTCGCTCTTTTTTATGGTCGTAGTCAAAGATACCCCCTAAGCGTCTGACCACGCTCACGCAAGTCCTTTAACCGAACCAGATACGGATTAATTTCCACAATACATCTCAAAACAGTCATAAATGAACCTGAATTTTAGCACGTCCACCTTATTGCTCAACAGCTATAGCATTTTTCAAAAATATCTAAACGTCTATTTCTTTTTTTAACACTGGCTACAAAGTGCAGCGTTGTGATTCATATTTTTAAGTATGGCCTTGGTAAACAAGCCAAGAAATGGTTGCAGAAATGTTACAAGTTAGGGCAAAAAGTCTGAAATATTTACAAAATGTGTGTCATATGAGTGCATAACTTTATAAATTAAAATATTAATTCATTGAAATAAATCATAAAAAGTAGCTAAATTGCAGTTAACAGGTTCAGGTTTGACTAATTTCTTACGCGCTGTAAGATGGCAAATGTGTAACAAATAATTTCATTCGTTTTGGAGAGATATCATGAAAAAATTAGCGCTGGCTGCTGCACTACTAGCCACTATGTCTGCAGCAAATGCCTATCAAACTGAAGTAGGTGCGGATTACACTTATTTTGATAATGATAACAGTGACAGTGTGAATGCATTTGGCCTGGATGCAACCTACTACTTCAATCCAGTAACGGATAATAATGCGCCACTGGCTGAAGCTGCTTTTATGAATCGCGCCAGCAATGTTGGTGTCAATGTTGCTACTAACGATGCCGATAATGAAAAAACTGAATACGGCATCAAAGGCGAATACTACGTACCAAATACTGATTTCTATGTGTCAGGTAAGTTAGCACGTGTTGAAGATGATTATGATCACGTTAATAAGTACGGTGCTGAAATCGGTTATTTACCTGCACCAAACTTCCTGATTGCAGCTGGTCTTGTAGGTACTGAAAGAGATGATGATAGTAATACTGATCCATCAATCCGGGCCAAGTATGTAACCCGTGTAGGTCAGCACGACTGGAACTTTGAAGCGGGTGGTGTATTTGGGGATAATGATGAATATAATTTTCTTGCCGATTATTTTGTAGATAATACTTTTAGTATCGGTGGTAAATATCAAAATATTGATAATGGTGTTGATAATAAAGACACTTTTAGTGTTCGTGCCCGTAAATTTATTAACCAGCAAACCAGCGTACAAGGTGAGCTAGGTTTTGGTGATGACACCAACACTGTAGGTATCCGCGGAACCTACCGTTTCTAAGCATTAATCCTTTAAAAAAAGCCGCTACTCATTCTGTTTAGCGGCTTTTTTATGGCTTGTTTTAAGGTATGCCGTTTAAGTCACAATTTCAGCATGTTGTATCAGCAATTGTAACCGTTGCCTGCCTTGATATTCGTTAATATCCAGTTGATAAACTAGTCGAAGCTTGGGCATGGTGTCAGGCCAGTGTTGTCGCTTGGCATTAAAATAAATGGCATCAATACGTTGCTTATGATCAGGATGCTGTAACAACAGTTTTAAGTGTTTATCCTGCAACCAGCGATATTCCAGCACCTTAAATAGCCCTTCAAATAGTGGTGCAGGAAAACCCTGTCCCCATGGCCCGGCATGCGCAAGGTCGCGCGCAGTATCCAGACTAAACTCATGGGCTTGCAATTCGCCATCCGTCAGTAGCCGTGCATCAAACAGGCTTGGGTCATGTTCCGCAATAATTTGCTGGAAAACCTGGGTAAAAGCTTCAAATTGCTGGCGTGGCAAGGTTAACCCTGCGGCCATGGCATGCCCGCCAAAATGGCTTACCAGTTCAGGATACTGTTCAGCCACTCGCTCAATGGCATCGCGGATATGAATGCCCGCAATGGAGCGCGCTGAACCTTTAACAAACAATCCATCCTCACTGGGGGCAAATACAATGGTCGGTCGGTGAAACTGCTCTTTTAAGCGTCCGGCCACGATACCAATTACACCCTGATGCCAGTTGGGTTCAAACAGTACAATGGCGGGTGGAATATCGCTCAGGTTGCGATAGGCTGAATGCGCCAGCAAGTCCAGCGCTTCCTGCTTCATTTGTGCTTCAACCCGACGGCGCTCACGATTCAGCTCATCCAGCTTTTGTGCTAGCGGCCATGCCTCATCAAAGCTATTGGCCAGCAGGCAATCAATCCCAATGCGCATGTTTTCCATACGTCCAGCGGCATTAATGCGCGGGCCAATCACAAAACCCAGATCCTGTGGGCTAATTTTATAGGCTTCACGGCCTGCAACTTCCAGCAGGGCCAGCACACCGGGGCGACATACTCCCTGCCGGATACGCTCAACTCCGGCAGCCACCAGAATGCGGTTATTAAAATCCAGTTGTGCAACGTCAGCCACTGTACCAATCGCCACAATATCCAGATACTGGGTGAGATTAATGCTGGCTTTGCTCTGCTGTTTGCGCTGCGTTGCCAGTGCAGCCAGCACATAAAAGGCCACACCCACACCAGCCAGTGCCTTGCTACCAAAATTGCAATCCGGCTGGTTGGGATTTACGACGGCAGCACATTCTGGCGGTGTTTTAGTGGTCAGGTGATGGTCCGTGATAATGACCTTAATTCCGGCTGCATGCGCGGCTTCAACACCACTATGACTGGAAATGCCGTTATCCACCGTCACAATCAGTTGCGGCTGGTAGTCATCAATGGCCAGTGCCACAATTTCCGGCGTCAAACCATAACCATACTTAAAGCGGTCTGGCACCAGATAATGAACACAAGCACCCATTTGACCTAGTGCTAGCATCATGAGCGCCGTGCTGGTTGCCCCATCGGCATCAAAATCACCGACAATCAAGATGCGGGTTTGCTGATCAATGGCCTGATCCAGCAGCTTAACTGCACAGTCCAGTCCTTTCAGCTGTTGGGCGGGAATCAGTCGGTTGAGTTTAAGGCTCAGTTGTTCGGCCGAATCGACACCGCGCGCTGCATACAGCCGTGCCAGCAAGGGAGAAATATGCTCGGCCAGTTGCCCGGCAACAGGCGGACAGGGACGGGCAATTAACTGGTATGAGGACATGGCAAATGCAAAATGGATTTACAGGAAAATATAGGCTGCAAACTATCATGTAATCCGTCATGACGGAAAATAATAGCAACAGAATTTAAGGCATTAAACGCTCAATACGCCAGCCTGTGTCGCTTGAATCATCAGGAAGATACTTTAGGCGGTCATGCAGGCGGTTGGGACGCCCCTGCCAAAACTCATAAGAATATGGTTTAAGGCAATAACCACCCCAAAATACCGGTTTTTCAATATTGGTGATGTGTTCAAGCTGGCGGTTTAAATCGGCAAAGCGCTGTTCCAGCAATTCACGACTTTCAATGATGCCGCTTTGCGGGGTACTGACATGCGCGGCAATCTGGCTGTCCCGTGGACGCTTGTGATAATAAGCGGTGGATTCCTGCTCGCTAATGCGCTCAACCGATCCGTGAATGCGCACTTGCTGTTCCAGTGCAGGCCAGAAGAACAGCAGCTCGGCATATGGATTAGCCGCCAGATCCTGTCCTTTTTGGCTATTATAATTACTGTAAAAATAAAAACCGCTTGCGTCTGCACCACGCAATAACACGGTGCGGGCATGCGGACGGCCATTGCCATCAGCGGTAGCCAGCGTCATGGCATAAGGCTCGGTAACCTGTGCCTGCAAGGCGTGATCTAACCACTTCAGGAACTGGTCTAAAGGATCGGCGGACACATCATGCACCTGCAAACTGCCTTTGCCATAATTTTGCCGTAATTCGCTGAGATCCTTTACACTCATATTGCCCTCGCCTGCTTGACCTTAAAATCATACTGCCAGCACTGCACATTTCTTAAATTACTTATGCAGCAATGGCCCGGCTACGAATCAGCTCAGCCAGTTGATTGGCCAGCTGGTCGACCTGCGCCTGCGTTTCACCTTCTACCATGACCCGGATCACTGGCTCAGTGCCTGATTTACGAATCAGTAAGCGGCCACGTCCGGCCAGTTGCTGTTCTGCTTCATCAAATGCCTGGCTTAAGGCGGGGTCGGCATACGGATCAAGCATTTGCGCCAGTCTTACATTCACCAACGCCTGCGGTAAAATGCTTAGGCCTTCTGTCAGCTCATGCAGCGCTTTTTGCTGTGCCACCATTTGCGCCAGAACCTGCAAGCCACAAATCAGTGCATCGCCGGTAGTGCTTTTATCCAGACATAAAATATGGCCGGAAGGTTCACCGCCAATTTGCCAGTGGCTTTCTTCAAGCTCCGCCATCACATAGCGGTCACCCACCTTGGCCCGCTTAAAGGCAATATTATGCGCCTTTAGCGCCAGTTCCAGACCCATATTGCTCATCAGTGTGCCAACCACCCCATCAACGGCACAACCGGCCTGCGTGGCCAGAATGTATAAAATGGCATCGCCATCCACCAGCTTACCGTGCTGATCCACCATGATAATACGGTCAGCATCACCGTCCAGCGCAATACCTACATCTGCCTGATGATCCACCACGGCTTTTTGCAGGCTTTCCGGATGAGTAGAACCACAATCAGCATTAATGTTCAGGCCATCCGGCTGGCTGTGCAGTGCAATGACTGTTGCTCCCAGTTCACGCAAAATGGCTGGCCCCACCATGTAACCGGCACCATTGGCACAGTCAATGACAATCTTCAGGCCTGTCAGATTTAACTGATACGGAAAGCTGGACTTGCAGAATTCAATATAACGGCCATTGGCATCCTTGATCCGGTAGCTTTTGCCCAGCCGGTCAGGTGCGGCAATTTCAATCGGCTGTTCCAGTTGCGCGCTAATGGCATTTTGTAGCTCATCCGGCAATTTTTTGCCTTCCGCAGAAAAAAACTTGATGCCATTGTCAAAATAAGGATTGTGCGAGGCTGAAATGACAATACCGGCATCTGCATGAAATGCCCTAGTTAAATGTGCAATGGCTGGAGTCGGCAGCGGGCCAAGCATCAGCACATCCACACCAGCCGCATTTAGGCCAGCCTGCAATGCCGCTTCCAATACATAACCCGATAAGCGGGTATCCTTGCCCATCATCACTTTGGCCTGGCCTTTTTTCGCCTGACTGGCAAACACGCGTCCTGCCGCAAAGCCCAGTTTTAATGCAAATTCCGGGGTAATTGGGTCTTCGCCAAATTTTCCACGAATGCCGTCGGTGCCAAAGTGGCTCATGTTCTTTTCTCGCTAAGATTATTTAGTGCAATACCAAACCTTATAGGTTAAAACAAAGTTTACTTAAAAATTTTAAGTTTTTGTAAAAATTAAATTGAGTAAAACAAAAAAACCGCCAAAAATTTTGACGGTTTTTAAGACAAGCTGAAGCAGATTTAGGCCAGGCTAAAATTAGCCCACCCGATAGTTTGGTGCTTCCTTGGTAATGGTCACATCATGCACATGCGATTCTTTCATGCCTGCTGCCGTAATTTTGACAAATTTCGGTTCGCTGCGCATGGTCGGAATATCCTTGGAACCGGTATAACCCATGGATGAACGCAAGCCACCCACTAACTGATGCACAATACCGCTCATCGGGCCTTTATAGGGCACGCGGCCTTCAATGCCTTCCGGCACCAGCTTTTCCACACCTTCTTTGGCATCCTGGAAATAACGGTCGGATGACCCCGTCGCACCAGCCATGGCACCTAGTGAACCCATGCCACGGTATGCCTTGTAATAGCGCCCCTGGAACAGTTCAACTTCACCCGGTGCTTCTTCGGTACCTGCCAGCAGTGAGCCAATCATGATGGCACTGGCACCAGCTGCAATGGCCTTGGCCACATCACCTGAATAACGGATACCGCCATCGGCAATTAAGGGAATTTGTTCATTTAAGGCACGCGCCACGTTATCAATGGCTGAAATTTGTGGCACACCAATACCCGCCACAATGCGCGTGGTACAAATCGAACCGGGGCCAATGCCGACTTTTACCGCATCCGCGCCAGCATCCAGCAAGGCCAGTGCTGCATCACCAGTAGCAATGTTGCCACCAATCACCTGAATATGCGGGAAATTCTGTTTAACCCAGCGCACACGCTCAATTACACCATGTGAATGACCATGGGCAGTATCGACCACAATCACATCGGCACCAGCATCGACCAGCGCTTCCACGCGGGATGGCGTATCAGCACCTGTACCAACCGCTGCGCCCACCCGCAAGCGACCCTGATTGTCCTTACAGGCATTGGGGTATAACTCAGCCTTACGGAAGTCATTGACCGTGATCAGGCCTTTTAAAACAAAGTCATCGGCAATCACCAGCACTTTTTCAATGCGGTGCTGTTGCAGCAGTGCCTTGATTTTTTCATTGGATTCGCCTTCCCGTACAGTCACCAACTGATCCTGCGGCGTCATGATATTGCTCACCGGCTGGTTCAGGTTGGTTTCAAAGCGGGTATCCCGGCCTGTTACAATGCCAACCACTTTGTTGCCCACGACCACCGGTACACCACTAATCTTGTGCGCATGGGTCAGGGCAATCAGTTCACCCACCGTGGTATCTGGCGATACGGTAATTGGGTCTTTCACCATGCCAGCTTCGTATTTCTTGACCCGGCGAACCTCGGCAGCCTGCGCGGCAATATCCATATTTTTGTGCAAAATGCCAATACCGCCTTCCTGTGCAATGGCAATCGCCATGCGGGATTCGGTGACAGTATCCATGGCAGCAGAAACCAGCGGAATATTGAGTTCAATGTCGCGGGTCAAACGTGTCTTTAACGAGACATCTTTTGGAAGAACATTTGAATAAGCAGGGAGTAACAAGACATCATCGAAGGTTAACGCTTCTTGAACGATGGTCAGCATAACAGTCTCACTGGTTAGTTTCGTGCGGCATTATAACCGAAAGTCGACGATAAACGCGACGGGGTTTTAGCATTGCCATGACATTTCACTGGTTTTTATCCCGCTCACTGGATTTTCCTGCCTTAAATACTTGAGAATTTAAAGCAGGAATCACACCAGTCTGTCCAGATTTAAATGTTGAAAAGCCACTAATACATTAACTGACTCGTGAGTGCGCCATGCTACCCAACAGTGACTTGTCTCAAAATGCACTTACAGCAATACACGGCGTATATCAGACAATATTTCGCTCAACGCGTGGGTAAAGCGGGCGGCATCTGCCCCATTAATGACCCGGTGATCATACGACAGCGACAAGGGCAGCATCAGGCGCGGCTTAAAATCCTGACCGCTCCAAACCGGTTGCATGCTGGCTGGTGAAATTCCCAGAATAGCCACCTGCGGCCAGTTCACCAACGGCGTAAATGCCGTTCCGCCAATACTGCCCAGACTGGTAATGGTAAAGCTGGCTCCTTGCAGTTCCTGCGGCTTAAGCTTTTTATCCCGGGCCTTCTGGCTCAGCTTGCCCAACTGGATGGCAATGTCTTGAATACTTAAGGTATCCGGATTACGCAGCACGGGCACCGTCAAGCCATCTTGCGTTGCCACCGCAATCCCCAGATGAATTTCATTGCGCACGACAATGGCTTTTTGGTCATCAGCCAGATGGCTATTAAAATAAGATTCCTTTTTCAGCAAATACGCCACAGCCTTTACAATAAATGCCAGAATGGTCAGGCTGATATTCTGTTTTCTATAATCAGCTTTGAGTGTATTACGCCAGTTTTCCAGTTCAGTGATATCGGCCTGATCAAACTGCGTGACTTGCGGAATATAGTTGTTTAAGGAAAGTTGCGGGACAGACACCTGTTGCAGGCGTGACATCGGCTGAAGGGTACTGCCACCAAACTTTTCAAAATCCGGCAAGGCTGGTAAACCATTGCTAGCCAATACGGCATGTTGACCGGAAGTAGCAACTTTGTCTGTACCCAGCGTCTGCTTCACAAAGGCAAATACATCTTCCTTAAGAATGCGCTGATTGGCACCGGATGGCGTGACTTGCGCCAGCACCACGCCCAATTGGCGGGCCAGTTGCCGCACTGCCGGCCCTGCATATACTTCACTATTAGCCTTGATTTGTTCAGCATTTAAAGACTGGCCCTGAACCTGATCTTGTGCAGGCGTATGCGTTGGGTTGCCAAGCTGTATTGATTCTTGAGGGTACGCTGACGCTTGAGTCGAATTTTGGAGTTGGGTTACAGGTGCGTCCGGCTGCGCTGTCTGCTGCTGGGTTTTAGCATCAGGCTCAGGATTGTTAGCTGTTGCATTTGCTTCACTGTGTTCAAGGCTTAAAATGACCATACCCTGTTTAACTTTCTGGCCGGTTTTCAGCTTGATTTCCTTAACCGTCCCACTCACTGGACTGGGCACTTCAACACTGGCCTTGGCCGATTCCAGCACAATCAGGCTTTGATCCTTTGCAATGCTGTCACCTACACGCACCAGAATTTCTGACACATCCGCTTCATCCACACCCAGGTCAGGTACTTTAACGTCCTTAATACCGGATTCAGAAGCTGATTCATCCTGCTCAGTAGCCATTTGTTGTGCTGGCGCGACCTGATCTGATTCGTCCACATTACTATTTTCATTAGGCGCTGGCTGCTCAGCCGTATCACCTTCCAGTTCAAACAGCACATCGCCCTGCTTCACGCTTTGGCCCTGACGGATGGCAATGGCTTTAATTACCCCACTGGCCGGACTCGGCACTTCCACGCTGGCTTTTGCCGACTCCAACACCAGCAGGCTTTGTTCCTTTTCAATACTATCGCCGACTTTTACCAGAATCTCTGAGACATCTGCGCTATCCACGCCCAGATCAGGGGCTTTAATCTCCATACTGCTTACTCCTGTTCTGTTGTGCTGTCAGATTGTTCCAAGATTTGGCTGTGTTGTGTTGGGCTTGGCTGTTCTGGGCTTGATTGTTGTGGACTTAATACTTGCGAGTTTTGATTGGCTGAATCGAGCGCTTCATGTTCTATATTGCTTGAAGCATGGGCATTGTCCTGATTGATGCTGGATTTGGCGGTGGTGACATCATTAATCGGCGCTGCTGCTTGAGGTAGCCACGGGGCCGGTACATCCGTTTCCAGCTCAAAACTGGAAATAGCATCCTTCACCATGCGACGATCCACTTCACCTTCGTCCGCCAGTAGCTTTAAGGTTGCCACCACGATATGCGCGGCATCCACGCCAAAATAGGCACGCAGGTTTTCCCGGGTGTCTGAGCGGCCAAAACCATCGGTGCCCAGTGTCACATAAGGGCGACTGTCCGGCAGATAAGCACGAATTTGCTCACTGTAAGCCCGCACATAATCGGTGGCAGCCACCACAATACCCTGATGGTTTGCCAGTTGTTGTGCCACCCAAGGCACCTGAATATCGGTTTCTTCACAAATTGGATGCAGGCGGTTTTGCAGCTCGCACTTCATGCCATCACGCGCCAGTTCATTAAAGCTGGTAACGCTCCAGACATTGGCATGAATGGCATACTCATCTTTCAAAATTTGCGCGGCTTTTTGCACTTCACGCAGGATGACGCCGGAACCCAGCAATTGCACCGTGGCCTGCTCATCTTCCTGTAGCAGATACATGCCGCGGCGAATGCCTTCCTCCACGCCTTCCGGCATGGCAGGCTGCACATAATTTTCATTCATCACCGTGAGGTAATAAAAAATCCGCTCGCCACCGCCCTGATCTTTGGAGCCATACATGCGGCGCAGGCCATCCTGCACAATCACTGCCAGTTCATAACCAAAGCACGGGTCATAGCTCATGCAATTGGGCACGGTATTGGCCAGCAGCAGTGAGTGGCCATCCTGATGCTGCAAGCCTTCGCCATTTAAGGTGGTGCGGCCTGCGGTAGCACCCAGTAAAAAGCCCTGTGCCTGACAATCCCCCGCTGCCCAGATCAGGTCACCCACCCGCTGGAAACCAAACATGGAATAAAACATGTAAAACGGAATCATGGGCAGTGCATTGGTGGAATAACTGGTGCCCAGCGCAATCCACGCACTAAGCGCCCCGGCTTCATTAATGCCTTCTTGCAGCATATGGCCGTTTTCAGCCTCGCGGTAGCTCATCAGCTGCTCGCTGTCTTCCGAGGTATACAGCTGGCCGCTGGCCGAATAAATCCCCAACTGGCGAAACATGCCCTCTAAACCAAAAGTACGTGCTTCATCCGGCACAATCGGCACGACCCGGTCACTGAGCGCCTTGTTTTTCAGCAAGGCTGACAAAATCCGTACCATCACCATGGTGGTGGAATATTCCTTGTCACCACTGCCTTCAATTACGTGCTGGAAGCTATCCAGATCAGGAATGGCAAGCGGCTCTTCCTTTTGACAACGCATGGGCAAATAGCCACCCAAGGCTTCGCGGCGTGCCCGCATATACTTGATTTCAGCAGAATCCTCAGCCGGACGGTAAAATGGCAAGTCCGGTAATTGCGCATCGGTTAATGGCAGGTTAAAGCGGTCACGGAAATACTTTAGCGCCTCAGCTTGCAGCTTTTTAATCTGGTGGGTTTTGTTAATACTTTGCGCTTCTGCCGACAGGCCATAGCCCTTGACCGTCTTGGCCAGAATTACAGTAGGCTGACCCTTGCCCTTCACAGCTTCAGCATAGGCAGCATACACCTTAAACGGATCATGGCCACCGCGGTTCAGCGCATCAATGTCCTCATCGCTCATATCCGCAACCAGTTCTGCGGTTTCCGGATATTTGCCAAAGAAATGCTCACGGGCAAACGCACCACCCTTGGCCTGATACAACTGGTATTCGCCATCAACGGCTTCTTCCATGCGTTGTCTTAAGGCGCCGGATTTATCGCGTGCCAGCAGTGAATCCCAGCGCCGGCCCCACACCACCTTGATCACACGCCAGCCTGCACCGCGGAAAATAGATTCCAGCTCCTGAATGATCTTGCCATTGCCGCGCACCGGGCCATCCAGCCGCTGCAAATTGCAGTTAATCACCCAGATCAGGTTATCCAGCTTTTCGCGGCCTGCCAGTGCAATGGCACCCAGACTTTCCGGCTCATCCATTTCACCATCGCCCAGAAAGGCCCAGACCTTGCGGTTTTCGTCCTTAATCAGCTTGCGGTTGGTGAGGTATTTTTGAATATGCGCCTGATAAATCGACATGATCGGGCCAAGGCCCATCGATACGGTAGGAAATTGCCAGTAATCCGGCATCAGGTACGGGTGCGGATAGCTGGACAGCCCTTTACCGCCCACTTCACGGCGGAAATTGCTCAGTTGCTCCTCACTAATCCGGCCTTCCAGAAAAGAACGGGCATAAATCCCCGGTGCCGAATGCCCTTGGTAATAAATCATGTCACCGCCAAAACGATCACTCGGCGCGCGGAAAAAATGGTTAAAGCCCACATCGTACAAGGTCGCGCTGGAGGCAAAGGTCGCCAGATGGCCGCCCAGATCATCACTTAAATTGGCACGCAGCACCATGGCCAATGCATTCCAGCGAATCAGGGCGCGAATACGGCGCTCCATGTGCGCATCACCGGGCAGGCCTGCTTCTTCATCAACCGCAATGGTATTTAAATACGGTGTATTTAAGCGCTGGATAGGCACATGACGTGCAATGGCTTGCTGGTATAACGCTTTGAGCAGAAAAGCAGCACGTTCAAGGCCCACATGCGAAATGACCGAATCAAATGCATCCTGCCACTCCTGAGTTTCTAGCGCATCCGGGTCCTGATAAAACGCCATGCTGCTCTCCTTTTATTATCAATTTTCTAATGTTGGTGCCACTTACCTTACGGACTTAGCATAGCGGGATTCAATAGACAATCGACTAAAGAATTGAAAAATAATGTATGCCGTATCAAACCCAATCGGGCAAAATGTGGAGAGCCAAAAAGTTCTAAAACAATAAACCAGACTTAAATTTCAGGCAAAAAAAACCCGGTAAAAACCGGGTATTTTCATCATGAGGATAACGCAGAAATCACATTATCAAAAACGGCATCAGGATTCGCGCTTGGGTGCCAGTGCCAGATAGGTGGCCGGGTTTTCACGCTTGCCATCTTTTAACACTTCATAATGCACATGCGGGCCAGTACAGCGTCCGGTGCAGCCCACCGCAGCAATATTCTGGTTGGCTTTTACCACGTCACCGACCGATACATACAATCGCGATGCATGACCGTAACGGGTAATCAGACCATTACCATGGTCAATTTCAACCAGATTGCCATAGCCATTTACCCAGCCCGCGCGGATAACAATGCCATCGCCTGTGGCATAAATCGGGGTGCCAGTCGGTGCAGCCAGATCAATGCCCGGATGGTATTCACCGCGGCCCGACATGGTGCGGTAGCCAAACTTGGAGGATACCCGCGCGTTGGCAATCGGCTCAATTGCCAGCAAGGCATTGGCGTTAACATTTAAATTACTTTCGGGTGCAACAGAACCTGATGACCGATAAGAACGGGTCACGGTTAATGCTTGTGACAACTGACCCAGATTGTCCTGACGGGCCTGTGCCTGACGGGAAATCTCATCAATCTGCTGCTGGATGCCATCATCCTCAGCAGTTGCTAGTACACTCATCTCGCCATTGTACTCACCGCCCATCCCAGTGCCATAGTCATGGTAGTGATCATGCTGTGCATCAGCCTCAATCAGGCCGCTGGCACTCAGGGAATCAACCAGCTGTTGCTGGGTGGTCCACATCTGGGTGACATAGCTGTCCAGTGCAGTCTGGTCAGCAGAAGAATTCAGTAAAGTCTGTGGGTTTGCAAATGATGATGAAGCAATCCATGCTGTAAAAGATAAGGCTAAAAAAATCCGGCGCTTATGCATATAACTATAATCTCTTTCCTGTCCTGCTGTTAGATCAGATGATGCGTTTGCCACTTGCTCCGGGATGAAAAAATCGTTTAAGGTTAAACGGCTTTTTTAACTCAAAGACTTAGCCATGAAGCGTCCAGTTCACGCCTTTGCCACACATCATCAGGATTTAAAAACAGGGGGTTTGCAATCTCTCCAAGCTCAAATGCTCTATTTGGAGAAGCTTACGCAATTGACAAAGCCAGTGTTGCCTCAACATGAAAACTGGCAAGTGGTTTCCTTTCAAGAAGGAATCCTGTGCGTTGCTGCTGAACAATATGCAGCGGTCAGCCAATTACGATATTTACAAACGCATTACGTTAAGCAACTTCGCAACATCACCGAGTTTAAAAATTTACGTGCCATCAGGGTCATTGTAGAAGCAAAACCAGCACCAAAAGTAGTGCCACACCTGCCTTTACCACCACTGGATGAGCCAACCCGGCAAGCCATTCTGGAAGCTGCCACCCTCATTCATGACCGCGAGCTTAGCGAAGCGCTACAACGTTTGGCAAGCAAAAAATGATCGAAAAGTGAGCACAATGTGGATTTAGGCTATTTTTTAAGCAACATAAGTACACAAAAAGTTGTGGATAGTTACATTGCAAACCTAGGGATATAAGGAAGTTAACTCACTTTTACGTATGAAATCGGACAATTTACATCGTCATCAAATGTCACAATTTCATAACATTCCGGCGTGGCTAAAATTTTACGTAGTAGTTGATTATTGAGTGCATGTCCGGATTTATAGCCTTCAAAGCGGCCAATAATGCTGTGGCCAATCAGGTATAAGTCTCCAATGGCATCCAGCATTTTATGCCGTACAAACTCATCGGCAAAACGCAAGCCTTCTTCATTCACCACCCCCTGCTCATCCACGGCAATGGCGTTGTCCAGCGTGGCACCAAGCGCCAGATTATGCTGGCGCAGGTATTCCAGGTCACGCATAAAACCAAAGGTGCGCGCCTGACTGATTTCCTCAATAAATGAAGTAGTAGAAAAATCTACCTCAGCCGACTTGTATTCTTCGCTAAAGGCCGGATGATTAAAGTCAATGGTAAACTGCACGCTAAAACCATGATGCGGTAAAAACGCCGCACGCTTGTCATCCACACAAACTTCCACAGGCTGCCGGATGCAAATGTATTTTTTGGCCGCGTCCTGCTCCTGCAAGCCTGCCTTTTGCAGCAAATAAATAAATGGCCCGGCACTCCCATCCATAATGGGAATTTCCGGCGCAGACACTTCAATAATAATGTTATCAACGCCCATGCCTGCGAGTGCACTCATCAGGTGCTCAACCGTGCCAATGCGGGCTTCCCCCTTGACCAGATTGGATGACATGACCGTTTCCTGTACCAGCAATGCATTGGCAGGAATATCAATTGGCGGATCAAGATCAATGCGCCGAAATACAATGCCACCATCAATCACATGCGGTAAAAAATTGATAAATACGTTTTTACCGCTGTGCAGTCCAATGCCGCTGGCTCTGATCACTTGTTTGATGGTTCGCTGTTTCAGCATAAAGATCTATCTTAAAAAACTGTGTTAAAAAGCAAGGCGCCTAAATTAACATTATTGGCCTCAATAGAAAACAGGCCTGTAGGTTCAACTGATCTACAGACCTGTTTTTTGAAAGCACCTACAGCTCAGAGCCGGCAAGTGCAATAAGATTATTTCTTTTGCTGGTTCTTCAGGTAATCCTGAATGCTCATGGGCGCTGGACGAGCCGCTGGTGCTGGCTGCGGCGCTGGAGCCGGCTGTGGTGCAGCAGAAGGCGCACGACGGCTAATGGCAGGGGCATCATCCTCATCCACTGGCTGGCTGGCAGCAACCGGGACTACAGGTGCAGGCTGTGGCTGGGCAACTGGTGCTGGTGCGGCGGCTGGACGCGCAACAGGCGTCGAAAAATCTACCGGATCGCGGTTCAGGCCAGTTGCAATGACGGTGACGCGCAACTCATCACGTGCTTCAGGGTCAAACACTGTACCGTAGAAAATATCGCCTTCATCCAGGTCAACAATCTGGCTGACCACATTGGAAATCATTTGCACTTCGCGCGGCTTGATGTCATCACCACTGGTAATGTTAATCAGCACACCCTTGGCATTTTCCAGACGCACCTGATCCAGCAGCGGGCTGCGAATTGCCATTTCTGCCGCCTGACGTGCACGGTCTTCACCACGGCTGGCCCCAATCCCCATCATGGCATAGCCACGGGTACTCATGGCAGTTTTCAGGTCGGCGAAGTCAAGGTTAATGTGACCGTGATTGACCACCAGATCAAAAATACTGCGTACTGCATTTAGCAACACATCATCAGCCTTTTTAAAGGCTTCCTTCATGGAGATATCGCCGTACACACTCAGCAGTTTTTCATTGGGAATAATAATGAGTGAGTCAACGTGGCGTTCCAGTTCCTCAATGCCTTTTTCAGCCGATCTCTGGCGCTTGCGGCCTTCAAATCCAAAAGGAGTGGTAACCACACCAACGGTCAGAATTCCCATTTCCTTGGCTACTTCTGCCACAACCGGCGCAGCACCCGTTCCCGTGCCACCACCCATACCGGCAGTGACAAATACCATGTCCGTGCCTTCAAGCTGGTCACGGATCTGGTCGCGTGCTTCTTCAGCCGAGGTGCGACCTACTTCCGGATTGGCACCAGCACCCAGGCCACGGGTACTTTGCTGGCCAAGCTGTACATTAAAAGGCGCTTTCATCCGGTCCAGCGCTTGCTTGTCCGTATTGGCACAAACAAACTTTACGCCAGAAATTTCTGACTCCACCATGTGCTGTACCGCATTACCACCGCCGCCACCCACACCAAAAACGGTAAAACGGGCCTGCCCATTGTTGTCGACTACTTCATCTTCAATTAGCGTAAATGAGGACATGACCTTTTGGTCTCCAAGATTTGTATGGCAGCTTGTATGCCCGTAGCACTGCCTGAGTTAAGTAAAAAACGTTAGATAAAAGAAAGCTTAGTAAATAAATTAGCATGCGTTGCCCCATGCTCACTGTCAAGTGAAAACGGATATTCAACAACAAACTCACAGCATAATTTAAACGCTTACTGCGGGATTAATCACTTAAAACCGCAGTCATTCCATTGGTGCACTAAACCAGCTGACGCAGCTTTTCAAGCATATTCTGTACCGGCTGTACCACATATTGCCTCAACCAGCCGTCACTGGCTTGTTCTTCCGCTCCCACTTCGGTGACACGTTGTTGCTCATTCTGGCTGTACATCAGCAGACCGCTGGCCGTGGCATAAATGGAACGGCGCAGCAGGGGACGTTTTTCCTCGCTGATATCAACTGCAAGCGGCGGGTTACCCAGATGCGCAGAAACACCTAGCACGCGGCGTGCCAGCGCAACTGCGCCTTCAATCTGGCAGGCATCTCCCGTAAGCACTACCCCATGACGCAGCACATTAATGGCGCCACTTTGTTCCAGCTGCTGGCGCACTTCCTCAAAAATTTCTTCGTAGCGCGCCACAATGATATCGGCCAGCTCAATCCGGCTGATGATCATGCCCGGTGCAATGCCAATCCCAGGAATCTGAATCATTTGATCCGGCTTAATGGCAGTTAAGTCCACACAGCCATAGCGGATTTTCAGGTTTTCAGCCTGTTCGGTTGAGGTTTGCAACACAGAAGCAATATCACGGGTCACATGCTCGCCACCCTTTTGCAGGGTGTAGCTTAGAATCAGGCGATTTTCCAGATACACGGCAACATTGGTGGTACCGGCCCCAATATCCACCATGCACACACCATATTCTTTTTCATCTTTAAGCAGCACTGCTTCACTGGTGGCCAGCGTTGAAATAATCGTGCGCTCCACACCAATTCCGGCGCTTTTTAAGGCCTTATCCAGATTTTGCATGGTATTGATGGGCAGCATCATCAGATGATAATGGCCAGTAATAAAATTGCCCGACATATTAATGGGATGATCCACCCATTCCGGCTGGTCATCAATGGCAACGCCCAGCGGCACTGCATTGGTCAGATAATGATCCGGCATCAAATGGCTGCTTTTGGCCATTTCCAGGGTACGGACAATTTCAGTGGTGGTAATGGTCTGGTTCATCACCGGCGTGCGGCCAGAGGCATTAAAGCTTTTTAGCTCGGCACTGGGAATCGCCACCCACGCGGTATGAATGCGGCAATCAGCCATGTCTTCCGCTTGGGATACGGCATCTTTGATAGCGGCCACCACTTTATCCAGATTACGGATAATACCTTTGCTCATGCCCCGGTTGGGCGCATGCGCCATCCCAATCACTTCAATCTGGTCAGGTGCATGAATCCGGCCAATCAGCACCGATACCTTGTGTGTTCCAATATCTATGGCAACAACAGATGGAACCGCTTCATTCATGACATTTACCATGCGTTATATGTTCAAGTCTCATCAATCTTCCACTCATTGATTGACCACAGGTTGAGCGAGAGGAGTAACCGCTGGCAGTTGTGGTTCAATCACAAACTTGCCTTCTACAATTTTTGGCGGTTGTGTATTTTTCCACTGTAAGGCAAGGCCGTTACGGTAGCGCAAATCAACAGCCACAATATTGGGCCATTGGGTCTTTAATTCCATTAAACCCAGCTGGCTTAGGCGGTGCAGCTTGGTTAGGGTCTGGTCCTGATCAACAATAACCCGCATGCCGGTATTAAACTGCATAAACCAGGTCATGCGGTCGGTCAGGTGCAATTCCTTGAGCTGCATGCCTAAAGGGGCAAACCACTGGTTGATTTGCCGGTATTGCTGCATGAGCTGTACCGAATGGCTGGCCGGCCCGTGTAATAGCGGCAGATCACGGCGATCTACATAACGGGCTTCTATAAAGATATGGCCACTGTCACTCAGCAAGCGACCACTGCCCCAGCGTGCAATCGGATGCCGTGGCGTGGCGCGCACCACCATGCCATTGGGCCAGTGCCGGGTGACGACTACCCGGTCTACCCAGGGCAGGGTTAAGGCCGCATCACGTAAGCGTTCCAGATCAGTGGTGAAAAAGCCTTCCTTCACCAACGGCTGCAATTTGTTTTGTAGTAATTGCTGCTGGAGCGGATTCAGCTCACCCACCACCCTGACTGTTGCAGCAGGCGCATGGCGCATGGTGTTGAGCATGGACCAAAACCCTACGCCGCATAGAATCACGGCAAGAATTACCAGCAACCAGCTACCCCACCAGGAAGCGCGTTCCCAGCGGCCTGCACGATTGGCACTGCTGCTGATCCCCTGCACGGAGGAGGCTTTACGGCGCATGGAAATGGGAAGCTGTGCCATAATGACCTTAACCCGCGCTTGACATCGGCTGGGTTTGAACGTGTGTTTGAGCCTGTGCTGGAGAAAGGGTTTGCTGCAAAATTAGCTGACAAAGTTCGGCAAAACTGTGTCCGACGGCCTTGGCAGCCATGGGCACCAGTGAGTGATCCGTCATGCCAGGTACGGTATTGACTTCCAGCAACCAGAAATTGCCCTGCTCATCCTGCATGGCATCAATTCGGCCCCAGCCGGTAGCACCCACTGCATTAAAGGCCCGTAAGGCCAGTGCCTGTAATTGTTGCTCAGCCTCATTACTTAAACCGCAGGGAATGCCATATTGGGTGTCATTACGCTGGTATTTGGCTTCATAATCATAAAAAGCGGCATCACTGGGTGGTTGCAGGCGAATCACCGGCAAAGCCTGACCGTTTAGAATTACCACGGTAAATTCACGGCCGGTAATCCAGCGCTCTGCCATCACTACAGCATCATGTACCGCAGCCTGTTCATAGGCCGGCTGGAGTTGCTCAAGGGTTTCCACCTTGCTCATGCCAATACTGGAGCCTTCATGCACAGGCTTGATAATCAGCGGTAAACCCAGTTCATGTACCACCTGAGCAAAATCAGTATTCTGGTCCAGCAGGCGATAAGGTGCCGTCGGCATGCCGCAGCCTTGCCACAACTGCTTGGTTTTGGCTTTATCCATGCCCAGCGCCGAGGCCAGCACGCCACTGCCGGTATAAGGCAGGTTTAGCCATTCCAGCAGACCCTGAATCTGGCCATCTTCACCACCACGGCCATGCAGCACAATAAAGGCACGGTCATAGGCAGTAATTTCGGTGATGGAACGTACCGCCGGATCAAACGCTTCTGCATCGATACCCTGTTCCAGCAAGGCCTGCAAGACGGCCTGACCACTATTTAAGGAAACCTCACGTTCGGCTGAGTTACCCCCAAACAATACTGCAACTTTGCCAAAATCCGTGCTTTGTATGTGTGACACGCTATACGTCCATCGTTTAAAACATTCTTTTACGATAACCCGGCATCAATAGCGGGCTAGTCGCACCAAAAAAGGCTCAATCTAGCATGAGCACTCCTTTGCAGCAGTCCGTCATGTTAGACAAATCTGCGCAAATGACCAAATTTGTTTTTGGCCTGCCCTGCCTGAAAATAGTGCCCGGCTCTGCTTGCCATACTGATGGCAAAAACCACTTAATATGACCGTTTAATGACTATTTTGCCTTTAAATACAAGCCTTGCTGGGCCAGCTCTAGCGAAATGGCACCCACATTGCCAGCACCTTGCGTTAGCAGCAGGTCATTTGCTTTTAACACATTTTGTAACACTACAGGTAACTGGCTTTCAACTGGATCAACCAGAATCGGCTCTACCTGACCGCGCAGGCGCAAACTGCGAGCCAGACTACGGCTGTCAGCACCAACAATCGGCTTTTCACCTGCTGGATAAACTTCCAGCAATAGCAGCACATCCACCTGCGACAGCACCTCAACAAAGTCTTCAAAACAATCGCGGGTACGGGTGAAACGATGCGGCTGAAACAACATCACCAGACGGCGATCCGGGTGACTTTGACGCGCGGCTTTAATGGTGGCTTCCACTTCCTTGGGATGATGGCCGTAATCATCCACCAGCTTGAT
Organism: Alkanindiges illinoisensis; assembly: GCF_004377485.1. Taxonomy (GTDB): domain Bacteria; phylum Pseudomonadota; class Gammaproteobacteria; order Pseudomonadales; family Moraxellaceae; genus Alkanindiges; species Alkanindiges illinoisensis_A. The sequence goes on from NZ_SNTY01000025.1 coordinate 104,645, forward strand.
ATTGCCATTGTCCTGCGCAAATTCGCCCTGAATCTGGAAGCGGCGGCCCACGCCGGAAAAGCCTTCCAGTGCACGGCTGATGGCCGCATCGGATACGCCTTCATCGGTAGCAACACCAATAGCCGCCAGTGCATTCAAGACATTATGCAAGCCGGGCTGATTAATGGTGAGGCGCAGTGGCTCGCGATCCTTGCGTAGTACGGTGAAATGCGTTTGCATACCCGACTGCTCGACATCTACGGCACGGATGTCATTTTCCTCGCCAAAGCCATAAGTGAGCACGGGACGGCCAATGCGCGGCAACAGCTCGCGAATCACGGCATCATCACCACACACCACCGCCAGCCCATAAAACGGCAGGTTATGTAAAAACTGAATAAAAGTATCTTTGAGTTTTTCAAAGCTACCACCATAAGTTTCCATGTGGTCAGCATCAATATTGGTAACAATCGCTGCCATGGGCTGCAAATATAAAAATGACGCATCACTTTCATCAGCTTCGGCCACCAGATAACGGCTGGCTCCTAGTGCCGCATTTACCCCACTACGGTTGAGCAAACCACCAATCACATAAGTCGGATCAAGGTTTTCCTCGGCCAGCATACAGGTCAGCAGGCTGGTGGTGGTGGTTTTGCCATGGGTGCCTGCCACTGCAATGCCATGGCGATAACGCATCAGTTCGCCCAGCATTTCAGCACGGCGCACCACCGGAATGCGCTGGCTGATGGCTTGCCGGATTTCCGGGTTTTCACGGTCAATGGCTGTGGACACCACCAGCACATCGGCGCCTTCAATATTGCTGGCCTGATGACCAAAATGCACCGTGATGCCCTGCTCATTTAAGCGTTCAGTGGTCTTACTGGGCTTTAGGTCTGAACCAGAAATCTCATAACCCTGATTTTTAAGAACTTCTGCAATGCCACACATGCCAGCGCCGCCAATACCCACAAAATGAATATGCCGGATGCGACGCATTTCCGGAATCTTGATCAGTTGTTTGGCCTGAGCTGATGAAATATTGGATGGCGTCATAATGAACTCAAATTTGGGCGTAATACAAAATTAATGCGATAATGACAACAGCAGCTCACTCACCTGATGAGTGGCTTGCGGATGCGCCTGCTGTCGGGCTTTTTCAGCCATGGCCTGCAAGGTAGCGCGTTTCATGATAGGTTGCAGTGCTGCCTGAAGCGATTGCGGCGTCAGGCTGGCTTGCGGGCACAGTAATGCCGCACCGCAATCGACCAGATAGCGGGCATTGGCGGTTTGATGGTCGTCTACCGCACTGGGCAATGGGACAAATACCGCTGCAACCCCTGCGGTTGCAATTTCAGTCACTGTTAAGGCACCGGCACGGCAAATAATCAGGTCAGCACGCGCATAGGCATTGGCCATGTCTTCCACAAAAGGCATTACCTGCACATTAAGCTGGCTACTGGCCAAATCAGCATAGCGCTGCTGGGTGGCCTCTAGCTGCTGCTGGCCACACTGATGCATCACATTCAAAGGCATATTTAGGCCAGCTAACGCGGCAGGAATTCGTTCATTTAAAGCCTGGGCGCCCAGCGAACCGCCAACCACCAGAATATTTAACGGTAAATTGCCGCGCTCCGTATAGCGAATTTGCGGTTCTGGCACACTGGCAATATCGGCACGTACCGGATTGCCGGTGGTTTTGACTTTTTGAGATTCAGCAAAAGTATTGGGAAAAGCCTGTAATACCAGCGTGGACAGGCGAGCCAACTGGGTATTGGTAAAGCCGGCAATTGCATTTTGCTCATGGATCACCAGCGGCAAGCCCAGCAAGCGCGCAGCCAGTCCACCGGGGCCAGCCACATAACCCCCAAAACCAATCACGGCATCAACATTGAGCTGGCGCATCAGGCGCATGGCCGCTAGTGTTGCCGCCATAATTTTAAACGGTGCAATAATCAAACGCTTGAGGCCATTGCCACGCAAACCTTGAATATCTATCGGATGCAATGGAATATTCTTGGCACCGACCAGACGGTGTTCCATACCAGAGCGGGTGGCCAGCCAGTGAATTTCTATGCCTTGCGCACGCAGATGTTCAGCCACGGCCAGCGCAGGAAATACATGCCCCCCTGTGCCCGCTGCCATGATCATGACGGTCTTAATTTGTTTTACCTGCCCCTGAACCACAAACCACCTGTGCTTATGCTTTTACACATTTATCCGTATTGCCTGCTGAATGCATATCCGTATGCCAATTAGGCGCTTATTCTAGCCGGATTTCAGGTCAAGCTTAAACAGGCCAGCGCTCAATTTGCCGGTATTTTTGTACGACAATCCTATTTTTTGATAAAACGTGGCGGATCACCGGCGCGCAATCGGCCCACAGACCGCCACGGGTTTTTGCGCCACTGGCGTTTTTCCAGTTCATCTAGTGCCCACCAGTACAGCGGAATGATTTTATCCTTTAAAAACGGCAATGCTAAAGGGTCAAAACCAGTCCACGGCAAGAATGGATTACGCCTTGCATAAGCCCACACTTCAATCCGGGTCGATGGTCTTACACTTTTACCGCGTGCATGAAAACCAAAGGTATCTGCCACTACTAGTGTATTTTTTTTGACGGCAAATGCCTTGGGTTTTGGTAGGCCCAATTGTTCAAGTTCCGCCTCACTGATCCGGAATGAACCGCGCGCGCTCATCCGGTCTGCCGTTGCGGCATGAATTGAACGCTGCTTTTCCCAGTCAAGGCGTGCTGGTGTTAATTGATGCGAACCAGGCACATACACAAATGGCCCCTCGTCCTCAGCCACATCAGTTAAAAACAGCCAGGCCTTGATGCTGGAATGGAAGGTATCGGCATGCAAATTGGTTTGCGGGTCAGGATTGGCTTCCCGCACGTGCGACAGGATACTTTGGATATACCACATGGGTTGCACCTGAAATGAACCCACATAATTCAGCAGCGCTTGCAATTTTGGTTGTGCAATCAGTTGCTGTGCACTTGGCAACTGCGGCAGGCTGTAATAATCCAGCGGAATTCGCCGCGTTACCGTATTGCCCTGCAAGGTTTCACGGGCTGGCAATTCTGTGCACAGCAGTTCCTGTTCTAACTGTGCAAAGTCATCAGCAGGCAGGAAATCTTCTTTAAGGATAAAGCCATGCTGGTTAAAAAAGCGGGCATCCTCAGCTGTTAAAGACTTGCTTAAGCGGGCACGACGGCGAGCTGCTAGTTGTCCCGCCAGCTTCACCCGCCACAAATGCAAGCCTGCCTGATTAAAGACTGAATTACCCAGTACCGGATTATCCACAAACGATTTAGCACCGGTTGCCAAGGCCAGTGTCCAGAGTGGTACCTTTAGCCAGCCTTCAGGTTGCTGCAAAATCGTCTGGTATTCTTTAAGCAAGGGTTTAAGCCCTATCTGCTTAAGCAGCTTCATTTGCATTAACGACGCCCTTGTTCCAGCACGGCAAACAAATCATCGGCAATGGAGGTGCCAAATTGTGCATCAATTTCACGCACACAGGTGGGGCTGGTGACATTAATTTCAGTGACGTACTCGCCAATCACATCCAGCCCGACAAACACCAGACCTTTTTCCCGTAAAGTCAGGCCAATCTTGGCAGCAATCGCTTTGTCTTTATCCGTTAATGGACGCGCTTCGCCACGACCACCTGCGGCCAGATTACCCCGAGTTTCACCAGCCTGCGGGATACGCGCTAGACAATATGGCACTGGCTCGCCGTTAATCATTAAAATACGCTTGTCGCCATCCACAATTTCAGGAATATAGCGCTGCGCCATAATCGGCTGTGTGCCCAAAAGGGTCAGCATTTCCAGTGTTGAACCGACGTTAGGGCTGCCGACGGTCAGACGGAAAATCCCGGTGCCACCCATGCCATCCAGCGGCTTGACAATAATATCCTGATGCTGTGCCAAAAACTCACGGATCAGGCTTTGCTGCGAGGTCACTAATGTGGGCACCTGTAGCTCACTAAACTGGGTGGCAAACAGCTTTTCATTACAGTCACGCAGGGATTGCGGCTTATTGATAATCCACGCGCCTTCGCGTTCGGCCTGTTCCAGAATATAGGTGGTATAGATAAAGCGCAGGTCAAATGGTGGATCCTTGCGCATCAGGATCACATCGTAGCTGGCCAGTGATTCGCGCTGTTTTTCACCCAGTTCAAAATACTGGCCATTACGCGATGCGTAATCTTCAAACACGTCCAGTGCTGCAATGTTGCCAAAGGCTTTACCCTGATCAATAAACAGGTCATCCTGCAATGCATATCCAATCGTATGGCCACGGCGCTTGGCCGCCCACAGCATGGCAATGGTGGTGTCTTTTTTGAGGCTAATATTTTCGATGGGGTCCATCACAACCAGAACGCGCATTGTTTTTTATCGCTAATTTTTAAAGATACGGAAGTATAGCGAAGCTGATGAAATTTTTGGTTTAAAATTGTCTATACGTATAAAGCGAGATATAACCGAATATTCTAAATAATCTTACTAGTACATTTGTCTTTAATAAAACTGATATCAAAAGCTAATCATTGAAAATAAATAAAAATTTGTATATCTTAATTTTTTAGAAAACTAAGCATGTACGTATGGAAAAAACAGAATACCAAGAAGAAAAGCATGCTCAATCTATTTATTCCAGCAAAAGACGAATCCAACGTCATGTTTTAAATTTAGAGCAATACCTTGCAAAAGCCATTTATAATTTTTCTCAAACTAGTGGGAACACTGATTTGCTGCAAAGTATTTTAGCTTTTTTAAGTAGCTGGAAATTTTCTAAAGTAGGTTTTGGTAAATCTGCTTTTTGGTGTGATGCGATTTATTTTGATACCGTTCAGATTGAAAACAACAAAAACTTTGTTTTTAAAGGTCATGCATGGATAGGGTTAGTAAGCAATGTAGACAAGGAATGGAAAGTAGCTGTTTCTGGTCATTTTACCATTAATGCAAGTGGGAAAAGATTAAAGCGTTATACCTTAAAGTTTTATGATAACGATCAGTTAATTGTGCTTTCCAAATAAATAACGCTCTTTCTAATTGAATATTTTTATCTCTCAACTTAGCAGCACCTATAAAAAAATCCTGTCATTTAACAGGATTTCAATAAGGCAGAAAGCTCATTACACGCCATACTTTTCGCGATAATCCTGCATTTTGGCCAGATCATCACTGCGGTTATTTTTCTTCAGGTAATCCATTAAGTCCTGCATGGTAATCAAGGCGTGCACTGGAATATTGAGCTGCTTTTCCACTTCCTGAATGGCCGATAACTCCCCTTGTCCCTTTTCCTGACGATCCAGTGCTACCAGTACACCGGCAATGGTTGCCCCGGCAGCTTGCAGAATATCTACCACTTCACGAATGGCCGTGCCCGCCGTAATCACATCATCAATAATCCACACGCGCTGGCCTTTTACATCCGCGCCTACCAGCATGCCGCCTTCACCATGATCCTTGGCTTCCTTACGGTTAAAGCCCCACGGTACATTCACGCCATGCTGCTGCCAAAGTGCCGATGCGGTTGCAGCCACAAACGGAATCCCCTTGTATGCCGGGCCAAAAATCACGCTCACGCCTTCGCAGTTCATCAGCTTGTCGGCATAACCACTGGCCAGCAGCGACAATGCTTCGCCATCATTGAGCAAACCAGCATTAAAAAAATAAGGGCTGATTCGACCAGATTTTAAAGTAAACTCACCAAACTTGAGCACACCACGCTTTAATGCCAGTTCGATCAATGCTTGAGGACTAAAAGGCTGAACAGATGACATGGCAGGCTCCTGTTTATTCAATTGGTTATTTAACAACGAAAGTTAAGGTATACAAGGTAATCAGCGCGCATGATAGCAAAGGATTTAAACACTGGGGCAAAAATGCTTCGGGTGGTGTCAATTAATGTAAATGGTTTACGTTCGGCTACGGCCAAGGGTTTTTTTCAATGGCTGGAAAATTCAGGTGCCGACATTGTTTGCATGCAGGAGACCCGCTTGCAACCGCATCAGTGGCTGGAAGAACATAAACCTGCGGGCTGGCACATGCACTTGTGCCATGCTGAAAAACCCGGCTATTCAGGCACCGCCATTTATAGCCGCCATCCGTTTAGCAGTATTAATAATGGCTTGGGCTTTGACATTTGTGATACCCAAGGCCGGTTTACGGCTGCGGAGTTTTATATCTCTGATGGGCCAGACAGCGAAGGCAAAACCTTTGTAGTGGCATCGCTATATCTGCCTTCTGGTTCCAGCGGTGATGAAGCACAGGCACGCAAGGATTTATTTTTACAGGAAATGCTAGTTCACTTTAGACAATGGCGCGAACAAGGCAAGTCCATTATTGTCTGTGGTGATTACAATATCGTGCATAAAGAAATTGATATCAAGAACTGGAAAGGCAACCAGAAAAATTCCGGCGTCTTGCCGCATGAACGCGCTTGGCTGGACACCTTGTATGACGAATTAGGCTATGTGGATGCCTTCCGGGTTCATCGTCCAGATACGCAGGAATATTCGTGGTGGTCAAACCGGGGGCAGGCTTGGGCTAACAATGTCGGTTGGCGCATTGACTATCATGTCGTATCCCCCGACTGGCGTAACCGGGTGGCCAATGCCTTTATTTACCGGGACGAACGCTTTAGTGATCATGCGCCAGTTGTGATTGATTATGTGCTTTAAGTAAGTTTTCTATGGTCATTTGTTTTGTGACTGTGTTCACGCTTTGTAAGTCTAAGCGTACATAACATGACGTTAATTTACTATTTTCAAACAAACGATAAAAGCGCATTATGCTCTTACGGCACAGGGAAGTCGGTCAGGATGACCAGAAAGGAAGGACTGCCGTAGGATGGAAAGGTTTTGTAGTGTAGGACATTACAATTCTGTATGGAAGCAAAGACAGGACGTTGACTTGAGACCCGCGCTATCAGGATGATATTGGCGCGGGTTTTCTCCATTTTGCCTGAATGTGCTTTTGCCTGTTTCAGTTTTTATTATCCTTTTCTATGGCCACATAACAAATTAGTAAAGCCGCTATGTTTCCCAATAAATCTTACCGCATACTCTATAGCTTATTAACAGTGTTATTACTGGTCTGTGTCGGCACGTTTACCTATCTGGGCTTTTTTAATAATAAACAAAATTCAAGCGTCATTTATGAATATGATCTGGGTAAAGAAGCCTGCTATATTCTAGGCCCCAACCAGCAGGAAAAATATGTGTCCTGTAGCATGGTTAAACTATCCAGAAATTAATCCTTAAATTTTAAAATCTTAAATCATTGTTCAGGCTTACATTCATTGGATTTGTACAAGCACAATTGACTATGATGTGCTGCCAGCTTACTGAGAATAGGTCATGTTAACGATTTATGGTATTAAAAATTGCAGCACCATGAAAAAAGCCTTTGCGCAGCTAGATGCTCAGCAGCTAGCCTATGAATTTCATGATTATAAAAAACACGGCATTGATTTAAAAACACTTGAACATTGGGCCAGCCGTGTCGGCCTTGATGCTTTACTTAATAAGAAAGGCACCACTTGGCGCAAGTTTAGCCCAGAGCAACAGGCTGATATTTTATCCAGCCCACATCACACGCTCCAGGCTTTACAGGATAACCCCAGCATGATCAAACGGCCTGTGCTGGTTAGCAATGAGCAAATTCTGGTGGGTTTTGATCCAGCCAGTTACGCGACATTAGCAGGTTAAAGCCAAGCGTTAAATCCGCTACTTTTAGTCGCTCATTACTGACATTGCTGTGGCAAATTAACTTTAGCAATATATTGCCCGCTACAGCCCCAGACAATGGTATCACCTACTTGCACAACCGGCTTAAAGACAAGTGCACTTTCCCGGGAACCTGAGCCTGTTAACACCACATTAATCTGGCCGGTTTGATCATCAATCTCAACAGCCTTTACGGCTTGCGGCAAGGTTTGAGTCAAGTCTGTGTCTTGCATACTGGATGGAAACTGATGATGGCGCTGGTAATAATGATCTACCGCACTGGTGGCTTTTTGACCTAATGCTGCAGCTTGCGTGGTTTTGGCGCGCATTGCATAATTGTGATAAGCCGGAATCATAATGGCTGCCAATACACCAATCATCACCACAAAAGAAATAAAAACAATAATAATGATAAACAGATTACTGGTGCCGCCCCGGGTACTTAATATGCCGTATAAACGATGTGGATGGCTGGTATGCTGCTTAGCGTTGGCAATGACCTGCCGGCAGTGGTTATAGTACAACGCATCAGCATATAGCGGCGGTACAAACCACAAGCCTACCATGAGTGCCAGATATAACAGCCCGGCAATTGGTGCACCGACACCTCCTATCATTCCGGCAGCAATACCAACAATGATTAAGGCCACATAGGGTAATATAAAATAGAGCACGGCATTACGCCACATCTTGCGATACAGCATCCAGTAAAACGTAACAAAAAAGGCAGGCCAGTGCCAGCTTGGTCTCCCCTGGCCTTCCCGATCAAATTCTAGAAATTTTTTTAAATAATAATCCTGATTACTGCCAATCACTGCCTGATACTGCTCTTTTCTAGACAACGATTTATAGCATGTATCAGACTGCATCAATGAGGAGGTAGGCATAGATGGCTGTACAATTGCAGGCTCATCATCAATAAGAAAATGCTTTAATTCACTGCCACAACCCACACAATAGCGCGCCACCAGATTATTCTGGGCACGGCATTCACTGCAAAACATGAGTTATCCCCCAACTCAATTTTTTGTGTTGTATCGACTGCGTCTATTAGTTAATACGTTATGGATGCATGTCGATTATTTTGAGACTAGATTAGTCAAAAAATGGGCAAATGAAAAGGTAAATTCAGATGAAAATAAACACAAATAAAATTCAGAGTGCTCGTTATAGCTGCAATTGTAATTTCTAGCCTTTAGCCAGTTTACTTATTCCAATTTAAGTCACTTTTTCCATACTCTTTATTAAATAAGATAGTCTGTATATTTCTAGATATAGAATTTAGCTTACTATCATGGATCTTATATAATCCACCTATCTCTTAAGAGAAAATATTTGCTGAAAACTTTAATATAATAATTAAAGAAAAATATTTTTCATAATAGCGAAAGATTATTGATATGTTACTTGCAATTTCTATAGCTCTCTTCTATTCAATACTGGCAGAGAGCTTCAATCTGACTTTTTGTTTGAATGCATCGGTTGTTTAATACAAAGCGATTACTTATATATTCAACTTAATTGAACATAGTGCAATAATTAAATTCCTCACATCCAATAGCCTATGAGTAGTTTAATCTACGCTTTTCACGATAGTGAACAACGTCGGCTATAACTCAACCGTTTTAACAACTTCTATAATACCTTTGAACCTTATAAGAGCTTAAATAACTGGCTTTCCTATAAAGTCCACAAATCCTACTTCTCCATCAATGTGTAAATAATCCGGCTAATTACTATGGTTAAGCTTATCTATTTTTTCTTTAAGAAATAATATTCCAAACCATAAAGGTCATCAGTTGAGATAATCTTTTTAGAGTCTTTTCTTTTTTCAATATAGTTTTTGATGATGAATGGCTTATTTTGGGCAGGAATTAGAGTAAATGAATGCTGAACAGGTGATTTTTCATATACCACACGTCCAGTCGTGGTAAAGTCTTCAGGGGCATTTTGGATTTCAAACACAATACTGTAAGCATTCTTAGCTTTATCATATTTGACAGAGTCTAGTTTGCTAAATTTTAGTGAAATATCACTTATACTTTCTAATGTAGTATTTAAATATAAAAATATTGGTTCATACACCCCTATATTTTTCTTATTAATGATATAAACCTTACTTGAAAATTCTTTCGAATTATTATTAGAAACTGGATTCTGATATCTTTCAAGAGTAAATATAGAAATATTGGCATCATTATAGATGATACTAGTTCCAATGGCTCTTGCATCTGGAATAGTAAATGGCATTTTATATCTGATGCCGTTAAGAATATAAAATATATCGTAATTTAAAAAATAATAATCTTTCCCCTTTAAAGGATTATTATTATGTAAACTGGGACTCAGCAGTATTGAAATGTCCTTATCAGGAAGATTAAGGGTCTTCTGTTTTAGATCGGTATTTTTATCATTACCACAGCATATTAAATAGCCATGAGCATTTCTATAGCCTGCATTTATATATGCAGGGCGTCCTGTATTATCAACGATATTGAACTCGCCATGGGTGAGGGTGGGTATTGTTAATGCGCATATCATTAATAAATTACATTTAATCATGGTCTTACCTTGGTAATTTAACGCCCTTTTCAACAGTTACACAGTTATCAAGCCAAGGAAACGGGTCCAATCGATAGTCGAGTCCTGTTTGTCCCATTGATTTTAGTATTTCAGTACGCACTTCAAAATGCAGGTGCGCCCCCTCTTCTATTTTTATCATACTGCCCGCATTACCTGTATTGCCGGTTTTCCCAAGAACTATATTTACTTGATTTATATATTCATCTTTATGGACATTAATAGAACTTAAATGTGCATATACAAAGTAGACTTCTTGTAGATTCTTGGCTAGTACTCTTTTAGCCGCAGGTAAATCATTGACATTGCATTTTAAAATAACAGTTTTTCCATAGCCCGGATAGTTGGTCAACACTGTGACAATGGTGCCCACACAAACCGGATAAACATCAGTGCCGTAGTCAGCCTCAAGATCAACTCCCTGATGTACTCCGCTCGCCCTGTAGGTAGTGCGGTTGAATCGTGAGGCAACTGCAGTGGCTTGTTGTAAATGTTTGGCGTTGTACTCTGCCGCATTGGCTTTTAGCGGTAATGAGCGATAGCCAAAGCGCCTGACTTGACAGGTGCCATTTAACGGATTACGCCAGCCGTTAAAGCTTAGGCCTGATTCTTTATCGGTGTCTTTGGCATCTTTAGCGTCTTGGGCTTGCGTTGACTGATTGTGTTTTGCTTTGGCTGCTGGAAAATCAACATTAAATTCCTGTTTGTTCTGGGTTGCCGTGATTGAGGTTAACACGCGCCCATCAAAAACAATATCAAGCTGGTCACTCTGTTTAACCTGTAACACTTCATGACCACTGGCATTGGTAGTATGGGGTTTTAGACCATATTTGGATTTAACAAAATACTGAACATTGGGTTGTATTTTATGATTGACGCTGGAAATAATAATAATGCTGATGTTATCGGTGGGTGACGCTGGACTGGCTGTTTTTTTATCAAAGTCTTTACTAGGCTTAACCAGCGGTTTACCCCCCAAAAAGACAATAATTTCTTCCATGGTGCGGGCATCTTTAAACTTTTTTCCATCAGTGGGACTTAAGGTAAAGCGGTTGACGTTAATTTTTGCGTCAGTGTATTCAGTGCATAACCACCAGCGATAAGCATCTCGTCCATTACTAAATCTCTGCTTATATTTTATTAGTGTGGCGCAGTCTTCATCATCTTTTGAACACACTTGCCCTTGCAATTTAGACCACGACTCTACATTTTTTGCCTCAACTATTTTCTTAAAACCATTTAACCCCTCATGGTGCGCAACATAGCCTACCTTTGCTAGATCAGCAGGCTCTAAGCTGGCAATTTGACTGTATATTTCTTTGATGGCATCAATATTGGCTCTGGCATAAGCTGCAGCGGAGTCTACAGAAAATGTGGGGTTGGTTCCCAGGGCTTTGAGCTTAGCTTTATCTGCTGATGAAATTAATTCAATTTTCATGTCCTGTTTAAAATTGGAAATTAATTTTTGTTTGACCACATGCTGTTGCAGTAGAGTGTTACTAAAAGTTTCTTTGGTGCATATTTCGTACCAGGTGCCGCTCAAAAATTGGGTTAACCCTACCGCAGATGAAGTAGACGCACGAGCCTCTGCATTCCACTCTTGGCTTCCTTTCTTTCTTCCAGCCTCTGCATTAATTTTTGCTGCTAAGGCTTGAGGAGCCATATTGTATTTTTTTGCAGCTTCAATGATGATTTTTCGATATTTTTCATTATCGGGATGCAAATACAGGTTTGCTTCTGAATAAACTACCGCAACACTAACTGCTGGCAGTCCACTTTCTATTCTCGTTTCAGATGCTCCCGATGCTCCCGATGCTCCCGATGCTCCCGATGCTCCCGATGCTCCCGATGCTCCCGATGCTCCCGATGCTCCCGATGCTCCCGATGCTCCCGATGTAGTTTGGTTTTTCTTAGCCTTAACTTTCAACTCATTTTCGATTGCTTTTGTATCTGTTCTAGGTACACCTTCGGCTTGATAAGTCTTACCTTTTAAGATCATTGCACGAGAACTTAGTTTTAAAACTTTTTCCCCCATTGGTAATATTTTATGATGAGCAATAACTTCATATTTATTTCTGATCGTATATAAACTTATTTTTACACCTTTCAAGGCATCTTCAATTTGAATATCTTTTACCACTCCAGCATTATTAGTCATTATTAATTGTGCTTTTCCATCATATTCGACTAATAATTTAGCTTTGGAAATTGGCTCCCACTTTAAATCATAAATTTTAATTATTAAAACTGTATCTGGATTTTTATTGCTATTTTTTTGCAGATATATTTTCTGTCCAATTTGTAATAAGTTTTTCTTTTTACCATAGAGATCATTTATTTTAACCAACTCATTAATAGTAACATGATATTTATTCGAGATACCCCACAAAGTATCTCCTTTTTTTACTATATGCATATTACTCATGCTCACTTCCTTCTTCAATATCAAATGGATTATGGTGTTCACCTAAATCTATTTCTTCTTCTAATTCATCTTCTTTTTCTTCTTCAAACCATGAAACCCATTCATCAAAACCAACTAATGCCTTATATTCAATATTTTTCTCATCATTTTCTAATTTAAAAAATGATTTATCAATTTTTGAATCTATTTTGAAACTATAATTTTCATTTAACTTTTCATAAACTTGTATCACTGCGTTTTCTATTTTATTACCTTCTAATGACACAAAATGAAATGCTTTAGTAAACGGCCCACTACCAGGCAATTCAGGCACTTCATATGAAATCTTCGCTCCACCCTCAAACACATGCTGCCCGGCTTTACATTCAAACTTGCCACCTGTTTTTATAAAAACGCCGCTACCATTAATAATAAGCTGCGAACCACCAGCCGTGAGTACAATTTCCTTGGGACTAGTCAGCTCTATTTTTTCTTCGGTAGAAATAAGTTTAATCACTTTGCGGGCAATGGCTTCTAGCGCATCATCCTGTGCTTGCAGTTCAACTTTGCCTTTGGCAGCGAACGCTTTGATGCCTTTCTGGGCAGCAAAAAGGCTGATTTTATCCTGGGCATGACTGATGATATTTTTCTGGGCACTGAGATTAATTGAGCCATTGGCACTGCTGGAAATATCCTCAGATGCCTGCAAGATGATATTTTCAGGGGTGGTCAAGGCAATGCCATTGGGTGAGGCCAACAGCATCAATGCCTGTCTGAAAATTTTACCCTGTTCCTGCTGACTGGCATCTGCACTTTGTTCCAGCTTTTGGGTATGGCTTTCCATAAAATTCTGAAGCTGACCAAGTGCTTTGGTTGGGGTGATATCATTACTGCCACCGCCAAAGCTGCCGCAGACATTAATAAAATCTTCTGAATTGACATCAATATCCCTTAAAACAGCGCCAACCTCTTTAAGGGTTTGTAAGGGATTAGTTTTGATATTTTGCTTTAAGCTGGCTAGCCGTGCGCTAATGCTTTCTGTGCCATGATTTTCAAGGGTTTCAATAAAGCTTTTGAGGTTTTCAACGGCTTCTGCGGCATTATTAAAATACTGGTTAAATTCGTCGACAATACCACTCACATTATCCTGAATGGCACCAATATCGTTAATAAAGCCGCCGCAATCTTTGAGCGCCATTAAAGGGTCATTGTTTAAGCCATTTTTAAATAAATTCAGGGTGGTGTTTAAAGCATGGTTGCTGCTTTTAAGTTCCAGTGATTCAATAAAACGTGGCAGGCGCTGAATGACATCCAGTGCATCAGCTTGCTGTTTTAAGGCAATTTCACTAAGCATTTTCATGCTTTCATGGCCTTGTGCCAGTAAAGACTGCGCTTCTGCTGCGGCCAGATGATCAGCAATGGCCTGCTCCTGCGCATAGGTGGAGATCAGCATGCCCTTGCCTGCCCGTACTGCACCCCAGGCATCGGTTCTTAATTCAAAGCCTTCGCCCCGGCCTGCACTGGTTTCAGATTCCTTCGGATGGCTTAAATTGCCCAGATTCAGCTGACTGGCGCCATGACTGCTATGCAACTGGGCACTAATTTGCCCAGTAGTATCGTCAAACCGCAACTGGTTAAAGCCACTACCGCCCACTTCCTGTGAGCGAATGCCACTTAAACGCTTGGTATCGGGCAACTGGCCTTTAACATCAAATCGGGTGGGATGGCGCTGTGCTTCATGGATACGGCCAGTAACGAAAGGCCGGTCAATATTGCCATCAAAGAAATCCACCACCACCATTTCACCAATACGCGGCAGAAACCGCGCGCCATAGCCTTCGCCAGCCCACGGGGTTAACACATCAACCCAGGCAGAATCCTGATCGCTATTGCTACTGCCTGCGCCGCCACTGTGCTGATGGTCTTCCATGCGGGTAAACAGGAACTGAACTTTGATACGGCCCCATGCATCCACATGAATAGTTTCAGATTCCGGGCCAACCACCCGGGCGCGTTGTGGGTAGGCTGCCGGGCGGTGCTGTAACGGGTTGTACTCGGGTTTGACAGCAATACTACGGCGGATCAGGGTCAGCTGATTGCCCTGCCGTTCACCTTCCTGCTTTCCAGGGTATTGCCAGTGATTGTGCAGCAGTAGCGAGGTGATTTGCTGTTTAAGATCCTTGGGTAAATTATTCTGGTTATAAAACTGTCTTGCCGTAATTAAAAATTCCCGCTCACTGTCTGGATGCCCATCAATTTCAGGATGACGGTTTAGCGTAAACCAGTAACCTGTTTGACTATCACGTACACTACTCAATGCAGTAAATTGCTTGGCCTGGCTGTCATGTTGCTCACGCAGGTTGCGGTTGAGCTTTTCCAGTTGGGCATTACCTGACGGGGTGGCACCATCTTCACCCTTCAAATCCTGTACCCAGGCTGGACTAATCGCCCAGGCCTGTTCCAGACTCAAGCTGGCGCTAGCCTGATTTTCACTATGCTGATGCGGACTGACAACACTGCCACCGCCTGTTTCTGTTTCCAGATGCTGTGCCTGCCAGTGTTGTACCTGTACTGTGTTGGGTTGTAACGTACGTATCGCAGTCAGGTGGGTAATATGATCATACTGTTCCGTGGCACTGCTCTGGTGATAATCGATGGCATGACGCTGTAAGGCAGAATAATGCCGATTGTCATCAATCAGGCGCAGGCGTTGTGGTTCTATCACACTGGCATCACTGGACAAATAGCTGGTTTCATCAATTAGCCAGTTAATGCCTTCACTGCGCCATAGCCGGGTTAGAAAGTCATAATCCGATTCATTGGACTGCATGACAAAGGGCCGGGTATCATAATTTTGACTTAATCCCTGCACATCAAGCGTCAGGCTGGCAGCAAATAGTGGGCTTTTGGCTTGCCACTCAGCACATAAAATCTGACTAATCTCGACCACACTTTTGTTCATGAACACCCGGCTATTGCGGCGTTTGTGCCAAAGACTGGTCGCGTCTTGCAGGGTGAGCTTATAAGGCGTTAATGCGCCATCACTATCGCCAGCGCTAACCCCGGTAATAATGCCCGAGGTACGGTGCCACAATCCGGTATCCGTTAATTGCGCGACCACGACCTGACTGCCAATAAATTGTTTTAAGGCAATATAAGGGTTATGTGAAAGGCATAAGAGTTCAGCATTTAAGCCTTCATTGATCACATGACGGCCTTCTATACGCTGCAAAAATACCTGTGGATTGAGTCCAGCATTGGAAAATTGGATTCGAAGCGCACGATGCTGCGGATCTAAAGTCCACTGAACCAGTGCATTAAATAGGCTCATCATTGAAATTATTATGGTGCTTTGTAAAATTTTGCGAATTCTAATAGACCACTCGGTCTATGTATTGTAGCTTTTTGTATTCGCTTTTTATTTTACTAAATTTATATAGGTTATCATTTGTTTTCTATAATATTTTTTATTAATTTTAAGTTAATCTAAATAAAACATTCTTATTTATCGTTTGCTGGTTTTTTACCACAATCTTGCAAAGTTAACGTGATGCATTTGCCTCTTTTTACTATAAATGCGGTTTAGTTTAAGAAGCGTCCTAACTCACGAATAAACTTGATGGGTTCATCTAATAACGGGGTATGGCCGGATTTTTGAAACTCCACCACATGGGCTGGCTGCATTTTGTCGCTAACTACACGCTGACCACAGGCATGGTACAAAGGTGACTGCATCCCAATCATTACAGTAGTTGGAATTTGCCAGCGCCCCAGAATTTCACGGTAGTCGTGTTGCCCAGCCATATAAGCATTCAAATACAAACGAATATCTTCCAGCCTTGATAGCGCAATAACATGCGGCATCAGTACAGGCAATTGTGCAGACAGATTAAACAGATACTTGATGAGCGACTTGCCCAGCATGGTTTCAAAAATTTCACCCAGCACAGCCACTGCCTGACGCCGGGTAGCGTAGGGCAACTGGTGTAATAACAAATGGTTTTCAAACGGGGCAATAATATCCAGCATGTGCTGAAACTGACTAAACAATTGCGCTTGCTGCGTACCAAATAATCCATAATTCCAGTCTGGCCGATTTCTCACACAAGGTGACTGGTCAATGTGCAAATAACGGCGTACCCGTGCAAACTCCGGGCTATGCTGCAAATGCAGTGCCGTACTGGCGCCTAGCGAATAACCCACCAAATAAAAGTCTTTTAAGTCAAAGTGATGGATAACATTCAGCACGTCCTGCGCATGGTTTTCAAACACATCCGGTTGATTCAGGCGCAGTGCCTTTGACTTGCCAAAACCGCGAAAATCCGGCATGTAAAATTTAAAATGCCGGATAAAAGGCAAAATGAAGGGTAGCCACTGGCTGCTTTTCATCCCCAGTCCATGCAGCATCAATACTGGCTGGCCCTGCCCAACCACACGCACATACAATGGTTGCTGGTCACGCGTCATGACTGTTGGCATAATCCTGCTCCTGCTGGGATATGAGTAAGTGGCAGCGGCTTTTTGATCGGTTAAGGACTATTTGGCACGGTTGAGCAGGTAAGCACCCAGACCAAAACAAATCACAATCGGCAGCAATACAAACCATGCCGGGGACGGGGAATACACCAAACTGGCATAGCTTAAAAAGTCTTGCAAATAGCGAAAGCCCAAACCAATAAACAAGGCTATTACTAACCGAAAACCGATAGACTGCTGGCGTAGCGGGCCGAATATAAATGAGCAGGCAATCACTACCAGCGAAATCAGCGCAAAAGGCGCGGCAATTTTTTGCCATAGCGCGAGCACATAGGGTTTTGGCACTTGCGCGCTGGTCGACAGATAGCGCATGTACTCAATCAGCTGGGTCGGTGCCAGATCTTCCGGTGCGACTGTAACGGTCTGGACAAAGCGCGGTTGCAAACCCAGTGGCAGGTTTAGATGATCGTTATGAATCGGTTTGGCACTGCCATCCGGCCGAATCTGGATTTGATTTACGCTTTCCAGTTGCCACTGCTGGTTTTGCATAAATTCACCCGTTTGGGCAGTCAGCGTTTGCGTAATACGGTATTTTTCGTTCAGGTCAATCACTTCAACCTGCTTAAGCTGGCCCATTGAATTGGCATAGTTCACATAGATATAGCGATTGCCTTCACGCGTCCAGTAGCCATGTACCTCGCCAATTTTGACTAATTGGCCGCCCTGCTTCTGGATAGCACGTGCCTGTTCGTTGGTGTAGGGCAAAATCCATTGGCTTAAGGCAAATGAGACAATCACTAGCACTAAGGCAGGCCATAGCACCCAGCTTACAATACGCCACAGGCTAATCCCTATTGAGCGCATAACAATCAGTTCACTACTGGACGCTAAGGACCCTAAACCAATAACTGCGCCCATTAGCCCGGCAATGGGCAGGATGTCATATAAAAACTTGGGAGCCTGCCATAAAATATAAGTAAACGCATTTAAGGCACTGTAACCTTCCTTCAGTTCACCCAACTCGGCAATATAGGAAAACAGCATTTGCAATAGCAGTAGCAATAGAGCCGCGCCCAGCATAGCCAGACCAGACGTTTTAATCACATGCCGTGCTAACAGCAGAATTGATGTCATGACTGGGCGGCCTCCTTAATGCGTTTGGCAGCCTGCGGTGACAAACGCTGCCGCCGTGACAGAAGCAAACCTACCACCAGATAAATAACCAGTACCAGCGGATAACCCCACAGACCAAGCTTGTCTTTGGATATGCGAGTTTTAACGGCCATTAATGCCACAATCAGGCTGGCAAAAATCATCACAGCAGGAAACAATCGATAATAACGACCCTGCCGTGGATTGACCTGCGACAAGGGAAGCGCCAGAATCAGTGCCAGTGCCATCACCCACGGTGCACTCAAGCGCCAGCCGAATTCACTACGAATGACCGGTTCATTCAGTCGCTTGGCTAGCGCCGTCATACTCATGGCTTCTACCCGCTGGGTACCCAGCTCAGGATCGCTTGCGTGCTCAATACGTAAACGGTAAGTGGCAAATTCAGCATGGGTATATTCGGGTTTGCCAGGATAAATTTCATAACGACGGCCACGAATCAGGTCGACAACGCTGGCACGATTCGTTGGATCAACCACACGGGTTGCCCGTTCAGCCATGATCAGCATGTCCGGTTTATTCGGTTGCTCACTGCGTTCGTAAAAGAAAATATCCTGTAAATCGCGCCGGTCTTCCGACAGGGAACCCGCATAAATGGTGTAGCGTCCACTGGACACAAACTCACGCGGCCTTACCAGATCAAAACCACTACGTACTGCCTGTGTTGCCGTCACCTGATCAAACTTGCGATTACCCCATGGTGTAAGCTGAATAACCAGTGCAGCTTCAGCAATAATCAGCAGCAATGTCATAGGAATCAATAAAATACCCAAACTATCGCGGCTCACACCGCTGCTGTTAAGCACAGCCATTTCATGGTCAACATACAGGCGGCCAAACACCAGCATCAAGCCTACAAAAAAGCCCAGCGGTAATATGAGGGTTAAAAATTCGGGTAAGCGAAAGGCAATAATAGTAAACAGTACACTGGCATCCAGACGTCCCTGCGCCGCCACACCAAAATACTTGATCAGGCGACCACCCAGCATAATCAGCGTGAGCAAGCCAACCACAACAGCACTGGTGCTAAGAACCTGACGAACCAAATAACGACGAATGATCAAAAGGGCTATCCACAGTAAACCCAAAAGGGTGATGACAAAGGGCTATTACAAAATGCCAAGTTTAAGTACTTATACCTTAAAAAAATAGTACGTGGCGTATCAATTTAGGCTGTTCAAGTCTAGCAGGACAGTGTTTTAATGGAATACTGCTTCGCCACGATGATGCAAGGTCAATACATGAAACTGAATTTACAGAACAAACTTTTACCAACCTCAGACACAACCGCTGCCAGTACCGCCAATAGTAATGCCACACTGGTATTAATTCTGGATCAGGAAACACTGGTACAGTCACATGACCAGCTGCCCAGTGATGTGCAACAGCAACTCACCACCCAGATTGAGCGTGCCCAGTTCAAGGCCAAGCTGGGTGAAACCCTGCCAGTTTATCAGTTAAACAATGCTGATTTTTCACAGGTTTTGCTGGTGGGTGCTGGTGAACTGGAAAAAATGACTGCCGGTCAGGCGCAAACACTGGCTACTAGTATTTATAAGGCATTGGCCAACCGGACGGCGCAAGCAGTGATTTCACTGGATGCATTGGCTGACCAGACCCTTGAGCCATTTGTACTGGCGTTGAGCAATGCTGCCTACCGCTTTGATACTTATAAGAGTAAAAAATCTGAAGCCATTCTGGACAGCATTGTCTTGCACAGTACCCGTGCTGATGAACTGCAATCCCGTATTGATTACCTGCAAGCTGTGGCAAAGGGTCAGTCACTGGCCAGGGATGTAGGCAATCAGCCTGCCAATGTGTGCCATCCTGAATATATGGCAGAGCAAGCCTTGCAACTGGCGCAGCAATACCCCGATTTGCTGAGTGTTTCCGTGCTGGATGAAGCAGCCATGCAGGAACTGGGCATGAATGCATTGCTGGCCGTGAGCAAAGGTTCCGAGCGTGAAGCGCGTCTGGTGATTCTGGAATACAAAGGCAAGCCGGATGATTTTCAGTCTGAGTCAGGTAAACCTGTGGTGCTGGTGGGCAAAGGTATTACCTTTGATACCGGTGGTATTTCTATTAAGCCTGCTGCTGGCATGGATGAAATGAAGTTTGACATGTGTGGCGCAGCATCAGTACTGGGTACGCTGCAAGCCCTGTGTGAAGCCAGACTGCCCATTAATGTGGTAGGAACACTGGTATGTGCCGAAAACATGCCATCTGGTCGTGCCACCCGTCCGGGTGACATTGTCACCACCATGAGCGGGCAAACGGTTGAAATCTTAAATACCGATGCTGAAGGCCGTTTGGTGCTGTGCGACGCCCTAACCTATATCAAGCGCTTTAATCCGGATACCGTGATTGATATTGCCACCTTAACCGGCGCCTGCGTGGTGGCACTGGGCAAAGTACTGGCTGGCTTGTTTAGTCCGGACGATGCACTGGCCAGTGAATTGCTGGAAGCCGGGCAGACGGCACATGACCGGGTATGGCGCATGCCAGTGATTGATGACTATCAGGAACTGCTGGACTCCCCGATTGCCGATATGGGCAACATTGGTGGGCCTTACGGTGGTGCCATTACTGCAGCCTGCTTCCTGCAACGCTTTACCAAGGAATATCGCTGGGCACATCTGGATATTGCCGGGGTAGCATGGCTGTCGGGTAGCAATAAAGGGGCAACAGGTCGTCCGGTGCCGTTGCTGATGGAGTTCCTGCGTACGCGTAGTCAAGCCAGTCAAGGCCAGAACGTACAGTAAGTGATCACACATGGCTGATGTTGGGTTTTATCTGATCCAGAGTCAGATCCTGCAGGTGGATCTGGCCTGCCGGATTTGCCGCAAAAGCATCCAGACGGCCCAGCAGCCCCTGCTGGTCAAGTTTGATGATCTGGATGCCCTGCAACAGTTTGATGCCTTGCTGTGGCAGTTTGACCCGGCCAGCTTTGTGGCCCATGACATCGACAGCTTGCACTCACCCATTTGCTTGAGCCTGACTTTGCCGGAACAGTTTAAAGGCGACTGCCTGAATCTTGGTCAGGCAATTATTGATCCACAGCGATTTGGTCGTGTGCTGGAAATAATTGAAAATACAGACGCTGCCAAAGCCGCAGGCCGTGAACGTTTTAAGGCTTACCGTGCATTAGGCATTGAACCGGTGACTTATCAGGTGTAGCTTATTGCTGACACGGATGAAAATGCAGTCAAGTATTCTAATCCATTGCAATTGATGTATTTAAAATTGGTTAGTTTTTGGGAAAAATTATGGCGTTAAATGTGGGCCGTGACTTTCAGACGCGTTGGTTGGCAGCGCCAGAAGCGGTGCGCCAGCAGGTTTTTAGTGAACTGTACAGCATTTGCCAGTTGCTGGAAGTGGGAACTGACTTTAACCAGTGGCAAATTGCCGATGCACAGCGTGAGCAACGGCATCAGGCACTGGTTAAAGCCGCGCTGGAAGAACAGCAACGCCAGCAGGAACTGGAACGTCAGCGTGCCGAGCAACTGGCCCGTGAAAAAGCCGAAGCCGAAGAAAAAGAGCGCCAGCGGCAGGAACAGTTGGCGCGCGAACAGGCAGAAGCTGAACGCTTAAGGCTGGAACAAGAACAGCGTGAGTTAGAGCAACAGCGTGAACAGCAACGCCTTGCCGAAGAACAACTGGCGCGCCAGCAGGCGGAAGACACTGAACGTGAACGGCTGGCCAAAGAAGCTGCCGAGCGTAAAGCACAAGAGCAGCAACGACTGGCTGAGCAAGCCAGACAACAACAAGCTGAGCTGCAACGGCTAGAGCAGGAACAACGCCTGCTGGAAGAACAGCGCCTTGCCGAACAACAAGCTGCCAAACTCAGGCAGGAACAGCGTGAACAGGAACAGGCTGCACAGGTATTACAACAACATACCAGTCAGGTGCAGGCGCTTAAGGATGCACTGTGGCTGGAAGCAGAAATTTATATTGAAGAAACCTTGCAGCAATTGAGTGAGCGCTTAAAACAGCAGGCCAAAATTGAAATTGAGCAGATGATGAGTGCGCAAGAGAATCAAAAATCATGACTTGGTTCTTTAATGTTAAAAAAGCCTCATGATGAGGCTTTTTTAACATTAGCGCTTTCACTTAACGTAAAAATCCATTTTCCGCTAGAAAACTCATATCAATGGTACTTTTGGCCGTGGCCTGTGCAGCCTTATCACCCAGCAGCAAGCGCTCCAGATAACGTGCTAGTACATCAACCTCTAGATTGACCTTGCTGCCGACTTTCCATTCCTTGATCGTAGTTTGCTCAGCTGTATGCGGCACTAAATTGAGGCTCAGTAAAGCGCCATTTAGATGATTAATGGTCAGGCTAATACCATCTACGGTAATGGAGCCTTTTTCGGCCAGGTATTTGGCCAGGTCATCCGGTGCTTTCACTTCAAAATACAGGGAGCGGGCATCTTTACGCACCAGGGTAATTTCACCCAGTCCATCCACATGCCCACTGACCAGATGACCACCCAGCCGTGTTGTCGGTAGCAGGGCTTTTTCAAGGTTAACCAATGTGCCCGTTTTCCATTGCAGCAAGGTGGTGCGGCGAATGGTTTCCAGTGAGACATCAGCCGCATACCAGTTCTTGCCAAAATCAATCACGGTCAGGCAAACACCGCTGGTGGCAATTGAATCACCCAGTTTGACATCGCCCATGTCCAGCCCGGCAGCATCAATCACCAGACGCACATCACCCGCCGTCTGGCTGGACGATAATACTTTTCCTACGGCTTCAATGATGCCTGTAAACATGGCGCGCTATCTTTCACTGCAATTAAACTGGTGCTGATTATACCCAATCATGGGGCAAAAGCCATGTCACAAACTATCCTCAAAAATATCGCCACAAAACATCGGGTCACTTTTCCTACACCAGTCTATTACTCTGAAAAACGCAGGTCAGATAGTTTAGCGAGCTACCCGATTGCATTCAGCCAGTTCATCTGAATTGGCATTCCATGCCTTGCCGGCACTATTCCTGTAATAGCTAATCTTGCCGACCCGGGTCACCAGATTCTGGCAAGAATCCATGGACAACTCATTGCCCCATGGCCCAGTCAGGCTGCAGCTTTTGCCATTGCATTGCCAGGTAATGACCGGACCGCCCTCAATGGGAACTGTCACTTTACCCTGATGGTTACTGCCGGCTGTCCAGGTGGTGGCAAAGCTTAAGGGTGCCAGCAATAGCAGGCTGGTGGTTAGCGCAATTTTTTTGAGACGTGTTTGCATCATTTTTCCTTATTGTCATGCTTAGTATGAATTAACCCGACTTTTGCTTAAACAGGCGGATCTCTGACATCCTAATGCAGCTTAAAGCTGTTTAATATTTTAAAATGTGAGCAATTATTTTAATGATGCAGGTGTCATCAAAAATGCTTACCACAGTGCCAATTGCGTGCTTGGCCCAGAGGTGTCTACGCCACCAAGCTCGGCAAAATGATAAAGCTGACCCAGCAATTGATTGAGTGGTGGCCCTGACTTGGCCTGTGTATCGGTAATCACAATAAACTCAAGGGTACGCGCGCGCTCGGACTGGCGTTGCTTGCTCACACGGTAACGCGGTACATCCTGTGTGAGCAAGGTAACACGGCCGCGATCCAGATTGGCCTTGAGCAAATCCTTGGGTGCGATATTGCCATCGGTGCTGTAGCTGGTCAGGATAAAACGGGAATTTAAGGTCGCCACCAGTTCCTGATAGGCTTCGGTGGCATACTTGGCCGAGTTGTAGGGGCTGGGGCGTTCCTTACGCCATGCGCGGTCAATGCCACTTTTAAAGCCGGGTGTATCAGGTGTGGGTAAATCCACCTGATCCCACAAGGTAAGTGCATTGAGCACATGATAGTTGCTGCTATAGGCATGCTGGTTATACGGCGGATCCAGATAGGCAATATCGACCTTAAACGACGACATTTGTCTGGCCAGATACTGGGCATCCACACACCACATTTCAGCAGCCAGCTGGCCGGGCGTACCAATGGGACAAAAGCGGCTGGGTGTGAGCCAAAGAAGGGAATCAATGCGTTCCAGCGCGGTCTGGGTTTTACCACCCCAGCCCTGATGGAAGCTTTTAAAGACACCACTGGTATTGCTGACAAAACTGGCCGAATACAGTAATGGCGCCAGCAATGCACTCATTTCCAGCGGCGTAATCAGGCCCTGATGCTGCCATTGCATAATCTGGTTACGGATGGCATCAATGCGCATGCCATTACGGCGCTTGAAGAACAATCGGTCACGCGCCGGATCATAAAAATCATCATCGCGCGGGGACAGGTTTCGGGTAACCCAGCCAGCCTGTTCCGGCAAGCTGTTGAGCTGGTCAATGGCGGCCTGATAGCCACCCAAACCTGCAAAGTCCGGTGCTTCCACACAGGCCAGCAAGGCATGGTTCAGCGCATGGCTGTAAGGTTCCCAGTCATTGGCAATTACGCGGTAGCCATTTTGCCGCGCCAGTCGAGACACCACACCACTGCCGGCAAACAGATCTGCAAAAATAGGCGGCTTGCCGTTCTTACTACTTTTACTATTCAGGGTGCCGGTTTGTTCCAGTGCTGCCAGAATCAGGTGCAGCAGACGACGCTTGTTGCCCAGATAAGGCACCAGCTGATGAAACAGGTAATCATCGGTGGTTCGCGCAGCGTGGCGACGCTTGTGATACACATTGGCTTCAGTATTCATCACTCTACGCTATTGGGTTAGAACGTCTCATTGAAACATAAACTGGTTAAGGGGCAACAGGTGTCAAGATCAGGCGCACATCCTGCCCGACCTGGGTCAGCTCCTGCAATTGTAGCCGATATTGCTCGCGCATTTGCGACAAAGATACATTAAACATGGCACGCGCATCACAGCCCAGCAAGGTCGGCGCCAGATATACAATCAGTTCATCCACCAGACCCTGCCGCAAAAATTCGCCCGCCAGCGTTGGCCCGGCTTCTACCAGCACGTCATAAATTTGTTTTTGCTGTTTTAACTCATTCAGCAATTGTGCCAAAGCCATGTTCGGCCAGTGTTCAACCGCTGGTGCCACAGTCGGCTGGGTGCCAACAAGAAGCAACTTTTCAGGATGGTTTAACAGCTGGGTCTGCTGCGGAAAACGGCCTTGCCGATCCAATACCACCCGTAAGGGCTGCACCACGTTTTCAATGGAAAAATCACCGGATAACTGGCGTACATTCAAGCCCGGATCATCCGCCAGTACGGTGTTAATGCCCGTAATCACTGCGCCACTGATCGCGCGCCAATGCTGCACATCCAGCCGCGCGGCCTCACCAGTAATCCATTTGGATTCACCCGATGCCATGGCAGTCCGACCATCCAGACTGGCGGCCATTTTCAGGCGCACATAGGGTCGCCCCCCAGCCATAACTTGCAGGAAGCCTTTGTTTAAGGCACGTGCTTCAGCTTCCAGTACGCCCACCGTTGTGCCAATCCCTGCGGCTTCCAGAATAGCCTGTCCTTTGCCTGCCACCAGTGGATTGGGATCAAGGCTTGCCATCACTACATGACTAACCCCTGCCTCTACCAATGCATTGGCACACGGTGGCGTGCGGCCAAAATGCGCACAGGGTTCCAGCGTCACATACGCTATTGCGCCCCGTGCCTGTTCACCAGCCTGTCTTAAGGCAAACACTTCGGCATGTGGCTGGCCTGCTTGCGGATGAAAGCCCTCACCCACAATCTGGTTATCTTTAACAATCACACAGCCCACATTGGGATTAGGCCGGGTGCTGTACTGCCCCTGTTTGGCCAGCTCAATGGCACGCTGCATATAAAGGGGGCTAATCATGGCTTCTGGCTGTCTTTACTAAGCTTTTCTGATACTGGCTTTTCTAGTACCGGTTTTTCCACGCTAGTTTGCTCAAGCATGTTTCTGGCAATGCCGGTTTGCTCCATGCCCATTTGCTCAATTTCACGCTTAAAGGCATCGACATCCTGAAAATCCCGGTATACCGAGGCAAACCGCACATAGGCCACATGATCCAGGTCATACAGTGATTGCATGACAATTTCGCCAATCTTGCGCGAGGTCACGTCACGCTCGCCCAGACGGCGCAAATGCTGGCCAATATCCAGCAGGGTGGCTTCAATCTGGTCCTGACTCACCGGGCGTTTTTGCAGGGCCAGTGTCAGTGAATGGCGGAGTTTTTCTTCATTAAAAGGTTCATTACGCCCGTTCGACTTAATGACCCGCGGCATCACCACATCGTAGGATTCAAAAGTGGTAAAGCGGTCACCACAGGCCACACATTCACGGCGACGACGGATTTGCCGACCCTCGGCGGCCAGCCGTGAATCAATCACCTTACTATCGGGAGCATTGCAAAACGGACAGTGCATGGCGCTAGCATTTAAAAAATTGATAGGGCAGTGTAGCAAAAATCTGGTATCAAAATAAGTACAGCAGCTGTAAGGCAGCGATTGCTATAGTGAGGCTGTTGAGGTGCCTTGCTGCACGTATCCTGATCAGGTGATGCCATGATTTATTGCAAAGTCTGGACTGAACCTGCCCGCCTGCAGGATGGAAAACGTGTGCTGATTGGCCCACCGTTGCCGCAAATGCCTGTGCATCCAGAAACATCGCCCGATGCAATAGTCATGAATTTAGGGCTGGAGGCGTTAGCGCCCTCAAGCGAACTTATACACTGGGCAGCGCAGCATCCAGACCAGCCTGATGGATTTCGCCAGTCTTATATCGGACAACTCAAGGCTCAAACCGAATACTGGCTAATCCTGCTGGATTATCTTCGGCAAGGGAATTTAACCTTATTGGGTACCTCGTCGCATCATTTGGTTTATCTGGAATTACTGGCTGAATTTCTGGAAGATGAGCTGGAAAAATGGCAGGAAGCCAGCTCACCGGTGTGCTATGCCGATTTAAACCAATTGTATTAAGCATTAAAATCAAAGCCATAAAAAACAGGGCCACTATTTTAGTGACCCTGTCGGATTAGCGTGCTGTTTTATGCGCTTAGGCTATTACTCAACCCGTTCGCCATGCTGGGTAATATCCAGACCTTCGCGTTCCTGTTCTTCATTTACACGCAGGCCAATGATGACATCTACAATCTTCAGCAGGAT
Source organism: Alkanindiges illinoisensis (assembly GCF_004377485.1). Classification (GTDB taxonomy): domain Bacteria; phylum Pseudomonadota; class Gammaproteobacteria; order Pseudomonadales; family Moraxellaceae; genus Alkanindiges; species Alkanindiges illinoisensis_A. The sequence continues at coordinate 132,096 of NZ_SNTY01000025.1, forward strand.
AAAGGTCACGACACCACTATAAATGATCGTAGCCAGTACGCCTTCTGCCTGAATCCACAATTGCTTGCCCAGTGATGGCAGCTCAAGGCCAGCTGCAGCAACCACTTCACTGTTCACACACACGGCTGTCAGCATGGCACCCACAATACCGCCAACTGCATGCAGACCAAAGGCATCCAGTGCATCGTCTGCTTTAAGCATACGCTTGAGAGAAGTCGTTCCCCAGAAGCATACTACGCCACCAATCAGACCCATCACCAGTGCACCACCTACACCGACAAAACCAGCAGCAGGGGTAATTACCACCAGACCAGCCACCGCACCGGATGCACCACCCAGTACTGATGCCTTGCCACGCACAAAGCGCTCGGCAAGCAGCCAGGCAAATGCTGCAGCAGCAGCAGCAACCTGAGTTACCAGAATTGCCATGCTGGCACGACTGCCCGCACCCAGCGCGCTACCACCGTTAAAGCCAAACCAGCCCACCCACAGCAAGCTTGCACCAATTACAGTTAAGGTCAGGTTATGGGGAGCCATGGCTTCCTTACCAAAACCAATACGCTTGCCAAGGACATAGGCCGCAACCAAACCAGCCACACCCGAGTTGATGTGAACCACGGTACCACCGGCAAAATCCAGTGCACCCGCATCAAATAACCAGCCGCCAGCCGCCCAGACCCAGTGGGTAATCGGTGCATACACGGCAACCACCCACAATGCAATAAACAGCATAAAAGCAGAGTACTTCATGCGGTCAGCCACCGAACCACTTAAAATGGCCACGGTAATGATGGCAAAAGTCATCTGGAAAATCACAAACAGGCTTTCAGGAATTGTGCCGCTTAAGGCATCAAATGCAACGCCGTTGAGTAAGACCTTGCCCAGGTTACCGATATAGGCACCGTCACCGGAAAATGCCAGCGAATAACCCACAATTACCCACAACAAGCTCACCACAATGGTGGCAGACAGGCTGTACATCATGGTGCTGAGTACGTTTTTCTTGCGCACCATACCGCCGTAAAATAATGCCAGACCCGGAATGGTCATCAGCAGGACCAGCGCAGTTGAGGTCAGAATCCATGCTGTATCGCCAGTATCCACTTTAGGCGTTGCTTCTGCCGCAGGCGCAGGCGCTTCAGTGGCTGGCGCGGTTTGTTCAGCCGCCGCAGCCACCGGGACATTTGCATTGTCCGGTGCTGTGGCCATGGCGGTATTGTCACTGGTGGCAGGTACAGCAGTTTCTGTGGTTGCAGTTGCTGTCGTTGCATCTTGTGTAGCAGCTTCTGGCATCGTTGCAGGCGCTTCTGCCCATACACTTGCTGATGTTAGAAGTGCACTGGATAAGCCCAGCGCAAGTAACATGTGTTTCATTGTGTCTTCCCCCAACACAGGATCAATGCGTTATTTTGGTTACAGCAAAGTCCATGCCATGATTATCGTCGGTGTTAAACTGCATCTGGTCCAGTTTCGCCAGTACGAATACGGATTACTTGTTCCAGATTGCTGACAAAAATCTTGCCGTCACCAATCTTGCCAGTGCTGGCAACCCGGGTAATGGCTTCAATCACGGCATCGACCATGTCATCACGCACGGCAATATCAATTTTTACTTTTGGCAAAAAATCAACCACATATTCAGCGCCACGATACAGTTCGGTATGGCCTTTCTGACGACCAAACCCCTTGACTTCAGTGACAGTAATACCCTGCACACCTATTTCCGATAATGCCTCGCGAACATCGTCAAGTTTAAAAGGCTTAACCACAGCGGTTACAAGTTTCATTTCAAAAGACCTCAGGTAAATAACCAGTAATTTGCATGTTCAAAAAACGTGCCAACAGCATCAATTGTGGGGGAAACAAAAAAGGCCGCTGACGCGACCCTCTTTATAACGTATTTGACTGTCAAGTTGTACCTAGAATGTTTTACTGATGCTCAGTTGTACCGTACCATCGCAGGCTTTTTTATCAACGCATTCACTGTCTTTTAGGCTGGTTTCTACCCAAGCCAGTTCGGTAGTCAGGCCCTGCACACCAAAGCTGGTGCCCAGCTTATAGTCGATATAGCTATCATCATTACTGGTTGTGCCCAGCGCGCGGTTCATCATGTGGCTATTCTTGAACAGGTTATAGCCAATACCAGCCACCAGTCCAAAACCGGTATCCTTGATGGGTGCGGTATAATTGGCACTGAAATACCAGAAGTTGTCGGACTGGTTAAAATAATCATTGGAATAATTTGCCCCAACCATCAGGTTATCTTCCTTGATCACGCTACCAGCAAGGCTTAAACGGCCAAACAGCTCATTATAGTCGGGCTGTTTGCTGCCCGGCGCAGAATCGCCTGAGCCTGCATACATATAGCGGATATAGCCCACATCCAGTGTGGTATCACGGTTTGGAATCAGATTGAGCTTGGTGGCATAGCCCAGCACGCCGTCAATTTCGGCAGTGCTGTTGCCGCTGACATTTGAGGCCCACAGGCTGGCATAGGTGCCTGATTCATGGTTAAAGTTAACGGCACCCTGAATGGCAGGATTATTACTGGTTTGCGAAATACCACGGAAACGGTAATCCGTAGACAGTGTTACATTGCCAGTGGTGGTTACACCCGGAACAGTAATCACATCGGCGGCCTGAACATGGCTCATCAGGGCCAAGACACAGCCTGTAACTGCAATTTGTTTTAATCCTTTCATCACATCACCCTTAAAATAGTTAACCCTAAATAAATACTTTCAATTTGCCAAATTCGCTGGCAATTAGTGTCGCTACATGGTTTCTGGCAGGCATGGCCTTATGCAGATTTTTCCATGTTCGACATCATTATTGATTGATCATGCATAAAATTGTTTCCAAATGCTACAAGAAAACTTAATTCTGTATTTTTACTTTAGACTTTTGCGATTACACTTTTACTTAATCAATAAAAACCTCAAGATTTTATGCGGTTTTTTTATTCTTATTTTCCATATACTGATTTTACGCCTCAAAATGGAGCATTAATTCACCATGATAGAGCAATTGCTTCAAGCCATTCTGGAACAGCTTCAAGAACCCAGAGCCGATCTGGAAAAAAACCTGCGCGCCCTGTTATCCGAGATGATTACCCGTATGGATCTGGTTAGTCAGGAAGAATTCCTGCGCCAGCAAACTGCATTACTGAATGCTCAGAAAAATATTGCTAACTTGTTAGTCGAGATTGAAACATTAACTGAAAAAGTTGCATTACTGGAGAGCCCAGCCGCACCCTAACCGCGCATTTTTACCTGTACAATTTAAGTAACTGTACAATCCAAGCTGCGTACTTTTTAATCATTGTTTATTTAAAATCATTAAATCTTTAAAACAATAATTTAGGTTTTTTTATGTCATTTGCTGTTGTAACGTCCCGGGCAGCGCTCGGCCTGCATGCACCTGAAGTTCAGGTTGAAGTGCATTTAAGTCAGGGATTACCTGCCCTCACCATTGTTGGACTGCCCGAAGCTGCCGTGCGTGAAAGCAAGGATCGGGTGCGTTCTGCCATTATCAATAGCGGGTTTGAATTTCCCAGCCGTCGTCTGACCATTAATCTGGCGCCTGCCGACCTGCCCAAAGAAGGCGCCAGACTGGATTTACCGATTGCGCTGGGTATTCTGGCGGCCAGTGGCCAACTGGATGCTGATACCCTGCATGACAAGGAATTTGTGGGCGAACTGGCCTTAAATGGCGAACTGCGTCCAGTAATGGGTGTGCTGGCTGTGGCCCGCGCCGCGCATCTGGCCAAACGACCATTGCTGGTGCCTCACGGTAATGGCAATGAAGCCGCCAAAATTCCAGAGGCACGGATTTATGCGGCAGGCACGCTCAAGCAGATTTGCGCACACTTGCAACAGGTGGAACACTTAGCTCTTGTTCAGCACCAGCCACTTGCCCAGCAAATTAACCTGCCGGATATGGCCGATGTGAAAGGCCAGCATCGGGCACGCCGCGCGCTGGAAATTGCAGCAGCAGGTGGCCATTCACTGTTGTTTTGTGGACCACCCGGTACTGGAAAAACCCTGCTGGCATCCCGTTTGCCCGGTATTCTGCCGCCACTGAATGATGAAGAAAGCCTGGAAGTGGCCAGCGTGTATTCGATTGCCAATCATGGGTTAAATTTTGGCGAACGGCCTTTTCGTGCGCCGCATCATACCGCATCAGCCGCTGCACTAGTGGGTGGTGGCTCACAACCACGCCCCGGTGAAATCAGTCTGGCCCATTATGGCGTCCTGTTTCTGGATGAGCTGCCGGAGTTTGACCGCAAGGTGCTGGAAGTATTGCGCCAGCCGCTGGAATCCAAGGAAGTGGTGATTTCACGGGCAGCGCGGCAAATTACCTTTCCGGCCAATTTTCAACTGGTGGCCGCCATGAATCCCTGTCCCTGCGGTTATGCGTCTGATAGCAGCCAGCGCTGCAAATGTACACCGGATATGGTCAAGCGTTATCGGGGTCGTTTGTCCGGGCCATTGCTGGATCGCATTGATTTGCATATTGAAGTGCCTGCCCTGCCCGCCAGTGATTTGCAGTCACGAACAGCAGGTGAAAGCTCAGCCAGTGTGCGCACCCGGGTGATTGCAGCACGCCAGCGCCAGATTAAACGGCAAGGCCTGAGTAATGCAGCCTTGAATCCGCAACTGCTGGACCAGTTTGCAGTACTGGGTGAGCCTGAGCAAAAAATTATCCAGCTGGCACAGCAGCGCCTGAACCTGTCAGCGCGGGCCTATCACCGGATTTTACGGGTGGCACGCACCATTGCAGATCTGGCAGACAGTGAGGTAATTACTACTAGTCATCTGACCGAAGCCTTAAGCTACCGGGGTCAAGGCTAAAACTGCAAAAACTAACATTCGCTATATGACGCCTGCAATAAAAAAGAGCTGAATCATCAGCTCTTTTTTAGCTTTATCTGCGGGTGCAAAATAAATTGCAGCCATTCAATTCTAAGCCATTAGAATGACTTGCTTAAGCTAAATACCGCCGAAGTGGTATAGGGTTTTTCAGCACCGCTACTAAAGCCGCTAGTACTCACATTCGTACCAATGGCCGCCAGCTCAGCCGTTACGCCCTGAATACCAAAATTAACACCGACCTTATAATCAACGTAGTTGTCGTCGCTGCCATCACCGCCAACAGCTTGCGCCATCATGGCCTTGTTTTTAAACTTGTTGTAGCCCACGCTGCCCACAAAGCCAAAACCAGTGTCGGCAATAGGCGCACTATAGCTGGCGTTAAAGTTCCAGAATTCATCCGACTGGTTAAAATACTCATTGGAATACGTCACACTACCACTAAGGCTATCGCCTTTTACCAGACTATCGGCAAAGGTCAGCTTGCCATACACTTCATTATAATCAGGCTGCTCATTGCCAGGGGCTGAATCACCAGTACCAAAATAACCATAGCGGATATAGCCAACATCCAGAGTTGGTGTCAGGGTTGCACTTAAAGGGAGTGCTGTAGCATAGCCAATGGTGGCGTCCATTTCTGCCGAGTTGGAATGGCCTACGCTACTAATATTGGAACCCCATAAACCCAGATACAAGCCTGAAGCATGGGTAAAAGCCAGGCCACCTTGCACAGCGGGATTATTGCTGGTCTGGGAAATGCCACGAAAACGGTAGTCGGTGGTCATGGCAACACTGCCCGTGGTAGTTACATTTGGAATGCTGATCACATCCGCTGCAAATGCACCATTAATTGCACCCATCAGGGTTACTGAAGCTACCAGAGTTTTTAAACCAAATTTCATTGTGCACGCTCCCCAAGAACGATCTGTGTTTTAAATGACGACGCTGTCATATTTCCTTAATACAATTGGCGTGCCAATATTTATTTTTATACTCAAGCTATTGATATTAATAATTTATTCTTGAGATTTTAATTTTTAACCAACAAAAATCTGGTTACAAGTTAGTCGGTCATTTTGGTGCGTTTTTAAAGAATACAAAAAAGAACGCCTTAAAACAGGGCATTTTTTAATCTGGTTTATTTTTATCATCTTGTGGGAATAGCCATAAAAAAATCCGTCCTCTCGTTAAACAAGGAACGGATTTTTGGGCAATAGCCTTTTAAAGCCAGTGCAGCTTAATTTTTAGCGGCTTCAATGGCTTTTAATACTTCAGCCTTGGCAACATCACTGCCTTCCCAGCCACTGATTTTTACCCACTTGCCAGGTTCAAGATCTTTGTAGTGGCTAAAGAAATGTTCAATTTGCTTGATCAGCAGTTCTGGCAGATCAGTATATTCCTGCACGTTTTTGTACAGCGGGGTCAGTTTTTCATGCGGTACAGCAACCAGCTTGGCATCAATCCCACCGTCATCTTCCATTTTCAGCTTGCCAACCGGACGGCAGCGAATTACAGAGCCAGCAACGACCGGATAAGGCGTGACCACCAGCACATCCAGCGGGTCGCCATCTTCGGACAGGGTGTTTGGCACATAGCCATAATTGGCCGGATAAAACATGGGCGTGCCCATGAAGCGGTCAACAAACAGCGCATCAGAATCCTTGTCAATTTCATACTTGATCGGATCATGATTGGCAGGAATTTCAATGATCACATAGATATCATTGGGTGCATCTTTACCGGGAGGAATGTTGTTGTAGCTCATAGGATCACTCTACTGCAAAAGGGTGGTTTAAAAAACGTGGCACATTATAGCCCTAAGTTGGCTCATCCGGCATCCATTGCAGCAGACATTGTGACGGATCATGCTAAAAATGCCTGACAGGATAGATAGCTATAGGCCAGACTAGCACTTGTGGTTCAAAGCCATGCAATTAATAACAGTAAAAGTACCGGACACGCCATCGACAGCAACCAGAGGATACTGCGTAGTGTGGCCCAGTTGGCCAGATAGGCACAGCCATACAATAGTCGTAGCACCAGATACGCAATACTTAGATTAAAGGTAATAGCGGTAGGCACCACCAGATACTCTGCCAGCAGCACACTGGTTAAAAACAGCGGCAAGCTTTCAAAGCTGTTGAGCTGCACTGCATTGGCCCGCGCGGCCAGCCCTGTGGTGCGCGCCATAAATTCGCGTGGCTGCTGGTTATCCTTAAGGGTAAACCCGCCACTTAGCTTGGCAATCCATGAAAATACATAAGGCAGCAAACACGCTGCCAAAATGACATAAATAAGGGAATTGATTGAACTCATTGGCTGTTGTTAAAATTTAAAAAAACAGCACAACCTTAGCATAAGAATTTCTATAATAATGTGATTTTTTAGCCAATCGGCTCAATTTTTAACTGCAGATTTCCAGATGACTTTTTGTCTGCTTACTTCTTATTTTATTGTATGGGTTGCCTTTGTATGCCTGATCCTGCTCACCTGCAAACTCCGGATTCTGATCCAGTAGCCCAGAATTCGCTTCATACTGCACTGGCACAGCAACAGCAGTATGACAAACGCCTGAATAAAATTAGTATCGTTATAGCTATTATTCTGGCATTGATCGTTAATGTTATGGCGGCTAACCAGAATTTATATTCACTGCTGGCAACCTTTATGGTTACTGGCGTGTTTTTGATTTTAGCCAGTGTTTATCAACGCTCACTGTTATTGTTGTTGCCATTGGTGCTAGTTTTTTGCCTGACGGATAACCTGCTAAGCCATCAGTTGCAGCTGGATTACGCGCATTTGTTCCTGCAGTTGGGTGCCATGGGTAGTTTTACTGCGCTGTTTCGCTTGTCCCGGCCTTATTTAATTAAAATGATGCAGAAATTTTAACAATTATTAACTTTTTAAAAGTTTTTTTAGCGTTTGTTTTTCAACATTTAGGTATAAAAAAGCAGCCCATCAGGACTGCTTTTTTAGTTACATGACTGCAAAAATCTTATTTGCGCAGGTCTTTACGCAAGATTTTGCCCACGTTGGATTTTGGCAACTCGTCCATGAATTCAACGTATTTTGGCTGCTTATAGCCAGTCAGGTTTTGCTTGGTGTAAGCCAGTACTTCATCAACGGTAAGGCTTGGGTCTTTTTTCACAATGAACAGCTTGGGCACTTCACCGCTCTTGGCGTCGGCCACACCAATGGCCGCAGCTTCCAGCACCTTGGGATGCTTGGTCACCACTTCTTCAATTTCGCTAGGGTAAACGTTAAAACCAGACACCAGAATCATGTCTTTTTTACGGTCTACAATTTTAACGTAGCCGTTTTCGTCCATGAAACCAATGTCACCAGTGCGGAAATAACCATCGGCAGTCATCACCTTGGCAGTTTCATCGGCACGGTTCCAGTAGCCTTTCATGACCTGTGGGCCACGAATGGAAATTTCACCCTGCTCACCTAGCGCAACCGCCTTACCATCGTCATCCAGAATTGCAACATCGGTTGAGGACAAGGGAATACCAATGGTGCCGGTATACTTGGTAATGGAAGGCGGGTTAGCAGTTGCCACCGGTGAGGTTTCAGACAGGCCATAGCCTTCTACAATGGGACGGCCAGTAATTTGCTGCCAGGCTTCAGCCGTTGATGGCAATACGGCCATACCACCACCCATTGCCACTTTCAGCTTGCTAAAATCCAGTTTCTGGAAGTCGGCATTATTAACCAGTGCGTTAAACAGGGTGTTAACCGCAGGGAAGAAGGCCGGTGGATATTTGGCCAGCTCTTTTACCAGCCCCGGAATGTCACGCGGGTTTGGCACCAGAATATTGGTGGCGCCGGTATACATACCAAACATGGCACAGACCATGAAAGCAAAAATATGGTACAGCGGCAGCGCACACAGGATATTGTTTTGCTCAGCAGTTGCCCCTTCATCAAAGGCACTCTTGAAAATGGCTTCCACTTGCAGCAGGTTGGCGACCAGATTGCTGTGAGTCAGTTCCGCGCCTTTGGATACGCCAGTGGTTCCACCTGTGTATTGCAGCACAGCGGTGTCATTCAAGTTCATGACCGGACGCTTGTAACGGCTGGCGCTAAATTTGTTTAAAGCAGCTTTAAATGGCACATGTCCCTTGATGTTCCATGCTGGAACCTGTTTGCGTACATGGCGCAGGACCATGTTGACAATCAGGCCTTTGACCGTGCCCAGCAAATCACCCACACCAGTCACAATGGTATGTTTTACCGGGGTATTATTCTGGATTTCCGAGAAAATATGCGCAAAGTTTTCAACAATAATCAGGACTTCTGAACCGGAATCCTTAAGCTGATGTTCAAGCTCACGCGCGGTATATAACGGGTTAACATTGACCAGCACATAACCGGCACGCAGGATGCCAATGGCAGCTACCGGATATTGCAGCACGTTGGGCATCATCACTGCCACACGTGCACCCTTGCTCAGGTTCAGGGATTGCAGGTAGGCCGCAAACTTGCGACTGGCATTATCAAGTTCAGAAAAGCTCATGGCTTTATCCATACAGATAAAGGCATCGCGTGAACCGAATTTCTGAAAGTTTCGTTCAAACACGTCAACCATTGAGGTGTTATTTGCCGGCATAACGATTTGTTCTGGAATACCTGCCGTTTTGTACGTCTTGTACCAAATATGATCCATGTTGAAAAACGCTCCTGTATGCATCGGTTATCACTAGCTTAGGCTAAGGTTATCATAAGATATTTAATTAGGGTTAAACCAAGTTAGTGCCAATTAGTCAAGAAATGTTTTGACCACAACTGGCTGGCTTAAGCTCCTGTTAATATTTTCCTGTTTCAACAGATTAAAGGGGCCTGCGCCCCTTACCCCTCTTACGGCCAAATTGTACGCATGCCAGCAACTTTTTGGTAGCCTCGCGGCAGCAAATGACCACGCAAACCACGCTTGCCCACATAGTGCGCCAAATCTGCTCCCTTTAGCGTCAGGGTGCGTGAACCGGCTTCAATGGCAAGGCTGCTTTGGGCATTCAAGACCACCATGGTTTGTACGCGCTCTCCGGCCTCCAGTGCAATCAGTTTATTGCCTTTGCCCTTGCTCATGACAGGTAAATCCGCCAGTGCAAAAATCAGCAGACGGCCACTGGATGACAGCACGGCCAGCTGGTCTGCCTGCGCAGGTACCTCAAGTAATGGCAACAGTTCACTGTCATCACTCAGGTTCACCAGCGCCTTGCCGGCCTTGGCATTGGTGTCCAGATTGGCAATGCTGCTGGCAAATCCGTAGCCCTGACTGCTGGCCAGAATAATGGATTGCGTTTCCTCACCCATGATCAGGTCTATAAAACGGCTACCTGCGGGTGGATTTAGCCGCGTGGTGAGCGGTTCACCCAGACTGCGCGCTGATGGCAAGGTGCTGGCAGCCACTGCATAGCTACGTCCGGTACTGTCCAGCAAAAATACCCGCTGGTTGGACTTGCCTGCACAGTGCGCCAGATACTGGTCACCAGCACGGTAATTCAGGTTCGTTGCATCAATGTCACCTTTGGCGGCACGAATCCAGCCGGCTTGCGACAACACCACGGTAATGGCTTCGGCAGGAATCAGGTCACTTTCCTTGAGAGCGGTAGCTTCCTCACGTTGCACAATCGGTGAACAGCGCTCATCCCCATGCATTTTGGCATCGGCCTGCAATTCGTCAATAATCAGTAATTTCAACGATTCCGGGTTTTCCAGTTGCTCACGGATTTTGCTGGCCTGAGCAGACAGCTCATCCTGCTCGCGGCGGATTTCCATTTCCTCAAGACGGGCCAAATGGCGCAGCTTCAGCTCCAGAATGGCTTCGGCCTGAATTTCATCAATCCCAAAATGCTGCATCAGTACCGGCTTGGGCTTGTCTTCTTCACGGATAATCTTGATTACTGTATCAATATCCAGATAGGCAATTAAAAGACCAGCCAGAATGTGCAGGCGGCGCTCAATTTTATCCAGCTGGAAACGCAGACGGCGCTTCACCGTATCCTGCCGGATTGCCAGCCACTCCAGCAGAATTTCACGAATGGACTTCACCTGCGGGCGACCATCCTGCCCGATCATGTTCAGGTTTACCCGGTAGCTGCTTTCCAGATCGGTAGTCGCAAACAAATGGTTCATCACCGCATCGGCATCCACGCGGTTGGAGCGCAGCTCAATCAACAGCCGGGTTGGGTTTTCATGGTCAGATTCATCACGTAAATCGGTGACCAATGGCAGTTTTTTGGCCTGCATCTGGTCGGCAATCTGGGTCAGAATCTTGTTGCCGGACACCTGATAAGGCAGTGCCGTAATAATGATCTCGCCTTTATCCACGTGGTATACAGCACGCATGCGATAGCTGCCACGGCCTGTGGTTTGAATTTTAAGCAACTCATCCGGACTGGACACAATTTCAGCCTGTGTGGGCAAGTCCGGCCCCGGAATAAACCCAGCCAGCTTTTTATCGGTCAATTCAGGATTCTTGAGTAAGGCAATGGTGCCTTTAACCACTTCACGCAGGTTGTGCGGCGGGATGTCAGTGGCCATGCCTACTGCAATACCAGTGGTACCATTCAATAAAATATTCGGCAAACGCGCTGGCAGGGTGACTGGTTCTTTCATTGAACCATCAAAATTGTCCTGCCACTCTACGGTACCCTGGCCCAGTTCACTGAGCAATACTTCGCTGTAAGCCGACAGCTTGGCTTCGGTATAACGCATGGCTGCAAAGGATTTTGGATCATCCGGCGAACCCCAGTTACCCTGCCCGCTAATTAATGGATAGCGATAGCTAAACGGCTGTGCCATCAGCACCATGGCTTCATAGCAGGCACTGTCGCCATGCGGGTGATACTTGCCCAGTACATCGCCAACCGTGCGTGCTGATTTTTTGGGCTTGCCACTGCTTTTTAAGCCAAGTTCGCTCATGGCATACACAATGCGGCGCTGCACTGGCTTTAGGCCATCAGAAATATGCGGCAGTGCGCGATCCATAATCACGTACATGGCATAATTGAGATACGCCTGTTCAGTAAACTCGGCAACTGAACGGTTTTCTGTCGCGTTTTGCACAAAACTAGTCATAGTTTATTGATAACCTTAAGATTAAGGACAGTTAGCAAATGAAATTAAGCTTTCCTATTTGCCTTATCCTGTATCTGTCAAACAAGCTTGCTGGACGTTAGATATCGAAATAACGCCCAGAGCAAGATTAGATTTAAAACACCGAGAACATGGCCAAACCAGCGCAAACCCGGATCTGTGGTTTTAGACTGAAAATAACCGGCACTAAATCCCAGGCAAACAATTGGAACAGCGACCAGAATTAGTAGAAACTGCACACTGTTGTCGCCATTTCTTCCAATCAAGGAATTCTTATATATTTCAGTTAATTCAGGCGATATTTTTGGTAACTCACTGGACTCAAATATCGCACGCATAATTCCAAAGTAGCCAATAAACAGCAAAATGCACCATAGGGGAATAATGAGACCCAGCCAGGCACTATTCATGCTGTTTCTCGCACGGATAGCACGGCTATGGCAACCTTAACTGGCCAGTTCCTTGCTCATTTTGGCACCATGACTGCGTAACAGCTCAAGCGTAGCGCGTTCTTCCGGTAGCGCATCCGCCCAGTCAATCTGGTCAAAGTCGCAGTCAAAAAACAGGTCGCTGATGGATGACAAAATGGTCAGGCCTTCATCATCCCGGGTGTTTGGATCAACCTCATGCGCCAGCAGGATTTTAACCACTGGTTCACAAGCGGCACTGGCGGCATCCCATAGCGGGCCATACAACTCCTCGCTATCCCACAAATGCAAATTAGCGCCTGCTGCAATTAGCGCCTGCAAAATATCAATATACGGCTTTAGCTGTGCCTGTTTTTCTGCTTCGCTCAGCGGATGGTTCGCCTCATGTGCATCGCAGATATTTTCCCACCAGCGAAACAACTGATCGCATAGTTTGGACACAGGAGGCCCCGCTTCTTCATCAACGAAATTGGGATCAACCTGCTGTAACAATTGCTGCACCTGGGCAACGTCCAGTTCATCAATGGCTTGTAATAATGCTTTTTGCTGTGGATTTAACATGGTTTCTCGATCCAGATATTATAGCGACAGCTTAACAGGCTCGGGCCTCTCTGACAAAAAAGCCCGACATGATTTGACGGGCTTTTGTACAGCTTATTCCTGCTCTGGCACCAGTTCTTCCCAGTTTGGCCGGGTTTCATGGCGATGGTCGTTGAGCTTGTCCAGGCTATGCTCAAACATGTGATGCAGTTTTTCAATGGCGCCATCGAGTGCCAGATCAAGGCTGGAGGCCTTATTGGTCACTGCCATGGGTTTTAGGCCAGCCGCACGTGCCTCAATAGCACAACGCTTGTCCTGATCGCCCCCTTTGTCGGCATTTTCATCACTAAAATGCACTTCAATATGGGTTACTCGTTCACTGTAGCGACTAAATTCGCTTTTAAGCTGGTCACGCACATAATCAATCATTCGTGCTGTGCCTTCAATATGGTTATCTGTACGAACTTCAATATTCATAATCTAAGGTTCCTCACTTGCATTATACGCCTGACTATCAAGACGCTAAGTTTTTGGCTCGACTGCCCTGCACCATAATGGGCAAAGAACTGCTGAACATACCAGCATCCTAATAAAAACGGCTGGAAAGCATTCACGCGCACATTCTTTTTGAGCAGACAATAACCAAGGCCCTTGTTCGTTTTAATACGAGAACACTTTGAAGATAGCATGGAAAAACAGGACCACCAGCGGGATTTAGATGAATTTCACCATTTGAAACAAATTAACGAACATTAAGCACACCTTTATAAAATATAAAATTTATTGAGGCAGAACTAAGGAAAAATTAAGAATAATGTCCCAACTTAAGCAAAATTTTGATGAGTTATTATGAAGAGCAAACATGATGATATCTTGAAGTTTAATACATCCCATTATTGTACCCGGCTAGCAGACACAACAATGGGATAATGGGGTTTTACGGACAATTTAAAACAGCTTATAAGGCTGCCACATCGGCCAGATTACCTTTTTCTTCCAGCCAAACCTTACGATCCGCAGCCCGTTTCTTGGCCAGCAGCTTGTCCAGTAGCCCGGCCGTATGATGACTATCATCCAGATCCAGTTGTACCAGACGGCGGGTGTTTGGATCCATGGTGGTTTCGCGCAGTTGCAACGGGTTCATTTCACCCAGACCCTTAAAGCGGGTAATTTGCGGTGTACCGCGGCTCTTGATCTTCTTGAGGATTTGCTCAAGCTCTGCATCATCGAGTGCATAATGCACTTCTTTGCCCGCATCAATCCGGTACAAGGGAGGCATGGCCACAAACAAATGTCCTTCTTCCACCAGTGCTGGAAAATGCCGTACAAACAAGGCACACAGCAGCGTGGCAATATGCAAGCCATCTGAATCTGCATCGGCCAGAATGCAAATTTTGCCATAGCGCAGCTCAGACAGGTCATCACTGCCCGGATCAACCCCAATGGCAATGGCAATATCATGCACTTCCTGCGAGGCCAGTACCTCATCAGACGATACTTCCCAGGTGTTTAAAATCTTGCCCCGTAGCGGCATGATGGCCTGAAAATTACGGTTACGTGCCTGCTTGGCACTCCCGCCTGCCGAATCGCCTTCTACCAGAAACAGCTCGGTTTCCTCACGGGTAGCCCCGGCACAATCCGCCAGTTTGCCGGGAAGTGCAGGCCCGGAAGCAATTTTCTTGCGCTCAACCTTTTTGGCGGCCTTTAAACGGCGGCCTGCCCGGTCAATCGCCAGCTCGGCCAGTTGTGTTGCCACTTCGGGATTCTGGTTAAGCCATAATGAAAAGGCATCTTTGGAAATATTTTGCACAATGCCTGCGGCTTCACGGCTGGACAGGCGCTCCTTGGTTTGCCCGGAAAACTGCGGCTCCTGAAACTTGAGCGACAGGATAAAATTCACCCCGTCCCACACGTCATCAGCGGCCAGCTTTAAATTGCGCGGTAACAGGTTGCGCAGCTCGCAAAACTCGCGTAGTGCATCAGCAATGCCGGAGCGCAAGCCATTGACATGCGTGCCGCCTTGCGCCGTGGGAATCAGGTTGACATAGCTTTCTTGTACGGTGTCGCCACCCTCGGCATTCCAGCAAATGGCAAATTCACAATGTGCCCGCTCTACGCTAGCTATAGCCACAAAAGGATCAGCCGGAATAATTTCCCGGCCATCCAGCTCATCCTTTAAATAGTCCAGCAGGCCATTTTCAAACTGCCAGACCAGGGTTTCACCGCTGTCTTCATCATGAAAACTCACCTTTAAGCCAGCCGACAGCACAGCCTTGGCCTTTAAGGCATGCTTAAGTGCGCGCAGCGAGAATTTGGGAGTGTCAAAATATTTGGCTTCTGGCCAGAAACGCACCATCGTTCCCGTTTGGCGCTTAGGCACGGCTTTTTCCTGTACCTTAAGCCCGTCCAGCGGCACGCCCTGTGCAAACGCCATGCTATATAAATTGCCTTGCCGTTGCACCTGTACTTCCACCCGCGTGGACAGAGCATTCACCACTGAAATACCTACACCGTGCAAGCCACCGGAAAACTGGTAATTATCAGTAGAAAACTTGCCGCCCGCATGTAGCCGGGTCAGGATAATCTCAATGCCGCTCTGGCCATATTCCGGGTGAATATCTACCGGCATGCCACGGCCATTGTCCTGTACAGACAGCGAGCCATCCTTGTATACCACCACGGTTACTTCATTGGCATGGCCCGCCAGTGCTTCATCCACCGCATTATCGATGACTTCCTGCGCCAAATGATTGGGGCGTGAAGTATCGGTGTACATGCCGGGGCGACGGCGCACCGGATCAAGGCCGGACAATACCTCTAGCGACTGCGCAGTATATTGACTCACGTTATTCACTTCCCATTACAAAGTCATTGATTAACTGTTTTCTTTCATCCAAGGTTTTACGCTGGCAGACCACTAAAATGCTATAGCCACTGTGTGTCTATTTCTTATTTAACCATCGACGCAAAGCACAGGATTCAAGCAAAAACAAATGACGAAAAAAACTATTAATATCAACTAAAACATACAGCATTAAATTAATAACACATCCAAAGCTCAGGCCTGCTCATGAATGCGCAAGCTGTCTTTTGGATAAACATTTGAATGAACATGAGTGCCTGTATGGCAGTTTATGCCTCAAGCAAGCTGGCGCAAATCATGACCCGTCACAAACTCCAGCACGCGGTCATGCTGACGCAGAGCCTGCATACTGCCATAGCCCCAGCTCACTGCACCAAATGCCATGTTGGCCTGTGCTGCTGCCTCGGCATCGGTTTCCTGATCACCAATATAAATGGCATGCTGGGCTGCAATACCGGTTTTCCTTAAAACCTTTTTCAAATGCGCAGTCTTGCCGAAAATCGACATACCGCAATGCACCTGACCAAACAGGGCAAACAGTTCAGCCCCTAAAATGGCAGCCACGTTTTCTCGCGAATTGGATGACACAATGGCCAGCCGCACACCTGAGCTAGCCAGAAACTTCAAGCTGTCACTAATGTGTTCAAACAGTTCAATCTGGTGCGCATTGCGCCGCATACGCCGGATAAAGCCGCGTGATACCAGCGGCAATTTCCAGGCTGCCATTTCAACATGCTGCATAATCTGGCGTGGCGTGGCATGACGCAAAGTTTCAATCTCGTGCATTTCAATTTTTTTGAAACGATACTGCTCAGCCAGCTCGTTAAACACACTGGCAAAAAATGGAAATGAATTGGCCAGCGTGCCATCAAAATCAAAAATAGCCAGTTGGTACTTTGCGCCTTGCATGCGGTGGGCCGCCTGAGAATGAATCACGCCATCAGCGATCAAACAAGAAATTAATAATGAGCGGAATTTTACTGTCCATATCATGCATAAAATGGTCACCGCCCGGCTCTACAATCAGCGCACTCTGGGCCTCATCCTGACTGAAATAACTTTCAGCCTCGCGGTAATCCAGTACTTCATCCCCCTGCTTGAGCAGCACCAGAATTCTATCCGGGCTGGCAGGTACAGGCTGATACAGTGCCTTTAGGTCTTCCAGCTGGTCTGGCGTCACGACCCAGCCAGTTTCAGTATGGTGCTCGGTTTCACCCTGCGCAAAGAACCGTTTGAACCGTTCAAATGGTCGCACAGATGGATTAACAAGAACAGCCCGCACCGCATGCTTTGCGACGCAAGCTGTCGCATAAAAGCCACCGAGGCTGCTGCCCACCAAACCGGTGTGGGGATCCTGAGCAATGGCCTCATCCAGCAGTTGCATGACCTGCTGTGGGGGCAGATTCAGGTCGGGTCGAACCACCCTGATTTCTGGTCGGTGGGTTCTGCACCAGTCTTCCAGCATTTGACCCTTGGCAGATGCGGCATTGCTATTGAGTCCATGAATATAAATCAGTTGCATAAGAATGGCTTATCCGGCAATCACATCAAATCGGGGCTAAATTGTACGCATGTTAAAGTTATGCGCAAGTCTGATACGTTCTGTGTAAAGCGTATAACAAGAGGCTATTCTGCCTAAGTTACACTTAAGTTATGTAACAAAATTACTTTTTCGTCACTAAGTCCTTTGGTTTTCACACATTTTTTAACGCATTACTCAACTATTTCAGGATATAGGTAGCAGTAGACATTTTAGTGTAAAAAACAGGCAATTGGCTAAACTGCTTTGAAAATAAGCCAGAATGAGCATTTTGGCCAATTATTGTACTAAAGTAGATATTGACACCTTTAGTAATCAAGAGTAAACATCATGTAACAGCTTGTAATAGCTATGTCACCCAACTGTGACCCACTGCTTAATCGCACAGGAATAAAGTCGATTTAGCGAATAAACGGAGGATGCCGCATCATGCCCAGCTTAACCCCACTTCATGAAAACTACTGCAAGTTTGACCGTAGTCCTCCGTCACAGGCCGATTTTCTGGAAGGTTTGTCACAGCTGGCCACGTCAAGTGTGAGTGGTGTGGCCGAGCTTGTGCAAGAAATCCACCGTGAAATTTTCCTGCAATATTTTTCCTTAACCACACGGCAAGCGAATTTTATCTGGGATAACGGCATTACCAAGCGGGTGTATAACCTTAGCCAGCGTGTCATGCAACAATATGGTAAAGGTCTTGCCATCAGCTTGCGCGGACTGAACCGTTATTTCCCGGTATTGCATGAAAAACCCTTAACCCCGCTCATGCATTTTGTAGCGAATGCACTCAATGGTGTGCTGGGCGATTACATGCTGAACAGCCATAACCCGCTGGCTCTGCCCATGGTGCTGTATGACCGTTATGGCCAGTTGCAGCGCGGCGAACTTTCGGGACGGGTGATTATTCTGGTACATGGCCTGTGCATGAACCACTTAAGCTGGGCACCGGGTGAAAGCAGCGGACTGGGTGAACATATCCTGTATCACCAGCAGCAGGCCAATGTGCTGTATTTGAATTACAACACCGGACGCCGTATTTCCTCCAATGGCCGTTCGTTTTCCAATGTGCTGGAAGACCTGATCAAACGTAATCCGCGTATTACCACCATTGACCTGATTGGTCATAGCATGGGTGGTCTGGTGTCACGTAGTGCGCTGTTTTATGGCAAGCAAAGTGCCTATAACTGGATTAACTACGTTGAAAATCTGGTGTGCATTGGTTCACCGCATCAGGGTGCGGTACTGGAACGCCTGGGCTTTATGTTTCAGGAAAAAATCGGCAAGGTGCCATTTGCCAGTGTACTGGCGCAGCTCGCCAATATGCGTAGTGCCGGAATTATTGACCTGCGTCATGGCAGTGTGCGTGATGATGACTGGGAACATCTGGATGCCAAGATCGGCCAGATGGACGATTGCCGCAAGCCTGCACCGCTACCTTCCCGCGTAAATACTTATTTGATTGCCGGAACGCTGGAACGTGAATCGTCAAGCTCCAAGACCCTAGAAGCCATTGGTGATTATCTGGTGAGCGTGAAAAGTGCACTGGGTGACCATCCGCATCCGCAATTCCGCCTGAAAGTGCCAGAAGATCATAAAGCGGTATTTTATGGTCTAAACCATTTTGAAATTCAGCATCATCCGCGGGTACGTGAGCAAATTATTGCCTGGCTGTATCCGGATGCCAGTCAGGTGCGCGATCCAAGCCAGCGCATCGAAACCATTGTGGATTAGGTGTGGCCTAGGCACACGCTAAATTTTTGCTAAAAAACCACTAAAAAAGGACGCATCAGGCGTCCTTTTTAATTTCAGGGTTTTGTGTCCCTTAGTCCGGCAACAGCGCCTGTGATTAACGACGCACCAATTGCCACAGGTTCAGCAATAATAATGCGCTAAAAAATACCAGCGCCCAGGTCGGCAGCGATTGCCCCAGAAACGTCCAGTCAATGGCGGCACACTCGCCCGAACCATGCAGTACCTTTTGCACCACATCCCGTAATGGAAAGGTATCGAGCCAGTAATCAAGGCCCGGCCCACAGGCAGGCACATCTTCCGGGGGCAGGTGTTGCAGCCAGACATGACGTGCTGCCACCGCAAATGACCAGCTAATCGACAGCGTGGATAACAGTGCATAGCTACGGCGTACCCAGCGTTTTGCCGGATTGTGGATAAAGGCAATCAGTGAAACCAGTCCCATGCCCATCAGGCCAACGCGCTGAAAAATGCACAGCGGGCAAGGCTCCAGCATTTGATAGTGCTGCAAATACAGGGCAAATGCCATACCAGCCACACTGGCCAGAAACAGGATCAGACTGACCACACGGTAGGTTAACCTCATTAAACATGCTCCTTGGGCGATGTTGCTGATACTGCATGATTCTGGCGATAAGGCGCAAGATAAGTTTTAAAGTCGCCCTGATCCTGCTGTTCCAATGTCTGTTGTGCCTGCCACGACTGCTCGGCAATCTGGTCAAAATATTGCTGTTGTTCAGGTTGCAATTGCTGTTCACGCTGCTGGCTGGCATAACGGCTGGCCAGTGCATGACCAAAGCGCCATGAGCCGCCCGCAGTCACGGTATCACTAAGCACCTGGGCAGATAGCGTATGTTCGACATGCTCAAGGCGCTTGCTCATCACCTGTAGCGCTGCCTGATAAATAGGCTGTGCCGTTGCTTCATCCAGCATGCGGGCAATAGCCTGCATGTGTTCCAGTTGCTGGTGCGCCCACGGCTTAAACAGATATTCTCCATCCGGGGTATTCAGGCTCAGGTTCACATTACGGCCCTGATCCACCACTTTAATCAGGTTATGATCAATACAGTCCTGCTCGCTGTCATCAATCGCCGGGCTCTCCTGCAATAAAGCATATAACGCCACCACTTCCAGGAAACAGGCGCTGGTTAAATCAATCCCAATGTCGCTATACGGGTTAATATCCACCGCGCGCAGTTCAATATAGGCCACACCACGGTTTTTGAGGGCCTGTGCGGGTGTTTCGCCAGACTGGGGAATTTGCTTGGGCCGGATTGGGCTGTAGTATTCATTTTCAATTTGCAGCACATGATCATTGATTTGCAGCGGCTCACCGTTTTCATCATCCAGCCCCAGTTCACTAAAGGCCTGATACGGCGTATGAATGGCCTGTTCAATGCCGCGGATATAATCCTGCATGTTGTTATAGTGAATGCCCAGGCCGCGCTGTGCACTGTTCTGGTAGCCTAGCCGCCCCATACGCAGGGCCGTGGCTTCTGGCAGGTACATGGTGCCGCTCACCAGTGGTTGCAGGTGATGCTGGCGGCCTGATAAAAAGCAGGCACACACCGAGGGGCTGGCACCCAGTAAATATACCACCAGTGGCGCCAGCCGCAGGAAATTACGGATCAGGCCAAAATAACGCTCACTGCGATAATCCTGCAAACTCAACTGCTGCAATTCAGGCGCGGTACTGCTCTGTTGCTGCCATGCCGTAAAAAGCTGGTCAGGGAATGATACATTGTAATGGACCCCGGCAATGGTTTGCATGCGGCGTCCATAACGGATGCCAAGGCCACGGCGGTACAGGGTTTTAAACTGACCTAGATTCGAGGACCCGTATCGGGCCAGTGGAATATTGTTTTCATCCTTGTCCAGCATACAGGGCATGGACAATGGCCACAGGGTTTCGCCTTCTGGCAGGTTTTGCTGTACCACCACATGCAGCTGGCGCAAAAAATCCAGTGCCTGTTGCGGATGGCTTACCGGTGGCGTAATCAGCTCAATCAGGGCTTCTGAATAATCAGTGGTGATATGCGGGTGGGTTAATGCCGAACCCAGTGCCGCAGGATGATCGGTTTGCGACAAAAAACCATTGGCCTGCATACGCAGCGATTCTTTTTCAATGCCACGTTGCATGCCTGACAAGTGATCAGGTGTTAACCACGCGGGTAGTTTAAACTGGGTTAACAAGTCCGGGTTACGCATTCATTTTACTCACTTGGCCAGCAACATTACTTTGCAGGCTCAAGGATGCTGCAAAGCAAGACATAGCGATTTTGCCCTTTATTGGCTGAAAACGCATGATTTTTGATATGAAAAAAATAGCTTTTTTTTGACTTTTTCATCATGGATACGGATTTAAGCTCGTTTTTTGCCCGCTTTGTCCTTTACAGTAAGGACTTCATTGAATGAATGGGAATATTCCATGACGCCGCAGCAGGTTTTAAACTTCTGGTTTGAACAGAGCACCCCAGCTCAATGGTTTGAAAAAGATGAGCGATTTGACCAGCAAATTCAGCAGCAATTTGGTAAATGGCATGCCCATGTTGCCGCTGCAGAAGCTTATGCATGGCGCAGCAGTAGCGAAGGCCGTCTGGCTGAAATCATTGTGCTTGATCAGTTTTCCCGTAACCTCTATCGAGATCAGGCGGCTGCCTTTGCATGCGATCCCATGGCGCTGGCGCTGGCACAGGAAGCCATTGCACACGGTGCCGACCAACAGCTCAGTCCGGTGCAGCGTTCATTTTTGTATATGCCATTCATGCACAGTGAATCGCGGCTTATCCATGAAAAAGCACTGGATTTGTTTACTCAACTGGGCATTGAAAACAACCTAAAATTTGAAAAACTGCATAAAGCCATTATTGACCGTTTTGGCCGTTATCCGCATCGGAACGCCGTGCTGGGCAGAACCTCTACCCCTGAAGAACTGGAGTTTTTAAAACAGCCTAACAGTTCGTTTTAACTCAATTTTTTCCGGGCATGCAACAATGAAGCCATTGTGAAGCATTTCCTACACTGCTTATACAGCCTGGTTTTCTCTGCTGCGCTGCGTTGCTTTATAATGTGCTGATGCCAGGCGCATCATCCCTTATTGTGGACATTAAGCCTGCGGTAAAACTTGTTCACTGGCTGGGAGCTTACCTATGCGTGCCATTTTCATTAACCTTGCTGTGTCCGGTTTGGCAGCCTTGCTGCTGAGCGGTTGTGTCATGGCACCTTCCCAGCCCCGCAGCTTTGCCAGTCTAGGTCAGTTTGAGCAATATCAGCTGAACACGGCCATTTACCGGGTTCGTTTTACCGGTGACCCGGACATGAGTGCGGCCACTGCTGAGGAAATTGCGCTGCTCAAGGCTGCCAAAACCACAATGGATGCGGGTTACCGCTACTTTATGGTTCTGGATCAAGGCAAGTCAGCCCCTAGTCGTCGGGCAGTGGTTTATCCCAATGCCTTTCCCGGCTGGGCTGGCCCGTTATGGCATGGCCCTCACCGTGCACGCTGGCCTTATTATGGCAATGGCTGGTATGGCCCCGGCTGGAATGATCCATTTTATGAAGGCGTGGTGTATAACCTTGATCCCGTGGAAGTGAGCTATACTATCAAGTGCTCCAATACGGCCTCGCAAAAGGGTGAAGAATTTGATGCCCGGCTGATTATGACTTCTCTAGGGCCTAAATATTATCTCAATGCTGATGGCACGCCGCGCGTTATTGTACAGTCCACTGCTCAAAAGCCTCAACCAGACAGCGCCACCTTTATTATTCTCAGGCACCTCATATGAACCAGTTTAATCTTGAAGATCATCCCTACGTGGCCTTGTGTGACCTGCTAAAAATAGAGGGTTGGTGTGACAGCGGCGGCGCGGCAAAAACTGCCATTGAACAAGGTTTGGTTAACGTAGACGGTCAGATCGAAACCCGCAAGCGTTGCAAAATTACGCGCGGGCAAATTGTTAGTTTTGCAGGCCAGCAATTGGTTGTGGTCTAAACCTGCCATTTTTTAAGCCAGCAGCCCATTGGCAATGCTTAAGCCAATAGCCATCTGAATTTGTCCTATTCATCAACTTTTACTTCTTGTGAGTAACTTTAGGGCGTGTTCTTGCGGGCAGCGCCGAGTTGCGCCATGATCACCCCACCAAGAATCATCAGCGCGCCCATGCTGTGATAGCTAAACCAGTGTTCATTTAGGTAAAACACGGCAATGGTTGCTGTTAATAAGGGCGTGAGGTTAATAAAAATACTGGTGCGGCTTGGGCCAATGAGCTGGATAGACTTTACCCAGACCAATGGTGCTACCAGCGATGGCAAAGTTCCTGCGTACAGCACTAGCCAGATATTTTGCGCAGTAATGGGTGAAAATCCGTCATACAGCACAAACGGAATATGAAACAGCATGCCAAAGCCAATTTGCAGATAAATATTGGTGAGCAAATCCAGCGGCAGTTGCCATAAGCGGGTAAATACGCCGTAAGCCGCATAGCAAAACACCGCCAGCAGCATGAGCAAATCGCCCAGATGGAAACTGCTTAAATGCCCACTAATGATGTTCGGCAAGTTGCCCTTGGCAATGAGCACTATGATCCCGGTTAGCGAAATAATCCCACCCATAATGGCAAATAGCGTGGGTTTTTCACGCAGCAACACTGCTGCAATGGCAATGGTAAATAGTGGAATCATGGCATTTAAAATGCCAATGTTGGTGGCAGACGTGGTATGGGCTGCTTCATAAGCCAGACCCTGATACATCAGCATGCCCAGCAAACCCAGTATCGCCAGTTTAGGCAGATAAGGCCAGATCAGTTGCCGCTGCCGCCACACCTTTGGCAATACAAATGGACTCAGCAGCACAAACGCCAGCACCCAGCGATAAAAACTGATACTCAGTGCAGAAATTGCTCCTACTGCCAGCTTGGTGACAATCACATTCACTGACCAGATCACTACCGCAGCCAGCGGCACCAAATACACATAAGCATGCTGGTTTGGCGATTGGCTGGATGCGGAATGTGATGAAGCCATGGTGCTGTTCCTGTGATTAACGCCTGTTCATAGTTTAGCGAAGGTCATATTTTCACAATATCCCTCAAAGCAGACATTGATACTGAATTTCGGACAGTTTGCCTTAAAGCTCACGTTTTAAAGGTAGTTTTAAATTGCAGTTATTAATCAGGTATATTGCAACACTTTTTGGAAATTCTTATGGTTGACCACTACTATTTGAACGGCATCTGCCATGAGCTATAACCGCCAGCCGCCCATTCATGTCGATTGCATCATTCACCAGTATGCACAAAATGCCGTGATTGAAGCGCATTGTGTGCCGTGGGGTGAGCTGAATTTTGCCCTGTATGGTGTAATCAACCTACACGCTGAAAATACTAATTATATTTCGCCGCCGCAATATGCCATCTGGTTGCCGCCCAATACAGCCCATAGTGCACATAGTCAGGCCAATACCTGCTATATCACGCTGGTGATTGCGCAGGAATATTGTGCTGTGTTGCCAACGGGCATCAAACTCATTGAAATTAGTCCAATACTACTCAGCATTGTGCATGAATTTATCAGGCGTGACATTCGTCGGCCCGAAACCCCGGCTGACCAGCGCCTTGCCCAGGTGCTTATTGACCAGATTCAGCAGGCGCGCTGCTATGACCATTATCTGCCATGGTCTTATCATGCCAAACTAGAACCTGTGTTACAGCAAATCCAGCAACAACCAGCCAGTCTGGTTACCCTGCAACAATGTGCTGAACTTGCAGGGCTTTCCGAGCGTCATTTGTTGCGTTTAAGCCAGCAGGAACTGGGCATGAGCCTGAACGAATGGCGCAGCCGGGCCAAACTACTGCTTGCCATTGACCTGCTGGACAAACAGCACAGCATAAAAAGCATTGCATGCTATCTGGGCTATCAATCATCGTCGGCATTTATTGGCATGTTCCAGCGCATGACTGGAAAAAGTCCCAGCCAGTTACGCAGGCATTATTAATCAAACTAAATTTTTTCACTTTGCATTTTTAATCTTATAAATTAACTTTTAAACTGAAAAAGCGTTTTACAAAACAATAAAATTATATTGTGCAAAATTTAATTTTTAGCAATACAATCATTAAAACTCAAAAATTCTTTTATCATGGCTAATCCTGCATCGTCCTTGAATAGCAAATCTGATCAGACTGAACCCTCATTGGCAGGTGAAGATTTGTTATCACTAGATCGGCAAGTATGTTTTCCGCTATATGCCGCATCAAATTTGCTGAACCGGCTTTATCGTCCGGTGCTGACACAGTTTAACCTGACCTACCCACAATATCTGGTGATGCTGGTTTTGTGGGAAACCTCGCCCTGCACGGTGGGCGAGCTGGGGCAAAAACTATTTCTGGACAGTGGCACACTAACCCCATTGCTCAAGCGGCTGGCGGCCAATGGGCTGGTTGACCGCCAGCGTAATCCTCAGGATGAACGCCGGGTACTCATTACCCTCACCCAACAAGGTCATGCCCTTAAGCAGCAAGCCGCTATTATTCCCGAAACGCTGGCCAGTCAGCTTCAACTATCAGTTAAACAACTTGATCAATTGCGTCATCAGGTTCAGCACATGGTGGCACTCATGTCACATGCCTTAAAACCTGAACAATCTTAATCTTTACTTTAATGTCCCACCACACTCTTAAAAGGAACCCTGATGTCTCAATCCATTTATGATATTCCGGTAAAAACTATTAAAGGTGAAACCATTAACCTGAACCAGTATGCTGGCAAGGTACTGCTGATTGTTAACACAGCATCCAAATGCGGCTTAACAGCCCAGTATGAAGGACTGGAAAAACTGTATCAGGCTAAAAAAGATGATGGTCTGGAAATTCTGGGTTTTCCAGCCAATAACTTTAAAGGCCAAGAACCGGGTACTGATGAAGAAATCAGCAGCTTTTGCAGCCTGAACTATGATGTGCATTTTACACTGTTTTCCAAAATTTCAGTGACGGGCGACGACCAGCATCCGCTATATGCCCAGCTCACCAAAGCCCAGCCGCAGACCACTGGTGAAGGTTCTATGCGTGAACGGCTAAAAGGCTTATCGATTGAAACCACTGAAGCGCCTGAAGTGCTATGGAATTTTGAGAAATTTTTAGTGAATAAACAAGGTGAGGTGGTTGCGCGTTTTGCACCCGATATCACAGCAGATGATCCGCGTATTGTTGAGGCAATAGAAGCTGAACTGGCAAAGTAATTTGCTTTTAGCGCAATACTGATAAAGCCTACTGGCCAGTGGAAACTGATGCTCCACTGGCTATTTTGCATGTTTAAGATTTTATTTTTTAATCAACTATCTGGTTTGAGCTGATTTCATTTGGCTGCGCACTAACCTTAATTAATCGGTCATCAACTTTCATTACCCACCGATAGAATTTAGGGATATTTTTTAAATTAAAACGATTATGGCTCACCTGATTATTTTTAGCTAAATCTTTATCATTAGTACTACTGCCAAACGCATAGCCGCTGTCGGCACTACAATAATTGCGCTCTCCGTTTCTGGAAGCCAGCCAAATTAGAGGCAGTTTGCTGCTCATCGATAGCTCAAACTGGTTCTGGATAATCTGGTTATGATGCGAAGCCTGATGACGTACCGTGCCCCCTTCCCCACAGTTGCGGTACAAATAAATGGCTCCGTGATGAGGGTCTATAAAACGATTATGGCGAATTGTATTATGTGCAGAACCATCCACCGCAATCAGTTCACGTGCTTTGGTTTGCACCTTAAATGTGTTGTTCTCAATGGTATTGTGGCTACTTTCCGCATCCAGATACAATGCAAGGCCAGCTGTTTGCCCCATAAACTGGCTATTTTTTAACGTGACATGATGCACGCCAGGCGCAAGATACATCATATTATGTTGACCACCAATCAGGCTAAGGTTGTCTAAAACAATGTGATGGGGCGCTGCCTGCTGTGCGCGCTCAGTGTGTCCTGCCTGATGAGAAGACTGCTTTAGCAACTCTCCCTGTCCATTTTCAGCCATACCATGAATGCGTAATGAGCCCATAACTTGAATATTTTTAATGGTGATATGATTTGGTACTTGCCAAGTGTTTTGATCTTGTTTTGAAGTAATAAGTACCGAGGGCTTGGCATACGCCGCTCTAATTTCTGCACCATTACCCTCGAATACAATATTGGCTGCACGCCCACCAGCAAAAACAAGCTGCTTGGTAATTTTTGCATTCTTTGGCAGCGTGAGTGAGCAATCAATATAAACGCTGGGCTGTTCTGTGGTGGCAGGCTGCAAAACTTCCTGTAGCTTTTGCGCTGTGCAAAGCGTGGTGTTGCCATTATCTTCGGCTATAGCTGTCTGTGAAGAACTAGTGAGCATAATGATTACCAGCAATAAAATTTTAAACATGAACACTTGAGCGTTTTAGCGTGTAAATTGCCTTAAAGTTTAAAATAAATGCGTTTGTTGCAAGTAATCAATTTGAACGTCTTATGATACAAACTTGTGAGGCTGCGTTATCTTGTACACAAGAGTTTGTGAACTGAATTAAATCTGTCAGACCACTCTGCCCGCTTTTTAGCGCGATAAAACCAGCTGATAAGACACCGTTTGACCCGGTTCTAAAAGCACGTTGGCCTTGTCAAGCTTTCCGCACTCGACGCAAAGCATATGTTTCCAGCTATCGCCCGGTATATCCCCCAAACGATGCGCTTTTTCTGCCCACGGATTCCACACCACCACACTGCTACACTCAGGTGCATCAATGTAAATGGGGGATTCCTGCCCTGAGCTAATTTCATAATGACCACCGGCCTGCTGATAAATCCGGTCTGTTTCTGAAGAAAAACGGATGGGCTGAGTTTCAACATGGCTATAACCCCCATCTGGTGACAGCTGATCGAGGAATGCAAGCTGCTCCAGGCCATGTACCTGAGTCTGGTTAATGTCCTGAATCGCAAAATAACTATGCCAGGCAAACCCAAACTCAAACGGCTGACAATCCGTATTGTGAACCTGGAAGTTGATTTCAAGCTGATTACCCAGATGAATATCCATGGTTGCTTCAAAGCCATAATCCCATAATAGCCTAGTGGCCGCATTGTCCTTGAGTACAAAGCTCAAGTGATGGCCTTGTATATTTTCACTGGCTTGCTGCAACTGCCATTCCATTTGGCGGGCAAAGCCATGTGATGGCAAATCCGGTTGATGTGGATGCTTGCCAAACCATGGAAAGCACAATGGAATTCCACCTCGAATGGCTTTCCCGCGCTGAAATTGGTTAGTGTCGGACAACCACAGGATAGGCAATTTTTGTTTTGGCTGATAGTGCAACACCTGTGCACCCTGACAGGCAATCACTGCATCACACCATGAATTTTTAATCACTAACACTTCAATTGCAGGGCCGGCTTCGCTTGCCAGCCATTGCTGGTTGATGCCTGATGGTAAATTTGAATGCATGATATAAGTAGTCTCCTGAGCTAGAATTTTTAATTTACAACATACTGTCTTGCACTAAGCCGCCAAATACTAATGACTTAATGGGCTGGCCGAGTCGATTTTAATAAAAAACAAATATAAAAAAACCGCCTTATTAAAGACGGTTTTTTATTGGAACCTTGCTAAATGAAATCTAGTTTCATCCTCGCCACTTGCAGCATAGCTGCTTGCCTTGCGCCCAGGTAAGACAATGTCTTGCTAACCCTTGCTCATTAAGCACGGTTTTTCAGCTTGCGCAGGGTTTCCAGCTGGGCGGCGGTTTCAGCCAGTGCAGCCATTGCCGCACCAGTATCCAGCTCACCACGCTGGTTTTCCAGCAGAGTTTCAGCCTGTTTACGCGCTTCCAGAATGGCAGCTTCATCAAGGTCACCGGCACGCACTGCTGTATCCGCCAAGACGGTTACCACATGCGGTTGTACCTCAAGCACACCACCCGATACATAGATCACTTCTTCTGTACCGTTTTCCAGCTGAACACGAATTGGGCCTGGTTGAAGCAAGGTGACCAGTGGCGCGTGACCGGGCAAAATACCCAGCTCGCCGCCTGCACCTTTTGCAATAAGCATGGACACCGCACCTGAGTAGATGGATTCCTTCACGCTTACTACATCACATTGCATTACTGCCATGAGATCATCTCCTTCACTGAGCGTTACTTAGAGTTTCTCGGCTTTGGCAATTGCTTCTTCAATACCACCAACCATGTAGAACGCCTGTTCTGGCAAGTGATCGTATTCACCAGCCAGAATACCTTTAAAGCCACTAATGGTGTCTTTCAATGGTACGATTTTGCCTTTCTGGCCAGTAAATACTTCAGCCACGTTAAATGGCTGTGACAGGAAGCGTTGAATCTTACGCGCACGGTATACAACCAGCTTGTCTTCTTCAGCCAACTCGTCCATACCCAGAATCGCGATGATGTCTTTCAGCTCTTTATAGCGTTGCAGTACGGTTTGTACACCACGGGCAACTGTATAGTGCTCTTCACCAACCACGTTTGGATCCAGCTGACGTGAAGTTGAATCCAGTGGATCTACCGCAGGGTAAATACCTAAGGAAGCAATATCACGGCTCAGTACCACAGTTGCATCCAAGTGAGCAAAGGTGGTGGCTGGTGATGGATCGGTCAAGTCATCCGCTGGTACATAAACGGCTTGTACTGAGGTAATAGAACCAGTTTTGGTCGACGTAATACGCTCTTGCAGAACGCCCATTTCTTCGGCCAGTGTTGGCTGGTAACCTACCGCAGATGGCATACGGCCCAGCAATGCAGATACTTCAGTCCCTGCTAAGGTGTAACGGTAAATATTGTCTACGAACAGCAATACGTCACGACCCTTGCCGTTTTCGTCCTTTTCATCACGGAAGTATTCCGCCATGGTCAGACCAGTCAGCGCAACACGCAGACGGTTGCCTGGTGGCTCATTCATCTGGCCATAAACCATTGCCACTTTATCTACCACGTTAGAATCTTTCATCTCGTGATAGAAGTCGTTACCTTCACGGGTACGCTCACCAACACCAGCGAATACAGAGTAACCACTGTATACTTTAGCGATGTTATTAATCAGTTCCATCATGTTTACGGTTTTACCGACACCCGCACCACCGAACAGACCAACCTTACCGCCTTTAGCAAATGGACAAAGCAAGTCAATGACCTTGATACCAGTTGCCAGTAGTTCGGTAGAACCTGCTTGTTCAGCATAGCTTGGCGCTTCACGGTGAATGGCCCAAGTGGTTTGGGTTTCAACCGGACCGGCTTCATCAATGGGACGGCCTAACACGTCCATGATGCGACCCAGTGTACCTGTACCTACTGGTACAGAGATTGGGCCATTGGTGCTGGTGACAGGCAGACCGCGCTTTAGGCCTTCAGTAGAACCCATGGCGATGGTACGAACAATCCCGTCACCCAGCTGCTGCTGAACTTCCAGCGTTGTTTCAGTATTGTCAACATGCAAAGCGTCATAGATCTTCGGAACGCTATTGCGCTCGAACTCGACGTCGATTACCGCGCCGATGATCTGAACGATACGACCGCTACTCATTGCTGTCTCCTCAATTCAAATTAAAAATGTTAAACGGCAGCGGCACCGCCAACGATTTCGGAAATTTCCCGGGTAATCGCGGCTTGACGCAGCTTGTTATAAATAAGTTGCAAGCTCTTGATCAGCTCGCCCGCATTATCAGTTGCTGCCTTCATGGCAATCATACGGGCAGCCTGCTCGGAAGCAATGTTCTCTACCACGCCCTGATACACCATGGACTCAATGTAACGCACCAGTAAGCCATTCAGTAATACATTGGCTTCTGGCTCATACAGATAGTCCCAGCCATAGCTGCGATTGAGCTGTTCGCCTTCGCTGCTTGCGGCCAATGGTACCAACTGATCAATCTGGGGCTTTTGGGTCATGGCATTGATGAACTTGTTGGAAACCAGATAAACACGGTCGATTTCGCCGCGATCAAAGGCATCCAGCATCACTTGCACAGACCCGGTCAACTGTTCCATGCCTGGCGCATCGCCCACTTGCGTGGTTGCACCCAGCACCTTGCCGCCATAATTCTTGAAAAACGTAACCGCTTTTTGACCAATTAATGCAAATTGAACATCAATCGATTGTTCCTGCTGGGTCTTCACGTGTTGGATCACACGCTTGAACAGGTTGATATTCAAACCACCTGCCAGTCCACGATCTGAGGAAACAATAATATAGCCAACGCGTTTTACCGGACGCTCAACCATATAATGATGCTTGTATTCAGGATTTGCTTGCACTAAATGGGCAATCACACGGCGCATATTTTCGGCATAAGGACGGCCTTGCGACATACGCTCCTGCGCACGACGCATTTTACTGGCAGCCACGAGTTGCATGGCACGCGTAATTTTTTGCGTGCTTTTAATACTGGCTACCTTGGCGCGAATTTCTTTTAAACTTGCCATACGCTTAACCTGTTATTTGGAATATTCAGGCAAACCCTAAACCTTCCAAATGTGATCCGTGAATCAGGGATTAACATTCAGGATAAACCTTGAAGATTAATAAGCCTGAGTTGCTTTGAAGCTTTCAATACCTTGCTTCAAGCCTGCTTCAATGTCGCCATTAAAGTTGGCTGTACGATCAATCTCGTCCATTAATGCACTGTGTTGAGAGCGCATATAAGCCAGCAGGGCTTCTTCAAAGTCACCAATCTTGTTGACAGGAACATCAGCCAGATAGCCTTCGTTAGAGGCATAAATGGAAACGGCCTGATCAGCAATGGAGAACGGCGCATACTGCTTTTGCTTCATCAGCTCGGTGACGCGCTGACCATGCTCCAGCTGCTTGCGGGTTGCTTCATCAAGATCTGATGCAAACTGCGCGAATGCCGCCAGTTCACGATACTGTGCCAGTGCGGTACGGATACCACCGGACAGCTTTTTGATAATCTTGGTTTGTGCAGCACCACCCACACGGGATACCGAAATACCCGCGTTTACTGCAGGACGTACGCCCGCGTTAAACAGTGAGGATTCCAGGAAGATCTGACCATCGGTAATCGAAATCACGTTGGTGGGTACGAATGCAGATACGTCACCCGCCTGGGTTTCGATGATTGGCAATGCAGTCAGGGAACCAGTCTGGCCAGTCACTGCGCCATTGGTGAATTTCTCAACATAGGCAGCAGAAACACGGGATGCACGCTCCAGCAGACGGGAGTGCAGATAGAATACGTCACCTGGATATGCTTCACGGCCTGGTGGACGACGCAGCAGCAGGGAAATCTGGCGATACGCCACTGCCTGCTTGGACAGGTCATCATATACAATCAGTGCATCTTCACCGCGGTCACGGAAGTACTCACCCATGGTACAACCAGAGTAAGGTGCCAGGAACTGCATGGCAGCAGGTTCAGAGGCAGAGGCCGCAACTACAGTGGTGTAGGCCAGCGCACCGGATTCTTCCAGTTTGCGTACCACGTTAGCAATGGTTGATTGCTTCTGACCAATCGCCACATACACGCACTTAATGCCAGAATCTTTCTGGGCAATAATCGCGTCAATCGCCATGGCAGTTTTACCAGTCTGGCGGTCACCAATGATCAGCTCGCGCTGGCCACGACCTACCGGAATCATGGTATCGACTGACTTATAGCCAGTTTGTACAGGCTGATCAACGCTTTGACGCCAGATTACACCAGGTGCAACCTTTTCAACAGCATCATTAACCTGGGCATTGATTGGGCCTTTGCCGTCAATCGGGTTACCCAGTGCATCGACAACGCGACCCAATAATTCAGGGCCTACTGGAACTTCAAGTACACGACCGGTACAGCGAACTTTCTGGCCTTCTTGCAGGCTTAAGTAGTTGCCCAATACGACAGCACCGACTGAATCTTGTTCCAAGTTCAGTGCCATACCGTATAAGCCGCCGTCAAATTCGATCATCTCACCGTACATGGCATCAGCCAGACCGTGAATACGCACGATACCATCGGATACCATGACGATGGTACCTTCATTCTTGGCGGTCGCGCTGGTGTCCAGATCGCTGATACGCTGTTTAATGAGCGCACTGATCTCGGATGGATTCAGTTGTTGCATTTGCGCTATACCTCAATATTTTTTAAGTTCTGCCTAACCGTTATGGTTACACCATTACGCGGTTAAACGAGTTCGCATTTTTTCCAGCTTAGCCTGGGCAGAATCATCAATCACCTGATCACCGGCACGAATCACCACCCCTGCAATCAACGCAGGGTTTACAGTTACGGTGGCATCAATGCTGCTGTTAAAGCGTTTTGACAAACGGTCAACCAGCAGTTGCTTTTGCTCATCCGTTAATGGAAATGCAGATTCGATGGTAACATCAGTCTGATTCTGGTTTTGTGCCTTTAGCTGCTCAAACTCAAGAGCAATTTCTGGCAACAGGTTTAAACGATCATTTTGTGCCAGCAAAGTAATAAAGTTGGACACTGATTGATCCTGTAGCGCCGTATTGGTGTCTACAATGATCTTCACCTGTTGTTCAGGGGTCAGCTCAGGGCGATTCAAATAAGCGGAAAATGCTTCATCTTGAACCATTGCACTTAGCAGTTGCAGCACGGTAGACCAGTTGTCTGCCATACCCTGTTCAGATGCATAGCCAAAAGCCGCTTTGGCATAAGGCCGTGCTAACGTCAAGAGTTCAGCCATGAGTCTTCTCGCTTATAGTTCTGCAGCCAGTTGATTTAACATGGCAGCATGGGCTTGTTCATCAACCTGGGCTTTAAGAATCTTCTCGGCACCAGCCACTGCCAAGGCAGCAACCTGCCCGCGAAGCTGTTCACGCGCCTGATTGATTTCCTGATCGACTGCTTCACGTGACTGCTGACGAATACGCTCACCTTCGGCTGCTGCCTGAGTACGCGCTTCTTCAACCAGTTGGGCAGCACGACGGTTAGCCTGCTCAATGAGTTGAGCTGCCTGTGCTTTTGCGGCGTCCAGTTCCTGCTTGACCTGCGCCTGTGCATTGGCAAGATCAGCTTTGGCACGCTCAGCCGCATTTAATCCATCAGCAATCTTGCGCTGACGGTCACTAATCGCTGCGATCAGTGGTGGCCAGACAAACTTCATGCAAAATGCGACAAACATCGCAAATGCAATGGCTTGGCCAATTAATGTGAGGTTGATATTCATTGCAATTCCTCAATGATGAATTTGGGAATTAAGAATTAACCACCAACCGCAGTTCTCAGTTGATCGATGAACGGATTAGCAAAAATCAGGAACAGACCAATACCCACACCAATCATTGGTACCGCATCAAGCAAACCAGCAATCAGGAACATGCGAGTTTGTAATTGTGGAGCCAGTTCTGGTTGACGAGCAACAGATTCCAGGAAACGGCCGCCCAGCAGACCAAAGCCAATAGCAGTACCTAAAGCACCAAAAGCGATCAGAAGAGCTGCTGCGATAGCGGTTAGACCAACTACGAGTTCCATGTGTAATACCTCAAAGGTTAGGTTTATAACAAAAACAGATGATTCATTAAAACAGCATACAAAGTACCCGGCCCATTAGAACCGGGTACTGAACATTAATGCTTTTCGCTTGCCATGCTTAAGTAAACAATGGTCAGCATCATAAAAATAAAGGCTTGCAGGGTAATAACCAGAATGTGGAAAATTGCCCAGGGCACAGACAGCGCCCACTGAATCCAGAATGGCAGCAGCGCGATCAGAATAAAGATCAGCTCGCCGGCATACATGTTACCGAACAGTCGCAGTGCCAGTGATATCGGACGTGCCAGAAAAGTCACCAGTTCCAGAATCAGGTTGATTGGAATAAAGATCACTTTTAATACCGGGTTTTTAGGATTGAACGGGTTTAATGCCAGTTCACCCACAAAGCCACCAATACCTTTTTCGCGCAGGCTATAGAAGATAATCAGCGCAAACACAGACAGTGACATACCCAGTGTAATGTTCGGATCAGTGGTTGGCACCACTTTGAAATACACATGGTGCGGGTCCATGCCAAATACATTGGAACCTACCATGGCAGCCAGTTGCGGAATGAAGTCCACTGGAATCAAGTCCATGGTGTTCATCAGCAAAATCCAGACGAAAATGGTCAGTGCCAGTGGTGCAATCAGACGGGATTTACCATGAAAGGTTTCCCGCACGCTGGTATCCACAAATTCGATGACCATTTCAATGGCAGACTGGAATTTGCCTGGTACACCAGTATTGGCACGGCGTGCAGCCAGCCAGAACATCAGGCAAAAAATAATTCCAAGCGTGACAGACCACAGCATGGAATCCAGATGGATGGCATTAAAGCCCATTTGCTGTGCTTCAGTACCATTTTCAGCCACTTTCCATGTACCGTCCGGCATTTTGCCATAGGTCCAGTTAGTCAAGTGATGCTTGATGTACTCTGTCGAAGTCAAGGCGTGTTCTTCAGCCATAAATCGCACCCAATTATTAAAAACGAACCAATATCTAAAAACTACTAATAGCAAAGCTGGATTAAGGTAGTTAACGGATGACGCGTGCTGCTTTTCATCCCGTTACCCATCAAAGAATCTCTCATTACACTTCAACCACAATCCGTCCAGATGACTGAACAGGATTACCGAATCAGGATTCGGCTAATTGTTTGGCCGCTGCCGTGCAGTCCACAACGGATACAGCCATGCCATAACCTGTACCATCACAAAGCCACCGAACAGGGCGGGCATTGACAAAGGTGAAACACTGCGAAAGACGATAATAAAACCAACAATAACAATAACAAACTTACCTATCATTCCTTTATACATTGCGCCTAGTATCTGCTTGGAGGCCTGAGCGCCACCCTGACGGAAAGCCTGCCAGGCAAAATAGGCACTGCCTAGCCAGCAAAGCAAGGCACCCAGTCCTGCACTTCGGGCCGCAACCCAGCCTGCAATAAAATAGGCCAGCAATGATGAAATGGGTATTACAACCGCCTGTGCGATGGTCAGGCCGCGCGCCAGACGTCGATCAACCAGCATACTATGCATATTGGATAGGCGCTTTGGCTGATGCATAATGAATCTTCTGGCTACGGTTGAATACGCAATGGCCTGTTCTGCATCCCAAAATTGCAGCAGAACCTGTCAAAATTTGACCACAATACTTTTAAGCGCGAGCATTATAGTGGTGCAAACCCAAACATGCAATCAGTTCCATGCCAGCAAGCATTGTATTTTAGTATGAATCCGATAGGCGAAAAGACCAGCTTTTATTTCCCGATTTAAGATTAGCTTAAGGTTCGGTACAGGCTACTATATCTTGTGCCAGTTTCTGCCAGCCAGCCACAAAATCTTGTTCTCCACTCATAATTTCATCAATAGTTTGCACTTTAACAGGTTGCAGCCGCTTGAGTGTAGCCGGGTCTGCATGACCTTCTGCCAGCAGGCACATGGGGTAAGCTGCACCATTTTTTGGCTTGGGACGCTGTTGTTGCAGCCACGCCAGCTGGCGAATGGTGGGCGGCAAATCATGTTCAACCGTCAGGCTACCCTTGAAATTCAGGTTCAAACTGCGTTCCAGATACTGATAGGCATCGTGGTAAGCCCAGTATGGCTTGGCGTCTGATGACTGATACTGGCTGGCCTGAGCCATAAGACGCTGGCTAAACATCTGGGCATTGTGCTGGTAGCGGCTGGCATATTGCGGGAATTGCCGGGCACGTACTGTCGCAATGGCATGCGCAATTCCAACGGCGTTAGCAGGGTCTAGCCACAAATGCGGGTCCAGTGAACTGGCAAAAACCTTACCCTGTGGATCACGAAGTGGCAGGCGCTTAAAGGCTTTTAGGTCAAACAGCGCAATGGCATTAGGCTGATCTTTTAGCACTGCTGCCAACGGGGTTTCATATTGTGCGCCAAACCACAGCACAAAATTGGCTTGCTTTAAGCGCTGACGATCAGCAGGCCGCAACTGTACATCATGGCCGGATTGGTTGGGCGGTAAGAGTAATACTGGCTCTTCAATACCTTGGGTAACTGCCTTTGCAATCAGATATAATGGATGGGTACTCACGACCATGCCAGAGACAGCAGCGGCATGAACCTGCCCTGAAGGTGGCCGACTTGCCGCATTGGCGTGATTTAAGCCTAGGGTGGTTATTCCTAAAACCAGTATCCCTAAAGCCAGTGCGGCAATAACAAAAAAGCGCATATCTTCCTCAAAGCGGCCTGCTGACTGTGCATCAGGTATAAGGCTGTGAAATCATAGTGAATTAAAGGGTAGCATGTTATACTATTACGTTTACTAAAAAAGCAACTGCCGTTTGATCGCGTGAAATCTTTTTATAGAGGCTTCATGCTTGCAACCGGCTTATGCGCATACGCTTTTCCTCATGACTGGCTTTGATCTGCCGCGCTGCCTTAAGGAGGCACCCATGACCAGCTGTTCCCATCCGCATGATGATGCACTGCATGGTGTTCATCAGACCGCCCATAGCCAGCAGGCTGTTGCGCAACGATTGCTGGAAGCTGAGCAGGCCTGTGTGAGTTCAGGATCACGCCTGACCCCGTTACGGCGTGAGGTGCTGGAACTGATCCTGCTGGCCAGTGCCCCCATTGGTGCTTATGACCTTTTGGCCAAAATGAAGCGTGATAATGAGCGTCCGGCAGCACCACCTACGGTTTACCGTACACTGGAATTTTTGCTGGAACAGGGCTTTATTCATCGGCTGGCATCCATTAATGCCTATATTCCCTGCTGTCATCCGCGTGCCGGGCATCAGGCGGCATTCCTGATTTGCCAGAACTGCCATCAGGTGCAGGAAACCTCAGCCAGCCCTTTAATGGATAGTCTGGCTCAGGTGGCAGCCAGTGGTGGTTTTACCGCTCAGCACAGCATGATTGAAATTGCTGGACTATGCCAGAATTGCCAGTCATGACTAGCCCTACCTCATTCCTCATCCAGCTTAGCCATATTTCAGTGCAGTTTGAGCAGCGTTCAGTACTTAAACAAGTGGACCTTGAGATTGCGCCACAGGAAATTGTGAGCCTGATTGGTCCCAATGGTGCAGGCAAGTCGACGCTGGTGAAGGTGATTTTGGGTATTCAGCGTATTAATGCAGGCCAGCTTCAGCGCAAGCCCGGACTTAAAATTGGCTATGTGCCGCAGCGCTTTAATCCTTCTACCAGCCTGCCATTGCGGGTGATGGATTTGCTGGAAGTTTCCCATTGCCAACCAGATTTTTTACAGCAGATTATTGGCGAAACCGGGATTGTCCATTTACTCAAGCGTCAGGTGCAACAATTGTCCGGCGGTGAGCGGCAACGGGTCTTGCTGGCACGTGCCCTGCTGCAAAGCCCACAGCTACTGGTGCTGGATGAACCGATGCAGGGTCTGGATATCCAGTCGGAAAGCGAATTATATGCCTATGTGCGCACCCTGCCTGAGCGCTATGGCTGTGCGGTACTGATGGTGTCGCATGATTTGCAGTGGGTGATGCAGGGCACCCAGCGCGTGGTGTGCCTAAATCACCATATTTGCTGTAGTGGCACGCCCAGTGATATCCAGCAGCATCCGGCCTATCAGGAACTGTTTGGTAGCCAGCGCATGATTTACCAGCATCACCACGATCACTGCGTACATGGTGAAGTTACTCATAATCAGTGTGGCAATACACCACATATCCACCCGGAACCTGAGCTATAAAATGGACAAACATTAAATGGACTGGCTGATTTTACTGGCACCAGCCTGGGTGATGGGTAGCTTGCTGGCATTTCTAACGGCACCACTGGGCTGTTTGATGTTGTGGCGCCGCATGGCATTTTTTGCCGATACCATGGCGCATGGCACTTTACTGGGGATTGCCATGGCTGCCTTACTGGGTTTGCCGCTATGGTTTGGGGTAGGTTGCCTATCGCTTTTATTGGTAGCCATTTTGTGGGTGCTGCATGATTCGCGCCTGCCCAGTGATGCCCTGCTGGCGCTTTGTTCCTCGGCGCTGCTGTGTGGTGGCCTGCTGCTTATCCAGTACCTGCCTACCCTACGGCCAGAATTGCTCAGCTATTTATTTGGGGACTTGCTGGCACTGGACTGGCCAGACATTCCGGCGCTAACAGTTGCCGTAGTGGCTGGGGTAGTGATACTGCTGTATAATTGGCGTGTGCAATTGCGGCTGGTTACCGATGCTGATATTGCCACCAGTGAAGGTGCCAGGGCTGGCCTGCAACGCTTGATTTTTATGCTATTACTGGCACTGTTTACTGTGTTGGCGCTGCGTGCTGTGGGTTCACTACTGATGGGCGCCTTGCTGATTATTCCGGCACTGACCGCCCGCCTGCTGGCGCATTCACCCAGGCAAATGGTGCTGTGGGCCTTTGTCTGGGCGCAAGTCGGCATTGCCAGCGGATTATGGGGTAGTGTCTGGCTCAATAGCTCAACTGGCCTTGCCATTGTTTTGTGCATGGCAGCCTGCTTTGCCCTGATTTTTCTGGGACAAAAAACCCTGCGCTATCTAAAGCCGCTTTAAGTCAAAAACCGGACTATTTCATACTCTTTTGGAAAGCAAACTTTTATTAAGTGCAGGCTGCTACAGAGCTTTTATTATGTTCTTTAGCTGAATAGACTAATAACCAGAATAGACCAGATCAACGATAGCCCGTTTAATTACTGGTTTGCTTAACACCTGCTATTTTTAAAACTGTGATCGTTAAAGCTGTTATTTTTGCCATCAGGAGCTCTGCCTGCCATGCCAGCACAATCGGTAATTTTACCCTTACCTTCGGTTCATGCCCGCTTTCTGGTGATTAAAACCAAGCAACTGGATGTGGCACGTATTAAGGCCCAGCTCCAGCATTTTCTGGATACCCGTGACCGCTTGCTGACCCAGCACACTCACCAGAACATCAAAACAGCCATTGCTTTTGGCCCTGAACTTTGGGCACAGCTGCATGACAAAATGCCACCCAACTTTAGCCAGTTGCAAGACATTACTGGTGCGGCCTTTGACATGCCGGTTGTTCCTGCGGATATTTTTATTCATATTGCCAGCGAGCGTGCTGACATTTGCTTTATTCTGGCGCAGGCTGCCTTGCAGGGCATTCGGAATGACGTCGAGGTGGTGGATGAAATCACCAGTTTCCGCTATATCGACAACCGCGACTTAACTGGTTTTATTGATGGCACAGAAAATCCGCAAATGGCCGATGACCGTGCTGAGGTGGCATTGTTGCCAGAAGCCAGTGGCGAATTTTATGAAGGCAGTTTTATTTTCGCCCAGCGTTTTGTGCATGATCTGGATAAATGGAACCAGCTACGCACCACCGCACAGGAAGATGTGTTTGGCCGTACCAAGCTGGATAGTGTAGAACTGCCAGACGACATCAAGCCCAAGAACGCGCATATTTCACGGGTTGTGATTGAAGAAGATGGTGAAGAACTGGAAATTGTGCGCCATAGCCTGCCTTATGGTAATGCCAGTGGCGATATGGGTCTGTTTTTTGTGGGTTATACCAACGATTTAAGCATTATTAACCGGATGCTGGCGCGCATGCATGGCAAAACCGAGGATGGCCTGCATGACCGTTTGCTGCATTTTACCAAACCAGTCAATGGCGCCTACTTTTTTGCACCCTCGCAGGAATTGCTGGAGCAGCTGTTAGAAGATTAACAGGCTAAGCATTAAAAGGATTAGGACAACAAGGACAGAAAATACTGTCCTTGTTGAGATTGAATTTTTAAGCTGATTTTTGGTTTAAGGTTGCGGCGGCTGCACAAACAGCAAGGCAAAACGCCGCGCAATTGGCAATACAATAAGCACGGTGGGAAATGCCACAATCCATGAAATCAGCCAGGCACCCAACCAGATTCCCAGCAGGTCAGGTTGCAAACCGAGACTTTTTACCGTGCTGATGAGCGACACGATGGCACTCATCATGCTGGATAAAATCAGTGGCATAACAACAGCCATATAACGCGCAGGCAATTTTTTAAATGTTGATGAAGAATTTAGCATCACTGGTTTTTTTGGGTTTGACATCATTTTAAAGCTCCTTAACCGCTTTAATCATTAATACGTTGATTTACGTAAACGTTTACGGCAATTGAGAGACTGCTTGGGCACTATAACATTATTTTAAAAAAGATATATCTATTTTATTACTAATATAAGATGAGTTTTACGGGCCTGTCGGACGAGGCTGCCCTTTTTTCCTGCAAATTTGCTATATTGTGCAGCTTTCCGTTTTTGCATTTTGATCACTTATGAACACTGCGATCCAATCCGCACTTGATACTGCCATCGATAGCCTGAAACAGCAGGGCGTTTTGCCACAGGACTTTCAAAATAACAGCAGCTTGAGCCGAACCCGTGATCGTAGTCATGGTGATTTTGCCTCCAATATTGCCATGATGGCCGCCAAGGCAGCCGGACAAAAGCCACGCGATCTGGCCGAAAAAATACTGGCTGCCCTGCCACAGGTGGATGTGATCAGCAAGGCTGAAATTGCAGGCCCCGGTTTTATTAATTTCTTTTTAAATGATGACCAGCGCTTTGCCGTACTGGATCAAATTATTGCGCAAACCAGCCAGTTTGGCCGCAGCCAGCAGTTTAATGGCAAAAAAGCACAGGTTGAATTTGTGTCTGCCAACCCGACCAGCAGCCTGCATGTGGGACATGGCCGGGGTGCTGCTTATGGCATGACGGTGGCTAACCTGCTGGAAGCAATTGGCTGGACGGTACAGCGCGAATATTATGTCAATGATGCCGGTCGCCAGATGGATATTCTGGCCACCAGTACCTTTTTGCGCTATCTGGAATTGTGCGGGCAAAGCCTGACGTTTCCTTCCAATGGCTATCGTGGCGCATATGTGACCGAGGATATTGCCCAGAAAATTTTTGATCAGTATGGCAACCAGTTTAACCGCCCAGTAGATGCGGTGTTTGCCAATGTGCCCAGCGATGCCGTGTATGCTGCGGAACTGGACAAAGATGGCAACAAGGTACTGTTGTCCGGCGACAAGGAAAGACATATTGATGGCCTGATCCATAACGCACAGCAATTGCTGGGTGCAGAGAATTATCGGCTGTTTCACCAAACTGCATTGCAGGTAATTCTGGATGATATCAAGGATGACCTGGCTGATTTTGGCGTGACCTTTGACCAGTGGTTTAGCGAAGCCACCCTAAAGGACAAAATCACCGAAGCCTTGGAAGTCCTGGATCAAAACGGCTTTTTGTACGAGAAAGACGGCAATATCTGGTTTAAATCCACCAATTTTGGCGACGAAAAAGACCGGGTGGTCAAGCGTGCCAATGGCCAGACCACTTATTTTGCTGCTGACATTGCTTACCATTTAAACAAGTTCCAGCGTGGCTTTGATGAAGTGATTAATATCTGGGGTTCTGACCACCACGGTTATATCAGCCGGGTTAAAGCGGCCATTGATGCACTGGGTTTT
Source organism: Alkanindiges illinoisensis (assembly GCF_004377485.1). GTDB lineage: Bacteria > Pseudomonadota > Gammaproteobacteria > Pseudomonadales > Moraxellaceae > Alkanindiges > Alkanindiges illinoisensis_A. Next base: position 174,608 of record NZ_SNTY01000025.1, read on the forward strand.
GACTCCAAAAAACTCACCGTATTGCTGGTGCAGTTTGTCAGCCTGTGGCGTGGTAGTGAAATGGTGCAAATGTCGTCGCGTTCTGGCCAGTTTGTCAGCTTGCGTGAATTGCGTGAAGAAGTTGGCAACGATGCGGCACGTTTTTATTATGTGATGCGCAAAAGTGAGCAGCATATTGATTTTGACCTTGATCTTGCCGTGTCGCAAAGCAAGGACAATGCGGTGTACTACATCCAGTATGCGCATGCGCGAATTTGCAGGCTGTTTAATAACTTTAGCAGCCAGCTCGGTGAAATTCGCTTTGAAGAATTAAATGCACATAAAGCTCAGCTCACCAGTGAGGCAGAAAGTGAACTAATTACCAAGCTGGCGGCTTATCCTGATGTACTGGCACGTGCTGCCCAGCAGTATGAACCGCATCAACTGGGCAATTACTTAAAAGAGCTGGCCGGACAGTTACATGGCTGGTATGACACCCACCCGATTATCAAGATTTTTGCAGAACAGCCTGAATTGGCTAAAGCTCGTCTGTTATTAGCATATTGCGTACAACAAGTGCTTAAAAATGGGTTATCTTTATTGGGCGTCTCCGCACCTGAGACCATGTAAGCAAAACATCGCTCTTACGGAATATATTCCTCAGGTCGCAAGACCGAAGGCTATGCCTGAAATAGCCATGTAACACGGCAAGAACACTGAAGCACTGCTTCACCTTGCCGCAAGACCAGAAATCCCGATTGTGGGTTAGAAAAATAGTTGTTCATTGAGGAATAGACTGTGTTTGGCAAAGCTCCACGGGGCGCGACCCAGCGTCCACCGGTTAAAGAACCCAGCAACCAGAAATTGATCCCCGGATGGTTATGGATGATTTTTGGCATGCTGTTGGGGCTGTTTATTATGGTGCTGCTGTATTTGTGGCAACCGTGGCGTCCTGCCAATCGGCCGATTGACGCGACCCAGCCAACATCGGCCGAATCCAGTGCGGATGAAACTAACAAGGACTACCAGTTCTACGACTTGCTGCCCAAACAACAAGTGACGCCTGTGCCGGATGAAGCCGTACCTGCCAATCCCAACAACGCGGCGGACAATATTATTGTTGCAACCCCAAGCACGCCTGCTGTTGAACCCACTGTCCCAGATGATGTTAATGCGGATAATAGCGACCCGGTAGAAATTACTACGGCTACCCTGCCACAATATATTCTGCAAGTGAACAGTTACCAGAATCCGGATGATGCTGACGCACGACGCGCTGAAATCTTGCTAGTAGGCTTGCCTGCCGATGTGCGCCAAAGCACGCTGGCCGATGGTTCAACCTGGTTCCGGGTTGTTTCCGGGCCATTTGCTAACCGCGCTGAAGCCTTGAATGCCCAAAGCCTGCTGCAAAACAGTGGAATTGATTCACTGGTGGTCGAACAACGCAAGTAAATCAATCCACGTACTACCATATTTAAAAAGCTGGCTGTGTTTTAGTCAGCTTTTTTATTTTTCCAGATAACCTGTAATCATCTCGGTCAGTTCCTGCTTGATATCCTGCTCACTATATTTATTGATGCCCTGCGAACAATAGCTCATGATGGTTTGGATAGTGCTGTTGACCACAATAAACACCTTAAGCTCCAGACGTTCCGGATTTTGTCCGGTATAAAACTTGCCTAGAATGTACATGCATAGTTCTGAAAAATGCGTTTGCAGGATTTGAATGGATTTTTGCCCATTTAAGCTGTGCCAGTGACGCAGAATTTCAAGGTAATAGCCATTGTTGGCCTGGAGCTGTTCGAAGCCAAAATCAATACTGGCCGTAATCATGCTTTTTAAATCCGGAAAACTATGACACAGCACAAACTGCTTAAAATCCTGTCCCAGCTCGTGGCTTTTATATTCCAGCAGGCTTTCAATAATTTCCTGCTTATTGCTGAAGTACTGGTAAATAGACCCAACACTAATGCCAGAATGTTCAGAAATTTTAGGGGTGGTTAAATCTTCCAGCCCATGCAAGCCAATATAGTTTTCAGTGGCTTTTAAAATTCGGTTGACCAGCTCTCTGGCTCGTTTTTGCTGTGGCTGCTTGCGCATAACAATAACCCTCCCTAGTTATTCAAATCAGTAGTTATTCCAGTCAGCAAGTATCTACATCAGCAGTCGTTTCAGTCACTGCCATGTTGAATGACTCACTCTTGATGAATTGGCTTGATTCCCCACATCACTAATATTCAAGCACTTGAAATCAGATCAATTTCATTGATCTTTTCCCTTTATTACTTGAAGAAGTATATCAAGCAAAAAGCGAATATATATTCAACTCATAAATTACCTGTGACAATAGTTTAAATGCTCAATTACTTAATTTTTTACTTTAATTTAATTTTTTTTGAGCTGTTTGAGCAAAACTTAACAGTTACGACCAGTTTTTATCCTGCTGGCTAATAAAAATATGATTTTAGTGACAACACTGCCCGCTCAACATTGGCATTTGGTCTTAGAAAACTGGTTTAACAAGGCTTCTGTGGCTGTTACCGCGCATGAGTGTTAAGGTAAAAAGGCAGCATATTAAGCGATGCTGCCTTTTTTATTTACACACTGGTTTAGCATTGCTTCAACCAGTATTCGCTGTATTTTAAAGCTGGTTCAAACTTTGCTAATTCAAGCCTTACTTGGCACCACGCTGTTGCAGCTTGGTTCCAAATGCCACTACCTTTTGATAGCCGGCTGGCATGATACGCTGGATCAGTTCCAGTACCTTGGCATCATTACCAATCAGCAAACGACGGTCATTGTGACGCACGGCTTCCAAAATCTGGCGTGCTGCTTCTTCAGGCGGCGTACGCAGCAGCTTGTTAAACTGCTTGCCAGCTTTTTCAGGGTTCATGCCCAGACTACGGATACTGTCATTCATGCGTGCAGCATTGGCAATGTTGGTACGGATACCACCCGGATGCACACAGGTAGCACTCACGCCATTATTCTGGATGTCCAGTTCCTGACGCAAGGCTTCGGTAAAGCCACGTACGGCAAATTTACTGGCATTGTAGGCGCTTTGGGTTGGCTGGGCAGTCAAGCCAAACAGGCTGGAAATATTAATGATGTGGCCGTCACCGCTGGCTTTCAGATGGGGTAAAAACTCTTTGGTGCCATACACCACACCCCAGAAGTTAATGCCCATCAGCCATTCCAGTTCTTCATAACTCATGCCTTCAACAGTACTGCCCAGCGCAACGCCAGCATTGTTAAAAATCAGGTTTACCTTGCCATGATCCTGTACCGTTTGTTCAGCCCAGGCCTTGATCCCGTCACGGCTGGATACGTCCAGCTTGGTCGTGGTGACTTTAACCGGGTAGCTGCTGACCAGCTCAACGGTTTTGGCCAGTCCCTGCTCGTTGATATCGCTCAAGGACAGATGTGCGCCCTGTTTGGCCAGTAAGATGGCAAGCTGCTGACCAATCCCTGAACCTGCGCCAGTAATGGCTGCCACTTTATTGTTAAAATCTTTCATACTGAACTTTCCTGGTTAAACCGTACACGGTGTCGAAGAAAACCTGCTAGATGGTTAAGCACTATAATTTTGACAATATCTATTGTCAATAAATATTATGCGCTAATAACCTGCAAGGGTAATGGATTGCTGCGGGCTGTCGATGGCAGAAATTTTCAAAACCTGTAATGTCGGCATCAGTTTTAGCAGTCATCCCGTTATGGACAAGAATTGCTCAAGCGCAAGCTGCTTTTTAGCGCATCCATTCTGCTCAAGTATTGCGACTAATAGTTAGGACCACGGCTGCAATTCGTTCCGCACCCGGATAATCCTGTTCATTGAGTTCGTCAGCAAAAATATCGGGGTCAATGAGCTGATAATTAAAGGAAAACTGTACACCAAACTCTGCCAGATGCTGCTGCACAGCCTGTTGTAACAAATCCTTGCCATGCGCAATAACCACACCGGTATAGAGTAATAATGTGCCATGCAGGCTAAGCCGCGGCAACGATTGCTTCACAATATTAAGCGCCAGTTCAGCACCCAGCAACTCACCGCCATGCCGGTACAAGCGCTGGTGCCGGTCTACCAGATAAGGCGGATTGGCGGTAATCAGGTCAAACTGTCCCTCTACCTGTTGTAACAAATTACTATGTATAGCCTGTACCTGTTCAGCGCCATTCAAACTGCTGTTAATGGCACCATAGGTGAGGGCTAGCGGGTTAATATCGGCTGCAAAAATCTCGGCTTTAGGAGCATAATGGGCTAAGCTGATGGTGGCAGGTGCTGCCCCGCTACACAGCTCAATGGCTCGTGTAATGGCAGGCCGATGCTGGTTAAGGTGATGTTGCAGGGCATAAATAAAACGATAGGTGTCTGGCCCAAAAAACACCGCATTTTCCTCAGCTGTGGGATAGGCGGAATGTACCAGCAAATGACCATTCAGGCTGGATACCCGAATCTGGCTGCACCATAAATTTTGCTTTTGGGTCAGCAGTTGGTTGTTGAGCAATAATTTAAAAATAAAATCCGGCAGCAGGCTGGATCTAAATGGCAGTGACCAGCCAAAAACATCGGTTAAGTTGGCTGCTTGGGTTTTGCCACTGCGTTTAAGATAGGCAGTATGACTGGTGGGACTAATGGTAGTAAACGCATAAGACTGGCTTTGTAGCCAGTGTAAAAATTGCCTTACATCCTGTTGTAGTCCCGTGACACTATGTTGTAATGCCTGCATCTGGTTCATTTGCTTTTTTCCTGTTAAGGCATGATTTTTAAAAGGGAAACCGTTAAGCACCATCAAGCTGCCGAGTATTAAACGTAACAGCAACACTGATATTGCTGAGTCTGTACCACAAAACTTTACACCCTATCTTTAAAAATAAAGCTGTAATCATGTTCAGGAATTGTAGTAGGAACAACAAGATGCTAGCTTTGCAAAAGAATATTTTGAATCATTTCTTTTTGGGGAAGTTGCCCGGCAACGTGCCACAGGCAGATGCAGCACAACCTCAAACCTATCGTCAGTTTTACCAGAATTTTTTACAGGCTTATCCCGGGGCGTCAACCATCCGTCAGGCCAAGGCCTTTTTGCAGCAGCAACTGGGCTGGGTGGCTAAACAGCATTGCGACCTGCCGGAAAATCCGGAAGATTTACCGCAATGGATGCAGCAGCATACCGAGCGCACCGGCTATGCCTACCAGCAATATTTAAAATCGCGCAAGCAGGGCGCGCCACGTCGCTATTTTGCCAACAAGAGCGAAGCCTTACTGTTTTTACAGCATGTTGAACCCACTAAACGCGTGGATGGTTCATGGCTGTATGGCACCTTGCAATCATGGCATGACATCAATTGTCACCAGTTGATCCGTACCTATCTGGATGAGCTGGGCAATGGCCTGTCCGCGCAAAACCATGTGCTGCTCTATCAGCAACTGATGTCAAAAGAAGGCATTCCACTGGCTACCAACCTGCCGGATGAATATTATCATCAGGGCTGCATTCAGCTGGCGCTGGGCTTGCTGGGTCAGGATTTTATGCCGGAAGTGATTGGCTTTAATCTGGGTTATGAACAAATGCCGCTGCATTTGCTGATTACCACTTATGAGCTGGATGAACTGGGCATTGACCCATATTATTTCAGCCTGCATGTGACTGTAGATAATGCGCACAATGGCCATGCCCAGCAGGCAGTTGAAGCCGTGTATGCCATGCTGCCACTGTTTAAGGAGCGTGATGAGTTTTATCAGCGCATCCGACGCGGCTATATGCTGAATAATCTGGGCATGAGCACCGAGCAGATTATTGAAAGAATTGACTTAAAAGAAGCCATTACCGATGTGTTCCGCCATAAGGCAGTGGTTGGCCAGTTTGCCCATGGAAATTATTGCCGTCTGGCTGGTCGCTCAATTAATGAATGGCTGGCTGATAGTGATCAGATTGGCAGCTTTGTTGACGTGCTGGAAGAAACCGGCTGGATCAAGCGCCATGAAAATCCGGAAAACAGCCGCTTTTGGCACCTGATTCATGGTGAAAAAGCAGTCATGTTTGGGGTATTTAGCAATGCCGAACAGCAAATTATCTACGACTGGATTGCAGGTGACTGGCTCAACAGCCCTGAGGCGCCACGCATTCGCCGCTATCGGGCCGTGCATCGCCACGTTGAGATTGCCCCATCGCAGACACTGACTATCCAGCAGGCGCTCAACAGTAAAAATGCCGATCTGGCTGATCTGGCGCAAAAACTGGTAGAGCGCGATAACTCTGAACAGGCGTTTTACCTGCTCATTCCCTATCTTGCGCCGTCATTACACACCAGTGTGGTGGGCTTATGGGCAACCCGGCAATTTGTTAGCCTGCTCAATCAGGAAGCCAATTTGCCGGTACAATCCTGACTGGTTTTAGCCTAAAAGTTTAAGCCTGACCGGATCAAGCACTTGGTCGCAATTCCCATCTGATTTTCGGATATTTCAAGGGAATTGCGGCTTTTACATATGGATGCCTGGCTAAGTTCATTTCACTTTGTGTCATGGATGAGTTGTACTCTAACTAAAAGGCTGGCTCACATTTTCTGTGAATGTATTTTTTCTAATGCTGTTTAGCCAATGTGCTTTTTTAAAGAGCATGCTTTCGCAGAGAATCTGGCATTTAGGCAGAAAGATGACAGTGCGGGCAGAATATGGCATGCTGAATTGCCTATTCAACCTCGTGTTGCCAGAGACCAGCACCAAGACAATGACTAATGATCAATCCAAACCGCAAGGCACTTCACCTGTTGTGCCTGTTGCGGAAAATACCCTGACTCCCATGCCAACAGCGCAATCCAATGCACCGGACCAGCCAGACACTGTGCCCGATGATCAAGATAAAGGCACGCCAGCAAAATCGGCCAGCAAGAAACCCGGCAGCCGCAGTGCCAGCAAGCGCCGCAGTTTTAAGGGCTTAAGTCTGGAGGAGCGCCAGAATGAGCGGCGTGAAAAGCTGATTGAAGCAGGCTTGCAGGTGTATGGTACACAAGGTTTTTTTTCGGTCACTGTGCGTGATGTGTGCAATGAGGCCAAGCTTACTGAACGCTATTTTTATGAGTCATTCAAGCGTAGTGAAGAGTTATTTAAGACCATTTATTTGCGCCTGATTGAACAGCTTCAGCAAAATATTCTGGCGGCTGTCATGCAAAGCAGGGCTGAAGCCCGCCTGATGATCGAAGCCGGTTTAACCGCCCTGTTCAAATCGCTACAGGATGACCCGCGCATGGCCCGTATCCTGTTTATTGATGCAATTTTAGTGCATGAAATGCATGGCAACACCATTAATGAAGCCGTGTCGCGTTTTGATCGCATGATTCAGGCCTTTATGATGCTGATGTTTCCCAAGAAACCAGTGCCCAAGGCTGACCTGTCGCTATTGTCTACTGGGTTAAATGGGTTTGTCACTCACATTGCCATGCGCTGGGTGATTGGCGGCTTTCGTGAGCCACTGCCGCAGGTACTGGCAGCCTGTCAGGTGGCCTATTTATCGATATTGCAGTGGATGGAAAAAGAACCGCAGGAGTAATTCAAGCCACAGCCACTTTGTGCCCTGCGGAATTGACGTATACCTGTGCTTTATTTTGCTAAAACATGGCTTATTTCAGGCAAATTGCGACTTTTGCAATAAAACTGTCATCTTTTGCCTTTGTAATAGGACTGTCATATCACAAGCCTAAACCCTGAACCCATCAGGAGGCTTTATTAATCGCTGCATGATCCATAGCAAAATTAGCAATAGCGGAATCAAACACAGGTGATTCCAATAAGGGCATAACAATGAAAGATGATTATATTTTAATCGTGGATGATGAATCACCAATTCGCGAGATGATTCACACCGCACTGGAAATGTCTGACTTTAGCTGTCAGCAGGCCGGTGATGCCAAACAGGCACACCAGATGATTGTAGACCAGCGTCCCTGCATTATCCTGCTGGACTGGATGCTGCCCGGCGGCACCAGTGGTGTGGATTTGTGCCGCCGCCTCAAGCGTGATGAAACACTGGCCGAAATTCCAGTGATTATGCTGACTGCCCGTGGCGAGGAAGACCATAAGGTGCAGGGTCTGGATGCCGGTGCCGATGACTACATGACCAAGCCTTTTTCTACCCGCGAGCTGGTATCACGCATCAAGGCTGTACTGCGCCGCAGCAATGCACTGAACAATGAAAAACTGATTGAAGCCGAAGATTTGCTGCTGGACCCGGTCAGCCAGCGGGTAAGCTATCAGGAAAAAATCATTGATATTGGCCCGACCGAATACCGTTTGCTGGCATTTTTTATGACCCATCCTGAGCGTGCCTATACCCGCGCGCAATTGCTGGATCAGGTGTGGGGCGGCAATGTCTATATTGAAGACCGTACCATTGACGTACATATCCGCCGCCTGCGCAAGATTCTGGAACCATATGGCGTAGAGCGTTTTGTTCAAACCGTGCGCGGCACCGGTTACCGTTTTTCTACCCGTACCGATCAATACACCTGATAGGCTATGCATCTTTATAATACCTTGCACAAGCAAGCGAATACCCTAGGGCCAGAACACATCCTGCATGAATCTTAAAAGCCTTAATTTCAAGCGTTTTAACCTGAAAAACCTGCAACCGCAACGTCTTCCCCCTAACACCTTGCCCATCTGGCGTGATCTGGTGAAAGACCTGCGGCTGTGTCTGGTTCTGCTGATTATTGCTGCCGTGATTGGCTTGTTGAGCCATGCGCTGTGGCCCTGTCTGGTGATTGCACTGGTGCTGTTTATTGGCTTGCAGTTTCGTGCGTTTTACCAGATTTATTACTGGATCCGTTTTCAGCCCGAGCAGAACCCGCCCGAGCTGTCTGGTGTGCTGGGTGAAATCCTGTATTTGCTGTATCGCTACCAGCGTCAGGAAAAACAGGCCAAAACCGAACTGATCAATACCATTGCCCGCGCACAAACCTCAATTTCTGCATTACAGGATGCCGTGGTACTCATTGACAGCAAGCAGCATCTGGAATGGTGGAATCCGGCTGCCGAACAGGTATTGGGCTTAAAAGCCGTGGATGTGCAGCGTCCGGTCCTCAATATTATCCGGGACCCGGAATTTGCCCATTATTTCGAAAACCTGCATGACTATCCGAATGGCATCAAGCTGGATTCCTGGGTGAAACCGCAGCATTTTATCCAGTGTGAAGTCACCCCATTTGGCGACCATGAATTCTTGCTGCTGGCCTATGATATTACTCATTTGCACCGGCTGGAACAAATGCGCAAGGACTTTGTGGCCAATGTGTCGCATGAGCTGCGCACCCCATTAACGGTGATTAGCGGCTATCTGGAAATGCTGGGCGAGCAGCAGGATGTCAGTGCGCGCTGGCAACGTGCCTTCAAGCAAATGCAGCAGCAAACCCGGCGCATGAATGCACTGGTTAATGACTTATTGCTGTTGTCGCGGCTGGAAAATGAGGAACTGACCAACAAGGATCAGGTCATTCATATGGCGTCCCTGCTGAATGAATTGTTTGATGATGCGCAAGCCTATAATAGCGATTATGGCCATACCCTGAACCTGCATATCGAAAGCCATTGCAACCTGCTGGGATCAAAGCTGGAAATTGCCAGTGCCTTTAGCAACCTGATTACCAATGCCATTAAATATACCCCCAAGGGCGGCGTCATTCATATTGGCTGGTCGTCAGATCAGGAGCATGGCTATTTTTATGTGGAAGACAACGGCATTGGTATTGAGGCCTATCATATTCCGCGCCTCACCGAACGCTTTTACCGGGTGGATAGCGCGCGCAGCCGTGATTCTGGTGGCACAGGACTGGGGCTGGCGATTGTCAAGCACGTGCTGGCGCAGCATGAAGGCTATCTGGACATCCAGTCTAAAATCGGGCAAGGCACCACCTTTAAAGCTGTCTTTGCCCAGTCGCGGCTGGTGGAATAAAACTGATCATTTAATTCATCCAGGTTCAGTAACTTAGGTTTTGTAATTTGGGTTTTGTAATTTGGCGCCTGTAATTTTGTTCTTGTAACCTAGGGCTTGCATCGGTAGATGCAGTTGATTTAAAACAGCTTATAATTTTTTATCATTAAAAAAAGAGCACAATATGCAAGCACTTAAAAATACCCGAAATCAATGGATTGAAGCTTATTATTCAGGCAACCATGCATTGCTTGAGATGCTGGAAACTGATGAGTTTTTTGTTCAGGAAAACAATCGTATGGCTAACAATGATTTGCGCTACCAGCAGATTAAAAATTTAGTCAAGCGAGGCAAATGGCAACCGGAACGCTTACTGGAAAAAGACCTGCAATTTCATCAGCTCAGTGCTACAGAATACCGTGTGACAGGAATAGTTTATTCAACGTCCATTCAAATCAGTATTGAAGAAAAATGGCTGTTTGAAAACGGCCAATGGCGTGCGGCTTCTTTAATAATGACTGCTTGAGCCTGCCTATTAGCGTTATTATCTGACCAATTATTCTAAAAAGAATTTGCATGTTGCCAAGGAAACGCTGTTCCTCTATAACTAAAATCAACCCTCCAGAATTTGTGTGGTGAAGCCCTGTCATGTCCGAAACCAGCCATGCCGTTCCCCAGCTTGCCCGCAGCCGTGCACTGGCCCAGATGGCTCTGATCATTGCTGCAAGCTGCTGGATTATTTTGCTGATTCTGGTGAAGTTTTTACCGGATTATGCCTGGCTGCTGCATATTCTCATGCTGGCTGCCGAAGCCGGTGTGGTGGGCGGGCTTGCCGACTGGTATGCCATTACCGTGCTGTTCCGCAATCCGTTTGGCAAGATGCCCCTGCCGCGCCTGCTGCGTGAACATACCGAAATCATTCCGCGCAACAAGGCCCGCATTGCTGAATCCATGGGCCGTTTTGTGCAGGAAAACTTTTTGTCGCCGGACATTGTGCGCCAGTCGTTACAACGTACCGATGTCACTTTAATGGCAGGTAATTGGCTGGCGCAGCCAGCCAATGCCCAGCAAATTACCGATTTGTTCCAGCAAACTGCCCCGCGCATTCTGGATTTTTTCGGGCAGGACACCATTAGCGAGTTCATGCAAAAAAATATTGTGCAATGGGCTAAAAATACCGATATGCATCAACTCAGTAGCGAGCTGATCCGCGCGGTACTGGAAAATGACTTCCATGAGGATGTGCTGCAACGCGGGCTGGATACGGCGCATGTGTGGGTAAAAAACAATCCGGAAAAAGCCCGGGCACTGGCCAGCCGTATGTTTAATGAATTGGGTGTAGGCACACTGGCATGGGGTGCTGGTCTGATAGGCATTGATGTGCAGCGCCGCATCATTAATGCCTTTATGCAAAAGGTAGAGCAAATTCTGGAAAACCCGGAACATCCGCTGCGCGTTGGGCTGGAACAGCAATCACAACAGCTGATGCTGGCCTTGCGTGACCCGGAATCCGCCGCTGCGCAACAGCTCAACAGTACCAAAAATGCCCTGCTGGACAGCCCGGCGGTGGTGAACTTTTTAACCGGGGCCATTGTCATCTTGCGCGATGCCATTAAGGGCGACCTGCAAAGTGAGCAGTCCGCCATTGCCCACAACCTGAAAACTGCCATTATCCGGCTGGGCAAAAACATTACAACCAGTCAGGACGTGCGTCGGGTGCTCAACCGCGAAATCGAAAAACTGGCGGTGACCTTTAGTACCGATTATGCCGACAAGGTAATTCGCTATATCAGCCAGCGCATTCATGAATGGGATTCACGCGAGATGATTGCCAAGATTGAAAGCGAAGTGGGTGGTGATTTGCACATGATTCGCGTGAATGGCGTGGTGGTGGGTGCATTTATTGGCCTGATTCTGGGAATTATCCGGGCGCTGGTTGAAAATATTCCAATGTAGCGCCGCCATTTTTACCAGAAAGGTGTGACAGCGTTCATTAAAATGATGATAATGGCGCCTAAGCGATGATAATGCCGCCTGAATCATGAGCGATTCATGTTCAAGTCAGTCGTCCTGCTCTATTTAGCTTGTTTTTAATAAAAATCCGCGCATCTTCACGGCACAATAATCAGGATTCACCTGCATGTTCCAGTCAATTATTGCTGACTTTCACCAGCATTTGTGGCTTTACCTGTCCATTCCCTTTATCAGTGGCTTTATTGGTTATGTGACCAAGGTTATTGCCATTCAAATGATGTTTGCACCACTGGAATTCAAGGGAATCCGGCTGTTTGGCCTGCCCATTGGCTGGCAGGGCATTGTGCCGCGCAAGGCTGAAAAAATGGCCACTGTAGCCGTGGAGCTAATGACCAGCAAGCTGATCCGCCCTGAGGAAATTTTTGCACGGCTGGACCCCAAGCGCATTGCCAAGGAAATTGAACTGCCGATGATGGCGGCGGCAGCAGAAATTACCCGTGAAGTGGCGCAGGAATATCAGCCGGGCTTATGGGAAGGCATGCCGGAATTTGCCCGTAAGCGGCTGATTCGGCGGATACAAGCCAAGGCACCGGAAATTGTGGAACACATCATGACCGAAGTGCAAAAAGATGTGGCGCACTATTTTGACATCAAGCACATGGTCATCAGCAACCTGCTCAAAGACAAACGCCTGCTTAATGAAATCTTTAAAAAAGTGGGCAAGCAGGAATTCAAGTTTTTTAGTAATGCCGGGTTTTTCTTTGGTTTTGGTATTGGTGTGATCCAGATGGTGTGCTGGGTGCTGTTCAAGCAACCGTGGATGCTGCCAGCCTTTGGGGGCTTTGTGGGCTTCTTTAGTGACTGGATTGCGCTACAAATGATGTTTCGGCCACTGCGTCCGAAAAAAATTCTGGGCGTTACCATTCAGGGCCTGTTTATCAAGCGGCAAAATGAAGTGGCTGCTGATTATGCTGCGCTGATTTCCAAGCAACTGCTGACCTCGCGCAACATGATGGAAGAGCTGTTTTCCGGCACCCATTCGGCACGGGTGATTGAACTGGTGAGCCGCCATGTGAAACAGGAAATTGACTTGCAGGCCGGGATCGTGCGTCCGCTGGTGGTGTATGCCATGGGTGGTGAAAAATACCAGCGCCTCAAGGAACAGGTGGCCACCCGCATTATGGCGCAATTACCAGAAACCATGAAGCATGTGGAATCCTATGCCGAAGATGCGATGGATGTGCGCAACACGCTGGTGACCCGTATGCAGCAACTGACGCCGGAAGAATTTGAAGGCATGTTGCGCCCGGCCTTTAAGGAAGATGAATGGTCACTGATTATTGTGGGTGCTGTGCTGGGCTTTTTGGTCGGTGAAATGCAGATTCACTTGATGCTGTAATACTGAATCAAAAATGCTGTGGCAAAATTGATCAAAGCTTTTTGGTTTTGTAGTGCTGTGTTAAGCCAGCCTGCGAGTTGTTTATAAAATAGTGACTTAGTAATGACTTGGGTTGGGTCAGCCTGTTATAACAGTTTTTGTGACTCTTTAAACTGATCTTAGGCGTAATTATTCCGTGCCCAGCCGTCCCTTATCCATCCAGCACTTATCCTCGGTGTCCACGCTCTGGAAGCCGTTTTTACTATTTCTGGTGCCGCTGCTGATTACCAACATCCTGCAATCGCTGTCCGGCACCATTAACACGATTTTTGTGGGTCAGTTGCTGGGCGTTAATGCGGTGGCTGCGGTAGCGGTGTTTTTTCCCATCCTGTTTTTCCTGCTGTCTTTTGTGATTGGTTTGGCAGCAGGGGCCAGTGTGCTGATTGGTCAGGCATGGGGCGCGCATGACGTCGAGAAAGTCAAGCAAATTACCGGCAATACACTGGCACTGGTGATGACTCTGGGCATTGTAATTGCCATTATTGGGGCCAGTTTTACTATTCCAGCGCTCAACCTGCTGGGCGTGCCCGCGGAAATCATGCCTTTGGCGGCTGACTATTCACGCCTGATGCTGCTGGGTAGCCCACTGCTGTTTGTTTTTATTGTCTATACCTCACTGATGCGTGGCGTGGGTGATTCCATCACACCGATGATTACCATGGTGCTGTCCATTATTGTCGGTCTGATTACTACCCCGGCATTAATCAAGGGCTGGCTGGGCCTGCCGCAAATGGGTATTCAGGCCCCTGCCATTGCCACCATTGTGGGCTTTTTGGTGGTGCTAACGTATCTGTTTTTTTATATGCGCCATAAGCAGCATCCGCTGGCACCCGATGCGCAGTTGATTGCACATATCCGCTTTGACTGGCCCATCACCAAGCTGATTTTACGCCTTGGCCTGCCCACGGCCCTGCAAATGGTCACCAGTTCTATTTCTGGCATTGTAATCATTGGGCTGGTGAATCATTACGGCGCACAGGCCACTGCAGCCTATGGGGCCATCAATCAGGTGTTGAGTTATGTGCAGTTTCCGGCCATGTCCATTGCGATTGCCGGATCGATTTTTGCGGCGCAAGCCATTGGTGCCGGCAAGGATGAGGCGCTAAATTGTGTGACCCGCACTGCACTGATCATGAATCTGGCCTTTACTGGCGTACTGATCATGCTGGCTTATGTGTTTTCACGGCATCTGATGGCCTTGTTTATTACCGATCCTAGCGTAATTGAACTGGGTCAGCAACTGCTACACATTGTGCTCTGGAGCATTTTACTGTTTGGTGCAGGCTCGATTTTTGCCGGCATCATGCGGGCCAGTGGAACAGTACTGCTGCCCATGCTGATTAGCGTGGGCTGTATTGTGCTGGTTGAACTGCCCTGCGCAGTGCTGTTTAGCCACTGGTACGGCTTGCAGGGCATCTGGTTTGCCTATGCGCTGGCCTTTACCATGATGTGTGTGATTCAGACCGGTTTTTATCAGTTTGTCTGGAAGAAAAAAACCGTGCAGCGCTTGATTTGACTGCCGGACTTCCCCATTTAAATTAGAATCCAGACGCTGGAGCCGAGTTTTTTGCGCCTTGTCATGCTGAAAATTTCAACAAAGCAGGACGAAGTGCGCATTTTCTGGCAAACTAGGCGACTTTATTGCGACCGCCTATTTGTGATATGAAGTTGCTTCATTTGCATGCCCTGCCTGCCGATATGCAGTTGCCGCCCACGGCAATTACCATTGGCAACTTTGATGGTGTCCATCTGGGACATCAGGCAATGCTGCACACGCTAAAACAGCGCGCGCAGGCGGATGGTCTCAAAACACTGGTGATGCTATTTGAACCGCAGCCGCTGGAATTTTTCAAGGGCAGCGATGCCCCGCCCCGCATTACCTCCTCGCGTGAAAAAATTGAACTGCTGCGTGCTCAGGGCATTGACTATGTGCTGATTGCCCGCTTTGATCAGGCCTTTCGCTCGCTCACTGCGCGCCAGTTTGCCGACCTGCTGAAATTCCAGCTGAATGGCAAGGCACTGGTCTTGGGTGATGATTTCCGCTTTGGTTGTGACCGTGCTGGTGACAGTGACTTTTTGCGTGCTTATGGTTTTCCCATTGATAATCTGGAAACTGTACTGGTGCATGGCGAACGGGTCAGTTCTACCCGCATCCGCAACTGCCTGTTACAGGGTGATTTCAAGGCCGCAGCACAACTGCTGGGTCGGCCGTATAGCATTACCGGGCGAATTCAATATGGCGACCAGATTGGCCGTACCATTGATTTTCCCACGATTAATGTGGCGCTTAAACGCCTGACCCCTTGCCTGCATGGCATTTATGTGGCTGATGTGCAAACCATCTATGAGCCGTCGTTACCAGAACGGGTGGCACAGCAAAACCATGGCCAGCCATCAGGTTTAAATGGCATTGCCGGCTACCAGCCCAACAGTATTCTGGGTGCGGCGCATGTGGGTACGCGGCCTGCCATTGCACAGGAAAAACCGGAATGGCGGCTGGAAGTACATTTCCCGGATTTAAGCGCCAACCTGTATGGCCTGCTGGTGCGGGTGACGTTTTTGCATTATTTGCATGGTGAAAAAAATTATTCCTCACTGGAAGCGCTCAAGGCTGGCATTTTGCAGGACGTCAATGACGTGCGTGCCTTTCGCCAGCACTATTCTGACAGTGACGCTTTAAGTTTTCTGACGCTTTGAATTTTCTGATAATTTAACCTGTTTTCATTGCCAGTGGGTCGTCCTGCTGGCCTAAAGGATGATGTGACTGATGACCAACCCGACTAAAGACAGCAGCCAGACGACTGAAGGGGTCGATTATAAAAGCACCCTGAATCTGCCAGACACTGCCTTTGCCATGAAGGCCAATCTGGCTACCCGTGAAGCCCAGTGGCTGGGTGAATGGCAGGCTGATGGCCTGTACCAGCACATTCGTGCAGCACGTGCTGGTCAAACCAAATATATCCTGCATGATGGCCCGCCGTATGCCAATGGTTCTATTCATTTGGGTCATGCCGTAAATAAGGTACTCAAAGACATTATTGTCAAAAGTCGCATCTTGTCCGGTTTTGATGCGCCGTATGTCCCCGGCTGGGATTGTCATGGTTTGCCCATTGAACTTAAAGTTGAAGAAAAAGTAGGCAAGGTTGGCGACAAAGTAGATGCCAGAACCTTTCGCAAGCTCTGCCGCGACTATGCTGCCAGTCAGGTGGCGATCCAGCGCAAGGACTTTGAACGTCTGGGTGTGCTGGGTGACTGGGATAATCCGTACCTGACCATGAATTTTAAACAGGAAGCCGACATTGTCCGTGCCCTGGGCAAGATTGTTGCAGCAGGGCATGTTCAGGCTGGTTTAAAGCCGGTGAACTGGTGTCTGGACTGTGGTTCTGCACTGGCTGAAGCCGAAGTCGAATATGAAAATAAAAAATCCGATGCCATTGATGTCGGCTTTGGCGTGGTGGATCTGGCCGATTTAAGCCAGCGCGTCGGGGTTACGGTTGATGTACCGACAGATATCGTCATCTGGACGACAACACCGTGGACACTGCCTGCCAATCAGGCCGTCGCGCTGCATCCAGATATTGACTATCAACTGGTTAAAGTCACCCATGACACTGGTGAACAAGCCCTCATTCTGGCTAGCGAACTGGTGGCCTCAGCTTGTGAACGCTACAAACTGGGCTTTTCATCAAATCAGCCGCAAGTACTGGCTGAATTTAAAGGCGCTGTACTGGAAAAACTGCTGCTACAGCATCCATTAATTGCCGAGCGTCAGGTGCCGGTCATTCTGGGTGAGCATGTCACTGCTGCCAGTGGTACGGGTGCCGTGCATACTGCACCCGGTCATGGTGTAGACGACTACAAGGTGGGCCTGCAATACAATCTGGCAGTGGATAATCCGGTTGGCAGTAACGGGGTGTATTTACCCACTGCACCGATTTTTGCCGGACAGCATATTTATAAAGCCAATCCGCAAATCATTGATAACCTGAAAACCATGGGCAAGCTGATGGCACACCAGCCCATCCAGCACAGCTATCCGCATTGCTGGCGCCACAAAACACCAATTATTTTCCGCGCCACACCGCAATGGTTTATTAGCATGGAGCAGCGCGGTCTGCGTGAGCAAGCCATGGCAGCCATTCAGGATGTGCAATGGATTCCCGACTGGGGCAAGAACCGCATTGAAGCCATGGTGGATGGCCGCCCGGACTGGTGTATTTCACGCCAGCGTACCTGGGGCGTACCCATTCCATTTTTTGTGCATAAAGACACCAATGAACTGCATCCGCGCACCATTGAACTGATTGAACAGGTTGCCCAGTTGATTGAAAAAGACGGCATTGACGCTTGGTTTGAACTGGACAAAACCACACTGCTGGGTAGTGACAGCGATCAATATAATGCCATTAAGGACACGCTGGATGTCTGGTTTGATTCTGGCACCACGCATTATGCCGTGCTGGAGCAGCGTGCTGATTTACAGGCACCCGCCGACCTGTATCTGGAAGGTTCTGACCAGCATCGTGGCTGGTTTCAGTCGTCCCTGCTCACTTCTATTGCCATTAACCAGCGTGCGCCGTTTAAAAATGTGCTGACGCATGGCTTTACTGTCGATGAAAACGGCCGCAAGCTGTCCAAATCGCTGGGTAACTACATTCCGCTGGAAGACATCATCAAGCAACTGGGCGCCGATGGTCTGCGCCTGTACGTGGCATCTAGTGATTACCGCTATGAAATTGCCGCCAGCAAGGAAATCTTTAACCGGGTCAGCGACAGCTATCGCCGCATTCGTAATACCTTGCGCTTTTTGCTGGCCAACCTGAACGGCTTTAAACCGAGCACTGATCTGGTGCCTATGGATCAATTAATTGCACTGGATCAATATATTATCCAGCGCGCCAGTGAGGTGCAAAACAGCATTATTGCCGCCTATAACGACATGAACTTCCATGTGGTGTGCAGCCAGCTGACTGGATTCTGTATTAATGATCTGGGCGGTTTTTATCTGGATATCATCAAAGATCGCCAGTACACCACCAAAACCGACTCCCATGCACGTCGCTCGGCACAAACTGCGCTGTATCATCTGGTGCAGGCTTTTGTGCGCTGGATGAGTCCAATCCTGAGCTTTACTGCACAGGAAGCCTGGCCACTGATTCCAGAACAATCGGAAAAATATGTGTTTACTGCCGAATGGTATGACTTGCCACAAGCCACCGGGGCCAATTTGATTAGTTCCGAGAACTGGCAGGCACTGCTGAGTGTGAAATCAGCGGTCAACAAGCAAATTGAAGCAGCACGCAACGCCAAGCTGGTAGGCAGTAATTTATCGGCTCAGGTAGACCTATGGGCGGATGACACGCTATACCCCATCCTTAACCAGCTGGGCAATGAGCTGCGCTTTGTATTAATTACCAGTCAGGTGAACCTACATTCATTTGATAAAAATCAGGGCGAGGCCACCGAGGTCGAAGGCTTACACGTTAAAATTTCTCCAGCAGCAGGCACCAAGTGCGCGCGCTGCTGGCATGTGCTACCGGATGTCGGCAGTCACGCCGAGCATTCTACCATTTGCGGACGCTGCATTATCAATGTGGCCGGTCAGGGTGAGGAGCGCCAATATGCCTAATCACCAGTCTACTGCTCATCCATTCCGCTTGCACAACCTGTGGTGGCTATTGCTGGCAGTGGTGTCCATTGTGCTGGACCAGTACACCAAGCATCTGGCCAGTACCCAGCTCACGTTTGCCGAACCGGTGCCGGTATTGCCTTTTTTAAACTGGACATTGCTGCATAACTATGGCGCCGCATTTAGTTTCCTGTCAGATGCCGGGGGCTGGCAGCGTTATTTCTTCACTGGGCTGGCCGCACTGGTATCCATTGCATTTACCATCTGGCTCATGCGCATGCCCACCCGGCTAAAAGTGCTGCCACTGGCAATTGCCCTGATTCTGGGCGGCGCACTGGGCAACCTGATTGACCGGGTTACCTTGGGCTACGTGGTGGATTTTATCCATGTGTATTACCAGAACCATCATTTCCCGGCGTTTAATATTGCCGACAGTTCCATCACACTGGGCACCATCCTGCTGATTATCGATACGTTTTTTCTGGAAAAGTACCGGATTCAACAGGCAACAGCACAAGCTGCATCCCATAACGCTGAAACGCCTAAGGTTCAGGAGTAACGCATGACTGATTCACATAATCCTGCTGGCACCTCGCAGTTTGTTAATCCCAATGAAGATACCCGGATTGGTGAAGGCAGCAAGGTTGAATTACATTTTTCAGTGGCGCTGGAAAATGGCATTGAGCTGGACAATACCCGGATTCGAACCGAACCCGTGAGCCTGACCATTGGCGATGGCAATTTGCTGCCCGGTTTTGAAAATGCGCTACTGGGCCTGCGTGCAGGCGACCGCCGTACGGTGCACCTGCCGCCGGAAGATGCCTTTGGGCCGTGGAACCCGGACAATGTGCAGACCTTTGATACCGTTAAGTTTGTCGAGCGTCCGCAAGTGGATCAAATGATTGAATTTGAGGACAAAAGCAAGTCTACCCTGCCCGGCGTGGTGAAATCAGTCAATGATGACATCACTGAAATTGACTTTAACCATCCACTCGCGGGTCGCAATGTAGTATTTGAAGTGGAAATCATTCGGGTCACGCCAGCAGGTCAATCCGGCTTATCCATTTTGTCCAGCAATGCCAGCAAACCTTCCTAAGCCGTGCAGGCCATCTAGGGCAAAAACGCATTTTTTGCCCTGATAAACAAACACCCCGGCAATCATAGCGGGGTGTTTTTTTATTACTGGTTTATTTACTTTAAAAATAATAACCAATCGAAATATATAGCAGCTTTTTCCAGTCGGCATCGGCGCTGCCCTGCGCATAGCTGTTGGCATTGCCACCCACCATGGCGTCATTTTTGCCAATCATGTATTCAGCAAAAATTCCCATTGGCCCATAATTAAAGCCTATACCGGAAATCAGCCGCTGTGACGTGGCAAAACCTTTTGCCTGCTTGTCCATCACGCTATAGTTTAAATAGGGCTTGATATTACTGAATTTGCCATACGGCTTGGCAAAACTATAGGACAGCTCGGCACTATAAAAATCATAGTCATTGGCCAGATTGTAGCTATAGTCAAAAGCACCAAATGTGCTGATGTTCGGCAGTTTCATATCCTGATTGTCCAGACGATGCTGCCCGGCCACCAGTGTGGTATTCCACTGTTTCCAGTTGCTACTGCTAAACACATTCCAGGCATTACGATCACCCGACTGGCCATTTTGCTGGTTTTCCAAGGTTGAATGCCAGTACGATGCGCCTACGGTATAATTAAGCTGCGCATTTTGCTTAAACTGATGGCTTACCCGTCCAATCAGCATGTTTTTTTCTTCAATATTGGTGCCGTTGGCAAGGTCATTAGCCTGGGCCAGATTGGCGCTAAAACGGCTGGCATCATTGCTTTGGCCAATATAATTACCGCCGTCCTGCGGGTAAAAACCCAATGATAACTCGTTATTAGGAGTCTTGTACTGGTATTTGATGCCCGGATTATGCGTGTCTTCCAGCCCCAGATTATAAGCCGTACCTTCGTAATAGGTACTGCCCCAATACTGACCCGGGCCAAAAGGAACTGGCATCATGCCAATGCTTAATTGCTGCTGCGGATCAAGCTGATAGCCCACCCATGCATCCACCAGCATGCTCAGGTCACACAGTTCTTCTGTGCGGTAGCAGCGATAATCCGCATAGGCCAGCCAGGTAGGCGAGCGGTAATTAATCACCAGCTTGCTATCGGCAAACTCCAGCTTGCTTTTGTCCGTCTGGGCAAAATCCTGATACTGGTATTTGGTACGAATTGCCCCACCAATCTCCAGCTTGCCCGGCCCATCGATTGGCACCTCAACTGCATGCCCAGCCTGACTGACCAGCCACAGCGGTAAACAGGCCAACAGCGAAGTTACACTTTGCTTTTGCTTCACCACACACCTATCGCGTTAATGGCCGCAACAGGTCAGATCATGACTCTTGTACGGCATCAGAATTGGCAATAAAAAAGGCTTAGAATTTTGTTCCAAGCCTGATTTTAAAGCGCGCAATGATACGCAAAGTACAGCAGGTAACCTAGTTGAATAGCTTAGACTTTAGTCTAACCAACCCTGACCTGTCAGTCATTTTAACTTGAGAATCAGGCAGGCAAACTGTCCAGGAATACGCGGAAATCCTGTGCAATTCGAATAGTGGTTTGCTTGGCCGAAGGATTCAAATAGGTCAGGTTAATAAAGCCATGGCCATGACTTTCTACCTGATCCAGAATTACCCGGTTGCCCAGTTCACGCATGCGATGTGCATAGGCTTCGCCTTCATCACATAGCACATCATAGGCAGCACTCACCACTAGTGCTGGCGGCAGATTGGTCATTTCTCCCAGCATTGGCGTCACCAGTGGGTCCTGTAGCGTCAAGTCACTTAGTCCCACATAGGCGTAGTTGGCTTCTTCAATATCCAGATCACTTAAGAACAAGCCTTGGGTAAAGGTTTTGCGGGACTGATATTCATTCACCAGATCAACCACCGGATAAAACAATAGCTGGGCGGCAGGTGCATCAGATGTTCCTTTGGTTTGCTGGCTCACCACTGCAGACAGGTTACCGCCAGCACTATCACCGCCCACACAAATACGAGCCGGATCAGCGCCTAGCTCAGCCGCATGGGCTTTGGCCCATTTTAATGCTGCAATGCAATCATCCAAAGCTGCTGGTGCCGGATATTCCGGAGCCAGACGGTAATCAATGCTCAGCACCTGCATGCGGCCATGGTGGCACAGCAAGCGGCAGGCTTCGTCATGGGTATCCAGATCACCCACCACAAAACCACCACCATGATAAAACACCAGCAATGGTGCGCCCTGATGCTGTTCAGGCAGATAATGGCGTACATTTAACTTGCTAGCAGGCCCGTCAATCTGGAAATTCTTAACCTGAGCCACGTCTGTGGGCTTTCCGGCAATCGATAGCATTTCACGGCGAAAATGGCGACGGCTCTTTACTGCATCGCGTGTCACCAGACTGCCACCACCTTCCAGCTGACGGAATGCCAGCAACAGGCGAATGTGCGGATCAAGACCCGCATACTCATACTGATAACCCATCAAGCGGGCCAGACGCAACTGCATAGGCGCTGGCAGATGCGCCAATAAGCGTGCTGCATCGCCACGGGCCTTGCCACCTGCATTAGAAACCTGCTTGGAAACTTGGCGACGAATTGTTTTTACGATAGACATCATTGTTTCCTGAAACGTCAACTGCCGTTATATTGAACTGCCGAGTTTAGTTTGACAAGATTTAGACAATAAATATTGTCAGTTTTTCTTATAAAAAAACCGCAGTTCCAGTGAGAACTACGGTTTTTAGCACTTAAACAACTCAGGACATTTTCATTGCCAAGACACAATGCTGAGCAAAACACACTTAGTCAATATCGCTTAAATCCACACCCAGACGCAGGGACACTTCTTCATACGCTTCAACCACACCGCCAAGACCCTGACGGAAACGGTCTTTATCCAGCTTTTTCTTGGTGTCCTTGTCCCACAGCCGGCAACCATCCGGTGAAAATTCATCACCCAGAATCACGCGGTCATGGAACACACCAAATTCCAGCTTGAAGTCCACCAGCAGCATGTTACCAGCATCAAACAGCTTGCTTAGCACTTCATTTACCTGATAGGTGAGTGCCTTCATCTGCTTTAACTGGTCTTCCGTGGCCCAGCCCATGGTCACTGACAGTGACTCATTCACCATCGGATCACCCAGCGCATCATCCTTGTAGAACAGCTCAAAGGTAGGCGGGGTCAGTGCTGTCCCTTCTTCAATACCCAAACGGCGGCACAGGCTGCCTGCTGCATAATTACGGATAACACATTCAACCGGAATCATTTTTAAGCGCTTGACCAGCACTTCATTGCTGGATAACAGTTTCTCAAAATGGGTTTCAATTCCTGCTTCCTGCAACTTTTGCATGATAAATGCATTGAAGCGGTTGTTGACCTTGCCCTTACGCGCCAGTTGCTCCACTTTTTTACCGTCAAAGGCAGAGGTATCGTCACGAAACACCAGAATTAAATGATCAGCATCTTCGGTTTCATAAACTGATTTTGCTTTACCCGTATAAAGTAAGGATTGCTTTTCCATTACAGGACCTTTTTAAAAGAGATTACCGCGTTAGGCCGGCCAATTTTGGTTAAGTTGAACAAGCACATCAGACGCCAGATTTTTGTCAATCAGCGCATTTTTTTCATCCTGCACGGTAATCGTGGTGATTGTACCGGCACGGTTCAGACGTAAATAAACAGTTTGGTTATTGGCCTTAATGGAAACCCAGCCTGCACTCTGGTTACGGTCAACCACCGTGATATTGGCCACGCTTAAGGTTGCGGCCAGCAGATCCCAGATCCGGTTGGCATCGCCTTCAATCCTTAATAGCGGATAACCATTGCCATCAGTCACCAATGCAGGACGTGATGGCGCACCAATACCCACATTGGCATTTGCTGAATTGATTAATCCACTGTTTTGCGGACGAGGCATTTCAAACCGGTTGCCTTTCTTGTTGGCAAAGTCTGGTGCAGATTGCATGGCAGCAGGACTAATGGCAGGGGCCGGATAAATAGCAGTCATTGGACGGGTTTCACCGGCAGGCAAGTGCAAGGGCGGCAATACAGTTGCCTCTTTATAGGCCAGCGAATGATTGTCAATGCTAAAGCGGCTACAGCCCGGAGTAACAGCCAGGGTTAGCAGTGATAAACCCAGTACAAGCCCAACGCGATACAGCATGGTTAATCCTCAAATAAGGGCGTGTTAGCGCACAATAACACCACTGTCCAGCAATGCCTGATGAACCTGTGGCTGATAAGACTCTGCCAGAACAGTGAGTGGCAGACGAATTCCGGTGCCAATCAGGCCCATATCACTTAATGCCCATTTTACCGGAATTGGATTCGATTCACAGAATAATATCTGATGCAACACGGCAATGCTGTTATTAAGTTGTTCAGCTTCTTCACGATTTCCTGCTTTTGCAGCTTCGCAAACCTGGCTCATTACATCTGGCGCCACATTGGCAGTTACCGAAATATTGCCCTGTGCACCCAGCAATATCAGGCGATAGGCTGTAGCATCATCACCGGAATACACAGCAATTTTCTGGTTCAGGCGATTAATCAAATCATGGCCACGATTCAGGTCACCAGTGGCATCCTTAATGCCAACAATGTGGTCGACATCGGCAAGACGAATCACAGTGTCATTATGCATGTCCACGCCAGTACGGCCAGGCACATTATATAAAATCTGTGGCAGGTCTACGGCTTCTGCAATTGCCTTGTAATGCTGATACAGGCCTTCCTGCGTGGGTTTATTATAATAGGGTGTAACCAGCAGGGCTGCATCCGCACCCAGTTTGCGGGCCGTTTCAGTCAGCTCAATGGCTTCACGGGTTGAATTGGCGCCAGTGCCTGCAATAATTGGAATACGGCCTGCTGCTGCCTTAATGACAGCCTCAATCACTTGGGCATGTTCTTCAACATCCAGCGTGGCGGATTCCCCCGTGGTTCCGACCGCGACAATACTGTGTGTTCCCTGCTCAATGTGCCACTCGACGAGCTTCTTCAACGCGTCCCATTCCACGCTACCATCGTGATGCATTGGCGTGACCAATGCGACAATTGAGCCATGAATGGAGGTTGCCTGTTGCGTCATTTTTTTACATATCCTGTATCGCCATCAAGCACTAACACGATAAAAATAGTGAATGGATGGGGTGATTAAACATGAGTGATCAAACATGCAAATGGTAAAAAACCCACGGGCTAAACACAAGTTAAATTCCAGTAAATTCACTTGAGTTTAGAACAATAACCATCAGCATAAAGTGCAAAAAACAATACAAAAAGGCCAGAACATCGTCTGGCCTTTAGCTGTGGAATTTTGGTACCACATAAAATCTGGAGCGGGAAACGAGACTCGAACTCGCGACCCCAACCTTGGCAAGGTTGTGCTCTACCAACTGAGCTATTCCCGCGTAGGCCGCTATCTTAACCTGTAATAAAGCTGAGTCAAGCATTTTCAGATTTTTTCACTACGAATGGCGTTTTTATACTCAAAATCATCAGTAATTCATCTATTTTAAAAAGAATTTGTGATTTACCTACAAAAACCCTATGGAATCCTGTACTGATTTGGTTTTATGTTAAACCCAAGATTTAAAACAGCAATCTGGTCAGTATCCTGGCTAAAAACAGATCCAACTATCATGCGTTTTACCAGCAGCCTGCCAGCTCACACTAAAAATAGCCTATTGTAGAGGATTCTTCCGTGCGTATTTTAGCCTTAGTTAGTTTATCGACCGCCATTGCCCTGTCTGGTTGTGCCAGTTCCACTATGAATAGTGCCACCGGCGTTGACCGTCGCCAGCTGTTACTGGTTTCAAGTGATGAAATTAACCAGACTGCTGCACAGGGATATCAGCAAGTACTGACCGAAGCACGACAAAAAGGGGTATTAAATCCTAATCCTGCCCAGTTACAGCGGGTACAGCGCATTGCCAATCGCTTAATCCCGCAAGTTAATGTCTACCGGCCAGATGCACGCACCTGGAACTGGCAGGTTAATACCATCAAAAGCAATGAACTGAATGCCTATTGTGCACCCGGTGGTAAGGTCATGTTCTATACCGGCATCATTGACCGCCTGAAACTAACCGATGATGAAATTGCAGCAATCATGGGCCATGAAATGGCACATGCCTTGCGTGAACATGGCCGTGAGCGTGCTTCGCGTAGCAGTGCCACCCAGCTTGGCCTAAGTGTACTGGCATCAGCAGTCGGCCTGACTGAGGGACAAACCCAGCTTGCGGGTATGGCCACCCAGCTTGGTCTTGACCTGCCTTTTAGCCGTAGTCAGGAAAGTGAAGCCGACTCTTTGGGTCTTGAGCTGATGGCACGGGCAGGCTACAACCCACAGGCTGCAGTTACCTTGTGGAACAAAATGTCAGCCGCCAGTCAGGGTGAGCCGCCCCAGTTTTTAAGTACCCACCCTGGTTCACAAACCCGTATTCGTACTATTCAAACGCTGTTGCCCAAAGTCATGCCACTTTATCAGCAGGCACGACGCTAAGTGATAGCATTTCGGCAATAGTCAGCATCCTTAAGGTGAAACAATGACGTTTCACCTTATTTTTTTCTGCCAGCCTATCCTTAAAGCGTATTTATCAGCTATTGAGACTTTAAGGATGCAGTGGCTGCATATGATTGCCTACACGTTTAGGGCTTGCGCCGTAGCGATTGGGTGCAGGCGTGCTATCTACACACATCATCACAATTAAAGCCACCACCCCGATCACTGGAATCAATGCCAACAGCATCCACCAGCCACTACGACCAGTGCCATGCAGGCGCCGTACAGCTACCGCAATACCCGGAATGAGTACTACCAGCATATACAAGCTGCTTAGCATGAAATTTCCCGGGCCAAAGACCACTGCATCAATAATGCTCAGTAGCACTGCAATCATTAAGTTAATAAAGGCAAACATCCAGTATTCATGCCGTCTGGCTCTGCCCTTAAAGTTGGCGTAATTATCCTTAACCACTTTGAGATACCAGTTCATCACCCACCTCTCGTGTTTCTTTGTCAGTATTTCACTGTTGTTATCGTCATTATTCTTTTAATAGCGGTTACAGTGAAACGCTTGTGCTTAAACAACCTTCATCTGGCCAGCTTATTTATTTTAAAACTGGTTAAAAAATATATAGCGCACTTTAAGGGATTCAACAATGAGTTTTTATGCCATGGGTTGCCTGATAAATCACAATATATTTATCACTCAGTGGTAAAAACAGGAAAGCATGAATTATGGATTCACAGGCGATTGAATCTTAAAAATTTTTAAATCATTTTTCTGTCAAAAGACCAGCCTCGAGGTCTGATCTTGTTATCATATTGGCGATATGATAACCTAAAAACAACAAAAATTGCCGGTATGGCAGATAACAGATTGAGACTTCACCATGACATTTTTAGCGTCAGCACCTGCATTTGCCAATCGTCCACTGGGTTCAGGAGAACTGTTATGGTGGCGAATGAGTCAGGCTGCATCCAATACTGGGGTAGTGATTGCCCAGATTGATGGATCAATCGATCCGTTCAGACTACAACAGGCCATTCGGCATGTTAGCTATATTTTCCCCATGCTGCGCGCCCAAGTTATTGAGCAGTCACCACCCAGTTTTCATTTTCCACAAGTGGTGGACATTCCTCTTATTCGTATTAAGCGCGAGTCAGATCAGCATTGGCACAGTGTGGCAGAACAGCGGGTGAATCAGTTTATTAACCAGATTGCCAAGCCTTTATGCCATTTTGTGCTGGTGCATGGTCACCATACCTCAGAGCTCCTATTTTCGTTTAATCATGCCCTGATGGATGGCTTGTCAGTAGACACCATGATTAGTGAAATCCTGCATTGCTATTCAGGTTCTCCCACTTATTTGCAACCGCGTGCACCATTGCCACCCTATGATGAGCTGTTGGAAGAGGGCAGTTTATGGCATTCTATTCGTCATAACCTGAAGACCATTGGCAAACTGTTACGTCCGCAGGCTGTGGCACAATTTTCTGTTCCACCTGTAAATACAGTTCAAAAAACTCAAACCCGTTTTCAGGAACACTGGCTGGACGCAGCGCTCACCCAAAAACTAGTGAGTGCCTGCAAGACAAAACAAAGCAGCATGCATGGCTTGCTAAGCAGTGCCCTATTGTTAACGGCTGCCGAGTTTATTAATGACTCCGACAGCAAGCCCATTCTGCTGAGTACCGCCATTAGTGTCTTACCCAAGCTTAAACAACCCTGTCATCAGGAAGTAGGTTATTTTGCCTCAGCCATTGACGGAATGTTTCAGGTAACGCCAGCAGCCGATATCTGGCACATTAGCCAACTGGTCAATGAGGACTTTAAGCAGAAGCTGTCACGTGAACACATTGCTTTTGGCTTATGGCTTCGCCGCCTGATCATGTCGCTTAAAAAACAGCCGCAGCAATTGCTTGAGATTATTAACAAGAATTCGCGCAATAGTGTTCACTTTACCAATATGGGACGGGTGAATTATCAACAGCAGTATGGTGAACTCACCCTACAGCGCTTTATCAACCTACCTAGCCTGAATTATCTGGATAAGCCGTTGATTTGCCTGGCAACCACTACATTTGCAGGAAGGGTACAACTTACCTTTTCCTATAATGTGCCGGCCTTGCAACCCACCCTGATTGAAACATTTATCCAGCGCTACTTAGCCAACCTGAACACTGCCCTGCCTGAAAAGGTAACGCCCACTTTAAAGCTTGATGAGATATCAACATGACTGCTGCTTTTAATCCAACACTCGATCAGCTCGATAGCACTGACAGCCACGATTTTATTACAGTGTTTAGCCCTAAAACATCCTGTAGTACAGCCACCCTAATTCATATCTTGCAGGCTAACCGCCATTATTTTATTGAAAAAATCGCCCAGCGTGGTGTGCTGTTATTTCGTGGGTTTACCCCATGCAGCACTGAAGAATTTCATCAGCTAGTTACACAGGGATTAGGTTTAGAACCATGGAACTCATTTAACAATAATAATATGCCTGCTTTTATTGCCAGCTGGCTGCGTAAATATAGTGAAGGCTTATTGGGATCTGGCGACTATCGGCGCTATCTGGACAAAAATACGGTACAACTTGGCCCGGTTGAGTCATCAATCCAAGGGCCTCATGTGGAAGGTGGGGTACGCTCTGAACGCTCGCGCTATTTGGCACTCTGCTGTTTTGAGCCTGCGCCGTATCTAGCGGAAACTGGTATGGTCGATTTGGGCCAGGTTTATCGGGAATTACCCGGTAAGATGCAGGAAAAATACAATAAAGCATGGAATCGTTTTTATTATATTTCACAGCGAAAAGTCGGACTATTGGATAAAATCCTACTGAAACGCAGCCCATTTACCATGCTGGTTCGCCCAGATGGCAAAGCACACTTGGCTTTGGCGCCTTGTCCAGCAGTTTGCCGCGTTCCTGAAACTGGCGAGCTTTGTATTCAGCCTTGGGCTTTTGCTAAAAATACCAATGAAATTTCGCATGCAGCAGCAGTTCAAGCTTTTCCAAATCGAGGAGATATCAATAAAGATTCAACTGCTGATGGGATGAACCTAACCTGGGAATTATGTGATGCCAAAGGCCATAGCGTAGAGTGGAGCACAACCGAACAGCGCCAGCTTTTTGATAGCATCTTCAACAAGGCTTATTTGATGAACTGGCAAAAAGGCGATATTGCTTTAGTGGATAATATCAAGATTGGCCACTGGCGCATGAATGGTGAACAGGGCAACCGTAAGCTGGTACAAATTCAGGCCAATGCTTTTGATGCCAATCAATTTCAGGCTTAAGCATCGTTTTTAGACTATTCTGGTTTCTTAAAAAGCCTGCCTATTATTAAGCAGGCTTTTTTATCGCTATCCGTAAACTTAAGATTTATTAATGCTAAGCATTTTTCTTTCGGCAGCCCAATAAAAAAGGGGATCAGTATTGAACTGATCCCCTTAGGAATAATGAGCTGGCGATGCCCTACTCTCACATGGCGAATGCCACACTACCATTGGCGCAACGTGGTTTCACTTCTGAGTTCGGGAAGGGATCAGGTGGTTCACACGTGCTATGGTCGCCAGCACAACTGGTTGGTCTTTAACTCTTTGGTCAAAGTACCCAATGCTGTACTTAAAGACTAGCTTTAAGATTTGGTCATGAATCAACTGAGTCTGATGTTTGTCACTAGTGCCTTGAATCAAGCATAAGGTTTTAAGGTTCTACAACGTTTTAGGTGTTGTATAGTCAAGCCTCACGAGCAATTAGTATTGGTTAGCTTCACACATCACTGCGCTTCCACACCCAACCTATCAACGTCCTAGTCTCGAACGGCTC